>NZ_JBFAOX010000024.1:0-141673 GCF_040675435.1 Actinoplanes sp. NPDC049598 | reverse complement strand
CTGACCGGCCTGTTCGACCGGATCGAGGCCGGCGGGGGCCGGCTGCGGATCAGCAGCCCACCGGGCGGAGGGACCACCATCACGGCGACGCTGCCTGTCACGTCCCCGGCCTGAGTCGTGCAGGCCCTGCCCGGCCGGATTCCCGCGCGGAATCGGGCGACCGAGGCATGTCCAGGTCGGCTTCGGCGGCGACCACACCCTCGAGGTCTCCGGCGCCTGCGCCGCCTGCGGCGGCTGACGGTTCGTCAGGGCGTGGCGGGCTCGGTCACCACTGGCTGGTCCGCGTCCTCGGTGGGGAAGAAGCCGGCGAACGGGTCGGGCAGGGCGCGCCAGCTGTCCGCGCCGTCGGCGAGTTCGGCGTCGGTGAGCAGGCAGGCGCTCAAGGCTGCGGTCATCGCGTCGACGTCGAGGTCGAAGCCGACGAACGACAGCATGGTGTGCCGGTCGCCGTGGTAGGGGTCCCAGGCGGCGTCGGCGGCGAGGCGGCGCATGTCGCTCGCCTCGCTCCAGCGGTCGCGGGGCAGCGCGGCCAGCCAGCGGCCGAGGTTGCCGAGCATGAGGCCGCCGCCGGACGATTCCCAGGCGATGGCCGTGCCGGGCTGGGTGGCGATCCACAGTTGCCCGCGGCCGCGCAGCGCCTCGGCGGTCAGGTCGTCGAGCGCGTCGTGCAGCCGCTGCGGGTGGAACGGCCGCCGGCTCTGGAACAGCATCGCGGTGACGCCGTGCTCGCCGGCCCGGTCGTGGATGCCGATCGGGTAGCCCTCGAGGGCCCGGCCCATCATGCCCGGAGCCGACGGATCGTGGCGCCCGGAGCGCAGCAGCCTCCGGGCGAGCCCCGTGCAGTCGACCTTGGGGCTGTCGCCGATGTGCACGTGCGCCGCCCACGGCGCCAGCCGGTGCAGCAGGGCGGCGAGCCGATCCCGCTCCAGCGCGTCGGCGCCAGGGGTGCTCCACACGACCAGCGTGTCGGCGAACTCGATCTGGCGGGCCACCACGTTCGCCACGCCGCGCTCGTCGTTGCCGGCGGCGTGCAGGCCGCGGTCGCGCAGGCTGTCGGTGCTGCTGAGATCGCCGATCACGCCGGCCGCCTCGACGACGGTGACGTAGGAATCGAACCGTACCGCGTCGGCGACGGCGACCCCGGCCGCGGCGACCGTTTCCGGCTCGACGGCCGGCGGCAGCGCCAGCACCAGGTCACGGCCGGGGTGCTCCCGGCTCAGCCGGGCGAGCGTGGGCAGCACGTCTTCGCGCAACGTGCAGGACACGCAGCCGTGCACGAGTTCGGTGTGGACCTGCTCGAGAATCTCGTCGGCGGTGCGCACGGTGCGCCGGACGACGCCGTCGCGAACGCCGCTCAGGTCGTGCGTGACGAGGATCAGCGTGGGATCGGTGACCAGCAGGCTGCGGGCCACGGCGTCGGTGGCGGCGGCGGAGAAGCCGGCGAGCACGGTCACGTGGGGACGGGAGTCGGTCATGCCCCCATCTTGTTGGAAACGATTTTCATTGTAAAGTCTGCCGCATGTCTTTCGTCTGCGACGTCACCGGCAAGCAGCCGGGTTTCGGCAACACCGTGTCCCACTCCCATCGGCGCACCCGCCGCCGGTGGAACCCCAATGTGCAGCGCCGCCGCTACTTCGTGCCTTCGGAGGGCCGGCACGTGCGGCTGAATGTGAGCGCTACCGGCATCAAGGTCATCGACCGGGACGGCATCGAGGCCGTGATCGCCCGGCTGCGGGCGCGGGGAGTCAAGCTCTGAGAGCCCGGCGGGCCAGGTGTGAGATGTACGCCGCGGAGCGGACGCGGTGCATTCGACGAACATGTTCGCTACGATCGTGTTATGAGCCCGCGCCGAGTCCCCGTCAGCCGCCGTGATCGTCCCGCCAAGTCGCCCCTGAGCCGGGAGGCCCTGGTGACCGCCGCCCTGCACGTCATGCGGCAGGAGGGCCTGGAGCGGCTGACGATGCGACGGCTGGCGGCGGAGCTCGACACCGGGCCCGCTTCGCTGTACGTCTACGTGCGGAACACGGCCGAGCTGCACGGCGCGATCCTCGACGAGCTCGTCGCCGGGCTGGAGCAGCCCGGCGGGCCGGACGCGGGGGAGTGGCGCGAGCAGCTCATCGACCTGCTCTGCGCCTACACCGACTTGCTGTTCGCCCACCCGAGTCTGGCGCGGTCGGTCCTCGCGCTGCGGCCGTCCGGGCCGCACTATCTGCGGTTGATCGACACGATGCTCGGGCTGCTGCTCGCCGGCGGCCTGCCGGCGCGGCAGGCCGCCTGGGGTGTCGACATCCTCTTGCAGCAGGCCACCGCCATGGCGGCCGAGCAGGGCAGCCGGGACGAGTCGGCCGACGCGGACGGCGAGGAGCAGGATCTGGCCCTCGCGGTGGCCGAGGCGACCCGCGACACGTACCCGCACCTGGTCGACGTCCGCGACGAGATCCTGTCCGGCACCGGCGATGAGCGCCGGCGATGGGCTTTCGAAACCCTCATCGGTGGTCTGCGCGCCGGCTGATGTGGCGGCAACGCCTATCCCTGAAAAACACGTTCGTCACGAACTCGTTCATCTGGAGGCATCATGAGCACCCCCACCATCACCATCGTGGGCGCCGGACTGGGCGGTCTGACCCTGGCCCGGGTCCTGCACGTCCACGGTATCGCCGCGACCGTCTACGAGCTGGATGATTCACCAGCCGCCCGCACCCAGGGCGGGATGCTCGACATCCACGACTACAACGGCCAGGTCGCCCTGCGCGACGCCGGACTGTTCGAGCAGTTCCAGGCGATCATCCACGAGGGCGGACAGGCCATGCGCGTCCTCGACAAGCACAACACCGTGCTGATGGAGGAGCCGGACGAGCAGAGCGCCGGCGACCGGCCCGAGGTCGACCGGGGGCAGCTCCGGCAGATCCTGCTCGACTCGCTGCCGGCGGGCACGATCAAGTGGGGCAAGAAGGTCACCGGCACGAAGCCGCTGGGCGATGGCCGGCACGAGCTGAGCTTCGCCGACGGGGAGACCGTCGTCGCCGACGTGCTGATCGGCGCGGACGGCGCGTGGTCGCGGATCCGGCCACTGCTGTCGGAGGCCGAGCCCGCGTACACCGGCATCTCGTTCGTCGAGGTCGACCACGTCGACGCCGACCGCAAGCACCCCGGGCCGGCCTCGGTGGTCGGCGGCGGCATGCTGTTCGCGCTCGCTCCGGGCCAGGGCTTCCTGGCCCACAAGGAGACCGATGGCAGCCTGCACATCTACATCGCGCTCAGGAAGCCGAAGGAGTGGCTGGATGGCATCGACTGGGCCGACGCCGGCGAGGGCAAGGCCGTGCTGCTGGAGGAGTTCGCCGACTGGGCCCCGGAGATCAAGACCCTGATCACCGAGGCCGACAGCGCGCTGATCCCGCGCACCATCAACGCGCTGCCGGTCGGGCACCGCTGGGACCGGATCCCCGGGGTCACCCTGCTCGGCGACGCCGCCCACGTGATGTCGCCGTTCGCCGGCGAGGGCGCCAACCTGGCCATGTTCGACGGCGCCGAGCTGGGCAAGGCGATCGCGGCCAACCCGGGCGACATCGAGAAGGCGCTGGCCACGTACGAGCAGGAGCTGTTCTCGCGCAGCGAAGCAGTGGCCCAGGAGTCCGCCGACAGTCTCGAGCTCATCTTCGACGACAACGCGCCGCAGTCGCTGGCCGACATGTTCGCCTCCTTCGGCGCCCCCGATGCCGAAGTCCACTGAGACGACCAGTCGGTCGTCGATCCACGGCGGTTGCGTCGTCACACGGTGGTGGCCTGCTGCCGGGCCAGCTGCTCGCGCAGCCAGTGGTAGCTGGCCCGCGGGGTGCGATTTCCCGTCGGATAGTCCATGTGGGCCAGGCCGAAGCGGGGGCCGTACCCCCGGGCCCACTCGAAGTTGTCGATGAGTGACCAGTAGAAGTAGCCGCGCAGGTCCAGGCCGGCCTCGGCGGCGGCGGCCACGTGGGTGGCGATGAATCGGACGCGGTCCGGGTCCGGGCCGGGATCCTCGCGCACCTCGGCGACGCCGTTCTCGGTGACGTAGATCGGGGGCAGGCCGGGGAAGCGGGTGGCGAGACCGGTCAGCGTGTCGGTCAGGCCGTGCGGCTCGATCGGCCAGCCCAGGTCGGTGACCGGCACGCCCTCGCGCGGCACGGAGCGTACGCCGATGTCGCAGGCAGTCCGCAGGGCCGGATCAAGCTGCTCGTACGGCGCTGCCGCGGCGTGGATCCGGTAGTAGTAGTTCACGCCGAGGAAGTCCAGCGGGGCGCCGATCAGCTCGAGATCGCCGGCGCGCCGGAACGACAGGTCGCTCACCCCGGCGTACAGCTGGTCGAACCCGTCCGGGTAGGCGCCACCCAGCACCGGATCGGTGAACTGCCGGTTGACCAGCAGGTCCATCCGCGCGGCGGCGTCCCGGTCCGCCTCGGTGTCCGTCGCCGGCACGGCGGGGGACAGGTTGAGCGTGATGCCCACCCGGGAGCCCGGTGCGGCGGCCCGGACCGCCGCGACCGCCAAGCCGTGCCCGACCAGCAGGTGGTGGGCGGCCGCGAGCGCGCCGTGGCCCTCGGTGGCGCCCGGGGCGTGCCGGCCTTCGGCGTAGCCGACGATCGACGAGCAGTACGGCTCGTTCAGCGTGATCCAGTCGCCGACCCGGTCGCCGAGCCGCCCGGCGACCACGGAGGCGTACTCGGCGAAGCGCTGGCCCGTGTCGCGTACGCGCCAGCCGCCCCGGTCCTCGAGGGCTTGCGGCAGATCCCAGTGGTAGAGCGTGACGAACGGCCGGATGCCGCGTTCGCACAGGGCGTCGACGAGCCGGTCGTAGTAATCCAGGCCCGGCTTGTTCACCTCGGCGTCGCCCGACGGCACGATCCGTGGCCAGGCGACCGAGAACCGGTAGGCGCCCGCGCCCAGGCCGTCGAGCAGGTCCACGTCGTCACGCCAGCGGTGATAGCTGTCGCAGGCTACGGCCCCGGTGCTCCCGTCGGCGACGGCGCCCGGGCGGCGGCTGAACGTGTCCCAGATCGAGTCGGCGCGGCCGTCTTCGGCCACCGCCCCCTCGATCTGGTACGCCGCGGTGGCGGCGCCCCAGAGAAACCCGGCCGGCATCCGCGGCAGTTCCGAGTCCGTCATCCTTTGATCGCTCCTTGCATGATGCCGCCGACGATCTGCCGGCCGAGCACCATGAAGATCACCAGGATCGGCAGGGTGGCCAGCAGCGTGCCGGTCAGGGTGAGGGTGTAGTCGGTGGTGTAGCCGCTGGCCAGCGAGGAGAGCGCGACCTGGACGGTGGCGTTGTTCTGCAGCACGACCAGCGGCCAGAAGAAGTCGTTCCACGCCTGCATGAAGGTGAACAGGCCGAGCACCGCCGCCGCGGGGCGCGCGGCCGGCAGCACGACGTGCCAGAAGAGGCCGAACGTGCTGCAGCCGTCGATCCGCCCGGCCTCCAGCAGCTCGTCGGGCACCGCCCGCCCGAGGTACTGGGTCATGAAGAAGACGCCGAACGCGGTGACCAGGCCGGGGACGATCACGGCGGCGAGCCGGTCGGTCCAGCCGATCTCCGACATCAGCAGGTAGAGCGGGATGATGCCGAGCTGTTGCGGCACCACCGACGTGCCGATGGCGACCACGAGCAGCACCTTGCGGCCGCGGAAGCGCAGCTTGGCGAACGCGAAACCGGCCAGCGTCGAGAAGAAGACCACGGAGATCGTCACCGAGCCGCTGACGATGAACGAGTTGAGCAGCGCCTTGGCGAAGTCGGTGGAGTCGAAGACCCGCGCGATGTTGTCGAACAGATGCCCGCCCGGGATCAGGACCGGCGGCACCTTGGCGACGGCGTCGCTGGTCTGCGACGACACGACCAGCGACCAGTAGAGCGGGAAGAGCGATCCGGCCACGACCGCGAGCAGGGCGGCGTAGGTCCAGACCGAGGCCCGGCGCGGATAGCCGAAACCGCGCCGGCGGGCCCGGCTCGGCGGCGCCGGTGTCTCGGCGCGGGTGGACGGTGGGTCGGCGAGAACGGTCACGACTACTCCTCGTCGTTGGCGATGCGCCGGGTGATCAGGTAATTGGCGAGCGCGAAGACGGCGATGACGAGGCACAGCGTCCAGGCGATGGCGGAGGCGTAGCCGAATCGGAACTCACGGAAGCCCTGCTCGTACATGAACAGCGCGGCCGTCTGGAACTGCCGGTCGGAGCCGCCCGTGGGCGTCGAGCTGCCGGCGAACAGCAGCGGCTCGGCGATGATCTGCAGGCCGCCGATCGTCGAGATCACCGCGGTGAAGATGATCGTCGGGCGCAGCATCGGCACCGTGATCTTCCAGAACTGCTGCGCCGACGAGGCGCCGTCGAGCTCCGCGGCTTCGTACAGGTCATGGGGAATGGCCTGCATGGAAGCGAGGTAGATCAGGGCGTTGTAGCCGGTCCAGCGCCAGGCCACGATGATGGAGATGGCCAGGTGGGAGCTCCACGTGTCGGCCTGCCAGTCGACCGGGCCGATGCCGACCACGCCGAGCAGCCAGTTCACCATGCCGAAGTCGCGGCCGAACAGCTGGGTGAAGACGATCGTCACCGCGACGATGGACGTGATGTTCGGCAGCAGCACACCCATGCGCAGGCTGGTGCGGGCCCGCAGCTTGTGGTTGAGCAGGTGCGCGATCCAGAGCGCGGCGAGCAGCTGCGGCACCGTGGACAGCACCCAGATGCTCAGCGTGTTGCCGAGCGAGTTCCAGAAGTACGGGTCCTGCAGCAGCTCGCGGTAGTTGGCCAGGCCGACCCATTCGTGCGCGCCGGCGTCGAGAAGGTTCCAGTCGTTGAACGAGACGTATCCGGTGTAGATCAGCGGGAAGAGACCGAACGCGCCGAAGAGCAGGAAGAACGGGAGTACGTACAGGTAGGGCGAGCCCTTGGTGTCGAGCCGGTTCAGTCTCGCCCGGCGGGCGGTCAGCGCAGGGATGGCCATGGTCGATCCTTTTCTCGCCGGACGGCCGGCGATCCTCAGGGGACCGCCGGCCGTACGGGTGGGCTACTTGGCGAGGCGCTCGACGTCGCTGACGGTCTGCTGCCAGGACTCGTCGGAGCTCTGCTTGCCCTGCTCGATGCGCACCAGGCCGTCGCGGATGGTGGTCTGGATGTCACCGGTGCGCGGGCCCTGGTACTGCGGCTTCAGCTCCTTGGCGGCCGTCGTGAAGATCTTGCCGACCGGCGCGTCGTTGAAGAACGGGTCCTTGTACTGAGCGATCTCCGGCTTGTCGTACAGCGCCGGGATGGAGGGCAGCAGCCCCTTGGAGGTGAAGACCTTGGCCTGCTGCTCGGGCGCGGTGAGCCAGGCGGCGAGCTTCTTCGCCTCCTCGGCGTGCTTGCCCTGCTTGGGCACGGTCAGGTACGAGCCACCCCAGTTGCCGCCACCGCCGGGCACGGCCGCCACATCCCACTTGCCGGCCGCGTTCTTGGACTGGTCCTTGATCTTGGCCATCATCCAGGCGGGGCAGGCGATGGTCGCGAACTGGCCCTTGGCGAAGCCGTTGTTCCACTCAGGGGAGCTCTCGATCAGCTTGGCCGACAGGTTGCTCTGCACCGCCTGGACGACCAGGTCCCAGGCCTTGCGCACCTCGGGGTTGTTGCCGACGACGACGGTGTTGTCCTCGTTGTAGAAGCCCACCGGGGCCTGCCCGATGACGGCGTTGTACAGCGCGCCCGCGCCGTCGAAGAACGCGGTGCCCGCCGGCGCCTTCTCGGTGTACTTCTTGCCCTGCTCGATGTACTTGTCCCAGCCGCTCGCCCACGACGCGGAGACCTGGTCGCGGTCGGTGGGCAGGCCGGCCTTCTGGAACAGGTCGCGCCGGTAACAGATGGCCAGGCCGCCGACGTCGGTGCCGTACCCGATCTGCTGGCCGTCCTTGGTCAGCGACGCCTGCCACTTCCAGGGCAGGTACTCCGACTGGCGCTCGGTGCCGAGGTCGGTGAACTGCTTGCCGACCTCGCGCATCTGCGCGATGAAGCCGGTGTCGACCGCCTCGATGTCGCCGGCGCCCGAGTTGGTGGCAAGGTGCGTGGCGAGGTTGCGGTGATGATCGTTGTAGGCGGCCGTGCTTTCTTTGATCTTGACGTTGGGGTTCGCCTTCTCGTACTCCTCGTACAGCTCCTGGTAGCCGAAGTTGCCGAACAAGTTGACGTTCAGCGTGACGTTGCCGCCGTCGCTGCCCGCGCCGTCGTCGCTGCCGGAGCCGCACGCGGTCAGCATCACCGCGGCCACCGCCGCCGCGGTCACCGCCCGCACGGATCGAGACAAAAGCATGGCAGTTCTCCCCTTTTCACCTGATGTAATCGGTTACATGAAACCGGTTACATACCGCAGAACGGAAGTGTCGAACGAGCTGAGTCGATAGAAAGCCCGGCATGGATGCGGCCGGAGAATCACTTCGAAGGAGTGGGTGTGGCCCCTTGAGCGAAGAGTCTGCATCGATGAGTGCCGCTCCCGTCAAGTCACGAAACGGTAACGCGATCCACTGTGTTGACTCGTCCGACACGGCGCTGTTACGGTTTTGAAACCGGTTACATTAGGGTGTTCGCCGTGTCCAGCATCAGAGAATTGGCACGCCGGTGCGGCGTCTCCGTCGCCACCGTGTCCCGCGTCTTCAACACCCCGGAGGTGGTCAGCCAGCAGACGCGCCAGCTCGTTCTCGGCATGGCCGCCGAGATCGGGTACCTGCCGAACGAGTCGGCCCGCACCCTCGCGACCAAGAAGTCACACATGGTCGGCCTCGTGTGGGACACCGACCACCGCCGCCCCGGCTGGCGGCATCCGTTCCTGCAGGACATCCTGGTCGCGCTGAAGAGCGCGCTCAGCACACACGGCCTCCACCTGCTCATGCTCGCTCCCGACCCGGGCGCCGGCCCGGGCGACCCGAGGCGTTTCCTGCGCGCCGTCCAGCGCCACAACGTCGACGGCGTGGTCATCATCGACAACGGCAGCCGGGACCCCGCGGTGCTGGCCCTGGTCGACGCCGAAGTGCCCTGTGTCGCCCTCGACCTGCGCTTCACCGGGCCGAACTGCACCTACATCACCTCCGACAACGCCGGCGGCGGCCGGCTGGCCGCGACCCACCTGATAGAGCGCGGTCACCGGCACATCGCCACGATCACCGGTCCGGCCCGCAACTGGCCGGCCGCGCAACGCCTGGCCGGCTTCCGGGAGGCGCTCGCCGAGGCCGGGATCCCCCTGGCCGACGACGACGTCGTGGCCGGCGACTTCTATCTGGACAGCGGGCACGCCGCCATGACGAAACTGCTGGCCCGCGACCCCCGCCCGACCGCCGTGTTCGCCGCCGGCGACGAGATGGCGGTCGGCGCGATCAAGGCGATCCGTGAGGCCGGCCTGCGTGTGCCCGGCGACGTCGCCGTCATCGGTTTCGACGACATCGAGGTGGCGGCGCTGATCCCGCCCGGCCTGACCACCGTCACGCAGGACAAGACCGGCTTCGGCACAGCGGCCGCGGAGTCCCTCATGGCCATGCTCGCCGGCACGGCGACCCCACCGGAACCGACGACACTGCCCACCACGCTGATCCTCCGCGGCTCGACCTGAGCGCCCGGCTCGCCGGCGTCCGGTGCCACCGGCCGAACGACCGCCGGTACGAAGAGAACGGATGACCGGTGCGTCGAGCAACCGTACGGACAATTCGGCAGCTCCACAGCGGAACCGGTTCCCGCCCCGACGACCGGTGTAACGTCCGAAACCAGTCACTCCCCATTCATCGGAGTCCCGGATGTCCGCGAGCCTGCTGACCACCATGGCCGACCGGCTCGACGCCGCGCCCGGGGCGCCCCTCTACACGTTCCTCGATCGCCACGGGAAACAGATCGACACCGCCGACCACCAGGAGATCGTGCGACGGGCGGCCGGCATCGCCGACTTCCTGCAGGCGGCCGGGGTCGCACCCGGCGACCGCGTGCTGCTCGTCTTCCCGCCCGACGGTCTGGAGTTCGTCGCGAGCTTCTTCGGGTGCATGCTCCTCGGCGCGATCGCGGTCCCGGTGGCCGGCCCGGACCCGCGGCATCTCGACCGGGAGCTGCCCAAGCTCCGGCACATCGCCGAGGACTGCGGCGCCCGCGTCGCCCTCACCCATGCGAAATACCGCAGGCTGATCACGCTGGCCTCGGTCCGCGACGGCGTGGCGGGCCGCTGGCACGGCCGCGAGACGTCGAGCTGGCCCGACCTCGCCTGGCTGCTGTCCGATCGCGCCAAACGCGCCGATCCGGAAGCGGCCGCGGCCCGGCTGGCCCGCGCGGCCGCCCGGTTCGGCCCGGACGACGTCGTGTACCTGCAGTACACCTCCGGCTCGACGTCGGAGCCCCGGGGCGTCGTCGTGCGGCACCGGAATCTGACGCACAACCTCGAGCTGATCGCGCGCAACACCCTGGTCGACAGCGAGTCGGTGCTCGTGGGCTGGGTGCCGTTGTTCCACGACATGGGTCTGGCCGGCGGGATCCTCAACGCGATGTACACCGGGGCGCGCTGCATCGCCTTCTCCTCGATGACCTTCCTTACCTCTCCGCGTCTCTGGCTCGAGGCGATCGATCGCTACCGCGGCACGCACATCGCCGGGCCCAACTTCGGCTACGACTACGTGTTGCGCGGTCTGCGCGACGGCGACTCGTTCGACCTCTCGTCGGTCCGCTCCACCCTGCAGGGCGGTGAGCCGATGCTGGCCGCCACGATGGACCGCTTCGAAGCCGCGTTCAGCCGGATGGGCTTCGATCCGACGTCGTTCGGCAACGTCTACGGCATGGCCGAGGCCGTGCTGTTCGTCTGCGGCCGGGTCGGGCGGAGGCCGACGCTGCTCCACGGGGACCGGGCCCGGCTGGATCGCGACGGCGTGATCGTCGCGCCGGCCCCGGGCGCACCCGCGGTGACCCTCGTGGGCAGCGGCGTGCCCGACGCGGAGTGGGGTGTCTCGGTGATCGCCGTCGACCCCGTGACCCGGCGGCCGTGCCCGCCCTACGCCGTGGGTGAGCTGTGGATCTCCAGTCCCAGCGTGTCGAGCGGTTACTGGGGACGGACGGAGGAGGAGAACGCGGCCGTCTTCGCCGCGCGCCTGACGACCGGGAACGGCCCGGACGACGGGCGGCGTTTCCTGCGTACCGGCGATCTCGGGGTGATCGGCGACGACGGCGAGGTGTTCCTGTGCGGCCGCCTCAAGGACGTCATCATCGTCGGGGGCCGCAACATTCATCCGCAGGATCTGGAAGCGGCGGTCGTGGCGGCCGATCCGATCCTGCGGCCGGGTAACGCGGTCGCCTTCGGGGTGCGGGTCGACGGCGTCGAACGGGTCGTGGTGGCGGCCGAGCTGCGCAGAAAGGCCCTGCGGAACAGGAAGCCGATTCCGCTGGACCGCGCGGCCTCCGCGATCCGGGCCGCGGTGACCTCGCACTGCGGAGTGCAGTGTCACGAGGTGCTGCTGCTGAGACCGGACACCATCCCGAAGACGACCAGCGGAAAGCTGCGGCGCGCACAATGCAAGCGCCAGTGGACGGCCGGCTCGCTGCGTTCGTCGGTGATCTCGGGACAACGCAGGCTGACGCGAAAGACGCTGCCCCGGCTGGGCCCGGGCGGCGAGCCGGATTACGTGCTCCGGCTGCTGCAGACCGAAGTCGCGGAGGTGCTGCGACTGGCCGACCCGAACGACGTAGCGGTGGATCGGCCGCTCCTCGACGTCGGCCTCGACTCGCTCGGGTTGATCGATCTGGCCCAGCGCGTCGAGGATCGGACCGGTGCACGCCTCCCGCCGGCGAGTTTCGGCAACGACTCGACCCTGCGGGCGATGGCGGTCACGCTGGTACGGCACTTCGAGCCGGCGCCTCCCGAGCCGGGCGAGGCGCCGGACACCGGTGACGTCCCGTTCAGCGCCGCCCAGCGGCACGCCCTGGAGACGGGGCATTGGGACGGGGGAACCCGTACGGTCATGCTCGACGTCCACCGGCCGCTCACCCCCGACCGCCTCCGCCGGGCCGCGTCAGCGCTGGTCGCCCGGCATGAAGCGCTGCGCCTGCGGTTCCGCCGGGACGACGGCCGATTCGCGCAGCGCTACGGCGACGTCGAGGGCAGTTTCGCCGTCGAGTCGGTCACGCTGGACCGGCCCGACGCGCTCCCGTCGCTCCTGCTCGAGCAGCATCGCCGCGTCAACGTCGAGCACGGCCGGCTGATACGTCTCCTCCTGATCGAGACCGGCCCCAGGCAACGCCTGTTCATCGCGGTCAACCACCTCGTCATGGACACGGTCACGCTCGGCATCCTGCTCAACGACCTGGACCAGCTGTGCCGGCTGGACGAACAGGCCGAGCCCCTGCGGCTGGCCCGGACATCGGCGCGCTTCGAGGTGTTCTCCGGCTGGCTGAACGACTTCGCCCGCGGGGGCGCCAAGGCGGATCTGGAGTTCTGGCGGGCTCAGCTCGCAGTCCCACCACCGGCCACCTACGACCCGCTGACGCTTCCCGGCGTACAGACCGAAGACCTGGCCTCCGCCAGTCACCGCCTGCCGCCCGAGGAGACGCGTGCGCTCCGCAACGTAGGAATGGCCGGGCCGGGCGCCGGTCGCGCACCGCTCGCCACCACCCTGCTCACGGCGCTGGTCCGGACCGCTCAGCGCCAGTGGAGCTGCGGGCGTCTCGTGGCCGAGCTCTCCGGTTCGGGCCGACAGACCGCCGTGCACGGCCTCGATCTCTCGCGCACGGTCGGCGATCTGCACTGCACCTTCCCGCTCGCTTTCGACGACAGCCGGTCCCAGGACCCAGCCGAGACGCTGACCGCGGTGAGCGAACGGCTCGCCGGTGTCCCGTCCGCCGGTCTGTCCTTCCAAGCTCTCAAGTACCTGAACGACGATCCGCACCTGCGACAGAGCCTCCGCCAGGCCCCGGCTCCGACGCTGGGGTTCAACTTCCAGGGCGAGATGCCGACGCGGAGCCGCAGCGGCCTCTTCTCGCTGAGCGCGGCCGCCATCGCCGACGTGCGGGATCCCGGGGCCGGCGTGCGGCAGCCGCCGCTCCACGTCGAGTGCGCCGTCGCCGGCGGCACGACCCGAATCGTCTGGACATACTCGCCCCGGCGGCTGTGGTGGACCGGAGCCGAGATCGATCAGTGGATGGCCCGGTTCCGAACCGAGCTGCACGACCTGGCCCGTACGGGTACGGCCTTGCCGAGCCGGCTCGGCAGGGCCTGAAGTGCCGAGCTAGGTGCACAGGCCTTGGCGGTACGCGTAGACGACCGCCTGCACGCGGTCGCGCAGGCCCAGCTTGGCCAGGATGCGAGACACGTACGTCTTGACGGTCTCCTGACTGATCACGAGGGTCGCGGCGATCTCGCCGTTGGACAGGCCGTTCGCGATCAGGCGCAGCACCTCCAGCTCGCGCGGGGTCAGCGCCGGGTCGACCGTGGCGCCGTCGGCGGGCCGGATGCGGGCCGCGTACCGGCCGACGAGCTGCCGGGTGACCTCGGGCGCCAGGAGGGCGGCACCGGTCGCGACCGTGCGGATGCCGTGCAGCAGCTGGGCGGGCGGAGCGTCTTTGAGCAGGAAACCGCTGGCCCCCGCGCGCAGCGCCTCGTACACGTACTCGTCGAGGTTGAACGTGGTGACGACGAGAACCTTGACGGGGTCGGCGACGCCGGCGCCCGCGAGCAGCCGGGTGGCCTCGATGCCGTCGAGCACTGGCATCCGCACGTCCATCACGACGACGTCGGGCCGTACCCGGGCGGCCAGGTCGACGGCGGCGCGGCCGTCGCCGCACTCGCCGACCACCTCCAGGTCGGACTGGGCGTCGATGATCGTCGCGAAACCCATCCGGATCAGCGCCTGGTCGTCGCAGACCACCACCCGGATCGAGGCCGTCATGACGGGCTCCCGGCGGGGATGCGGGCCCGCACGACGAACCCGCCGTCGGCGCCGCGGCCCGCGCTGAACTCGCCGCCGAGCACGCCGACGCGCTCGCGCAGCCCGGCCAGGCCGCGGCCGCTGCCGCCCGGGGACGCGAGCCGCGACCCCGCGTCCTCGGTGCTCACCTCAACCGTCGTCTCTCCCGGCGCGTGGCGCACGTGGACGGCGGTGCGGCTGCCGTGCGCGTGCTTGAGAGCGTTCGTCAGCGCCTCCTGCACGACCCGGTACACCGCGACCTCGGTGCTGCCGGACGTCTGCGGGGGACCGCCGTCCTCGGTGAACTCGACCGGCTGCCCAGCCTGCCGGGTCTGCTCCACCAGGGCGCGCAGCTCCCCGACGGACGGGGTGAGCGGTTCGGCGCCGTGCTCCGGGTTCAGCAGGTCGAGCAACTTGCGCAGGTCGGAGACGGCCCGGCGGCCGGTCCCGGTGATCGCGGTCAGGGTCAGCTCCAGGCGTTCCGGCTGGGCGGTCAGGTAGCGGGCCGCCTCGGCCTGCACCACCATCGCCGTCACGTGGTGAGTGACCACGTCGTGCAGCTCCCGGGCGATGCGGGTGCGCTCGGCCGCTCGGCTCGCCTCGGCCACGGCCCACCGGCGTTCCGCCTCGGCGGCGCGGGCGGTCCGCAGGTGCGAGCCGAACCACCACAGCACCGCCATCCCCGCGTAGAAGGTGGCGAAGCCGGCCGGGCTCTCGGACGCGCCGTTCCCGGCGAGCGCCACGGCCAGCGCCCCGTACCCGACGGTGACCAGCACGACGGTGGTGCGCCGGTACCGCTCCAGGTGGGCGCCCGCGCTGAACACGGCGACGGTCAACGCGGTGGCGGCGAGGGTGTGGTACCCGCGGAGCTGATCGGCGGCGAACCCGAGCGACACCAGCGCCAGGCCGGCGGCCGGCCAGCGGCGGCGGATCGCCAGCGGCAGGCACTCCACGGCGACGACGGCGACCGCGAACGCGTCCAGCGGCCGGGTGGGCACATCGCCGACCTGGGTGCCGTGGCTGTTCACCTCGGGCGCCAGCGAGACCAGGGCCAGCGCCAGCGCCAGGGGGAGATCGCGGACCGGGACGGGGAGCCTCCGCCACCGCTCCGCGACTCGCGCGACATCGATCATCGGGCAACCGTAGCGACCGCGGTGACGCCGGCACTCCGGCCACCCGGCCGGACGATGTGACCGCGGCGGTGGGCCACGATGAGGAAGACGAGGGTCAGCAGGGTGCCCGCGCCGACCGCCGCCACACCGCCCTCCGGGCCGAACTCGCCGCCGGTGAACAGCTCCGGACCGGTGATCGTGACGTCGAGCAGGCCCCGGCCGAGGCCGTTGCCGGACGACGTGAGGCTGAAGATGCCGGCCAGCAGGAAGTTCCAGGCGAAGTGCAGGCCGATGGGCACCCACAGGTTGCGGAAGGCGGCGAAGCAGGCGGCCAGCATGAACCCGGCCTCGACGGCGATGGCGAGCGCCCCCCACAGGGTGGCCTCGTCGTTGAACAGGTGCATCGCGCCGAATGCCACACCGGTCAGGATCAGCGACGGGTACGTGCCGAGCCGCTCCTCGACGATCCGGAACAGCACCCCCCGGAACAGTACCTCCTCGGTCACGGCGGCGGCCGCCATGAACCCGAGGATGCCGAACGTGTTCGGCACCGAGCCGATGCCGCCGACGTGGAGGCCGCCGTTGAAGGCCAAGTTGACCGCGACCGACGCGAACATCGCGGAGCCGATCAGCGCCCCCGCGAAGAAGCGGGAAACGCCGCCGGCCAGCTCGGTGACGTCACGATGCTCGGTGCGCCGCACCACCCAGCGGTAGGTGATGATGACCAGGACCGCCGACAGCAGGCCGGCCGCGAGGGTCAGCCACGGGTTGTCCTGCACCGCGGCGGTCGCCTGACCGCCCACCACCATGACGGCCAGCACGGCCAAGAACTGCTTCACGAAACGCATGACGACTCCTCCACCAGGCCCGCGGCCCGGGCGCCGCGCTGGAAGGAACGCTATGGATCAACGGCCCGGAAATCGTCACCGCATGGTGGACACCTACGCGTAGCTCGCTCGGGGGACAAAAACCGGGTCCTGCCGCAGTTTCAAGGATGGCCGGCTCCTGTCCCTCCTGCGAGGGACAGCCGAGTGTCCACTGTTTTCTCTCAGCGATCTCTCTAGCGTCGTCGGCACGAGAAAGGGCACCAGACGCCGGAACGGAGAACAATATGCACACGCTCGTCATGACGGGCGCAACGCGAGGGATTGGACGCTTCGCCGCCGCCGCCCTGCTGCAGGACGACCCGAAGCTCCGGCTCGTCGTCCTCGCACGTGAGACCACCACCGCCGAGGCGGTGCGTGAGCTGCGGGCCGATGACCGGGTCACGGTTGTGAACACCGAATTGGCGAGCATCGACAGTGTCGAGTCGGCCGGCCGAGCCGTGGGCGCTCTGCTCGACGGGGGAGACCTGCCGCCGCTGCGAGGGTTCGTCGGCAACGCGGGCGTCCAGTTCACCGATGCCCTGCACACCACGCCGGACGGCCTCGAGACGACGTTCGCCGTGAACGTGCTCGCCAACCACCTGCTGCTACGGGCACTCGAATCCCGGCTCGTCGGTCCGGCCCGGATCGTGATCACGAACAGCGGAACACACTTCGGGGATCTGCGGCACACGTACGGACTGACCCTGGCGCCACGCTGGGCCGACCCGAACGTCCTGGCCCGGCCCGGCGCCTTCCCCTCGCCGGCAACCGTCGCCGCGGGCTACACCGCGTACGCGACGAGCAGGCTCGCGGCGATGTACCTCGTGCACGAGTGGACGAGACGCCTGCCCCGGGGCGTGGACATCGTCGCGCACAGCCCCGGCCTGGTCCCCGTCACCGGGCACGGCCGGCACGCCAGACCCTTCCAGGGCTTCCTCCACCACGACAGGTGGCCGTTTGTCGCCCAAGGCGACCGGCAGGGCGGTGGGCGTGGACAGAACCTTGACGACTTGGCCGGCGCGCAGCACGATCCGGCTGGGATGACCGGCCGAGATGACTCGCAGCAGCCCGGTCCGCTGATCGATCTCGGCGAGCACGGCGGTGATTAAGCCGGCGCGGTCGTGGCCACGGACCGCCTGGTCGATGTGGTGGTAGGTGTCGACGAGGGTGAGGCCGGCCCGGCGGGCGTTGCGGTAGGAGCCCAGGGCCAGCGAGGCGAGGATGACGGCGCGCATGCCACCGGTGGAGCCGTGCCCGGGACCGGGGCCGTTCCGGCCAGCACCTCGACACCGCTCATGAACTCTCCCTCGCCTCAGGTGAACCCACCGATGGTGCCTTGAGGCAACCCGGAATCGGGTCCGCTGGTGTGAACGTCACAGCCGGCGGATCAGATCACCTGATGACAACATGGGAGCAGGCCGCGACATTGCGTCGCGGCCTGCTCCCATGAGGCTTGAGCTCAGGACTTGAAGGCGTCCTTGATGTTCTCGCCGGCCTGCTTCAGCTTCGAGCCGCCCTGGTCGGCCTTACCCTCCGCCTCGAGGCTCTTGTCGTCGGTGGCCTTGCCGATGCCTTCTTTGGCCTTGCCGCCGAGCTCCTCGGCCTTGTTGTCGACCTTGTCGTCGAAAGCCATGGCAATACCTCCACGTCGTCGTACTCGAGTGCTGCACGAGGTACGTACCCCTGAGAAGGCATGTCAACCGGTGTGCATGCGGCGCCGCCCTGGGGAGCGGATACGAAAGGTGAGGCCCCTGCGGGTTGAGGTCACACAGTCGGGGTACCCATTGGAATGGTTCACCCCTTTTCGGCCCCATAGGAGATCTCGTGCCCGCTACCATGCCGGCCTTTTCGCTCGAACCGTGTGCCGCCCCGGCGCCGAGCTGCCCGCAGGTCGACCGCAGCGTGGAGACGATGCAGCGCCTGCGGCACCCGTTCCAAACGCAGCTGGACCGCGACGACCACGACACCGCTCCCGGTGCGTCACGATAGCCCGGCTCAGCGGCCGAGCCGCCGCGCCGGAGCGCGGCCACGGTATGGTGCACACAGCGCTGATCACTGACTCCGGCGACGAGCTGCTCACCGTGCTCGCATCCGAGCTGCGCCGCTCGGCGGGCCGCTACGACGAGATTCTGCTCGTGGTCGGTGAAGACACCCGCACGGCGCTGGCCGAGCACATCGGCGACGTCGACGGCGTACTGCGCTGGGGCGACCCATCGGCCTTCTACCAGCGCCTCGGATTCGCCTACGAAAACTTCCGCCACTACCTGGCCGAGCAGCACACCGCCGGCCGCCGCATGCACGTGATCGCCGAGCCGGACCTGGACACCGGCGTGGACGCCGGGCTGCACGCCGACCGTACGGCCGCCTACCTGGCCTACGAGGCGGTCTGCAACGACAGCTACGCCCCCTACGACGGGGCGGTCACATGTATCTGGAACCGGCGGCATCATCCGGCCGCTGTCCTCGACGGCGTCCGCGCCACCCACCGCTACCTTCTCACCCCCGCCGGCCGCCTTCCGTCCCCGCTCTACCTGGGCGCCGAGCGCTACCTGACCCAACGGCACAACCTGCCGCTGCAGCCCGCTCCGGCCGACGTCGACCACGAACTCGTCTTGACCGACGTGGCCGATCTGAGCCGGTTACGCACGGTGCTGCGCCCCTGGGCCGGCAAACACCATTTCGCCGAAGAACCGGCCGATGACGTGGTCGTGGCCGCCGTCGAAGTGGCCGCCAACGGCCTGCGTCACGGCACTACGCCGGTACGTGTACGCGCCTGGAACGGCCACGACACCCTCATCGTGCAGTGCGACGACACCGCAGGCCGCCCCATTGCGGCCACGGCCGGCTACCGCCGCCCCCAAATGACCGGCGCCGCTCCCGGCGGCCGTGGGCTGTGGCTGGCCCGGCAGCTCGCCGATGTCGTGATCACCGAATCGGTCCCCGGCCGCACCTCGGTCCAGCTGCATTTCCCGTACGAGGTCATGCACCCCACCCCGGACTAGCGGCACCTCGTTCTCGTCGCGGGCCCGGTAGGCGCGCAGCGTGCTGGCGCCGACCGCGGCGACCTCAGTCGCCGCGCCGACCCGGACACCGGCGCCACCACCACCCTGGCTAGCTCACCCGGCCGATACGACCACCTCGGCTTCGGCACCGTGTCGGGCCGGTGGCTCTACATCGCCGGCAGCAGTAACCTTTGGCGTTACGACCTGGTCAGCGGCAACCGCTTCACCTCGGTGCCGACCAATGCCCGGCTCTACGGCGGCGCCCGCAACATCGCCGCCGACGGCAGCTACGTCTACCAGCCGGACGGCCTCGGCAGCCTCTACCGCATCGACCCGGCCACCGGCGCCACCACCCAAATCACCGCCACCCTGCCCTACACCGCCGTTCAGGCCCTGGTCTCGGTCGGCGACTTCCTCTACGCCGCTTACGCCAGCAATACGTCGCCCTACACCGCCACCACCATCACCCGAATCAGCAAGAACTACGGCACCACCGCGCTCATCGCAGGGTCCGGCTTGGTTGGACACGTCGACGGTCTCTATGGCGATGCCAGCTTCACGGCGATCACCGGGTTGGCCTCCGACGGAAAGTACCTGTTCGCAGCAGACGGATCCTCACTACGGAAAATCCTCAAGGCGAAGATCCCGGTCGCCCCAGGCGGGCCTAGCCTGCCAGGCGAGACGATTGGCGGAAGCAACCCGTCGGAAGCTGCGCCGTGCAACGCCTGTCACGGCGACCCCGTGCAAACCGATACCGGCGCGCTGGTCGAACCCGCAACGGACGTGACCGTCTACGACCACGGCGGCACCCTGTCGATGTCTCGCACCTACGGCTCGAACGCCGCCAGCACCAAGAACGCACTGGACTTCGGATGGGCATGGCCGTACGGCATGGCCGTGTCACAACCCAGCGCGAGCACCGCCCTTGGCCCGTGGAGAACACCCACGCCGGGCGGACGGCTTCGAGGGCACGTCCAGGACAGTCTCACCGCGGGGTGACCCGACGCGGGGCAACATGCCGGCCGATGCCGCTGCAGCCTTCGACCGCCCTGATCCGACCGCCCTGATCCGGTCGGTGTGCTCACGGCCGACGGCAGCTGAGGCACGGTGCCGCCAGCAAGAGGCTTTCGCCTCTGCTGACGGCACCCGCGTGGTCACGGCACTAAACGCCGACCTCTCGGTGCGGAAGGGCAACGCCATTTACTCCACCCGCGTTCGCTTCCACGAATCGACTTGTCACCACCCACTGGCCCCAGCACACCGACCAAGTGCCCGGTCCGACGCCGGAGCGCGAGCAAGTCCAGTAACCCAAGTGAGACTTGTCAGCGAAAGCCACCAGATCACCCCGAGCTTCCGCACTGTACAAGGTGGACCGATTGTTGCGTACGATCACCGCCGCCGTCCCGGCGTGCGGCGACGAGTCGCGCTTGACGACGCAGAGCTGCGCGAAAATATCGTTCGCGATCTCCTTTGTTGCGGCACAATCCCAGAAATGTGGGCTGTATTTGATGGGATTGTTATCGTTTTCATAAGATCGCCAGGTGCCTGACGCCGCTGCCGCCGGGCCGGAGGTCACCACGTTCAGTCCGAAAACCGCGGTTGCGATCAAGATTAACGATGCCACTGTCCGCAAATTTCGCATTAACGTCCCTTCAGTATTTGCTGGTAGGTGCGCTAGCGCCTCGATGCGAGACGCTCCTTTCCGGATCGTCGACCAGTGCCGGATCAGGTCGCTCGCCGGCGGGTCTTCCTGAACTCGAGCAAGTCTTTCCAGGCATCCGCCACCGGACCTAGGTGCCGGAGCTTGTCCGGGGCGCCACGAAGCGGACCACCCGAATCTGCCCACCGTGAATGCCGAGTTCCAGGGTGCTCGGCACCGAGCCTTCAGTACTGCGCTTGCAGCGAGTCGCTGCGCTGGAAGACGTTGTACGAGCCGAAGTAGGTCTCGACAACCCGGGCCTGCGCTTGGGTGGCGTACGCCCGGGTGCGGGGGAAGGCGCAGACGGCCGTGTCAGTCTGCGACGTCCGGCCCGATGGAGCGTAGAAATTGGTGAAGGTGTGGCATACGCTCGTCACTGCTCCGTTCGCCACGTAACCCAAATCGATACGGTCCACGAACAGGCCCATAGATGAGTTGTTGGCGAAGTTGACCGTGAAGTACAACTCGTTGTTGTCGGCCCAGGCGCAGGTCTGCCACTTGATCTGACTGGTGATGCTCGAGTAGTTGGAACAGATGTGCCCGCTCTGGCGCGGCGGCACGATCACGTCGGCCCGAGCCGGGTCGGCCGTGATCACCAGAGCGGCCAGGGTCACCGCCGCCGCGGTGAGAACGTGAACTATTTTTCGCATTGCCATGTGCGCTCCCAGAATTGGCTGTGGACTCGTGGTGCCCGTGCCATCAGCAAGGGCGATACCGAGCCTGACGCTCGCTCGATGGGAAGAAAAGTGGCCCGAATGCCATCGATCACGGATTTCGTGCCAATATACGACGATGAATGTCTTCAACCGCGTCGTCGCCTACGCCCCACCCGGCGTAACCGCCTTGGGCCTCGGCGTGACAACCGGAATCTTCGCCGCGAACGGGGTCTTCGATCTCCGTCCCGGTCTTCCGATCTTCGACCTGACGATCTGCGCTCGCCGCCCTGGCATCCTGCGTACCGACAGCGGCGTGCCTTTGCAGATCGAGCACGGCTTGGACGCATTTCCCAGCGCCGAGCTGATCATGGTGTTACCCGGCACCGGGTTCCGCCAGGACCACGACGACGACCTGCTGGAGGCGCTGCGGGCCGCCCACCGACGCGGAGCGATCGTGGCCGGCCACTGTGTCGGGTCGTTCCTGCTGGCCGCCGCCGGCCTCCTCGACGGACTGGACGCGACCACCCACTGGCAGTACGCCGACGAGATGGCCGTCACCTACCCCGAGGTCACGGTGCGCCGCGACGCGCTGTACATCGACCACGGCCAGGTCTCCACCGGGGCCGGAGCCACTGCTGGAATCGACCTGAGCCTTCACCTGCTGCGGACACACCATGGTGCGACAGTCGCCAACCGCATCGCCCGGGACCTGGTCACACCGCCGCATCGTGCCGGCGGCCAGGCGCAGTACCTCGACACCCCAGCCACCTCCAGCAGCGGGGACGACGGGATCGACGAGGTGCTCAGCTGGGCCCGGCAGAACCTTCACCGGCGCCCTTCGGTGGACCAGCTCGCCACTCTGGCGATGACCAGCCGCCGTACGTTCTTGCGCCGATTCCGGCAGGCTACCGGGACGTCACCGCATGCCTGGCTGACCACTCAGCGCCTGTATCAAGCCGAAGAGCTCCTCGAGACCACCGACCTGTCCGTCGAGAACATCGCCCACCACGTCGGCTACACCAACGCCGCCGCCCTTCGCGATCAGTTCGTCCAGCGTCGAGGCGTGCCGCCCCGCGACTACCGGCAGACCTTCCGCAACCGCGAGCCATGAACCACGCCTCGCGGCACGATCCTGCCCGCTTCGTGAAGCCGGTGGAATTTGCCCGTGAGGAGCGTGGGTAGGCATCCTCAGCTGACGGACGCGGTGACGTCGAGCGGGACGTCGCCCGCGGCCATGTTCGCCTCCAGATGGGCCATGGTGGCGGTGCCCGGGATGAGCAGCACGTTCGGGGCGCGGTGCAACAGCCAGGCGAGACCGATCTGTGCGGGCGTGAATCCGGAGGTCGCGGCGGCGGCGATCACCGCCGGGGCGTCGGTCACTTTCGGCAGGTGGGGCGCGGCGCTACCCAGCGGGAAGTACGGCACCCAGGCGATCTCTTCGGCCAGGCAGAGCTCCAGCATCTCCTCGGCGCTGCGGTCGACCAGGCTGTGAGCGTTCTGTACGCAGGCGATGCCGGCCGGCAGTGCGCGGCGGAGTACCTCCAGCGAGACGCTGCTCAGGCCGATCGCGCCGATCTTGCCCTCATCGCGCAGGGCGGCCATTTCGGCGAGTTGGTCGTCGAGGTCCACGACCTGGTCGTCGGGGAGTTCCAGCCCGATCGGGCCGGCGTCGGCGCGACGCAGGTTCACCACCGGGATCTGCTCCAGGCCCAGCGTGGCCAGGTTGTCCTCGACTGCGGCCCGCAGTTCCTCCGGCCGCTGCGCGAACCGCAGCGGGCGCTGCCCGCCCGGATCGGGCGCGGCGCCGACCTTGCTGACGATCAGCACGCCGTCGGCGGGGTGCACCGCCTCGCGCAGCAGGTCGTTGACGAAGCCGAAGCCGTAGAACTGCGCGGTGTCGATGTGGTCGACGCCGAGTTCCACGGCGCGGCGCAGCAGCGCGATCGCGGCGGCGCGGTCGTCGCGCAGGCGGGACAACTGCATCGCGCCGTAGCCGATGCGGGCGACGTGACGGCCGGCGAAGGTGAAGGGCATGCGGACCTGCTCTCGTGCGAGAATGGGGAAGCGGAAGGGCTTCCGCTTACGCACGCTAGCACGAAACGGAAGGCTTTCCGCTTTGACAGATCCCACTTCGGCCTCCGGGCCGGCCAAGGGGCGCGCCGACGCCCTGCGCAACCGGGACAAGGTGCTCGCCGCCGCCCGCGCGGCGCTCGCCGACGGCGGCGAATCCTTGGCGATGGTGGCCGTCGCCCGCGACGCCGGGGTCGGGGTGGGCACGCTCTACCGGCACTTCCCGACCCGTGAGGCGCTGGTCGAGGCGGTCTACGCCGCCGAGCTCGAGGACGTCGCCACGAGTGCGGCGACCCTGCTCGGCCAGTTGCCGCCCGACGACGCGCTCCTCGCCTGGCTCGAGCGGTACGCCGCCTTCCTGGCCACCAAACGGGGCATGATGGACACCCTGCGCAGCAGTTTCGCCGCCGGCCGGATCGGTCCGCAGACCCGCGAGCGAGTCACTGGCGCGTTCCGCGCCATTCTCGACAGCGGGGCGCGGGCCGGCACCCTTCGCGGCGACGTCGACCCGGAGGACGCCGCCGGCATGCTGCACGGCATCTTCCTGACAGCCGGGCACGACCCACAGCGCACCAGTCGCATGCTCGGCCTGCTCGCCGACGCCCTGCGAACCCGCTGACGCTAACAGAGTCTGACGTTGTGGGGCGGGGACGCCGGACAATGCGCGGGTACGGTCACCGCAAGGTGATTCCCCGTCGTACGCCGCTGCACACCTGACCGCCGGTGGAGGAAACGACGGTCGCGCGATTTCATTCGGTCCCTTGGGGGCGGCGGTCCGTGGTCGTCGCCGGCGGGCCGCCGCCGTGCCTCACTGGCTTCGCCAGCGTCTGATCATGGCTGCCTGACCGACGATGGCGGCGTCGGGGTCGAGGACATTCCAGATCGAGGACACCTCGATCTGGAATTGCGTGCCGTCCTTGCGGATCCGCGGTCCGCTGTAGCCGTCGGTGTATCCGTCCCGCAGCACGGAGGCCATCAGCCGGTCCCGTGTTTCGCGGTCCTGTTCTCCCGCGGACAGCCGTGACGGCAGTCCGATGAATTCGTCACGGCCGTAGCCGAAGAGGCGAAGGGCCGTGCGGTTGGCGTAGATGAACAGTGGGTCGGGCGATGTGTCGTGCATCAGCACCCCGAGCGGGGCCTCGTACAGCCACTTCGCCGCCGCCGGCCCGCGCCGGCCGGCGGGGACGAGTTCCTTGCCGGTCAGCTTCAGGTAGCTGTCGAGGAGCAGATTGAGCATCCTTACGTCGAAGGACACGGTCACTGGACGAAGATGTCGACCGACGGGCGCATCTGGGCGCACGTCTGCAGCACCGCGTGGATCGGGTGCTCGATGAACGCCTTGACCAGCGTGGTGTCGAGTTCACGGGTTCCGTGGTCGACTGCGGGGTAGGCCGTCTGGGTGAGCAGATAGTCGAAGCGCGGCGCCCATTTGCGCGAGCCGAGGCGGGCTGTCGTAGAGCAGTTGTCGACCATGTAGGCGACCCCACGGGCGTGCATGTACGGGTTGAGTGAGTCGGTCGCCTCGATGACCGACTCGTTGGCGATCTCCGAGTAGGGGTGGCCCTTCTCGATGAAGGTGTCGATCTGCGCCATCATCACGCCGCAGAAGGTGCCCGCCGTGAAGGCGTTCAGGGGCAGCGCGTCGTCGTCGCGGTCGCGGCGCGCGACCTCGCCCGCACGCCACATGTCGGCCTGGTCGATCTTTCCCATCGGGAAACGGCCGAGCCGATCCCCGGCGAGGATGACGCTGCGGATCTCATTACCGGACGCGACCTCGTCGTAGATCTCATGCGTGAGCTCCAGCCCGACCGGGTAGGCGGCCGCGTACGCCTGCCCGAAGATCTCCCGGTCCTGGGCGCTGAGCCGTTCGTAGAGCCCGATGAGGCCCTCCTTGGACACCGTCCGCGAGACCGGACCGGTCACGCAGTCGACTGAGTTGCGGTACGCGTCGGTCTCGCTCATGCCGCTTTCACGGAAACGTCGGTACAGGCTCTCGACGATGCCGTGCACGCCGCCGAGCAGGATCGCCCGTTCCCCGGTCAGGTCCGAGAGGTACTCCGAGCGCAGGGTGGTCTGGAAGGTGTACGGCGCGCCGAGCGCGACCGACCAGCCCAGCGCCCGGTCGACCGCCTGGCCGCTGCGGTCCTGTTCAACGGCGAAGCTGGCGTTGATGCCGGCGCCGTTGGTTTCCTGACCCTGCAGGTACAGGGCGCGCACCGAGGCCCCCATGCCCTTGGGGCACACCGCGATGACGTCGATGTTCTCGGGGAACCGGGCACCCTGATGCTGTAGGTGGGCGAGCAGGAACCCGTGCGACAGCCCAAGAGTCGCTCCTGGGCGCAGGGCGGCGAAGATCTGCTCGTACTGCTCGGCCATGGCGGCGTCCGAGATGAGCAGCAGCACCATGTCGGAGGCGGCGATGACCTCGTACATCTCGCCCAGCGTGCCCTCGGATTCGCTGAAGCCCGCGGCCCGGGCCGTGGCGAACGATGATGAGCCGTTCCGTAGTCCGACGACGACTTTGAGGTGTCCGGCGAGCGAGTCACGCAGGTTCTGGGCCTGCGCGGACCCTTGCGGGCCCCAGCCGATCACCGCGATCTGGTTGATGCCCTCGAACGCGCGGGGCAGGCGGCCGAACAGGTCCCGGCCGCCACGCACGATGCTTTCACGGGTGCCCGCGAGGGTGATGAATTCCTTGTCGAAGATACTGGTTTGGAAGTCCAGTTCGTCGATGGCCATGTCTGCTTCTCCTTTGCAGTGCGACGCGTCCGGCGCCGCACAAAGGGGGGTTACGCCAGCGATGCCTGGAATCTCACGGAGTGAGGCGAGAATCTCGCTCTTCGAACGCCGGCGGTAGTGGCACAGGGCCCCGGTATTTCGCGAAGTACGCCTAATACCATCGATAGTTCTTTGTCTTGAGGCGGCTCACACGCAGCCACCCCGCTGACCGCGGATGCGATACGCCTCTGCCACCGTCGATGACATGCATAAGCGGATCGCCGTCGTGGGCGGCGGCATTGCCGGTTTGGCCGCGGCGGTCAAACTTCGAGACACCACCCCCGACGGCACCGAGATCGTCGTGTACGAGCGGGGTGCCGTGCTGGGCGGCAAGCTGCAGACCGGCGCGCTGGACAGGACGGCGGTCGAATTCGGACCCGACGCGTTCCTGTACGGCGGTCCCGGAGGAGAGTCGTCCGCCGTCCGGCTGGTCCGGCGAGTCGGTCTGGGCGACGACGTGATGCATCCGGCCTCGGTGCCGTCTGCCCTGGCGCTCGGCGGGCAGCTTGTCTCCATTCCCGGCGGAACGCTGATGGGGATCCCGGCTGACCCGGCACAGGTCACGGCCGTGGCGGCGGTGGACACGTCGCTGGATCACGATGATGGCCACCCGTTGCTGTCGCCGGATCAGGACGTGTCAGTCGGCGCCCTGGTACGCGCGCGGTACGGCGACCAGGTTGTGGATCGCCTGGTCGATCCGCTGCTGGGCGGCGTCTACGCTGGCCGCGCCGACCAACTGTCGCTGGCCGTGACGATCCCGGCGCTGGCGAAAGCGGCGCGGGTCGAGCACACGCTCGCGGGTGCCGTGCGTGCCGTGCAGACCGCAGCTGTGCGAGCGCCGGGCAGGCCTGTCTTCGCTGCGGTCCGGGGCGGTATGCAACGGCTCGTAGCCGCCGCCCTGACCGCCTCGGGAGCCCGGCTGCACCTGGGCACGCCGGTGCAGTCCCTGCAGCCGACGGTACGAGGATGGCGTCTGCTGGTCGGGTCGTCGTCTGATCCGCGGGCCGACGAGGTGGACGCGGTGATCCTGTCCGTGCCGGCCGCTGAGGCTGCTCGGTTGTTGGCCGACGTCGACCGGGACGCATCGGAGGCGGTCGGTTCACTGCGCTATGCCGACGTGGCGTTGGTCGGCATAGCGCTTCCCGCCGGCACCGACCTGCCCGAGCGGTCGGGGTTCCTTGTGCCGGCCGAGGAGAAAACCTTGATCAAGGCGGCTACCTTCGTCAGCCGTAAATGGCCCGGAACCACCCGGCCTGACAGCCCCGCGCTCGTACGGATGTCGATCGGCCGAGCCGGTGACGAGGACAAACTTCGACTCGGCGACGGCTACTTGTCCGATCGTGCCCGCGCCGACTTGGGCGCGCTGATCGGGATACGGGTGCCGGCTCCGCAAGACTCGTGGGTCCATCGATGGTACGCAGGCCTACCGCAATACGAGCCGGGACATCTGGCAAGGATCGCCACGGCTCGGGCCGCGCTGGCCCCGCGGCCGGGGATCGCCTTGGCCGGCGCGGCATTCGACGGTGTCGGCATTCCTGCCTGTGTGACCAGCGGTGAGACCGCCGCGGACCTGATCCTCGAACACCTTTAGCGACCACAAGTGGAGGAGGTCCGCGATGGACACGGAATCACTACGCGCCGCTGTCACGCGCGAGTGGGACGAGCAGGCCGTACCGAACCTCGCCGAGCTCATCCGGATACCGGCCGTAACGACTGCGTACGACAGGTCTTGGGCCGACAACGGGCATCTGCGCGCGGCAGCTGAGCATGTCAAGCGGTGGGTGGAGGGCCGAGGACTGCCGAACGTACGGTGCGAGGTCCTCGAGCTCGACGGCCGCCCGCCGCTGCTGGTCGTCGAGGCACAGCCGACCGCCGAGGGAGTGGACCTCGGCACCGTTCTTCTCTACGGCCATCTGGACAGGCAACCGCCGACGGGCGAGTGGTCGCCGGGCCGTGACGCGTGGACCCCCGTGCTCGACGGGGACCGCCTGTACGGTCGCGGCTCGGTCGACGACAGCTACTCCGCGTACGTGGCGATCAGCGCAATCGTCGCGCTGGCCGCTGCGGGTGGTGTCCACGCTCGTTCGATCGTGCTGTTGGAGACCGAGGAAGAGTCGGCCAGCGGCAGCCTGCCCGCCTATCTTGACCTTTTGCAGAACCGCCTCAAGGACGTCTCCTTGGTGATCTGCCTCGATTCCGGCGGCGAGGACCACAAGCGCCTCTGGTTGACGAAGAGTTTGCGAGGGCTTGTTTCGGCCACCCTGACCGTTCAGGTGCTCGACACCCCGGTCCACTCCGGTCTGGCCGCCGGCATCGTGCCCGATTCCTTCCGGATCGTGCGTCAGCTCCTCGAGCGGCTGGAGGACGCGACGACCGGCGAGATTCGGCTGCCCGAGATGAACGCGCCGATTCCCGGCCACCGGCGGGCCGAGGTGGCCGCGCTGACCGGCCTTCCCGATCGGCAGCAGCCCCGATATCCGCTTACCGCCGGCACCCGGCAAATGTCCGACGAGGCGGTGGAACTGATTCTCAACAACACGTGGAGGCCCTCGCTCACCGTCACCGCCGCCGCCGGACTGCCCGAGCCGGCAGCGGCGGTCCCGGTGGTACGGCAAGCGACCTCGGTGCGGCTGAGTTTCCGTCTCCCGCCGACGGTGAAGGCGGACCACGCGGCCCGCGCGCTGATCGACGTGCTGACGACCGATGTGCCCTATAGCGCGAAGGTCGACGTCACCGACGTGATGCTGATCAACGGCTGGAACGCCCGGCCGACGGCGTCCTGGCTGACCGCCGCGCTCGAAACAGCTGAACAAGAGGTCTTCGACGGTCCCTCAGCCGCCATTGGTCTCGGTGGCGGCATCCCCTTCCTGGAGATGCTGGGAAACCGATACCCGGAAGCGCAGTTCGTCGTGACCGGCGCTGTCCGTTCCGATTCCAACGTCCACGCCCCGGACGAATGGTTGAGCCTCTCCTTCGCCCACAAGCTGACCGAGGCGATCGCGTTGCTCATGGACAGCCACGCGAGGCGCAACACCGAAACTTCGAGGAGGAGCGCATGACGCCCGCCGATTCCGTCTTCATCAAGGCGTGCCAAGGGCTTCCGGTGCCCTACACACCTATCTGGTTCATGCGCCAGGCCGGTCGGTCCCTGCCGGAGTACCACCAGGCCCGACGGGGCCTGAACATGCTGGAATCGTGCCGGCGGCCGGATGTGGTCACCGAAATAACCTTGCAGCCTGTACGCCGGCACGCGGTGGACGCGGCAATCCTCTTCAGCGACATCGTCGTACCGTTGATGCCGGCCGGTATCAACGTGGACCTTGTCCCTGACACCGGTCCGGTGGTGGCCGAGCCGATCCGCGAGGAATCCGACCTGCGACGGTTGCGACCCATCACAGCCGGCGACGTCAGCTTCGTCACCGACTCGGTGCGGATGCTCGTCGCCGAACTGGGCGCAACCCCGCTGATCGGCTTCGCCGGAGCGCCGTTCACGCTGGCCACCTACCTCATCGAGGGCGGGCCGTCACGGAACTTCGTGAAGACCAAGACGATGATGTACGGCAATCCCCAGTTGTGGCACGCCCTGATGGGCCGACTGGCCGACATCGCCCTGGAGTTCCTTCGCGCTCAGGTGGACGGCGGAGTCAGTGCCGTGCAGCTGTTCGACTCCTGGGCCGGCGCCCTGTCCGAGGCCGACTACCGGCGCTATGTGCTGCCGCACTCCTCGGCCGTGCTGGGCGGACTGGCCGCGTCCGGCGTGCCCCGCATCCACTACGGCGTTGGCGCCGGCGTGCTGATGACGGCGATGGGTGAGGCCGGTGCCGAGGTAGTCGGAGTCGACTGGCGCACCCCACTCGACGAGGCAGCCGAGCGAATCGGCCGCGGCCACTCCGTGCAGGGAAATCTCGATCCCGCCGTCATGTTCGCGCCCCCTGCGGTGATCGAGGGCGAGGCGACCCGGGTCCTCGCCGAGGGCCGCGCTGCCCGGGGCCATATCTTCAACCTGGGTCACGGCGTACTGCCCGGTACCGATCCCGACGCGCTAACTCGTCTGGTCGACTACGTGCACAAGACCAGCGTGGTCTGATCGCGCCCTTGACCGGAGTAGAGCGAGCCGCTCGATACCGGAATTCTGGTCGACCGGGGTCGGGCCTCCACCCGACCCCGGTCGACCGGTCAGAGGAAGAGACGCGTGGCTCGTCAGACGGAGAGGCGTACGGTCCGCAAGGCTCGGGACCACGCGACAACCTGGTCGAGCATCATGGTCAGGACGGGCTCGTGCTGCTCGCCCGGCTGGAAGGTCGTGTAGTCCACGAAGTCGGCGTAGAGGCCGAAGCTGACCTGGGTGCGCACGTCAGCGACCTGGAGTTCGCCCATCACCAGCCGCAGGTGCTCGACCGCACGTACACCGCCCTGGGCCCCGTAGCTGACGAAGCCGGCAGCTTTGTTGTTCCACTCGCTGTGAAGGAAGTCGATCGCGTTCTTGAGCACCCCCGAAGTGCTGTGGTTGTACTCCGGGGTGACGAAGACGAAGCCGTCGTAGCGGGCGATCCGCTCCGACCAGGCCTTGGTGTGGGCGTTGGCGTACTGCCCGGTGACCGGCGGCAGCGCCTCGTCGAGGTGGGGAAGCTGATAATCGAGCAGGTCGATCAGGTCGAACTCGGCGTCGTCGCGCTGGGCGGCCCGGTCGAGCACCCACCTGGCGACCGGCTCGCCGTTGCGGCCGGGCCGGGTGCTCCCGAGGATGATGCCGATTTTCGGAAGTGTCTGAGTCACGGCCCCAAAGCTACGAGCGGCTCGGAGCGGTAACCACGTACAAATGGTATGAGTCAGGCGGACCGCAGGTCGTGTAACCGGACCAGGCGTTCGTCGGTGCCGGTTTCGGGGACCGGTTGCAACAGGAGCAGCCGCTGGCTGGAGTACGGGCTGAGCATCACCGCGCAGTCGAGCTCGAGCCGGCCGACACGCTCGTAGTCGATCCTCTTGCGTGAGCAGTGCAGCGCGGACACCGCATGCTCGCGCCACATCCCGGTGAACTCCTCGCTGGCCGCGTGCAAGGCGGCCACGAAAGCGAGGGCGGCGGGATCCTCGGCGCGCCGGGCCAGCACCGCGCGCAGATCGGCGACGTAGGACCGGCTGGTCAGCTCGTGCTGGTCGGTTTCTTCCAGCCAGTGCCGCCACGGCAGGTCGGTGAACCAGCGCCACACGATGTTGGCAGTGTCGATGTCGCGACCGGCGATCGGGCCGAACAGGGCTGTGGTCATCGAGTTCTGCGCCACGACAGTGCCGAGCTCGTCAGTGATCATGGCTGGGATCGTGGGGGAGACGGCGGCCATCGCGGACTCCAGGCCCGCGTCGATGAACCCGGCCGGCTCGGGCAGGGCGGGTGCCACCTGACCGGCCAGCCGGTAAAGGTAGTCACACTCGTCGACGGTCAGGCACAGCGCGCGGGCGAGTCCGCCCAGGGCAGCAGCCGAGGGCACCGGGCCACGGCCGCGCTCAAGCCGCTCGTAGTAGATCGCCGACATGTGCGCCCGCGCGGCGACCTCGTCCCGGCGTAGCCCGGGGGTCCGCCGCCGGTCGCGGACGGCGATGCCGACGTCGCCGGGCGACAGGGCATCCCGGCGGCGGCGCAGGAAGTCGGCCATCTCGCCGCGGCGCGACTCGGTCGAAATCGTCAAGGGTGTCCTCCAAGACCTGGTGCCATGCCACGATCGTGCCAGGAAAGCAGCCGGGTTGACGGTGGCGCGGTGGGCGGCCCCGCAGAGCCGCGGACCACGGCGGTCACCTGATGGCTGCGGTCGATGGTTTCTGGACGATCCGCGAGCCGGTCGCTCCGGGGCGGCCCGGAACACGGCAGTGGAGTACCCGAGCCATCCTCCGATGGGGGTCGGCCACGTCAGGCGTCGACGGCGGCGAAGTGCTCGTCGAGGGCACGGGTGAGCGTGTCGGCGGTCGAGAGTGGACCACCCAGACGGTGGCTGCCGTTGCTGGTGTGCAGCAGCAATGTCGGATATTCCGGCACACCGAGCCGGCGCACCTGCTGAAAGTCGGCGCGGGCCTCGGTGAGGGTGCCGGGCTCAGCCAGGGCGGCGGTGACGGCGTCGGGGTCATATCCGAGGTCGCCGGCGAGGTCGCGGTAGACCCGGGCGTCGGACAGGCTGCGCCCGTCGAGGTACCACGCCCGCTGCATCGCCTCGGCGGCGTGCAATGTGCGGGCCGGGTCCTGACGGCGCAGCGCGACGAGTCCGACGGCGGCGTCGGTGGAGTCCATCACCGTGTGGCCTTCGTCGACCAAATGGTTGTAGGCGTCGCCGAAAGTGACCCCGGTCAACCGGGTGATACTGGCATTGGCGTCGGGAATGTGCGTGTAGGCGGCGATCGGCAGCGCGCGCGGGCCGGTGAACAAACCACCGGACCTGACTCGCAACTCGATGCGATCGGCGTTGGCGATCGCGAAGGTATGCAGGGCCGGCCCGAAGCCGTAACACCAGCCGCAGTAGGCATCGAAGGCGTAGGTCAGCAGAGCACGACGCGTCATTGCTGTCGCCCCTTTCCGTCGGTAGGCGTGGACATCATGTGGTGCCACCGCAAAGTTAGAAGCAGGACAGGGTGCTTCCCAGGTATGCGGATGACCGGCGATGGTGAAAAAGCGACACGCGATGACGGGTAGCTCGAGCCGCACGTGGTCTCTGTCACGTCGCGGAACGTGAGCTCACCGTGGGCGTAAACCCCCGATGACGCCCCGGCACCCGTCAGCAAAGGCAACTCGGCATGAGACTCGGCTCTGATACCCGCATGCGCGGTAGCCTCACGCCGTTCCCGTGTGGCACCCCGGTCTCGTGACCCGCTCGAGTAAACGCACCACGTGGTGGGTCCGGAAGAACGCACACCGCTGGACGGACGGGATCGACGCGGAGTCGTCGGCCGACCAGGTCGAGAAGTATTCGGTCTGGCTCGAACGATTGAAGGCGGTTCCCGCGGACGGCCTGGCGGGACCGCTCCCCGATGATCCTGGTGCCGGGCCGGCTTCGGACGCTGTCCGGGTTCCGGCTGGCGAAGACAACGTGCGTGCGAGTCCGGCGCCGGCGCCGGTTCCCCCCGCCGTGGTGGTTGCGAAAACCGCACCGCATCCGACGCCTCGGCTGACCGCGACGAAGATCTGTGCCGAGGAGCGTACCGAGAATCCCCGCCCGGTGACGGGAGTCCGGCCGCGTACGGAGCGCGCACCCGGCCGGGCAACGCCTACCGGCGGCGACTTCTTATTCGTTCTCTTCTTGGGGGCCATGGTGACCGGAATACTCGCCCTGTACGGCCTGGGACCATTTCACAAGACAACAACTCCGGTAACCCCCACCGCAAGACCCACTCCCAGTTCAGCGGCCAGGCCAGCCGACCTCACCTTCGAGGCGGAGTCTTACACGTCCCACCAGGGCACCCGGAACACGTCTCACACGAAGGCCCGAGGCGGAACGGCAGTCGGTCCCACCGAGGCGGTCGGCTGGGCCGGCTATCGTCATCACCCACTGGACGGAGTCCGGGCGATTCGCCTGCGCTACTCCGCGGGCGAAGGAGACGCAGGGGTGCAGGTCCGGGCCGGATCAGCGTCCGGGCGTCTCCTGGGAACCGTCAATCTCCCGCGAACCGCCAGTGCCAACACTTTTGGCCAAGTCACGGCGAAACTGGCAAGTTCCGGGTCCGGAGCTCTGTATATCGTCTTCACCGGCTCGCGCAGCATCGACATCGACACGGTCACTCTCATGTCGTGAGGCAGCCCATTGACGTGACTGCTCGCATATTACGGAGCGGCGCTCTCGCTTTGTCTGGTGAGGCGCCCTCCACCAAGGGCGCAACTGAATGGCCGGCGATACGGTTCTGGAACGACTCGCCTCGTCGATCAGGGTTGGATCGGGATGCTCGGGGCGGCGACCCTGACGACTGACTTTCCGGGGACCGGCGCGGTCTGCTGCGTGATCATCGCTGGTACGTCGTCGAGAGACCAGACGCGGCCGACCTGGGTGGACAGGTACCCAGCCTCTACCAGTTCCACCAGCCGGGCCCACGCGATCGCGTCCGCTTCCGGCGTCGCGACGGCGAGCACCCCGACGGCCGTGTAATTCCGCAAGATCATGTCTAGCGAATCGAGAACGACGGGGGCGCCGCTGGCCAGACCCACCATCGCGATCCGGCCGTCGCGGCCCAGCGCCTTGACGGCGGCGGCAGCAGTCGAACCGCCGACCACGTCGAAGATCAAGTCAACCCCACGACCGTCCGTACGGGCCAGCAGCTCCTCAGCAAGATCCACCGACCGGTAGTTGATGACGGCGTCGGCGCCGGCGGCCGATGCGAGGGACAGCTTCTCCGCACTGCCGGCCACGGCAATCACCCGAGCTCCGTACGCCTTGCCCATCTGGATGGCGGCCAGGCCGGAGCTGCCCCCGCCACCAAGGACCACCAGGGTCTCGCCGGCTTGCACGTTCGAACGCTCGACGAGTCCGGCGAACGCTGTCCGGTAGGCGATGGGGAAACCGCCGGCCTGCTCGTCGGACAGCGCCTCCGGGATCACCACGGCTGACTGCTCCACCACGTACGTGTAGTCGGCGTAGCCGCCCCACCCGGCCAGGAACGCCGTGATCCCCATGATGCGGTCTCCGACGGAGAACTTCGACCCGTCCGCGACCTCGACGACCTCACCCGCGACCTCCTCGCCGAGACCGAAGGGCGGATCGCCGACAAGCGGGTACGCTCCAGCCGCCATCATGGCGTCCGGCAGGCCCGCGCCGGCCGTCAGCACGCGTACCAGAACCTGGCCGGCTTGCGGCGCGTCGTAGGTCAGCCGCTCTCGCCGCACTCCGATCTTCGGATCCCCGAATGCGGTCACCCGCCATGCGTTGCCGTTAACAAGCCCCATGTGGTGGTTCACGCCGTGGGAGAGGCCGAGTTCGCAGCCGACGGCAGTTGTGTCTGGTCGCACAGCGTGCGCCATCGGTGGCCGCGGCGAGACCGAGCTTCTCCTCGACTGAGTAGGGCGGTCAGACGTTGGCGAGTTTCTGCACGAGCCCTCGACGATCTTGCGCCGGTCACCGACCAGAGCGGCGTTCTGCACGCTGCCGGTGACCCCGGCCAATGTTCTGGCCGGGGAAGCCGAATCCTGCTGCGGCCTCAGGCCACAGCGTCGACGGCGTCGAGGATGAGCTCGGTGATCTCGGCCGGATGCGACAGCGTGACCGCGTGCGAAGCGTGCTCGATCTCCACCACCTTCTTGGCGCCGGCCCGCTCGGCCATGGACCGCTGAGCCGCGATCGGGATGTTCCGGTCCTTGCCGGCGAGCAGGAACCACGTCGGCAGCGACTCCCAGGCGGGGGTGCCGGAGCCCTCGGTGAGCAGGACGTCGCGGGCCGGGCGCTGGGTGGCCGCCAGCAGATCGGCTTCGTCTGCCGGCAGATCGGCGGCGAACTGCTGATGGAACAGCTCGGGGCGGATGTAGAGGTCGCTGGTGCCATCGCTCAGGGGCACCGCGATCAGGGTCTCGGCCAGGGTGCTGCCCGACCCGGGGCCCTGGACGTCGCCGACGCTCTCTCCCTCGACGGGCGCGAAAGCGGCGATGTAGACCAACGCGCGCACGTTGTCGTGGCCTCGCGCCGCGTTCGTGATGACCGAGCCGCCGTACGAGTGACCGACGAGCACGACCGGGCCGGTGATGGTCCCGATCAGGCTGGACACCGAGGCGGCGTCTCCGGACAGGCTGCGCAGATGATTCGGCGCGGCGATCACCCGGTGGCCGGCGGCCCGCAACGGCGGGATGACGCCGGCCCAATTGGTTGATTCGGAGAAGGCACCGTGTACGAGAATGATAGTGATATCGGACATGGCAAATAACTTAACCGTTCGGCAGCTCGTATTTATCTATCCGGTGAGGAAACGCGGGTGTGGTTATGCTCACCGAAAAAGCTTTATTTATGGCGGCGATAGAAAATGCGAATGTATGAGCTATGTGGGGCCTGGGCTCGGCCTTCAGGGCCGCACGGTGTGGTTCATGCGGAACATCGTGTCGGGGTCGTATCTCTGTTTGACCGCCAGAAGGCGGTCGTAGATCGCCTTGCCGTACACCTGGCGCAGCGAGTGCGGTTCCAAAGCCTCCTCGGGCGACAAGAAGTTGAGCATGCGCCGGTGCCTCGGATCGGCCCACGGCCGCATGCCGTCGATCAGCCGTTCCAGCTCCACACGGAGCGCGGGGATCTGGTCGCCGTCGCCGACACCGAACGCGAAGAGCTGGAACGCTAGACCGCGACTGGGCACCGAGTCGGGGCCGGCCGGAGGGCGGTCCAGGGCTCCGCCCAGCGCGCGCACCTCCACGCTGGCCAACCGAGCCCTACCCGTCGCCGGGTTGGTCAGCTCGGCCAACCGAGCCAGTGCCTCGTCCGGCAGCGTGGCCAGGCCGAGGCTGCGGTCCTGGTAGGGAATGACGTCGATCGGGTCGTTGTGCAGCATGGCGGCCTCGCGGTAAGGCTTTTCGTTCACCGTGTCCAGCAACACCGGGCCGAGCTGGCGCATCGGCTCGAACAGCGCCTGGCCGGTCTCGAACGGCCCGAGGCACGCGAACCGCAGATGGACCACGTGCGCGCCTCGCAGCACCTCAGGCAGCGAGTCGATCGGCGGAAGATTCTGGATGGCGACCGATGTGGTGGCGCGGGCCGGCAGCAGCGCGGCCCAGGGGCGCCACTTTTTCAGCACCTCGGCAGCCCGACTGCCTGGAAAGTACAGGCCTCCGGCGAGGACGGACCGAACCGGAAACAGGTCGATCTCCATCGCGGTGACGACACCAAGATTTCCCCTTCCTCCGCGCAGCGCGGCGAACAGCTCGGGCTCGGCGTCGGTGCTGACCGTCCGGACCACGCCGTCGGCGGTGACGACGTCGAACGACCGCACGCGATCCGAGGCGTAGCCATAGAGCCGGCTGAGGATGGGGCCCTGGCCTCCGCCAAGGACGTACCCGATGGCACCGACGGTCCCCGACGATCCGCTCATCGGCGCCAGCCCGTGAACGGCCGCAGCGTCGATCACCTCGGCCCAGCGGGCTGACCCGAGGACCTTGGCCGTTGCTCGTTTGACGTCGATCGTCACCGCGCTGAAGCGATCGAGCGTGACGAGCAGCGCGTCCTCGGCGGCATATGGTTGCATGTGCCCGCCGCCACGGACGGCGACAGCCATTCTGCGGGCCCCGGCGAAGCGAACCGCCGCCTGGACATCGGCGGGGCTCGCCGCACCGACCACCACCGCGGGACGCAGCGGCGTCAGCAGGTTGTAGGTGTAACACTCGGCCTCGTATCCGGGGTCACCCGGCTCCAGGACCAAGCCGTCTACCTCGGTGCGCAGCTTCACAATCTCGTCGGTCACGTAAAGGGGTACGACGGCACGAAGGCGGAGTTCGTGGTCGTGATCCGCGCCATCCGTCCGGTTGGCGCGGAACCTTTCCTGTGAGGATCAGGCCGGGCGCCAGGTGTGGTTCTGACGGACATAGAGCGGCTTCAGGCCGGCCCGGATCATGTTGTTCATCGAAGAATTTGATCGGCCCTCGGCGGGCTGGCCGGTCTCCCCGATCAGCCAGCGGCAGCCGAGAGCGCGGGCCTTGGCCGCCCGTGCGCCGATCAGGGCCGTCTGCGCGCCGCGGTTGCGGTAGGGCTCGAGCACCGCTCCGGCCACGATCTCCCCGATGTCGTCGTGGACGAACAGCGTCCCGCCGCCCGCGATGGTATCGCCGTCCCAGGCCGCATACGGATAGAACCGGGGGTGTGACACCATCGCCGCGAACATGCCGCCGAGGCCGTCGTGCGGCATGCCCAGGCCATCGAGCACTACGCGGGCCCACCGCTCGGCGTCCTGCCGTTCGACGGGAGCGATTCTGAGGTCGGAGACGCCGGTGGTGACGACGTCGCCGATCGGCGCGGCCATCTTCGCGATCCGCCCGGCGGGCTGGAGCCCGCGCGACTCGCGAATCTGATTCCAGTTGTGGGGCGTCACCTCGGGTGCGATCTGCAACACCCCGATGGGGTTCTGCTGATCGCGCCAGACGTCCAGGACCCGGTCGATCAGGCCCTCGGTGACGGGTTCGCCGAACCCGAATCCCAAAGCCTTGCTCCAGTACGAGGTCGGGTCGTTATGCGCGGAGAGCACGACGCCCCCGGCGAGCCGTTCGACGGCTATGCCGAGTAGCTCCTGATCCGGGTCGGGTGCTCCGGCCTCGAGCTGATACATGAATTCGGCCTCGGTCGTTTCGACCTGTGCGGCGGAAGGGCTGTGCATGTGTAGATCGGATCCTTGCGCTCAAGAGTTGGTCTGGTTGTGCCACAGCTCGTCGACGGCCGCGTCCTGAAGGCGGATGAACTTCCTGGTCTCGGCGGCGGGATTCCTGCTGCTGGAGAGAAAGTCGGCCAGGACGGAGGCCTGCTTCGCCGCTGACAGCATTCCCTGGCCGAGCACTGGGTTGAAGCTCGCAACTGCGTCTCCGAGGCTCAGGAGGCCGGTCGGATACGATTCGGGAGACGGCACCGAATGGCGCACGCTCTCCCGGTAGTAGTACGTGACCGGCTTGCCGACAGGGTTGCCACGTGTGGCTTCCTGGAAGACCGCGGGGCGCTGGGCCGCGATGTCTCGCAGATCCTGCACCGTCGCCGCGAGCTGGTCTCGCCCGTAGGTCATCGTCACTACTTGCCAAAGGTTTCCCTCGATCGCGTAGACGGCCATACCGCCGGGTGCTTCATCGCTCGTCGAGGGCTGGTGGTCGGAGGCGGCGAACTGATCGAGCGCGCAGGCGATCTCAGGTTTCCCGGGCCGGTCGAACAGCGCCGTGACATAGCTGACGCCGACCGGCACGCGCTCGACGAGGGGAACCTCGAAGCCCCCGGGGCGAAGCCATCGGGCGATCTTGGTGCTTCGACCCGTCGCGTCGACCGCGATATCGACGTCGAGCGAGCGTTCCGTAGAGGTTTCGGCGGCATCGGCCGGACGATAGGCCACTCCACCGACCGCGTCCCCGCGGAACCGAAGGCCGGTCACTCGCGCCTGACGGATCTCGACATGCGGCATCGTTGTGATACGGCGTCTGATCTGGTCCTCCAGAAAAGGCCGCCCGGCCATCAGCATGGTCACGTCCGGAAAATCGGCGGGAACGCCGTCGGTGAACAGGCGATGGTGCCCCGGTGGAGCCAGCACCGCTCCCTGCGACAGGGCGTCGCTCGTGAAGCCGGGGAACCAGCCTTCGAGCAAGGCCAGTCCCTCGGGCTGGAGAAAATGTCCGTGTTCGCTCTGCGGGACCGAGGGGCGCACCTGCCCACCCTCGGCGAGTGGGTCTCGCTCGAGCACTATGACTCGCTCCGCGTGAACAGCGAGAACCCGGGCTGCCAGCAGACCCGCGAAGCTCCCGCCGATGACGCAAGCGGTGCCGATGGAGGCTTGACCGGCGCCTTCGGGAGCTGACACGGACGGTGGCGAGCCAATCGGCTCCGACTGTGAAGGATTGCCTGGCATGCGTTCTCCGATGGGTGAGTCTTGTGCGGCGAGTTCGGCGCTGGATGCCCGGCAGTGCGCCACGGTGACGACGTCCTTCCGCTGTCGGTGGAGGTCTGTGACCGACCGGCGATCTTCGACGCGGTGGTCAAGACGGTGGAGGCTTTCGGGTCAGCGCGATTCTTCCGGTGCTGAGGGTGGAGGGGCCGGCCGGGACGGATCGGCCCGTAGAGCGGCTGAGAAGGCAAACAGAGCCCCGGCGGCGACGATCAGCCCGCCGGAGGTGTCTGCCGGGCGCAGGCCGTCGACGAAGGACTGTGGAGAGGCATACGAACCGAAGCTGCTGAAGACGGCGACGGCGACGGCGATACCGACGGTGACCGACGTCTGCCGGACCGCGTTGTTGACGCCGGAAGCGACAGCAAGGCCGTTCGCCGGGGCCGTGGAAACCGCCCAGCCGGTGATCGGAGCTACGGTCAACGCCATGCCGAGCCCACCGAGAACGAACGGGCCGATGAACTGCGTGTACGGAGTGTGCAGCCCGGCAATCAACCCGGTCCAGATCAGCGCCGCGGCCAGAAGGACCTGACCGGTTGCGATGATCCGTTGCGAGCCGAGCCGCTCACCGAATCGGGTGGCCAGGGGGAGCGCCAGGGTAGACAGCAGGGTCCAGGGCAGCAGCCGCGTACCTGCCGTCAGAGGGCTGACGTCCCGGACGGCCTGGAAGTACTGGCCGGTGAGGAAGATCGGACCGTACACACCGGCGCTGAAGGTGAAAGTGACCGCGTTGGTCAACGCGAAGCCCCGGGACCGGAACAGGGAGAGTGGCACCGCCGGAGCGCCGCCGCGGGCTTGCCTCCATACAAAGCCGGCCAGCGCGACCCCACCGCCGATCAGCGCGTTTCGGACCGGGCCCGAGACCCAGCCCTCCTCGGGCCCGCGGACGACGCCCCACACCACCAGAAACAGGCCGACGGCGAAGAGAACGACGCCGAGCGGATCGAACCGGCGAGCATCGCCATAAGATTCAGGCAACAAAGCCCGGCCCAGCAACACGGCGAGGACGCCTACAGGCACGTTGAACCAGAAGATGAACTGCCAGTGCAGCGCCTCGACAACGGCGCCCCCGACGACGGGACCGGCCGCCAGGCCGAGGGCGTGGACGACTCCCCAGACGCCGGCGAGGACGCTCCGCGTCCTGTCCGGCGCCGCATGGGTAAGCAATGTGAGCGACAGCGGAAGCACGGCTGCACCGCCGACGCCCTGCACGGCTCGGGCGACGTCGAGTTGCCAGATCCGACAGGACAGGGCGCACCCGACTGATGCCAGTGTGAAGACCACGATGCCGGCCAAGAAGACCCGCCGACGGCCAAGGCGTTCGCCGAGTGTGCAGGCGGTGAGCAGAATAGCCGCGAACGGCAAGGCGTACGCGATGACCACCCACTGCCCGCCGGACGATGAGGCGTGCAAGTCAGCGCGAATACGCGACAACGCCACGCCGACCACCATGTTGTCCAGGGCGACGATGAAAAGCGGGATGCTGACGGCGATGAGCACCGGCGCCAAAGAGCGCGATGTGGCGGTCGTGGCGGGCATGACCGACTCAGAACACTGGACGGTCGCTGCGCGCCCTGCTACCGCCGTCGAGTTGGGTGGCGCTGACGACGAGACCGAAGTGGCTGAACGCCTGGGGCGTGTTACCCAGTTGCCGGCGATTGACCGGGTCCCATTCCTCGCTGAGCAGGCCGACGTCGTTGCGCAGGGTCAGTAAGCGTTCGAACAGCGCCACCGCCTCATCCCTCCGGCCAGCCCCGTGCAGGGCATCGACCAGCCAGAACGAGCAGGCGACGAAAAGGCCCTCGCCACCCGGCAGACCGTCGGCGACGGCGCCCGTCTGGTAGCGCTTCACGAGCCCGTCCTCGGTGAGCTCCCGCTGAATCGCCTCGATCGTCCCCATCACCCGTGGATCGTCGGGGGCCAGGAAGCCGACCCGGGGGATCAGCAAGGTGCTGGCGTCGAGCAATCCGGACCCGTACGCCTGGGTAAAGGTGTTGCGTTCCGGGTCGTAGGCCCGTTCCAGGACCTCCCGATGGATCTCGTCACGCACCTGTTCCCAGTGCTCGGCCGGACCGGGCAGGCCGTGCCGGCGCACGGAGCGCGCCATCCGGTCGGCGGCGACCCAGGCCATCACCTTCGAATGCGTGAAATGCTGCCGGTCCCCGCGTACCTCCCACAGCCCGTTGTCCGGTTCCCGCCAGGCCGACTCGAGGTGATTCATCAGCTGCACCTGCAGCGCCCAGGCGTCGTCGCTTCTCGGCAGCCCGGCCTCGCGGGCCAGGAAGAGCGCGTCGAGCGTCTCTCCCCATACGTCGAGCTGCAGCTGGTCCGAGGCGGCGTTGCCCGCCCGTACCGGCCTGCTCGACTCGTATCCGCGCAGCCAGGGCAGTTCCGTCTCGGGTAGCCGCCGGCCTCCGTCGAGGCTGTAGACGATCTGCAGCTCCTCCGGCTTGCCGGCGATCGCGCGCAGCAGCCACTCGCGCCAGGTCGCCGCCTCGGCCGTGCAGCCTCCGGCGAGCAACGCCTGCAAGGTGTAGGTGGCATCCCTCAGCCAGCAATAGCGATAGTCCCAGTTCCGTACGCCGCCGATCTCCTCCGGCAGCGAGGTGGTCGGCGCGGCGATGATGCCTCCGGTCGGCTCGTAGGTCAGAGCCTTGAGAGTGATCACCGACCGGATCACCGCTTCCCGGTACGGGCCGGCCGGATATCTTGACCGTCCGGTCCAGTCCAGCCAGTAGTCGATGGTCTCCGTCAGCGCGCGTTCGGCGTCCAGTTCAGCGGCGCCGTCCTCATGGCTGGGCCGCCAGGAGAACACGAACGGCACGCGGTCGCCCGCCGTCACAGTGAGGTCGGAGACGATGTCCCAGTCCTCGCAGCGGGAGGCGACGTCGGCGGTCAGCCGGACGCAGTCGGGACCGGCCACCGCTTCGATCCGGCCTCCGCGGTGCCGCAGCCACGGAGCTACCTGTCCGTAGTCGAAACGCGGCCGCAGGACAGAACGTATCGGCACCGAGCCCCGCACACCGATGACCATGCGGACGAGATAGGGATGGCCCTCGCGGCGGGGCATGAAGTCCACCACCCGCACCTGGCCGTCCGGGCTGTCCCAGGTCGTCTCGAGGACCAGAGTGTCGTCCAGGTATCGGCGGCTGCTGCAGCGTCCACCCGATCGCGGTGCGATTGTCCAGTGCCCCGAGCGTTCGTCGTCCAGCAGCGCGGCGAACGCCGCCGGGGAGTCGAACCGCGGAAGGCAGAGCCAGTCGATCGCACCGGTGTCACTGACCAGAGCCGCCGTTCGCAAATCGCCGATGATCGCGTAGTCCTCGATGCGTCTCATGCGAGTGCGCTTCCGGCGACCGGTGCCCCGAGCTGATCGATGGTGTCGACGGCGCTCAATTCATTTCTCATCTCGTGTCGAAGCCGACTGCGTCGCGACTACGCCGTGCCGTGCGGGCGGTGCGCTGCCACCGGCCGGCACGGCACGGTACGGCTGATTCTTACTGGAAGTCACACCCGGGGTTGGGGGCATCCTCGGACAGCGGCGCACCGGCCGGCAGCACGTAGAGGACGTCGAGCACCACAGGCGTGTTGCCGCGGTTGACGCCGATATGCACGTGGTCGGCCCCGCTCGGCTCCACGATGTAACTGCCCTGCCGGTAGACGCCGTCCGATTGACAAGTGGCGTCGAAGTGGCTCAGCGTGCCCTGCTTGACCTGCCCATACAGGGTGCCCGGGTGATAGTGCCACCCGGTGGACTGGTGCGGCGGGATGGTGATCTCGCGATAGATGTAATCGCGGTGGCCGATGGTCTTCTGCCACTCGATCGTTCCGGTCACGCCGGAGCCGGGCGGCGTCGCCTGGGCCGCGGTTCCTGTCGCCAGGCTTGCGCCGATTGTCAGGGCAGCGAGCGCCGAGGCCCCGATCATTCTCCGGTGGTTGGACAACGTTCATTCCTTTCGTTCCGGTCAGGGGGGTGACCACTTGGGTCACTTCGCCCGTGTCACTCCGTTTGACGTCGTCGACGGGCCGGAATTCTCGGACCGTCGCCGATGTGGTTCAGGTCTCGGACGCCACGGGCACGGGTGACCTGCGAGTCGGCCCGGGTGCCGCGCCGGTAGGAGCCGGGTAGCATGCGCCGATGGACGAACGCCGACGCAGCTCAGGGGCCGTGCGATGAGATGCGCGGCGCAGCCGGGCGGCTCGGCCGCGGATGTGGACGACAACGTTCGGGGCGGCGAGTTGATGACGCCGACCCCTATGGATCCCTGATCTCATGTTGAGGTTACCGCGTGACGAATGGGTCCTGCTCGATCGTCTCATCGAAGCCGTGGGGTCCGGTGAAAGCCGCGCTCTGGTCCTACGCGGCGAAGCCGGGATCGGCAAGACTTGTTTGCTCGAGTACGTCCTGGACAGAGTCGGCGGTTGGCGGGCGGTACGTGCGGGTGGCGTCGAGTCCGAGCAGGAGCTGGCCTTCGCCGGCCTGCACCAGGTCTGTGCTCCTCTCCTGGAGCACCTGTCCAGCTTGCCCGTACCGCAGCAGGCGGCACTGCGTACCGCGTTCGGCATGGCCTCCGGCGAGCCGCCCGACCGGTTCTTGGTCGGGCTGGCCGCATTGGGACTGCTCGGGGAGGCCGCACGAGACCGGCCGCTGCTGTGCCTCATCGACGACTCGCAGTGGCTGGACCGGGCGTCAGCACAGGTCCTCGGCTTCGTAGCGCGGCGGCTGCGTGCCGAGTCGGTTGCGATGATCTTCGCCGTTCGTGAGCCCACCAGCGGTGGCGACGTCACCGAATTGGACGGCCTGCCTGCTGTGCGGGTCAGCGGACTTTCCGACCACCAGGCCCGGCTGCTGCTCGAATCGGCCTACCCCGGACCTACGGACCAGCGAATACTCGATCGCGTTGTCACCGAGAGCCGTGGCAATCCGCTTGCCCTGCTGGAGCTTCCACGCGGCTTCACGAGAGCTGAGCTCGCGGGGGGATTCGGATCGCTCAGCGCGATCGTCATGCCGGAGCGGATCGAGGAGAGCTTCCTCCGGCAGATCGCGAGCCTGTCGCACACAACCCGGCAAGTCTTGCTGGTCGCGGCGGCTGAACCGATCGGCGATCCGGTACTCGTGTGGCGCGCAGTCGATCGCCTCGGGATCGAGGTGAATGCGGAAACAGCGTCGCGTGAGGCAGTGGGGCGGTTCGTTGACTTCGCCCCACGGGTGCGTTTCCGTCATCCTTTGCTGAGGTCGGCGATCTATCGCACAGCGACGGGCGAGGAGCGGCGCCGCGCTCACGAGGCCCTGGGGCAGGTCACTGATCGGCTGACGGATCCTGATCGTCGCGCGTGGCATCTTGCTCAGGCTGCCGAGACACCTGACGAGGTCATCGCCACCGAGTTGGAGGAGAGTGCCCGGCGATCGCGCGCCCGGGGAGCAGCAGCCGCCGCCGCGGCATTTCTCGAGCGGGCCGCCGCGTTGACCCCTGATGCGAAGCGGCGCGGCCAACGGCTTCTCGCGGCAGCGCACGCGACCTACGAGGGCGGCATGCCGATGGCGGCACCGCGCCTGATCGCACTGGCCGAGGCCAGCCCCTTGAATCTCCTCGAAAAGGCCCAGGCCGATGTGCTGTATGCAAGGAGCGCTTTTGCCCTGGGACGGGGCAGGGACGCGATAAGGTCGCTGTTCCAAGCGGCGACGCGACTGGAGTCGATCGACGCCGAGGCCGCCCGGTACACGCATCTGGAGGCTATGCGGGCGAGGTGGTTCCTCGCTGACCACGCGCCCGGACTTACGCTGCGCACGATGGCCGAGGCCGCGCACAACTCCCCCCTTCCAGGTGCGGAGGCGACCAGTGACGTCCTCATCCACGGCCTCGCCATCCGGTACCGCGATGGCTACGCGGCCAGTGCGCCGATTCTGAAAAGGGCCTTGGCCGAGTTCTGTGCCACGACGCCCGCCGGTGAGATCGGCTTGCTCCTGGAGTGGTTCGCGGGCACCGTCGCTGTGGACCTGTGGGACGACGACGCCTGGAACCGGATCAGCCGGCGCTTCGTACAGCTGGCTCGGGACAAGAGCATCGCGTCGCTGCCTATCGCGCTCACCATGCGTACCGTCAGCCTGGTTGTTCAGGGTGAGCTGTCAGCGGCTGAGTCGTTGCTGGAAGACTTCGACGCGGTTCGCCAGGCAACGGGCATCTTCGACGCCCCGTACGCGGAATTGCTGTTGGCGATCTGGCGTGGACGCACCGAGAAGGCGGCCGACCTTCTCGCCGCTATGACCGACGATGCGAACATGCGTGGTGAAGGGGTCACCCTGATCGCCGTGGCGTGGATGCGTGCCCTGCTGCTGAACAGCCTGGGCCGCTACGAGGAAGCAGCCGCGGCCGCCGTCCAGGCGACCGAGCCGGAGCGCGAGATGGGCTTCATCACGTTGTGCGCATTGGCCGAGCTGGCGACCGCGGCCGCACGTGCCGGCCGGCCCGAGACAGCCGCCCCGGCGTTGGCTCGGCTGACCAGCATGACGGAGGCCAGCGGCACCGAGTGGGCGCAAGGTGTGACAGCCCGCTGCCGGGCGATGCTCGCCGAATCCGAGTCGGCCGAGCCGCACTTCCGAGAATCGATCACCCGGCTCGGCCGTACCCGAATCCGCGGTGAACTGGCCCGCGCCCATCTCTACTACGGCGAGTGGCTACAGGAGAACGGCAGACAAGACGACGCGCGCCGTGAGCTGCACACCGCCCACACCATGTTCACAGAGATGGGTATGGGCACCTTCGATGTGCTCGCCACGCGCGGACTCGGCGGCATCGGCGAAAAGGTTGACATAGGGCCGAAAGCGGAGTCGAGCACGCTCACGCCCCAGGAGAGACAGATCGTCAGGCTGGTACGTGACGGCTTGTCGAACGCGGAAGTCGCTGACCGTCTGTTCATCAGCCCTCGTACGGTCGAGTGGCACCTCAGCAAGGTTTTCGCGAAGCTCGGCGTCACGTCCAGGCGGCAGTTGCGCCGCTGATTCGGGCTGACACCGAATCCGGCCTGGTGAGCGATCGGGAAACTCGCACCGGCTTGCGTGATTGATGGACGTGGCCCGCATCACTCGCCGGTAAGAGCGGCGAGGCCGTACGGCACCAAGGGTTGCCCGACGGCGACGTCGCCGTCTCTCGTTCATCATGTCGAGGAGTTTCGTATGGCCCTGCTTCAGCCTGGCGACGCGTTCCCGGATCTCACCATCAATCAGCGCGACGGCGCCACGGCTTCGCTGCACGAGACGTTGGCCGGCAGCTATGGCGTCGTGCTCTTCTACCGCGGCTCCTTCTGCCCGTACTGCCGGACGCAGCTGCGCGCCTTCCAGCGTTCGCAGGAAAACCTGAGGGCCCACAACATCAAGGTCGTGGCCCTCTCTGTCGACGACGAGGAGACCACGCAGGCACTGATCGACAAGCTTCGCCTCGACTTCCCGGTCGGGCACAGCGCCGACGCCCACGCCATCGCCGACGGGATCGGCGCCTTCGTAAACCCTGATCCGGTCTACCTCCAGTCGACCGGCTTCGTGCTGGACCCCGAGAGCAAGGTCATCGTCGGCGTATGGTCCAACGGCGCCATCGGCCGGCTCGTCCCCGAGGACGTCATCGGGCTTGTCGAGTACGCGCAGAGCCACCAGGAAACGGCGGCCTGACCCATGACCGGAGCTACCGATCAGACCAGGACCAGAACGGCTGTCGTCACCGGTGCCACCGGGGGAATGGGCCGGGCGATCGCCAAGAGGCTCGCGCAAGCGGGCTTCGACGTCGCCGTCGCGCACAGCGCCGCCGGAACCAGCAAGGCCGAGAATCTGATCGGGGAGCTCCGGGACACGGGACGGCGGGCACTGGCCGTCGCGGCTGACGTCAGCGACGAGCCGGCCGTCAACGACCTGTTCGAGGCCGTGGAGAGCGGCCTCGGGCAGCCCGACGTCGTGGTCCACACCGCCGCGATCAACCGGGCGGCGCCGTTGGTCGACCTCGACTTGGCCGACTTCGACGAGATTCAGCGCGTCAACGTCCGCGGCACCTTCGTGGTCGACCAGCAGGCAGCCCGGCGGCTGCGGGCCGGTGGTGCCATCGTCAACGTGGCGTCCACGACCATCCGCCTGGCTCCGCCCGCGCTGAGCGCCTACACCGCGTCCAAGGCGGCAGTGGCCGCGCTGACCCGGATCCTGGCCAAGGAGCTGCGCGACCGCGACATCACCGTCAACGCGGTAGCGCCTGGTCCGACCAGGACTGGGGCTTTCCTGGCGGCCACCGGTGAAGACGAGCGGCGACAGCTCGCCGATCTGTCGCCGCTGGGCCGCCTCGGCACACCCGAGGACATCGCCGAGGTCGTCTGCTTCCTGGCCGGCCCGTCCGGGCGATGGATCAACGGGCAGGTTCTGCACGCCAACGGCGGCGTCATTTGAGCGAGGAAGGACAACTCCCATGCTGAAGGGCAAGTCCATCGCGGTCACCGGAGGGAACTCCGGTATCGGCCGTGCCATCGTGCTGGCCGCCGCGGCCCAGGGCGCGAACGTCGTCGTCGACTACCTGCTGCACCCCGAGGAGACCGAAACCGTGCTTGCCGAGGCAGCGCAGGCGGGCGGCCAGGCCGTCGGTGTTCAGGCCGACGTGTCCCAGGTCGACGACCTGCAACGGGTTGTGGACACCGCGGTGGAGCACTTCGGCCGGCTGGACGTCCTCGTCAGCAACGCCGGGATCGAGACGCGGACATCGCTCATCGAGACCAGCGAGGCCGACTTCGACAATACGATCGCCGTGAACCTCAAGAGTGCCTTTTTCGGTGCCCAGTTCGCCGCCAAGCAGTTCGTGGCGCAGCGCAGCGGCGGTCTGATCATCAGCATCTCCTCCACCCACGAGGACTGGCCGATGCCAGGCAACGCGGCCTACTGCGTCTCCAAGGGCGGCGTCAAGATGCTCACCCGCACCGGTGGGGTCGAGCTGGGGCCGCTGGGTATCCGGATGATCAATGTCGCGCCGGGCGCGGTGAGCACGCCGATCAACGCAGTTACCGAGGCCGATCCGGGGTCGCTCATGCGGTTGGAGGACACCATCCCCCTCGGCCGGCTGGCGCTGGCCCGCGAGATCGCGGACGTTGTGGTCTTGCTTGCCTCCGACCAGGCGGGCTATCTCAACGCGACGACGGTGACCGTGGACGGCGGCCTCTCCCAGTGGAGCGCGGGGCTGTGAGCGGCGACCACTGGGACGTCATGGTCATCGGCAGTGGGCCGGGTGGCGCCACGACCGCTGCCCGGCTGGCCGAGACCGGCCGGCGCGTCCTGATCCTCGAGCGCGGCGAGTTCCTGCCCCGCGAGCGGGACAACTGGAACTCCGAGGCTGTCTTCGGCCAGGCCAAGTACACGGCCCGCGAGACGTTCTACGATCGGTACGACCGGCCCTTCCGCCCCGAGCTGCACTCTTACGTCGGTGGCAATTCCAAGGTCTACGGGGCCGCGCTGTTCCGTCTGCTCCCTCACGACTTCGGTGACGTCGTCCACGCCGACGGCGTCGCACCGGCCTGGCCACTGGACTACACCGACCTGGAGCCCTACTACAGCCGGGCCGAGCACCTGTTCTGGGTGCACGGCCGGCACGGCGAGGATCCGTTCGCGGGACCGGCCGGACGCGACTACCCGCACCCGCCCGTGCGTCACGAGCCCCGCATCCAGCAGTTGTCCGACGATCTCGAACGCTCCGGGCTGCACCCGTTTCACCTGCCGATGGGCGTTGCGCTGGCCCAGGACGAGGCGGGCCGGGCGACCACCGACTCGCACTGCATCCGCTGCGACCGGGTGGACGGCTTTCCCTGCCTGCTCGGGGCGAAGGCCGACGCCGAGACGGCGGTGCTGCGACCGGCGCTCGCCCGGCACCCCAACCTGACCCTGATGACCGGCACCACGGTCAAGCGGATCGACACCGATCCGACCGGCCGATCCGTCACCGGCGTCACCGCGCTGCTGGCCGACGGGTCGGTCCAACGGCTCACGGCCGATGTGGTGATCTTGTCAGCCGGGTCGATCCTCTCCGCCGCCCTGTTGCTCAAGTCGGCCAACGAACGTCATCCGCACGGGCTGGCCAACTCGTCCGACCAGGTCGGCCGCAACTACATGCGGCACAACAATCTGGCACTCATCGCCTTCTCCCGGGAGCCGAACCCGACCGTCTTCCAGAAGACGCTGTCCCTCAACGACTTCTACGGTCCCAGCTCGTACTGGGACTATCCGATGGGCAACATCCAGATGCTCGGCAAGTCGGACAGCTGGCAGATCAAGGCGGCCGCACCACGCGGGCTGGGCTGGGCGCCCGCCGCGCCCTACGAACAGGTGGCCCGGCATTCGCTGGACTTCTGGTTGTCCAGCGAGGACCTGCCCGTGCCGGAGAGCCGGGTGACAGTGCGGTCCGACGGTGCGGTGAAGCTGGCGCTGTCGCCCGGCAACAACACCAAGAGCCTGGATCGTCTGCGGGTGACCTTTCAGCGGGTTCTGAGCCGCCTCGGCATCGTCGACACGCACGCCGTCCGGAGCCTCTACCTGCACAAGGCGTTCGACGTAGCGGCGACCGCCCATCAGGCCGGCACCGCCCGCTTCGGCACCGACCCGGCGACCTCGGTGCTGGACCTCAACTGCCGGACCCACGATCTCGACAATCTTTATGTGGTGGACGGGAGCTTCATGCCCTCGATCGGCGCCGTCAATCCGACCCTCACGATCATTGCGAACGCCTTGCGGGTCGGCGACCACCTCGCCGAGCGGCTCGGTGCTCTGACCGGGCCGGCGACCTAGGCATGAAACGCATCGCGGACCACGCGCTCATCGGTGATCCACGCACTGCGGCGCTCGTCAGGCTCGTGTCCCGAGATGGCCCTGACTGGGCGCTCTTCCACCAATAGGCGGTGCCCGTCCGGGTCGGTGATCCGCAGGATCGGTCCGGCGATGCCGGTGATCGAGACAACGCGCTGTTCGGCGCTCACCCCATGGTCGGCCAGGACCTGGGCGACGCGGTCGAGAGATTCGACTGCTAGGACCAGATGGGTAGCGGCGACGTCGCCCGCACTCGTGCGCGCGTCGATCGCTCGTCGCCGGCCGGTGTGATATTCGAGAAGCTCGATGCCGGGACCTTCAGTACCCGACCTCAGCTGAGTCACCGTCACCCGGGCATCGTCGAGGTCGTCCAGTTCGCTCTGCCCTGGGCCCTCGTTCGTGCTGACCCCGGTGACTCGCAGTCCGACGACGTCGCGAAAGAACCGGACGCTGCGCCCGGTGTCGCTGACGGATACGGCGCTGTGGTCGACGCCGAGCACTGCCGGCCCCGACGTGCCAGTCGTGCGTCGCCATTGCCGCGGCGCCGCACCGGACGGAAACTGCAGCAGCTCGAGCGGGTGTCCTTCGGGGTCACGGAACTTGAACGCGGTGACGCCGCCGGACGTCGGCGGCAGGCGGACGGGCCCACCTCGGCTGATCGGGGTGAAACGGTCGGTGCGGAGGAGCTGCTCGTGCACCTGGCCGATGTCGTCCACGACGAGTGCGAGATGCTGGAACCAGAGATCGCTGGCCGAGCTGTGACGCGGGTAGGGCCGTCCGCGCAGACCGCGGAATTCGACGATCGATACGGCGTGCTGACCCAACAGCACTCGGTGCACCCGGCCCTGCGCGTGCGGGACGCCGAGAGCCACGGCCCGTGCCGGGTCGAGTGGTCGCTCGTCCTCTCTGGATGCGCCGAGCCCGGCCGTGTAGGAGCCGGCCAGCGCCGCGGCGTCCGAGCTGATCAGAATCGTCTCCGTGAACGCGGTGTTCCGCCCGATGTCCGTCATGATGGCCTCCTAGTGGCTAGCCGGCTGTCGTCGGACGCGATATTGGTGCCGGACCTACCCGGGGGTCTTACGCCCCGCTCGACGAGACGTGGCCAATGTCGCGCTGACCGGCACGTCAAGGCAGCAGGGAAAGGCGGTCTTGCTCAGTTGAGGCGGGCGGCCGAGCAGCACCCGATACGGTCGGGGATCGGGGCGTGACCCCGATCATGGCCATTACTGGGCCAGGCAGGGAGCAGAATCCCTGCCTAGCGTCGCTTGAGTGACGATCGACCAACCGTTCCCGCACCGTTGGGCCATGCTGCCGGCGGTGCTGAGCGCCAGCTTCATGACGCTGTTCGACTTCAATGTTGTCAACGTCGCCGCCCCGGCGTTGCAGCACGACTTACACACGGGCGAGGCCGCGCTGCAAATGGTGGTCGGGGGCTACGCGTTCACGTACGCCGCCGGGATGGTGATCGGCGGACGGCTCGGTGACCAGGTGGGCCGCCGGCGCATGTTTCTCGTCGGGATCACCACGTTTGCCATCGCCTCGTTGTTGTGTGGTCTCGCTCAGTCGCCGGGCCAGCTGGTTGCGGCCCGTCTCCTTCAGGGCCTGACCGGCGCGATGATGGTCCCGCAGGTCCTCGCACTGATCAATTCGGTGTTTCCCGTGCCTGAGCGGCCCAGGGCGATGTCGTGGTTCGGTGTGACGCTCGCGCTCGGCGCCATCGCCGGACAGGTCCTCGGGGGCATGCTCGTGCAAGCCGACCTGTTCGGGCTGAGCTGGCGGGCCATCTTCCTGATCAACGTGCCGATCAGTGTCGCCGCGGTGATCGCCACGGCCCGGCTGCTGCCGCGTCAATTGCGTGGTGGCTCGCGTCACCGGTTCGACGTGCTCGGGGCGCTCGGGATTGCCGGCTCGCTCGGGCTGGTGCTGGTCCCGCTCACCCTCGGCCGTGAACAGGGCTGGCCCGCGTGGATCTTCGCTCTGATGGCAGCGGCCGTTCCGGTCTTCGCGGCCACACTGTGGTGGGAACACCGCCACACCGAGCCGGTGCTGGACCTTCGGCTGTTCAGCAGCCGGGCGTTCGCGGTCGGCCTGCCGGCCACCGCCACTTTCATGATGTTCTTCAACAGCTTCTTCCTGATCCTGACCGTCTTCTGGCAGGGCGGCCTGAAGCTCTCGGCGCTCGGGGCCGGCCTGGCCTACCTGCCCTTGGGCGTGGTGTTCGGGCTGGTCTCGCTGGTGGGCCGTGGTGCCGTGACTCGGTTGGGAGCCCGCGCGGTACCGGTCGGCAGCTTGATCGTCGCGGTCGGCCTGATCGGGCTGGCGGTCGTGCTTCACGTGCTGCGCGGAGACATCACGGTAGGGTGGCTGCTCCCGGGGACAAGTATCGTCGGGCTGGGCAGCGGCGTTGCTTACCTGTCCCTGATCAGCTCGGTGCTGACCAATGTCGAGCCCAGCCGGGCCGGCGCCGCAGCCGGTGTGCTGAACACCACCCAGCAGTTCGCGGCCGCAACCGGCGTGGCGGTTCTGGGTTCGGCCTTCTTCGCCTCGCTCGGTTCGGGCGCCGGCCCGGCCGCCTATGCGCGAAGCACTGAGCTGTACATGTACCTCGCCCTGATCTGTGTGCTGGCCACCGCCGCGCTTGCCGCCTTCGCCCACCGCCCGGCAACCCGTTCTGGGCCCGCGACGGTCGCGGGCTGAGGGCTCGCTGAGCTGGCTTCCGTCGACGTCGCGGCCGGGGTCAGACGAGAGGCTCGCCGCCGTCAACGGCAAGGGAGGTCCCGGTGACGAACGGAGTGCTCAGCGCGAACAGGACGGCGTCCGCGATGTCGTCCGGCGTACCGATGCGGCGGGCTGGGCTGGTTGCCGCCCGCTTCTCGAAGAGCTGGGTCTTGGCCTGCTCGCCGAGCGCGTCGTACGCGCCGGTGTCGATGGTTCCGGGCGAGATCGCGTTGACGCGGATCGGCGCGAGCTCGACTGCGAGACCGCGGGCCACCACGTCGACCGCGGCGTTGGTGGCGCCGACGGCGAGCATGCCTGCTGCCGGTTTGCGGGCCGACGAGCCGGAGAACAGCACGAACGATCCGTCGGCCGGCATCCTGGGCGCGAAGTGCTTGGCCAGCAGCATGGGGCCGAGAACCTTGACGTTGAAGGATGCCAGGACGACATCGTGATCGAGAGTGCTCACCGTGCCGCGCGCCCGGGCTGACGCCGTCGAGACGATGTGGTCGACGTGGCCGAGACGCTCGGCCAGCGCCGCCACGCTGTCCTCGTCGGTGAGGTCGATGCGCTCAGCGATGATGTGCGGATCGTCGTACGCGGCGGTCAGGTCGGCCGGGTTGCGGCCCGCGACGACGACCTCGGCGCCGGCCGCGCGCACGGCCAGGGTGACGGCGCGGGCGATGCCGCTGCCGCGGCCGATCACCAGAACTGTCCGGCCTTGCAGTGTTCCCGTCATGGTCTGTTCCTTTGTCCGGTGCCTATGGGATGTGGTCGGTGTCGCGCCGGGTCCCCGGCCGTGGACTTGGCGGTCGGGGACCCGGGCATCTGCTGGGCGAGTAGCCGGTGGCCTCTTCGGGAGAGGCTTGAGGTGGGTACCTCAGGCTTGCGGCTGAACGCGGCTCAGGAAAGCGCCGATGATGGCGGCCACCTGGTCGCCGGCGGTTTCCAGAAGGAAGTGACCGCCGGGCAGCAGGTGAACCTCGGCCTCCGGCACGTCAGCGGTGAACGCCTGCGCTCCCGCCGGGCCGAAGATCGGATCGTCCTTGCCCCAGACGGCCAGGACCGGCGGCTGGACCCGTCGCAGATACGCGTGCAGATCCGGGTACATCGGTGGGTTCGTGGCGTAGTCGCGGAACAACGCCAGCTGAATCTCGTCGTTGCCCGGACGCGAGAGCAGCGCGAAATCGTGTTCCCACGTGTCCGGGCTCACCAAGCTCTCCTCGGGAGCGCCGGTGACGTACTGCCATCGGGTGGTTTCCTTGGTCAGGGCGGTGCGGATGTTCGCCTCGGTCTCGGCGTTCTGTTCCTGCTGGTAGTCCCAGACCGTTTCCCAGAAGCCCTCGACGAAGCCGGCGTCGTAGCCGTTGCCGTTCTGGCTGATGATCGCGGTGATCGCGGCCGGGTCGGCCAGCGCGAGCCGCCAGCCGATCGGCGCGCCGTAGTCCTGCACGTAGATGGCGTATCGCGTCACCCCCAGCTGGCTCAGCAGCCCTGCCGTCAGGTCGGTCAGCGCGTCGAACGTGTACTTGAAATCGCCGGCGGCGGGGGCGTCGGACAACCCGAAGCCGAGGTAGTCGGGGGCGATGACGTGATAACGGTCGGCCAGCGCCGGGATCAGGTTGCGGAACATGAACGAGCTGGTGGGGAAGCCGTGCAGTAGCACGAGCGTGGGCGCGTCAGCCGGCCCGGCCTCCCGGTAGAACAACCGGTGGCCGCCGACGGTCGCGTAGCGGTGATGCACTTGAGCCATCTCTAACTCCTTAAAATCACTTTGAGGGTTAGACAACATCATGCGGCGGTGTAACCTGTCAAGCATGGAATGGCGGTTAGATGCAGATCACGCGGACGAGCAGTTCCTCCTCGAGCTGTTGAACACCACACCGACCATCGACGGGAACGCAGTCGATGAACTGGCCACCGCTGATGCCGGCCGCGACTGGCTAAGCGCCCGAGGCCGCGACGGGGCGGCGCGGGAGTGGCGAGCGGTCCGGGCCGCCCGAAACGATCTTCAGTCGGTTGTCCGCGGCGACACCACCCCGGCCAAGCTCTCCGCCTGGTTGGAGGGACTCACCTGGCAACCACAATTCGACGGTGATGACGTCCGTTGGGCGGTGCAAGCTCCGGCCGGTCGAACCGCGGCGACGGCGGCGGTTCTCGCCTGGAGCGCCCTGCTGACATCGAACCCGGGGCGGCTGCGTCCCTGCGCAAACCCGGAGTGCCGGCTCTTCCTGATCGATCACAGCAAACCCAACCGGGCCCGCTGGTGCTCGATGGCGGTCTGCGGAAACCGGATGAAAGCGCGCCGGCACTACAACCGAGTTCGGCAGTCCTCGACCCACGATGCATGACATCACCGCCGTACGAGCGCGGCGGCCTGACGGCCCTGTTCTCTCGCCGCGCTTGCGCGCTCAATACACAACGAGGAACGTGAGAACGCGGCCGAGCACGAACGAAGACGCCCGCGGATCGTCGATGGATGCCGGTCAGCGACGGCTGGGACGACCCGCGGGCGTGCGCGCTACACCAGCTGCGCGCGCCGGGCCGCCTCGTAGACCTGTTCCGCCGCATCGAGCAGTTCGGTCAGCCCCAACGCGGCAGCGGACATGGTCAGATAGACGTGCTTCACACCGCCTGCTGCGAGGGCAGCCACGTCCTCCATCAGCTGATCTGGGCTTCCCGTGAACTCCTGACGGCCGTCGGCAGGCACCCGGGTCGTACTGAGGTAGCTGACCTGCACGATGCACGGAACATCGGCACCAGCGCGGTCGCGCAGCCGGCTCAGCGTCTGCGTCGTCTGCTCGACCGACAGTCCGGTCGGAAACCAGCCCAGACCGCGCCGCACGATACGCCGTAGCGCGGGCTCGGAAGCCCCAGCCAGATAGATCGGGACGTTCCCGGCCGGCTTCGGGCTAAAGTAGGACGGTGCGACCTCGAACCCGGAACCGGACGCGCTCACCGGGTCGGCGCCCCACAACGCGGCCGTCGTGTCGAGGAACTCGTCCAGCGCCGCTCCGCGCTCGGCCATCGGCCGTCGCGATGTGGCTGCGTACTCGTCCACGGACCACCCGGAGCCCAGCCCGGCGATCAACCGGCCGCCAGCCGCAACGTCCAGAGACGCCAAGGACTTGGCCAGTCGCACCGGGTGGTGCAGCGGTGCGACCAGTACTCCGGTGCCCAGGCTGATCCGGGTGGTCACCGCAGCCGCCTGAGCGAGAGTGATCAGGGGGTCGGCAACGTCGTGGTAGACGTCGGGCCAGGCCAGCCCGGGCACGCCGTACAGGCCATGAATGCCGCTTTGGTCGATCGGCGTGAGCACTCTCTCGAGCACCCACAGGCTGTCATACCCGATGCGCTCCGCTTCGCGGGCGAAGGTCGGCACGTCGGCGGCCAGGTCGTACTGGGTTGTCTGCGGCAGATTGAAGCCGATTTTCAAGGGCACGGGCGCTCCCGAAACGTAGCAGAGATGCGTGGGGTGCTCATCAGTGCCGGGAATCGCGCCCGTTCTTACCGATCGGCCTCGGTAATGCGACGGAAACCACAACCGAGTGACCACTCTGCCCTTGGCGAAAGGCTTCCACAATACGGGAGATGCTCGACGGCTGGGCACCGGGCCGTGCTCGCCGAGCCTGTCGAGGAATGACGGTGAACAGGAGTTCCGCGGCTCGTGATAGAAAAAATGGAGATCACCCATAAAAGTCTTGAACAAGCGGAATGGGTCCTGGCGCTGCCGGTTACCGAATGTGTTGCAGCGCTCGCGCGGCCGTTCAGAATCCATTGTTTCCTGTGATTTCCAGCCCTTGTCCGGGCCGTCTGTCTGCCTTCTGTCCCCGCCGAAGGAAGCTGGAGGGATGAGCGACAGCACGGTTCGTCCGAATGCCGCACTCGGCAACTTCCTGCGGTCTCGCCGAGCCCGGCTCGACCCCGCTGAGGCCGGAGTGGTCAGCGTCCGTCGTCGTCGGGTTCCCGGTCTGCGGCGCGAGGAGGTCGCTGAGCTGGCCGGCATGAGTGTCGACTACTACGCCCGGTTGGAGCAGGGCCGGCACCTCACCGCGTCGACCGCTGTGATCGACGCGATCGCCCGGGTACTGCAGCTACCCGATGCCGACCGGGCCTACCTGCATCGCTTGGCCCACCCGGTGGACCCGCCGAGTGGACCCGCCTCCGTACGTCCCGAGACCCACGCCCTGATGCAAGCGTTGGGTCCGACACCGGCCGTTCTCATCGATGCCGGCATGGACGTGCTCGCCATGAACCCGGCCGGTCGCCGGCTCTATACCGGATTCGACGCGCTGCCCACACACGAGCGCAACGCGATCCGCTACATGCTGACCAGCCCGCAGGCGCGTGAGCTGCACGGGGACGACTGGACGGCAATTGCCGCCGAGATGATCGGTATTCTCCGGCTACGCTGCGGCCGGCGGCCCGAGGACAGCACGCGTCGCCTGATCCGGGACATGGCTGACTCGAGCGACCTGTTCCGCCGGGTCTGGCAGGACCAGACAGTGTCGCTCGCCGACCGCCGCCGCAAGACCTTCCACCATCCGGAAGCCGGCCGGATCGAGGTCGCGGTGGAAAGCCTGACGGTCAGGCAGTCCGATGAACAGATTCTGATCGTGTTCCCGCTGTTGCCGGGCTCCGCCGGCGAGCGCACCTGGCGGCAGACGGTGCAAGGTGAACCGGCATGACCTGCGGGTCAGGCGCGAGGGGTGCCCGCGCCGGCGTCGGCTTGCATATCGCTCCGACCCGGGACAGGGCTGGGGACCTGCCCGTGGTGCTTCGGAGGCGAAGCCACCAGCTACCCGGTCATGGTTGCTTCCGATGCCGGAGCTCCAGGTTCCGGTTCGCGAGGAAGGGATTTCATGACCACGGCCCCGTTTCGTTTTGGAGTCAGCCTTCTGAAGCTCACTTCTCGCTCTGAATGGCGGGCCCGGGTGCGCCAGGCAGAGGACATGGGATATGACGTCCTGCACGTGCCCGACCACCTCGAGACCCCGTCCCCGCTCGTGGCGCTGGTCGCGGCCGCCGACGCGACCTCGATGCGGTTGGGCACGTTCGTCATGAATGCGGGCATCGTCAACCCGAAGTATTTGGCTCGCGACGTCGCCGACGTCTACCGGCTCACCGAAGGACGCCTGGAATTGGGATTGGGCGCCGGATACGTTCCGGCCGAGTTCGAGGCCGTCGGACTGCCGTTCGGTACTGGAGGTGAGCGTCTACAAAAGTTGGAGGCGGTCCTTTCCACCACCCGCCAACTGCTGGCGGAGGAACCCGACAAACCCCAGCCGCGAATCATGCTGGCCGGTGCCGGTGATCGCATGCTGCGCCTGGGCGCTCGCGCGGCTGACATCTTCAGTTTCAACATTCGGGCCGGGCTGACCGAGGGTATGACTCCGGATCAAGCTTTCGCGCACCGCATCGAGATCCTTCGAGAGGCGGCGGGAGATAGATTCGCTGACCTCGAGCTCAATCTGGGTGCAGCCGCAGTCGCCGAGTCCCTTGACGATCTCGACCTCGAAGTCATCGGCAAGGCCAGCGGTCTCGACGACACGCAACTTGGTCAGCTACCCGCCGTCCTGGTCGGGTCGCCACGCGAGATCGCCGATCGGCTGCAGCGATATCGCGAACAGCACGACGTCAGCTACATCAGCGTCTTGGAACCGCACATGAACTTTTTTGCCCGAGTCATCAAACATCTGCGATAGGGGTCAGCCGATGGCGCGGAACGACACTCTTCTCGACAATGTCATCTGGCACTCTCTCCTCGGGCCGTTGGGCAGACTCGGCGAAGTTCACGGCCGAGCCGGTCGATTCTTACCCGAGGTGCTTCCGCTGTGGGCTCTGGATGACCCGACGGATCCGGATTCCTGGAATGCCCTAGCCAAGATCAGCGAAGTGGGACAGGCGCTGGCGCTGGGAGCGCGGTCAGTCGCGCCCCCGCCGGACTGGACACGGTTGAACGAGGCCAGGGTCGCACAGATGGTGGACGCGGGCGTCGAGGGGATGGCCGACCCGCAGGTCGAAGTTCTCGGCTCGCGAGACCTGCCCGCGATGGTCGAACTTCTGCACCTTTCGCCGCCCGGCGGCCCGTTCGAGAAACGCACCCACGAGATGGGCAGCTACCTCGGGCTACGCGACGGGGGCCGGCTGGTCGCGATGGCCGGTGAGCGTTTCCGGGTCGACGGCTGGACGGAGATCAGCTCGGTCACCACACATCCGGGCTTCCGGCGCCGGGGTCTGGCCACACGTCTCGTACAGACGCTCGTCGAGTCCATTCATGCTCGCGGAGAGCTTGCCTTCCTGCACACCTCGAACGAACACGCCCGCCGCCTCTATGAGCAGATGGGGTTCACCGTGCGAACCTCAATGATCCTCGGGTTCTACGCCCACGCCGGCGAGTCGACGCTTGCAGAGTGCGCCGCGTCACACTAAAGATTTCTCCCCATGAGGGGCCGTGAGACCGGCGGTACGGGAGCGGATGCGTGGCCCTGGGCGCCACAACGCCTGGCTCCGGTCGCGACATCAAGGGAAGGCTTGATGTGAACACGGACGAGCAGGCGTACGACTACATCGTGGTGGGGGCCGGATCAGCAGGTTCCGTCCTTGCGGCCCGCCTTTCGGAGAAAGGCCACGCCAGCGTGCTCCTCATGGAGGCAGGGCCCTCCCGGACGGCGGCCGCGGACGCACCGCCGGCCGCGTGGCCGGCGCAGCTGGCGACGGACGCTGTCTATCCGGACTTCACCGTCGCGCAATCGAGCACTCAAGCACCAGTCTTCCTCCCGCACGGTCGAGGACTCGGGGGCACCTCCACGGTCAACGCGATGCTGTTCGCTCGAGGAACACCCGCCAGCTACGACGCGTGGGCCGAGTCCGGCGCCAAAGGATGGGCCTACCCGGATCTCCTGCCCGACCTCCGGCGCAGCGAACACGCACCACACCGACAGGCATCGGTCCGTGGTGCGAATGGACCGATCGTGGTCAGCCCGGTGCCCGACGGTGAACGCCCGGCCCTCGTGTACGCCGGGCTCGAGGCAGCAGCTCAAGCTGGTCACACACTCATCGCGGATCCGAGCGGAGGGTTGGAAGAGCGGTTCGGCTGGTTCGACCCGGTGCACAGGCGTCACGTATGCCGCTCGAGGCGTTGAAGTCACGGTTCGCACCAACCGCGAAGTGATTCTCGCAGCGGGCGCCATCGGCTCGGCCCAACTGTTGCTGGTCTCAGGGATCGGCCCGGCGAACGACCTCGATACAGCCGGGGTGCCTGTCATCCACGACCTTCCCGGGGTGGGGACCGGCTTGCAGTCGCCTTCGGCGGATCCTGAGATGGCGTCCCCTGCCCGGCACGGACCTCGGCGAGTGGCGGCGGGCCATGGTGTTATCCGGACGATCGTTTGTCGAACGTGACGGCGGTCACACTGCGGAACTTCGATGGCCGGCTGACGTGATGCTGATGTCGGCTGTGGAGGGACCTGACACAAGAGCTCCCGGCCGGGCCACGTGCTGAAGCCGTCCGTGGCACGTGGCGGTCTTGCTCGGCCTCGGCGGAGGGCCGGGCAAGACCCGCTCAGCTGGTACGAGCGTCCGGTCGTCCGGATCGTGCACCATTGATCCGGCGCGCTCAGTCGTCTGGTCGACTACGCGCGCAAGGCCGGAGCGCCTCAGCAGGTTCTGTGCGACGACGAAGAGATCAGCTCCGTCGCCGCACAGCTGTGGGACTGCCCGGCCGCTGCTACATCCCGATCGGGCCGGTAGCGCGCGACATCAGGATCTCCGCCACCTTGTCGGGCGCGGAGAGCAGCGGTGTGTGGCCGGTAGCAATCCGCACGACGTCGTCGATCTGCGCGGCGTACTTCTCCTGCAGGGCGACCGGGAACTGTTTGTCCTCGGTGCAGATCACGTAGGTCGAGGGGGTCTTGCGCCAGGCCGCTCGTGTCGTCGGCTGGACGCACGACAGCAGGCTCTGGTCGACCAGCCGGTCGATGGCAGCGTCCGCGTCAGCATCCGTGAGATCGGAGTAGAACGTCTGGCGCGGGTCTCCGTAAGCCTCGCGCGGGGCAACGCCACTGGGATCGTCGGGCGCGGGAATGCCGAAGGCGGTCGCGGCTGACTCACCCTCGGTCGGCATGAAGGCGGCAATGTAGATGAGACGGCGAAGGTTGGGGTGCTCGTCGTCGAGTTGAGTGATCGTCAGGCCGGCGTGTGAATGGCCGGCTACCACGACGGGCCCGTCGATCTGGCGCAGTCGCTCGGCCAGCACCTCGGCGTCGTCGTACAGCCCCGCAGTGGGCTGATCTCCCGCACTCGGCATGCTCACGGCCTCGGAATTCCATCCTTCGGCCGACAGGATCTCCTGAACGGGAGACCAGGAGGACGCTGTGTGGTAGCCGCCGTGCACCAGAAGGAATGACGGCCGATCAACAGGGATGGACATGATTCGGCTCCAACGGTGATCGTGTTATGAAGTCGCAGGCCGGTGTGGCCCGCGTCGGTCTGTTTCACGTGCGGCCGGGCCCGCGATTCTCCGGCCGCCACTGATGTGGTGGACGTCTCGTGTCCGGCGCGGCGTCCTAGCGTCGGAGGACGACCATGCGTCCCAGGTTCGTGGAGGCGATGCGGACCAGCGTGAACCCGGCTGATTGTGCCTCCTGAGCCAGGGACTCGGCTGTCGGCGCGAAGGCGATGCCCTGGGCCTGGAAGGTCAAGCGGCTCAGAGCGAAGGCCGCCTGGTCCGCGGGATCAGCCGGTTCACTCATCAGCTCCTGCTCGAGCAGTACACCGCCGGGCGCCAGCGCCTTGTGAATGACCCGGAGCGTAGGAAGGCGGTCCTGTTTCCGGAAAAACGGTTGAGCCCAGAAACAGGCGCTGTAGGCGGCCGTCTCATCGAATTCCCGCACATCCAGGGACCGGATCTCGATCCGCTCGGCGACGCCCTGCTCGCTCGCTCGCCGGCTGGCCTCTTCGGCCACGGCCGGAACCAATTCGATTCCCAGCCCCTGCATCTCCGGGAAGATCGAGGCGGTGGTGAGCAGGCCGCTGGCTACGCCGCAGCCGACGTCCAGTACTCGGCCCCGGCGGATGGCGTCGGTGTATTCGGGCAGGCTGTCCATGGTCTGCCGGAATATGTCACGGCCGACCTCGGCCGGCTGGAACGTGACTCCCCGAGCCACCGTCAACGAGTCTGCACCACTGAGCACCGGTGACTCGTCACCCTCGACCACTTCGGCCACCAGTCTTGTGGTGAGGTGGGCCAGTTCCAGGGTGTCGCGCAACGCCGCGAATCCGTCCGGCGTCATCATCTCGGCGAACGGTGCGCTGAGCCGGACGTCGTCACCGGTCAGCTCGACGACGCCCAGAGCGGCGAGGGCACCAAGTGCGTCCTTGAGCCGTTCTTGTCGCAGACCGGTGAACTGGATGAGTTCGGCCGTTTTCCGGGGACGTACAAGGAATTGAATCCATCCCAGCCTGTGTGCTGCGCTGAGGAGCGTGAGTGCCTGCGCGCCTGTGGACCAGGCATCAAGGTGGTTCATGGCGGTACGGGCGAGAGCGAATCTGTTCACAACCTGACGTACGTCGCCCGAGCGGCTCTGTTCACGTCACCTGCCCAGAACGCCGGCTAGGGCAACGAGGCGAGGAACCGCAGCAGCAATTCGGTGGTCTCCTGAGGACGTTCCTGTTGGATCCAGTGGCCGCAGCCGGGCAGGATGACCGGTTCGGCGAAGTGGTGATGCCGGCGGGGGAGGGCCATCACGTGTTCGCGGATGCCGTGGAAGGCCAGGACCGTGTCGAGGTCGCCGGTGATGAATTGCGCGGGCATCGGCAGCCGTACCCCGTCGAAGGCGGCGGTGAGCTCCCAGTTGCGGTCGAGATTGCGATACCAGTTGAACGCCCCGCTGAAGCCGTCGGCGAACTGGCCGGCAAAGATGTCCAGGTCCTCCGAGGTCAGCCAGCCGGGCATCGCCGCGCTGTGTTCCGGGTCGATCGCGTCCAGCAATCCACCGCCGCGGGGGACCAGCATGTTCCTCGGTGAACGGTTCGCCGGGTTGTCCCCGCTGACGCCGTAGAAGGTGCGGCGCAGGCTGGTGATCGGGTCGCGTTCGTACTCCCTCTCAGCGACGCCCGGCTCTTCGATGTAGTTCACGTAGAAGCGGCCGTCGTACAGCGCCCGCATGCCCGCCAGCGGGCCGGTGACACCCCGAGGGTAGGGCGGGACGCTCAGCCCGATGACTCCTCGGATCAGGTCGGGGCGCATCAGAGCGAGGTGCCAGGCGACCGTCGCACCCCAGTCGTGTCCGATGACCACGGCATCAGGGGCTCTCAACTTCTTCATCAGGCCGGTCATGTCCGCGACCAAGTGCATGATCGTGTAGTCGCCGATCGCTGCCGGACGGGAGCTGGGGCCGTATCCGCGTTGCTCGGGGGCGACAACGCGGTAGCCGGCTGCGGCAAGCGGGCCGATCTGGTGCCGCCACGAATGTGCGGCCTCCGGAAAGCCGTGAAGCAGCAGTACCAGTGGCCCCTCACCCTCCTCCGTGATCATCAGCTCGATGTCGTTGACCGTGACGAGTCGGCGCTGCGGCATGGGCGGATCACCTCCATGAGGTCAACGGCGTAGCTGACGCCTTGACGTGATGCCGAGCTTGGCGAAGATTTTGCTCAGGTGCCACTCGACCGTCCGGGGACTGATGAACAGCCGGGTCCCGATCTCGGCGTTGGACAGTCCCTCGCGGGCCAGCCTGACGATGTGGGTCTCCTGCGGTGTCAGAGGGCCCGCGTCGTCGGCGGCCTGCGGGCGAGCCGACATCCCGAGTCCTCGGGCCGCGGACGCGGCGTAGGCCTCCATGCCCATGTCGGTGAACATGTCGTACGCGGTCCGGATGTGGTCGCGGGAATCGGCGTTCCGGCCGGACCGGGCCAGCCAATCTCCGTAGTACAGGTGCGCGCGGGCCGCCAGCGGCCTGATTTTGGTGCGGCCCAGGCGCTCGTACGCCTCGACGTGCAGATCCTCCGCCTTGGCGGGAGGGGCGAGCACAGCGCGGCCGCAAGCCTCCATGCCGAGCGCCCAGTCGGTGCCGCAGGCCTGCGTCGATGTCGACAGACGCTCCAGCGCCTCGGCTCCGATCTCGGCCCGGCCGCTGGAGGCGGCCGCGATGATCAGCTCGAAGATCGGCGCGCCGGTCAGCACACCGGGCTCCACGCTCGACTGGATCGTCTGCTGGGCTGCTGTCAAAGCGTCGTCGAACCGGCCCAGACCGTTGTAGAGGAGCGCCTGGGCCCAGCCTGCGATGGCCGGTGCGAGGCCCTCCCCGCGGCGTTGGGCATCGGCGCCGCTGACGGCGGCCAGTTCCGCCGTCCGGCGCTCGTCACCGCGCCAAGCCGCATGAAGCAGGGCCATGTAGCCCGGCACCGGGATCCCCGTGCCGTCCGCGACGTTGTCGAGCTCGGTGATGAGCACGGAGGCCGCCGACAAGTCGCCGGTGAACAGATGATTGAGGATGCGTGTGGTCAAGGCGAGCGGGAGAGCGGCCAGGGCTCCCGTCTCGCGGGCCACGCGTACGTAGTTGGCGGTCAGTTCGTCGGCCGCGTCGTCGTCGCACAGGTCGGTGGCGATCGAGCTGGCGAACCACATCCACCGCAGACCCGGCGGGTCGTCCGCCGGCGGCTCGCGGAAGGCCGTCAGCGCCTCCCGCATTTTGGGTGCGCCGGCCGGGAAGCCGGCGGTGTACCGCACCGCCAGCGCGTCCAGCAGGAGATCTGAAGGCCGCACCGGGGAGTCGGCGGCGGGCGCGGCGACGGCGGCTCGGGCGACATCGCGCAGGTTGCCACTGCTGCCGGAGTCGGACGCGTACCAAGCAGCCCGTAAAGCGTCGAGGTAGGTGCTGCGGGCGAGACCGACGTCAAGCGGAGCGAGCCGTGAGGCTGCCTTGAGGAAGAGGTCCGCCGTACGGCTGCCCCGATCAACCATGAAGGCGATGTCAGCCCGCAGGAGATCGGCCTGGGCCCGGTCGAGCTCGGATGCGTGGTCGGCCTCGGCCAGGGCGAGCAGCCGGAGCGCGGAGTCCGGTGTACCGCCGAGGTAGAGGGCCTGGGCCGCGGCCAGCATCCGCGACGCCCGCCGGACCGGGTCGGGGGTCAGCTCCGCCGCCCGTTCCAGGAAGGCTCCGGCGGCCGCGAACCCGCCCCTGGTCTGTGCCCGGGCGGCCGAGGTCTGCAACTCCGTCGCCACGTCTTCGTCGGGGGCCGCGGTTGCTTGCGCCCGGTGCCAGGCCCGGCGGTCCGGGTCGGTGACGGCCGAGGTGACTTCGGCCAGCGCGGCATGGGCCTGGCGTCGCTCGGCGTCGCTCGCGGCCTCGTAGACCGCCGACCGCAGCAGAGGGTGCCGAAATCGGACACGGGACCCGAAATCGACGAATTCGGCGACGGTCTGCAGAGCAGTGAGCTGGCTATCGACCGGCACCTTCAGATGGTTGAGGGCACTCCACACGAGGACGGGGTCGCCGAGGGGCTCGGCTGCGGCGACCAACAGCAGCGAACGGCCGATCGGGGGCACCGCGGCGATCTGGCGCTGGAAGCTCTGCTCGATTCGGCGCGGCAGGGCACCCGGGTGGCGGAAGCCGAAGCCGCCGGCCAGCTCGGCTGGGGTGAAGCCGCGAGGCAACTCGGTCAACGCCAGCGGGTTGCCGTGACACTCGGCGATGATGCGATCGAGCACCCGCTCGTCGACCTGGCCCAGGAACGTGGAGGCGAACAGCTCCCTCGCGTACTCGTCGGCGAGCCCCGGAACGGTCAGGGCGGGCACGCCGCCCAGCTCGGGCAGGCCCGGAGTGTCCGGGCCGCCCCGTGTCGCGAAGATCATGACCAGCGACTCGGTCCGTAGCCGCCGGGCCACGAAGCCGAGGACCTTGGCCGAGGCGCGATCGAGCCACTGAGCATCGTCGACGACGCACACGACGGGCCGCTCGCCGGCAAGCTCGGCCAGCAGGCCCAGCACTCCCAGGCCGACCATGAAAAGGTCCGGCGCCGGACCCGCGCTCAATCCGAACGCGATGCTCAGCGCGCGGCTCTGCTGAGCCGGCAGGCGAGCCAGGCGGTCGAGCACCGGCGCGCAAATCTGGTGCAGGCCGGCGAACGCCAGTTCGCGCTCGGCCTCCACACCGGCGGCGCGAATGATGTGGAAGTCCGCAGCATGGATGAGAGCATGGTCGAGCAGCGCCGTCTTGCCGATCCCCGCTTCCCCCCGCAGAACCAGAGCACCACTGGCGCCGGCGCGCGCGGCGTTGAGGAGCTGCTCAATCGCCGCCGTCTCGGCATGCCGGCCCAGCAGCACGTCGTTGTGCCGCTTGTGCGAGGTCATAGCGGGTTCGGGGCCGCGGTGGGGAAGCATCACCTGAACCCTAGTGCGGGTGTCCACGATCGGTGACCTAGTGGGGCGCGATAGTGCCCCGGATCTCCGGTCTCGCCCGCGACCGGCAGGCTCACCTCCACGAACTCGGCACTCTGGTGGGCGTAATCCTGAACGAGGACATGTGGATGGTTCGGTGGTGTGAAGAGGTGAAGGTGCAGATGGTGAAGGTCATCGCTTTCGACGTCAACGAGACTCTGCTCGACCTGCGGGCTCTCGACGAGGTCTTCGGGCAGGTCTTCGGTGATCCCGGGGCGCGTTCGCAATGGTTCGCCCAGATGTTGCAGCTGTCCTTCATCGGAGGGCTCACGGGCCGGTATGTCGATTTCACGAAGGCCCAGCACGCCGCGCTGCAGATGATGGCCGAACGGACGCGAACCGATCTCACCGTCGCACAGGCCACCGCCATCGTCGACGGCATGACCACTCTGCCGCCGCACCGAGAAGTACCGGCGGCGCTCACCCGCCTGCGCGGTAGCGGCCTCACCGTCGTCGCCCTCACCAACTCGACGCAGGCCGTGGCGGAGGCTCAGCTCACCCATGCCGGCCTGCGCCCGGACTTCGACGCGGTCATCTCGGCCGACTCGGTGAAGAGGCTGAAGCCCGCCCCGGAGCCCTATCACGCGGTCGCTGACCGGTTCGGCGTCGCTCGCTCCCAGGTACGGCTGGTCGCCGCACACGCCTGGGATGTTTCCGGCGCGTTGGCGGCGGGCTGTCGCGCGGCGCTCGTTCGGCGTCCGGGAGTGGTGGCCAGTCCGCTCGGTCCCCAGCCGGACATCGTCGAGCCGACGGTCACCCAGGTCGTCGACCGCATCCTGGCCTACCCGGCGGTGGCGGGCTGAGGCGGCTGACGGCCGGGTTGCACGGAGGAAGCGTGCCGGCTCACATCGCCGAACCATGAACCGGGCGGGGCGTAAACCTAAGGCATGGGAATCACAATGGAATACGGCGTAATTCAGCCCATCGACGTCTATTTCGACCAGCTCGACGCGGCCCGGACGCTCTATCACGGAGAATACGTGCGTCTGGTCGACCGCGCGGCGGCCACCTATTGGGAGTCGAAGGGCTATCACCACGACCCCGACAAGCCCGAATCGGAGACGTTCATCCTGGTCCGGGAATTCTCGATCACCTTCGACCGCCCGATCCGCAACTATGGGCGGGTGTTGATCCATCTGTGGATCGAGCGCGTCGGCACGACCAGCTACGTCATGGGCTTTCGCATTCTCTCCGCGTCCGGCCAGGAGGAATACGCTCACGGCCATCGTGTGCTGGTCAGCATCGACCCGGCGACGATGCGCCCGGCCCCGATCACCGGCCGCTCGCTCGAGGACCTTCAAGAGCTGACACGGCCGGTGCCGGCACCGGCGTGAGCCCCGTCAGGGTCAGCGCATCGTTTCATCGACCGCCAATCAGCGATCATGGCGGCGCAGCTGTCGGCGGGATGTGATGCCCAGCTTGGCGAAGATGTTGCTCAGATGCCACTCGACAGTGCGCGGGCTGATGAACAACCGTGTCGCGATGTCCGCGTTGGACAGCCCCTCGCGCACCAATCGCACGATCTGGGTCTCCTGAGTCGTGAATTGACTGGAGGCGACCGGCTCCGCGCTCCTGCTCACCTTTTCGCCGCAGACGGAGAGCTCACGCGCCGCGGTTGCGGCATAGGCTGTCATGTTCATGCCGGCGAGCATGTCGTGGGCGATCCGCAATTGGTCCCGGGCGTCGGATCGCCGATGGCGACGCTGTAACCATTCGCCGTAGTACAGATGCGCGCGAGCAAGATAGCTGCGAATACGGGTGCGCCCAAGGAGACCGACGGCTTGCCGGAACGCATCGTCGGCGGTTGCGTCGTCGCTCACCAGCGCCCGGGCACAGGCTTCCAGCCCATGGGCCCAGTCGGTGCCGCACGCTCGTGTCATCACGGTGAGCCGGTGCAACGCCTCCTCGGCGGTCAGTGTGCGACCCGCTCGGCTCGCTGCGACAACCAGCTCGAACAGCGACGCCCACGTCAGGACGCCCTGCTCCTGAGAGGGGGCGGTGGCCTCCAGGGCGGGGCGCACTGCGTCTTCGTGCCGGCCGAGCCCGTTGTACAGGACCGCCCGGGACCATCCGGAGGTGATCGGCCCGAGGCCTTCACCACGACGGCGGGCGTCGGCGGTGCTCGCCTCGATGAGCTCGGCGGTACGGTCGTGGTCGCCTTCCCACGCGCTGAGCAGTTGGCTGGTGTAACCGGCGCCGAGGTGGCCGCTGCCTTCGGAAAGATTGCGAAGCTCGGCGACGAGTGTCCCGGCCGCTGTCAGATCTCCCGCGAAGATGGTGAACACGATGCGGGTGGTCAGCGCCATCGGCAGGGCAGCCAGCGTGCCGGTGTCGCGGGCCACCTGCACGTAGCTTGCACTCAGTTCGTTCGCCGTCTCGTCGTCGCAGAGGTCGACCGCGGCCGAGGCGGCGAACCACAGCCATCGCAGCCGTTGATCATCGGGCATGTCGCGGATCCGGAACTCCTTCAGCGCCCGGTTGATCTCGGGTGCCCCGGCCGCGAAGCCGGCGGTGTAGCGCAACGCGAGCCCGTCGAGCAGCGGATCCTGGGGCGCTTTCTCAGTGGGGCAGGGTGCCTGGATCGCCGCCTCGGCGATGTCGCGCAGGGTCGCCGGCCCGGTGCGGTTGGCGGCGTACCACGCCGCGCGCAGGGCATCCAGGTAGGTGTCGCGCGCCAGCCGCACGTCGAGCGTCCGCATGCGGGCGGCGGCCTTGAGCATCAGGGCCGGCGTCTCGCCGCTCCGGTGGACGGCAAAGATGATCTGGGCCCGCAGCAGGTCGGCCTGCGCGCGCTCCATCGGGCCCATGGGGCCGGCCTCGGCCATGGCCAGCAGGTGAAGGCCGGCGTCCGGCAGCCCGGCGTCGTGCTTGCCCCACGCCGCGGCCAGCAGGCGTCGTCCCCGCAGGACCGGGTCGCGGGTCAGTTCCGCGGCGCGCTCAAGGAGGGCGGCGGCCGCGGCCGGCCCGCCGCGGGCTCGAGCGCGGCCGGCCGAGCTCTCCAGCTCGGCCGCGACTTGCTCGTCGTGACCGCTGGTGGCCAGCGCCCGATGCCAGGCCCGCCGGTCGGGATCGTTCTCCGCGTCGGTCACCTGGGCCAAGGCGTGATGGGCGCGGCGACGTTGCTGAGGTGTGGCCGCTCGATAGACGGCCGAGCGCAGCAGCGGGTGCCGGAAGGCGATCTTCGTCCCGAAGTCGAGGAAATTGCCGGCCGCCTCGGAGAGGACCGTGCCGGTATCCGGGGTATGCCCCAGCTCGTCGACGGCCCTCCAGAGCAGGCTCGGGTCGCCCACCGGCTCCGCCGCCGCGACCAGCATGACCAGCTTGGTGGCGGTCGACAGCTCGGCCATCTGCCGTTGGAAGCTCTTCTCGATGCGCCAGGGCAGGCTGCCCGCGCCGCGGGCCTCGAACCCACCAGCGAGCTCTTCGGCAGTGAACCCGCGGGGCAGCTCGCGCAGCGCGAGAGGGTTGCCGTGGCTTTCCGCGATGATCCGATCGACCACCTCGGGGTCGCCGGGACCGAGTTTGGTCGACGACAGCAACGATCGGGCGTCTCCGATCGGCAAGCCCCGGACGGCCATGGTCGGCAGGCCGACCAGATCCGGCCCAGCCGGATCGCGGACGGCGAAGATGATCGCCACTGATTCCGCTCGCAGACGACGAGCGACGAAGCCGAGCACTCGTGCCGAAGCCCGGTCCAGCCACTGCGCATCGTCGATGACGCAGATGACCGGTTGGTCCCGGGCGAGATCGGCCAGCAGGCCGAGAACCGCCAGACCCAGCATGAACCGGTCCGGCGGACTCCCGGAAGCAAAGCCGAATGCGGTGTTCAGCGCCTCCCGCTGCGGGGCGGGAAGGGAAGCCATGCGGTCGAGCATCGGAGCGCAGATCTGGTGCAATGTCGCGAAGGCGAGCTCCCGTTCGGCTTCCACTCCGACCGTGCGGATGATCTCGCATCCGGCGGCCTGCGCGAGCAGATGGTCGAGCAGAGCGGTTTTGCCGATTCCGGCGTCCCCGTGCATGACCAGAGCCCGGCTGGCGCCGGTCCGGACGTCGGCCAGGAGTTGGTTGAGCTCCGCTTGTTCGTCGTGCCGGCCGAACAGCGTCGGTGGTTCGGGTGCGATGGTCATCTTCGCCCCCTGTGGCGTTCGTGATGGCGGGAGACCCGAGCGCGGTTGCCGCAGATGTTGGCGGTACACCACTGGCGACGGGCGCTGGAGGCCAGGAACAGCATCGAACAGGCGGGGTTCGCGCAACGCCGGACACGGTCCAGGTTCTCCGGCGACGACAGCAAGCCGATGGCGTCCTGGGCGAGAGCCGCCAGACCGGCGTTGCCGCCCCGCTTGACCTGCCAGTAGATCTCCCTTTGAGCTACGGAATCCGCGACGAGCAGACGAGGACTGGGCGATGCCGACGCGGCGACGGCGTTGAGGATCTCGACCGCGCCCGGCTCGATGGCCTGGCCGGCGAGGTGAGCGTCGAGCAGCTCGCGCACGGCGGCCCGCAACCGCTGGACAGCCGTGAGCGATGGTACCGGCGCGGTTGGTAGCCGCGACGACTGCAGGTTCCACCATGTCGCCAGTTGATCTTCGCTGGCCAGCAGATCGACAGGCGGGTCGACGGCGAGCATCACGGTGTCCGCGAGATCGAGCGAAGGCAGCGACTCACCGCCCATCGGGAATCCCGCCCGCTGGAGAAGACGCAGAGATGGTGTAACGCTCACGAAGCCACAATACCCATTAGCCGGCGGGCTCGCATACGAGCATGAGCGGGCTCCGGAGCGGGTCTCGACCGTCGGCACGCTGCCCCACCCGGTCAGTTGACCTGGGCCACGTTTGCCCACAGCGACGTAAGACCCCTGGGCCGGCCCGGCACCAACATCGCGTCCGACGAAAGTCACTGACAAGGAGTCACTCATGCGCACCACCACTCGCGCGGCCGCCATTGCGGGCGTCGCCCTTGCGGCCACGACGGCCGCCGCCGGCCCGGCGGCAGCATCCGGCACACATCACACGGCGGATGGAGCGGTGTTCGTCCAGACCAACGGGACGGGCGGCAACAAGATCGTCTCGTACGACCGGAACCTGCACCAGGTCGGCACCTACGCCACGGGCGGGCTGGGCACGCCGGCCACCACCGCCGTCGACCCGCTGGCCTCGCAGGGCGGCCTGACCCTCGACCGCGCTCACGGACTGCTCTACGCCGTGAACGCCGGCAGCAACACGATCACGGTGTTCGGCGTGCACGGCGCCCGGCTCACTCGCCTGCAGGTGATCGGCAGCGGCGGCAGCTTCCCGGTCGGAGTGGCCGTGCACGACCACCTGGTCTACGTGCTCAACGCCCACGACGGCGGCTCGATCCAGGGCTTCCGGCGGTACGGCGACCGGCTCGTGGCCCTGCCGGGCACCCACCGCAAGCTCGCCCTCAAGGCCACGACGGACTCGCCCGGACAGGTCGCGTTCTCTCCGGACGGCCGGCACGTGCTCGTCACGATCAAGGGCGCAAGCCGGATCGATGTCTTCGCGGTCACCGCGTCCGGCGGCATCTCGGGCAAGCCGGTTCGGTACGAGGCGCCCGGCAAGACCCCGTTCGCCCTGGACTTCGACCGGTTCGGCCACGTCGTCGTCGCGGAGGCCGGGACCAATGCCGCGGCCACCTTCGACCTGCGCCGCGACGGCCGGCTCGTCCCGCTCGCCGAGGTGGGCACCGGGGGCACGGCGACGTGCTGGGTCACCGGCGTCAACGGCACCTTCTACCTCTCGAACGCCGCCACCGGCACCATCTCCGCCTTCCGCACCAAGGCCGACGGATCGCTGCAGAACCTGGGCACGACCCACACGGTGGGCGGCGGCACGATCGACACGGCCACGTCGGCCGACGGCCGCACGCTGTACGCCGAGACCGGCGCGACGCCCGACGGTGTCGAGGCCTTCCGGATCGGCCACGACGGCAAACTGACCCCAGCCGGATCAGCGTCGATCCCCGGCGGCGTCAACAGCGAGGGCATCGCCGCCTACTGAGTCACCAGAGGCCCGGTTCCGCTGGAGCCGGGCCTCGGTCCCCGGCGGTGAATGGACACGCACTGTGGATCGCGTCAGCGGTTGGTAAGAATCCCGGAGGTCAAGGACACAAAGGCTGGGAATCAGGAAACTACGACGAAGGAGCTCCGATGACCCGATCATCCGAGACCGCCCCGGTCGCCGACGGCGACCTGGTCAGCACCGACGACATGACGGCCGCCCTGACCGCCCGTCCGCTCGTCTTCACCGACGGCTCGACTCAAACCTTCACCGCCGACGGCCGGACGACGTACGTCGAGGGCGGCCGTCCCACTCAGGGTCAGTGGTCCGCGATCGAGAACGGCAAGTTCTCGTCGTTCTGGCCGCCCGACTACCGCGCGACCTACACGCTTCGCTGGGTCGTGGAAGGCGCCGCACCGGTGGGACTCACGTTCATCGAGGGTGCGAGTGGTCGCCGCTTCGAAGGGCGCTACCAGTAGGTTGGCCTACGCCGCGCAGCTGCGCGGCGTAGGCCCGCAACAGGTCGTGCAGCAAGAACCGTCCCGGCGCGACCTCGGTGACGACGTTGCTGTCGGCCAGCTCCAGCAGCAGCACCCTTGTCTCGCGCAGGCTCCCGCCGGTCACGCCGGCGGCCTCCGCGGACGAGAAGGTGCGGCCGCCGATCATCGAGCTGAGCCGGAGCAGCCGCTGTGCCGGCGTGGAGAGCGCTTGGTAGGACCAGGAGAACACGGCTCTCAGGTCGCTGTGAATGTCGGCGTTGCCCAGCGCGTCCAAGGCGTCCGCGGCCGATCGCAGCTCTTTCGCGATGACCGGCAGGGAGAACTCCGGGCCGGCCACCGTACGCCCCGCGACCAGAGCGAGGGCCAACGGAAGGCGATCACATCGGTTGACGATCTCGTCGAGGGCCGGCCCGTCCATCTCGATGTCGCCCGGTCCTATCCGGCGGCGCAGCAGTTCGCGTGCGTCCGAGTGGCTCGGCAGTCCCAGACTCAGCACGTGGGCGCCGTTGGCGCTCAAGGAGCCGAGTCGTACGCGGCTGGTGACGATCACGGTGCATGCCGGCGAGCCGGGCAGGAGGTCGATGACCTGCCCGGCGTCGCGGACGTTGTCCAGGATGAGGAGGAGCCGGCGCGAGGCGAGGATGCTGCGATACATGCCGACGGCGGCGTCGTAGTGCCGTGGGGTTCGCTCGTCGCTGATACCGAGGGACTCGAGCAGGGTCCGCACCGCCTCGTCCGCTGTCATGGGCAGGCTGTGTGCGCCGAACCCTCTCAGGTTGAGGTAGACCTGGCCGTCCGGGAACCGGGTCGCGACATGGTGGGCCCAGTGGACGGCGAGGCTCGACTTGCCGACGCCCGGCATGCCGTCGACGGTGACGATCAGAGGGCCGGGCCGCTCGGTGTCGAGCAGCGCGGTCAGCCTGGCCAGCTCCGCACGTCGGCCGGTGAAGACACTCAGGTCGGGAGGCAACTGAGCCGGGGCGACCGAAGCGGGGTCGCGCAACAACTCGCCATGGATCGTCGACATCTCCGTTCCCGGTTCGACGCCGACCTCCTCGCTCAGCCGGGCACGAAAGTCCTCGTAGGCGACCAAGGCCATGGCTCGGTTGCCTTCGGCGGCCATGCAGGCCAGAAGGCGCGCCTGCAGAGATTCATCCAGTGGGTGGGACTCGGCGGTGCGCCGCAGCCCGGGCAGCATCACACTCGCCGCCGAGCAGCGCAGGGCTACATCGGCCGCTTCCCGTGCCGCCGCGATGCGCTCGTTGTCGATCGCGACGAAAACCGGATGGATCCCGTTGACCGAGTCCAGTCCCTCGCCGCAGGTTCCTCGCCACAGATCCAGGGCCTGGGCCCACATTTCGACCGCGAGCACGTGATCGCCGCGTGCTGCTCGCCCACGAGCCTGCCGGCACAGCTCCCGGAAGCGCAGCAGATCGAGCGATCCGGCGTCCGCGCCGACTTGGTAGGCCGCGCCGTGCCGGGTCAGCCAGAGGCCGGGATCGTTACGGGCGAGGCCGGGTTCGACCAGCCGCCTTAGAGCGCCGGCGTGCTGGTACAGGATGTTGGTCGCGTTGGCGGGCGGGTCGGTCGGCCAGAGCAGATTCACCAACTCCTCGAAACCGGCCGGTTCGCCGGCTCGGACGAGAAGGTAGGCCAGCATCAGCCGGCGATGGCGGGACCGCAAATGCATCTCTTGAGCGCCTCGCCACATTCGCACCGGCCCCAGCACGCTGAATCGCGCCACATCCATGTCTTCCTTGGACATATCGCTCCGAAATCGAATTCGCCGTGATCGGTGCCCCCGTGTCCGCACCAGTAAGAACATGTTCCCCGGACCGCACGCACGGCCACTGGGTGTGGGCCTTCTCTCCGGCTGGAACCATCCATTTTTCCTATGAGCGCCATCGAAGACCTGCATGAAGCGCTTTTCTTAAGGCGGGGCTGTCGTCCGCCGGGCGTCGTTTAACAAATTCATAAGTGATCAGTCCTAGCGTCACCGGCATGAAGAAAGGAAACCTCCCGAACCTCGATCCGGAGTCGCGCGAATGGATCGCCGGCCTGCGTGCCGACAGCGGAAGCTATGAAACTGTCAGTCGCCGGCTGCACGCCGACCTGCTCCGGGTGGCTCGCAGCTTGGTGAGCCGGCGCGCCGGGGAGATCACGGGACCGGAGCGTGAGGACCTGGCCCATCAGGCGACCGCCGACGCGATGATGACCATCATCGGCAAGCTCGATGAGTTTCGCGGGGAGAGCAGGTTCACCACCTGGGCCCACCGGTTCGTCGAACTGGAGGTCATGCACAAGGCGAGCCGTCACGTGTGGCGCAACGGCCCGGTTCCGGTGGAAACGGGTCAGTGGCCCGTGGCCTCTGTCGCTGAGGACCCGTTGCGGGCGGCCGAGTCGGGAGCCTTCATGGACGCGGTGCAGCGTGCTCTGGCCGAGGATCTCACCGGCTATCAGCGCTCGGCCTTTGTCGCACTCGTGCTGCGCGGTGTCTCCCCGCACTCGTTCGGCCAGGAGCGAGGAGTAAGCCGTAACACGATCTACAAGGCGCTCTTCGACGCCCGCCGCAAAATTCGGCTGAGACTGACGGCCGAAGGATTCCTCGGCGCCGGCCGATGAGTGACGTCCGGGGCGCATGTGTACGAGATCACCATTTGCTCCGTCTCGGAACCCGTCCGCCGTTCGGGCGTATCACCTGGTGAACCGGGCCGGTTTTGTGTCCCTGCCAGTATCGCGTGTTCTCAGCGGGGTGCGGACAGCCCGGCCTTCTGGCGGCGCGACTCATGGAGGACTGGTGACCGAAGGTTCACGGCGGCCCCGGGTGGGACACATCCAATTCCTGAATTGCCTGCCGATCTATTGGGGCCTGATGCGCTCCGGCGCTTTGCTCGATGTCGATCTGCACAAGGACACTCCGGATCAGCTGAACGATGCGCTGGTTCGCGGTGACCTCGATATCGGCCCGATCTCGCTCGTCGAATATCTGAAGCACGCTGACGAGCTCCTGCTGCTGCCGGACATCGCGGTCGGCAGCGACGGGCCCGTGCTGTCGGTCAACCTCGTCTCTGAGCGCCCTCTGCCAGAGTTGGACGGCCGCCCTGTCGCATTGGGCTCCACTTCGCGCACTGGGGTGCTGCTGGCTCAGATGCAGCTCGCCGATCGGTGGGGGGTCGAGCCCGAATACGTGCGTACCCCGCCGGATCTGAGCCAGATGCTTCGGCAGGCCGACGCCGCCGTGCTGATCGGGGATGTGGCGCTGCGCGCCCTCTACGAGGCGCCCGAGCTCGGTCTGGAGGTGTTCGACCTGGCTCAAGGCTGGAAGGAGTGGACCGGGCTGCCGATGGTCTTCGCCGTCTGGGCCGTTCGTAAGGACTTCGCCGCGGCTCACCCGGGCCAGGTCAAGGAAGTTCACGATGCCTTCCAGCGGTCGAAGCAGCTCTGCCTGACCGAGCTGGACGAGGTCGCCGTGACGGCCTCGCGCTGGGAGCCGTTCGACGCCGCCACCCTGGCCGAGTACTTCCGGGCCCTCGACTTCTCGTTGGGTGAGCGGCAGATCGCCGGCATCCGCGAGTTCGCCCACCGCGCCGCCGCCCGCGGCGCCGTGCCCGCGCTTCCGGCCGACGGCCCGGAATTCGTCAATCTCTGAGAAGGTCCGCCATGAAAGATCGCCCGTTCCGCTTCGGCGCCAACCTGTTCATGACCGGTGACTCCCGGGCGCAGTGGCGTGCCCGCGTGCGTAAGGTCGAGGATCTGGGTTACGACGTCCTTCAGGTGCCCGACCACCTCGGCATGCTCGCGCCATTTCCGGCCTTGGCGGCCGCCGCCGACGTGACACGGATGCGTCTGGGTACTTATGTCATCAATGCGGGTGTCGTCGAGCCCGCCTATCTCGCACGCGACATCGCTGACATGCACCGGCTCACCGACGGACGGCTCGAGCTCGGTCTCGGCGCGGGCTATGTGGAAGAGGAGTTCGCCGCTGCCGGCAAACCGTTCGGAACCCCTGGTTCGCGAGTGAGCCGGCTGGCTGAAGTGCTGACGGGCGTTCAGCAGAGGTTGCGGGCCGAACGTGACCGGCCCGCACCATCCATCATGATCGCGGGGGCCGGGAACCGGGTACTCGAACTGGGCGCCCGCAACGCGGACATCATCAGCTTCTCCATCGTGACGAATTTCGGCCCCGGCGGACCCGAGGATGCCTTCGCCAAGCGCGTCGATCACGTCCGTGACGTGGCGGGGGAGCGGATCGACGACATCGAACTGAACCTCTTCGTCGCCGGGGTGGGGACGCACCCGTCGAAGGTGGACCTCACGCTCGGGATCCAGATGTCCGGCATGCCGGCCGATGAAGTCGCTCGAATGCCGGCCTATCTCGTCGGGTCACCGGCCGCTGTCGCCGACCGTCTGCTTCGTTATCGCGAGCAGTTCGGGATCAGCTACATCAGCGTCCTCGAGAAGGACATGCACGATTTCTCGAAAGTCATTCCGCTCCTGCGCTGAGGCGCCGGTGCATCCGGGAGTCCGCCGAAAGGGTGGCGCTGAGCACAAGGCGGCCTGCGGGAGAACCGAACATGTCAGCTGACGTGAAGTCGGATATGGAATGGTCAGACGCGAACAGCCGCGCACGGACGACCGTGTCCGCCGCTGAAGTGGACGAACAAGAGTCGCTGCTCACGGCCCTCGCCGCGCAGCGGCTCGCACTCGGTGACAAGGTCGCGGCCGCGAAATACGGAAGCACCGCTCCGATCAACGACGAGGCCCGCGAGGAGCAGTTGCTCGCCGACGTCGTCGCCCGGTCCCGGGAGATCGGGCTGGATCCTGTGCTCAGCCGTCGCTTCTTCCGGGCCCAGATCGAGGCCAACAAGGTACTGCAGCGGCGTCTGCACGACCTGTGGATGGCTCACCCCGAACTGCAGCCGCGGCACCGGCCGGATCTGGAGTCGGAGGTGCGCCCTCAGCTCGACGCGCTCACGAAGGAGATGCTCCAACGGCTGAAGGCGCTCGAGTGCGCGCGCAAGGCGGTGGATCGCCTCGGCAATCCGCTGCGGGAATCGCTGCACGATCTGCACGAGGAAGCCTTTCGGATCGCTCTGAAGCCGATCCGGGAGGGCGCCGGCGCCGACCCGGCGCTCGGAAGCCGTGGCGACAGTTCCTGTGATGACTGACGTGCCGGGGGTTCCCCGGCTGAGGTGCCGGGACTCCCGGGGATCCCGGGGTGGGCCCGGGGTGAATACGGACTCGCTCGACCGGATCGGCTGCGACCGTGAGGGAAGCCGGCCCGCACGCGATTTCGAGAGGCGAGAACGATGAGCACTTCCGCACCAGAGTTTCCCAAGGACACCACCTATGACGTGATTGTCATCGGTGCCGGTCCGGTCGGCCAGAGCGTCGCCGCGCGCGCCCGCGCGGGCGGTCTTTCCGTGGCCGTGGTCGAGAAGGAACTCGTCGGCGGCGAATGTTCCTACTGGGCGTGCATTCCCAGCAAGGCGATGCTGCGCCCGGTCGTGGCCGTCGGCGAGGCCCGCAGGCTCGACGGTGCCCGGCAGGCCGTGACGGGCCCGGTCGACGCCTCAGGGGTCTTTCGCAGACGTGACCGGTTCGTCACTGATTGGGATGACTCCGGGCAAGCGCAGTGGGTGAAGAACATCGGAGCCGACCTGTTCCGTGGTCACGGCCGGATCGACGGTGCGCGCCGTGTGGCCGTCGACACAGCGCAGGACCAGATCATCGTGCTTTCCGCCCGGCACGCCGTCGTTGTCTGCACCGGGAGCCGCGCGGCGCTGCCTGACATGCCCGGCATCGCCGAGGCGCGTGTGTGGACGAACCGGACCGCGACCGACACCTCCACGGTGCCCGCCCGCCTGGCCGTTGTGGGCGGCGGCGCGGTCGGTGTGGAGATGGCGACGGCCTGGCAGGGCCTGGGTGCCGCGGTGACCTTGCTGTCTCGCGAGTCGCGGCTGCTCCCGCAGTTCGAGCCGTTCGCCGGCGATATGGTCGGGGCCGCGCTCGAGGAGGCCGGCATCGACGTCCGGCACAACGCCGCCGTCACCGCCATGCGCCGGCCGTCACCGTCGGGTCCCGTGACACTGGTGATCGAGGACGGCAGCGATCTGGAGGCGGACGAGGTGCTCGTCGCCGTCGGCCGGGTCCCGCTGACCGGTGACATCGGTCTGGAGACGGTAGGACTCACGCCCGGCTCGTGGTTCGACGTGGACGACACGTGCCGAGTGCGAGGGGTCGACGGCAACTGGCTCTACGCGATCGGCGACGTCAACCATCGCGCTCTCTTGACTCATCAGGGCAAATACCAGGCCCGCATCGTCGGCGCCGCGATCACTGCCCTCGCCGGCGGCCAGACGCTGGACACCTCCCACTACGGTCAGCACGCGGCGACCGCCGACGTGGACGCGCTGCCGCAGGTCATCTTCACCGACCCCGAGGTCGCCGCCGTCGGGCTCTCGGCTGACCAGGCGCGCCGCCGGGGTCACGACGTCGAGGTCGTCGACGTCGACATCGCGGCGACGGTCGCCGGGGCGCAGCTGTTCGCCGACGACTATCAGGGACGCGCCCGCATGGTCGTCGACAACGGGACCCAGACAGTGCTCGGCGTGACGTTCGCCGGCTATGGCGTCACCGAGCTGCTCCACTCCGCCACTGTTGCCGTCGCCGGCCAGGTGCCCGTCAACCGGCTGTGGCATGCTGTTCCGTCGTTCCCGACCATCAGTGAGGTGTGGCTGCGGCTCCTGGAGGCGTACCAGAGCAGGACCCAGGGATGACCTCCCCGATCGCACGGGGCTTCCACGGCCGGCGACCGGTCGGCGACGACTCCGCGCGGATTCCGCCCGGACAGCATGTGACGACGAGCTTTCCGGTGCTGTCGGCCGGCCCGACGCCGCGGACGCCACTGCGTGACTGGACTTTCCGGGTCGGCGGCGCCGTCGAGCAGCCGATGTCATGGACGTGGGAGGAGTTCCGGGCACTGCCCAGCACGACCCGAACCGTCGACATCCACTGCGTCACCAAGTGGTCCAAGCTCGGCACCACGTGGACCGGCGTCAGCATCGACACGCTGCTGCGCTTCGTGGGCGCTACCGGGACCTACGCGCTCGCGCACTGCGACGGCGGATACACCACCAACGTGCCGCTGGCCGACCTCCGAGGCGATCAGGCGATGATCGCGTACACCTACGAGGGCGAGCCGCTCGAACCCGAGCACGGCGGACCGGCCCGGCTGCTCGTACCCCATCTGTATCTCTGGAAGAGCGCCAAGTGGATCCGCGAACTGGAGCTGCGCGACGAGGACGCGCCGGGGTTCTGGGAGCGGTACGGCTATCACAACTACGGAGACCCATGGCAGGAACAGCGTTACTCCGGCGACTGAACTGGCTGACCGGCAGTGTCGTCAAACTGGTGCGGGAGAACGCCCAGACCAGGACGATCGGTCTGCAGGTCCCGGGCTGGCCGGGGCATCGTGCCGGCCAGCACGTCGACATCAGATTGACCGCGGAGGACGGATACCAGGCCGAGCGCAGCTATTCGATCGCCTCCGCGCCGGGTTCGGTCTACCTGGAGCTGACGGTTGAACGGATATCAGACGGTGAGGTGTCGCCCTACCTCGTCGAGGATTTGCGTGAAGGCGACCAGCTGGAGTTGCGGGGGCCGGTGGGCGGTGACTTCGTCTGGGAGGAATCACTGGGGGGTCCGCTGCTGCTGATCGCCGGTGGGTCGGGCATCGTGCCACTGGGCTCGATGCTCCGTCATCACCGGGCCATGCATAGTCGGGTGCCGGTGCGGCTGCTGTACTCGATGCGGAGCCCGGACAGCTTCATCTACGGCGATGAAATCATGCGGTTCGCGACGTCGGACGAGATCGACGTGAGCCTGACCTATACGCGATCGGCTCCGGCCGGCTGGAACGGCTACCACCGCCGCCTCGACGACATGATGCTCGCGGATGTGAGTTGGGCGCCGGCGGATAAACCCTTGACTTTCATATGTGGTCCGACTGTGTTCGTAGAGACGGCGGCGTCACTGCTCGTCACCGCTGGACACGCGCCGGAACGCATCCACACAGAGAGATTCGGTGGTACAGGAGGAGCAAGATGAACGCTCTGGACGGCAACGCCGTGGCGACTTTGCTGCACGACTTGTTCGGGCAGGAGATGACCGGGGTCGCGGCCACATGCGCGCATTGCGCAAAGAAGTCTGTTCTGGCCCGGGTGAAGGTGTTCCGAGGGGCCGGAACGGTGCTGCTCTGCTCCGGCTGCGACGGACGGCTGATGGTCATCGTGGACCGCGAAGGCGTCGCTTGCGTCGACGCGGAAGGCTTCTCCGCACTCGCGGTCAGGGTTCCGCAGCCGATGCTGGTGGCCGACCTGAACCACGCCGGTGTCACAGCTCCTGGATCCGCTGGAGCTTCGCCCGCGAGTTGACCCCGAGCTTGGCGAAGGCCTTGTAGAGGTGATATTCCACTGTACGAGGGCTCACGAACAACCGCTCGGCGATCTCGGCATTGGTTGACCCGTCGCGGGCCAGGGCGGCCACCCGGGCCTCCTGAGGGGTCAACTCGTGGCGGTTGGCATAGCTGCGTTTGCGCGAAGCCTCGCCCGTCGCGAGCAGTTCGCGGCGGGCCCGCTCGACGAACGCCGCCGCACCCAGCTCGGTGAAGTGCTCGCTCGCGGAGCGGAGCTGGGTGCGCGCGTCGATGCGGCGGTTCCGCCGGCGCAGCCATTCGCCGAAGAGAAGCTCCGCTCGCGCCAGTCGGTAGAGCAGACCGGTGCGGCTGAGCCGCTGGACAGCTTCCCGGTAGAGGTCTTCGGCCTCCGGCCCGTCGCTGAGCAGCGCTTCGGCCGTGGCCTGAACACCCCGGGCCCAGTCGGTTCCGGCCGGCGTGGTGCGCCGGAAGAGCTGGGTCGCCGCCTCAGCGGCAAGGCCGTCGTTGCCGGCCCGTACCGCCGCCTCGACCAACTCGGCCAATGCCCAGCCGGTGAAACAGGGGTGTTCCGTCCGTACCGCCGTGCGGGCGGCGTCGACAGCCTGATCGTAAAGCCCGGCCGCGTTGTGCAGGATCGCGGCCGCGACGGCTTCGGCGATCTCGGAGTCGTGGCTGCGGGCCCGTCGAGAGATCTGCATGAGCAGGTCCTCGAGCCCAGGACCGCGCCCGGCGACCGGATGACGCCGGGCCAGCTCGTGCCAGGCCCGGCTGTCCCAGACATCGCCGGCGATCAGACCGGCGAGCCCCACCCATCGGGCCGACCGAGGGGCGAGACGCTGATCGTCGAATGCCGCGACGGCGGCTCGAAGCGGCTCCACCGAGGGGGCATAGCCCTCGAGAATCCGGATCGTCAGGCCGTGCAGAATCTGATCGGCCGGATCACCGGTGCCCCCGGCGGTGACCGCCCGGGCCTCGGTGGCCGTGACGATCAGCAGACTGCGGTCCGCGGGCTTGGCCGCGGACATCGCTGCCAGCAGGGCTTCCAGGTACGCCTCGCGGGCGTCGGCCGGGTCGAGTGGTCGCAGTTGCCGAGCCGACTCGAGTAGGTACCGTGCCGACTCGGCACCGGGCCGGATCACGGTGTCGATCCGGGCCCGATGCCATCGCTGACGGGCCGAACGCGTGGTGTCCTGCGGGTCCGGCGGCGCGATCGCCAGCAGCCGCTGAGCCGCGGCGAGATCGCCGATGTCGTACATGGCCGTCGACGCGGTCAGCGCCCGGTCGTAGCGCTTCTCAGGGTCGCCGGTGAGCAGGGCTGCCCGCTCCAGGAACGCCGCATGTGCGGGGGCGCCGCCACGGGACCGGGCTGCCGCCGAGTGCCTTTCGAGTTCATCGGCGAGGCGGTTGTCAGGGCGGGGCGCGGCCAGGCCGAGATGCCACGCCTGCCGCGGCGGATCGCCGACGGTGTTCTCGCCGATCATGCGATGGACCAGCCGCCGGTCCGCGGCCGCGGCGGAGTAGTAGGTGATCGACCTCAACTCCGGGCAGGTGAAGGTGATTCGGTCGCCGGTCGCGACGAGACCCGCGGTGGTGAGCTCCTCGACGCTCGACCCGAATTCCGTGGCGAGGCGCTCGAGGAGGGCGACGTCGCCGGTCATGTCGGCCGCGGCGGCCAGGAGCAGCCGCCGCGCCTGCGACGCGAGACGCGCCGTTCGGCTGCGACATGGACGCGTGGGCGCGTGCGTACAGGAATGGCCGGGCCGCATGGCCGGGACGCCGAATCCTCCGGCCGGCTCGGCGCCGGCGAAGCTTTCGAGCGATTCGGCCAGCCGGCGGAGGTTGCCGCGGCACTCGGCGAGGAGGCGGTCGGTGACCACGTCGTCGATCGGTCCCGCCGAGATCGAGGCGATCCGGGTGCGCGCCTCGCTGGGGCTCAGCGGGCGCAGGCGCATGGACGGGAAGCCGGCCGGCGTGCCCGGCTGTTCGATGCCGTCGCCGGCCACAAGGATCATCAGCGGCCGGCTGTCCACCCGGGCGGCGACGTAGGACAACACCTCGGCAGTGGCCCGGTCGAGCCACTGCGCATCGTCGATCACCAGGCACATGGGCTGTGCTCGGGTGAGGCCATCGAACAGCTCGAGCACGGCCGAACCGACCGCGGCGGCGTCCGGCCGGGGCTCGTCGGTCAGGCCGAACGCGGCGCTCAGCGAGCCGGCCCGGATGTCGGCCACGGATGCGAGGTCGTCGAGCAGGTCGCCGCAGAGCAGGTGCAAGCCCGCGTACGCGATCTCCTGTTCGGCCGCGACCGCTCGCATGCGCACAACGCGGAATTCGGTGATCCGGTCGATGACGTAGTCCAGAGCCGAGGACTTCCCGATGCCGCGTTCCCCCTCGATGCGCAATGCCACGCCACGGCCACCCGTGGCGTGGCGCGCGAGTTCGTCGAGCCGGGCGCGTTCGTCGACTCCCAGCAGGCAGGGAAACAGAACCGGCGGCGCGGTTTCGGCGGATGCGTTGACGCCCATGTGCCGATCGTGCCCTCCGCCGGGCCGAACGACGCCCGAGTCGACCCCCGGTGACACCCCCGGTATCGGCCGGCGTACCCCGGGCCGATGACCCGGGACCCCGGGGTCCAACCGGTCGATTCTCTGACGCGACGGATCTGGGCCTGGGGCGAAAGTGACCAGTGAGCCGGTCGGGTGTGCACCCGCATAACCGGCGTACCCAGGGAGGAACAATCATGACTGCAGGCTTCGGTGACCGCAAACTCATTGTGGTCGGCGGCAGCAGCGGGATGGGACGGCAGGTCGCCGCGGACTTCGTGGCCGACGGGGGTAGTGCCGTCATCATCGGCCGCGATACCGACAAAGTAAACGAAACCACGATGGTGTTGGGAACTCAGGGCAAGGTCTTCGGTATCACCGCCGACCTCACCGACCGTGACGATGTCCGCCGGGTCCAGGAACAGCTGGCCGCCGAGCACTCCGACGCCACCCTGCTGGTCAACGCGGCCGGGGTCTTCCGGCCTCAGCCCTTCCTCGACCACGACGGCGACGCCTACGACTCGTACCACGAGCTCAATCGCGCGATCTTCTTTCTGACCCAGACCGTCGCCCGCGGCATGATCGACGGAGGCTCCGGCGGCGCGATCGTCACGGTGGGCAGCATGTGGGCACACCAGGCGATCGGTGCGACGCCCTCCAGCGCCTACTCCATGGCGAAGGCGGGCCTGCACGCCCTCACCCATAATCTGGCCCTGGAGCTCGCCCCCCACCAGATCCGGGTCAACGCGGTGGCTCCCGCTGTCGTGGCGACACCGATCTACGAAGCCTTCATCCCGCACGACCAGATCGCGGCGACGATCGAGAGCTTCGCCGGCCTGCACCCGCTCGGTCGCGTCGGAACGCCGAAGGACATCTCCGCCGCCATCAACTACCTGCTCTCCGACCAGGCGAGCTGGGTGACCGGGACAATTCTCAACGTCGACGGCGGCGTCATGGCCGGCCGCAACTAGAGCGGCCGCTGCGATGCCGAAGTGGGACAACGTCAACCGCGCCGACGTCGAACGAGCGGTGGCGGAGTACGACCGGCTGGGGCCGGAGTCCTTCTTCGCCCGGCACGGGTTCGCGCCGACCACGACCTACGAGTTGGTTGTCAAGGGCCGTAGCTACCCACCGAAGGCGATTCTCGGCGTGGCTTACGAGTTTGCGACCGGCCACCGGCTGGCCTCGGCCGACTTCGAAGGTGGCAGGTCAGGCGCGGTCAAGGTCCTTGCGGCGCTCGGCTTCGACGTGCGGGCGATCCACCGACAGGCCGGGTGACGGCGGCCCCGGCCCGTGGCCGGGACGGACGGTGCCCCGGTCGTCCCGGGGAACGGGCCGGGGGTCGACCCGTGGTCATTCGGAGGCGAAGCCACCAGATGTCGAGAAAAGCTCACACCCAGAGTTCAAGACCGTCCCGACGGTTCATCCACCAATATGAAGGAGGGGCGATGCCGAACGTTCACCACCGGTTTGCCTCCATCGACGGGCAGCGCCTGTTCTACCGGGAGGCCGGCCCGGACGACGCGCCCGTGATCGTGCTCCTGCACGGTTTCCCGACGTCGTCGTTCATGTTCCGCAATCTAATCCCGGCGCTGGCCGACCGCTATCACGTCATCGCTCCCGACCACCTCGGCTTCGGGCTGTCGGACGCGCCGTCGGCCGACGAGTTCGACTACACCTTCGAGGCGCTGACCGACCTCACCGCCGGGCTGCTCAAGCAGCTCGGCGTCGCGCGGTACGCCATCTATGTCCAGGACTACGGCGCCCCCATCGGTTTCCGGCTCGCCCTGCGGAACCCGGAGGCCATCACCGCGATCATCACTCAGAACGGCAACGGGTATGACGCGGGCTTCGTCGAGTCCTTCTGGCAGACGGTCTGGAACTACCAGAAGGCCCAGACGCCGGAGAACGAGGCGGCCATCCGCGCGGCTCTGACGCTCGACGTGACTCGCTGGCAGTACGTCACCGGGGTGCCGGACGAATCCGTGGTCAGCCCGGACACCTGGCACCACGACTACGCGCTGCTGAGCCGGCCGGGCAACGACCGGATTCAGCTCGCCCTGTTCCGCGACTACGCCACCAACCCGCCGATCTACCCGCGCCTGCACGAATACCTCCGCAGCAGCGGCGTGCCGGTCCTGGCGGTGTGGGGGCAGGGCGACGAGATCTTCGGCCCGGCCGGGGCGAAGGCGTTCGCCGCCGACGCCGCCGATGCCGAGATCCACCTGCTCGAGGGCGGTCACTTCCTCCTCGAGAACGCGGGCGAGGCGGTCACGTCGATCATCCGCGACTTCCTCGGTCGCAGGCTTCCCGGCAACGTCTCGCCCGATGCCATGGCCTCGGCCTGACCGGCGAGCCAGCCGGCCGCCGCCACGGGTTTCACGTCGGCGGCGGCCGGCCGCTTACTTCACAACGCCGCTAGGAGCATGTGATGGCCTTTCGCACCGCCGACATCGACAGTCCGGACGGTTCCCCGCGCAGCGACGTGGAGAAACTGCGACAGATATTCGAGGAACGATCCGGTTCACTGTTGCGTTTCCTCAAAAGAATCAACTCATGTCGGCCCCAGATTGTCGAGGATTTGCTGCAGGAGACCATGCTGAAAGTCTGGCGGCACATCGACGAGGTGCCGTCCGACGAAGACCACATCCAGTCCTGGCTGTTCACCGTAGCGCGCAATGTCTCGGCCGATGAGGCGCGCAAGCGCGGCCGCCGGCCGCAGGAATATCACGGTGAGCGGGAATTGCAGAACTATTCCACCCCGGTCGATCCGATGGATGTCGTCATCGCGACCGAGACGATGCTCGACGCGTTTCGCAAACTGAGTCCTGAGCGCCGGCGTGCACTTGAGGAGATCTATCTGAAGAGCCGCAGCGCGGGCGATGCGGCAGACCTTCTGTCCGTCCCGATCGGCACCGCGAAGTCGCGGGCCTTCTATGCGATGGACTCCCTTCGAACGGCGGTCTTCTCCCATTGACGAACCGAATGAACACCCTCACCGACATTCTCGCGGCGGTCGCTGCTGGGACTGACCCCGGTCCCTTCGCCCTGATCCGCGACGAGGACGCGGAAAACGTCAAGGTGCTCACCGGCACCGTCACCGTCGTGGATCGACTGGCCGACATTCCGCTGCCGGCGGACGGTCACGGGCCTCAGACACTCGCGCTGATCCCCTACCGTCAGATCGCCGAACGGGGATTCGCCCATCACGATGACGGCGCTCCGCTGGAGTGTCTGCGGATCGAGCGGTCATCGAGCGTGCCCCTGGCCGACGTGGTGGCGGCGCTGCCGGCCGGATCCGTCGGTATCGCGTCCGTGGAGGGCTTCGACGTCTCCGACGATGACTATGCCGACCTGGTGGAACGAGTCGTTCACGAGGAGATCGGACGCGGCGCGGGCGCCAACTTCGTGATCGCGCGGACGTTCGGTGCGTCGATCGAGGGCAGCCCGCTCACCGCAGCCCTTCTTGCTTTCCGTCAGCTGCTGCTGTCGGGTAAGGGCGCCTATTGGACCTTCGCTGTCTTCACCGGGGAGCGGATCCTGATCGGTGCCACGCCGGAGCGGCACGTCAGCGTCGCCGACGGCATGGTGATGATGAATCCGATCAGCGGTACCCTCCGGCACCCCGGCCGCCTGCCCTCGGCGTTCGAACTGCTCGAGTTCCTGGGCGATCGCAAGGAGACCGACGAGCTGTTCATGGTGCTCGACGAGGAGCTCAAAATGATGGCCGAGGTCGCCGAGGCCGGTGGTCAGGTCGTCGGGCCGTACCTCAAGCCGATGGCGCACCTGACCCACACCGAATATCTGCTGGCCGGCGCCACCAGCCTCGACGTTCGGGACGTGTTGCGGCACACGATGTTCGCGCCCACGGTCACCGGCAGCCCGTTGGAGAACGCGTGCCGCGTGATCGCGCGCCGCGAGCAGCGTGGCCGCGGCTACTACGCCGGCGTGCTGGCGCTGCTCGGGCGGGACAGCCAGGGAGCGCAGACCCTGGATGCCCCTATCCTCATCCGCACGGCGGAGATGGGCCTCGACGGATCGGTGCGGGTGTCCGTCGGCGCCACGGTCGTGCGGCACTCGACACCACAGGGTGAGGTCGCCGAGACCCACGCCAAGGCCGCCGGTGTGCTCACCGCCCTCGGTCTGCGCCCGCAGCGTGCGTCCGCGGCCCCGGACCAGGTTGCCGGCGCCGCCGTCTTCGAGATTCCCGAAGTGCAGCGTGCTCTGGCGGGACGCAACGCGCACCTGGCCCGGTTCTGGCTGGACGACCGGCGGAGCCTTCCCGCCCGGCAGCCGTTCGCGGGGCGCACGGCGCTGATCGTCGACGGCGAGGACACCTTCACCAGCATGCTCGCCCATCAGCTGCGCAGTCTCGGACTCCGGGTGACGGTGACTTCGTGGCGGCGGACCGGTCAGGACCTCGACGCGTACGACCTGGTGGTGTGCGGACCGGGGCCCGGCGACCCGACCGACGCCGGCGACCCGAAGATGACGGCGCTGCGCGCACTGCTGAGCCGGCTTCTCATCGAGCATCGGCCGACCCTGGCCGTGTGCCTGTCGCATCAGCTGCTCAGCGGGATGCTCGGTCTGCCCCTCAATCGCAGGGAATCGCCCTACCAGGGCATGCAGCGCGACGTCGACCTGTTCGGCCAGGTGCGCAGACTCGGCTTCTATTCGACCTACACGGCAGTCACGGACCGCGACGGCGAGAGCACGCCTTACGGCGAGGTCGTCTACTCGCGCGACGGCCGGGACGGCTCCCTGCACGCCATGAAGGGGCCGGGCTTCGCCGGGGTGCAGTTCCACCCCGAGTCGGTGCTCAGCCAGGACGGCCTGGTGGTGCTGGAAGAGCTGATCGGGGGTCTGCTCTACGCCCGCAATCGACCCTCGAACGGGTAACCATGACCAAGTCACGGGAGGACTTATGGCCACACTTCGTGCGCTCCAGTGCTTGGTCGCTCTTTCCCAGTCCGGCTCGGTGACTCAGGCCGCCATCGCCTTGCACATGTCGCAACCGGCGTTGTCTCACCAGATCTCCTCCTTGGAGAGGGAGATCGGTGCACCGCTGGTGGAGCGCTTGGCGCGAGGGGTCCGCCTCACTCCGGCGGGACAGGCTGTGGCTCAGGAAGCGCGGGGCGCTCTGCATCATGCGAGTCTGGCCGTCTCGCTCGGCCGCAGGGTCGGGCGAGGTCAGCTCGGTCGCTTACGGATCGCCTGCGCCGAGACCATGACCAATTGGCTGCTGACGCCGACGATGCGACAGTGGCGGCTGGAGCATCCCGAGGTTCATTTCGAGTTGAGCGAGTTCATCAGCGCTGATGCGATGGACAGGTTCCTCGGCAGTGGAAATGCCGATCTGGTCGTGGGGCCACGGCCCACGGCGACGAATCACCACGTCGAGCTGCTCGGCCGTGAGGAGATGGTGGTCGTGGCCGCCTCCGGTCACCACTTCGCCGATGAGGCGTCGATCAGCTTGGCCGAGGTGGCGAAGGAGCCGTTCATCCACTATGTGGCGGAGAACGGCCTCTCCGTCTGGGCCGACGAGCTGGCGCTGGACCACGACATCGTCTTCGAGCCGGTGCTGCGGACGCGTAGTCCGCGAACAGCCGCCGGCCTGGCCGCGGCGAACATCGGTGTCACCCTGGTGCCGGTGTCCGCCCTCGCCGGGCGGAACGAAGGCACGATCCGGCCACTGCGTCCGCGGAATCTGCGCGACATCATAGTCACGGTGGCTTCGCCGACCGACGAGTTGAGCAAGCGCTTCGTCACCGACCTGCACGCTCGGGGTCTGCCCGATGATGGCCGGGCCGCCTTCGTGTGATCTGCGCTATCCCCCAATGGTGTGAGGCGAGCCACCGCCGGTAAGCCGGGCGGCCCGGCCATCAGTTATTCGTTTTTCCTATTGTTGGCACGCGGGAAATTGCATGGCAGTTGGAGCGGAATGCGGGAATGTCCGATCTAAGCTCGCTTCGATCCCGGGACGTGTAGGCGATCCTCATTTGTCCAGCGTCGGCGCCGGGTTTGATCGCCATGACGGATCGGTTTCTCTTTAGATGCTGTTGGACCGCAACGCTGAACGCGCCGCACTGGACCGGCTGCTCGCCGCCGTCCGCACCGGTGAAAGTGCGGCGCTGGTGCTGCGAGGCGAGGTCGGCATCGGTAAGACGGCGCTGCTCGACCATGTGGCGGCGGAGGCGACCGGGTGCCATGTCGTGCGCGCTTCCGGTGTCGAGGCGGAGCAGGAGCTCGCCTTCGCGGCCCTGCATCTGATCTGCGCCCCCATGCTCGACCGGCTTACTCAGTTGCCCGGCCCGCAGCGCACAGCTCTGCGCACCGCGTTCGGCATGAACGGAGGCAGCCCGCCCCCGGACCCGTTCATGGTCGGCCTCGCTGTTCTCGGGCTCCTCGCCGACCTGGGCCGGGACCAGCCGGTCGTGTGCTTGATCGACGACGCTCAATGGCTGGACCGGGCGTCGGCTCAAGTTCTCGGATTCGCCGCTCGCCGGCTGCGGGCGGAATCGCTGGCCATTGTGCTGGCCACACGCGGTTGTACCGACACCGACCACTCGGACTTCGCCGGCCTGCCGACGTTGCGGGTCCAGAGTCTGCCCGACGTCGAAGCTCGCAAGCTGCTGGCGACTTCGACGCTCATCGGCCCGATCGACGGTCCGGTACTCGACCGGGTGGTCGCCGAGAGCTACGGCAATCCACTGGCTCTGCTCGAACTGCCTCGTGGCTTCACCCCCGCCGAGCTGGCCGGTGGTTTCGGCCTGCTCAGCGGGGCGGCCTTGCCGCGACGCATCGAGGAGAGCTACCGCCGTCAGATGGCCACCCTGACACCATCGGCGCAGCAGGTGCTGCTGGTGGCCGCGGCCGAGCCGACCGGCGACCCGGTGCTTGTCTGGCGAGCGGTCGACCGGCTCGGCATCGAGTCCGATGGCGCCATTGCGACCGCTCTGGCCCAGGCCGGCTTCGTCGAGTTCGACGCCCGGGTACGGTTTCGCCACCCGCTGCTGCGCTCGGCGGTGTATCACGGCGCTACCGGTGCGCAGCGCCGCCGCGTACACGCCGCGTTGGCCGAAGTCATCGACCAGGTCACCGATCCAGACCGCCGGGCGTGGCAGCGTGCCCTGGCCATCTGCGGCCTCGACGAGGAAGTCGCCGCGGAACTGGAGGAACGCGCCGGACAAGCTCGAGCCCGGGGCGGGCCGGCCGCGGCGGCTGCCTTCCTCGAACGGGCGGCCGAACTGACTTCCGACCCGCAGCGTCGTGGGCGGCGCTTCCTCGGCGCCGCCTGGGCCAAGCACATGGCCGGGATGCCGCACGCCGGGTTGCGCCTGGTTTCGCTGGCCGACGCGGGGCCGTTAGACGAGTTGTCGCATGCTCGGGCCGATCTGTTGCGGGCGCGTATAGCCTTTGCCGTCGATAGTGGGCACGACGTCCCGGGCCTGCTGCTCCGGGCTGCGGCCCGGCTGCGGCCGATCGATCCGCCGCTGGCCCGGACGACTTACCTCGAGGCCATGCGGGCCGCGTGGTACGCCACTGATCAGGCCGGCAGCGCGACGCTGCGCGACGTGGCCGAGGCCGCCACTCCGGCACCGGCCACTGTCACGCCACCACGCCCGTCCGACCTACTGCTGGAAGGGCTGACAGTGCGTTACACCAAGGGCTTCGCCGCGGGGGTCCCGATGCTGAAGCCGGTGCTGCGGGCGTTCCACGACCCGCAACTGTCACCCGACGATGCCCGGCGGTGGTCCTGGTTCGCCTGCTCGGTCGCGGCTGACCTGTGCGACGACGTCGCCGCCGACGAGCTGACGGCCAACTTCCTGCGATCGGCCCGCGAAGCCGGTGACATGGCCGCGCTTCCACTGGCCCTGATCGAACGCATCATCATGCTCGTGCTCACCGGTGACCTGGCCGACGCCACGGCGCTCGCCGACGAGCTGGAGAACGTCGGGCAGAGCACCGGCACTCGCTGGTCCGCCTACGCGACCCAGTTGCTGACTGCCTCGGCCGGGCAGCAGGAGCGGACGGCTGAACTCGTCCGAGTCGATGGGAACGCAGCCGGCCGGCGCGGCGAGGGGATCAGCCCGATCACGTCCGGCTGGGCATGGGCGGTGCTCTGCAACGGGACCGGCCGTTTCGAGGAGGCGCTGGAGGCCGCCCGCAAGGCGACCTCGTCGAGCCAGGAGTTGGGCATTCTGACCTGGGCGCCGCTGGCCGAACTGGTGGTGGCCGCCGCACGCACCGGACGCGCGGACACAGCGGCCGAGGCGCTGGAACGCCTCACCTCCATGACGCAGGCGTGCGGCACCGATTGGGCGCTCGGCGTCGAGGCGTACTGCCGGGCCTTGCTCAGCGACCGCGACAGCGCGGAATCCGCCTTCCGCGAGGCGATCGAGCGCCTGGAACGAACCCGGATACGCAGCCATCTGGCTCGCGCCGTCCTGTACTTCGGTGAGTGGCTGTGGCACGCCGGACGCCACAGCTCGGCCCGGGAACAGCTGCGCACCGCCCACGAGATGTTCACGGCAATGGGCATGGATGCTTTCGCGGCCCTGGCCGCTGTCCGGGTGGGACCCACGAGCCGCCGGCGGGCCGAGGATTCGTCGGGCCAACTCACCGCTCAGGAGACCCAGATCGTCAAACTGACCCGTGACGGCCTGTCGAACGTCGAGATCGCAGCTCGGCTGTTCATCAGCCCCCGCACCGTGGAATGGCACCTGAGCAAAATCTTCAACAAGCTCGGGATCATCTCCCGTCGTCAGCTTCGCCGGGCCGGGACCCCGGGCTCGACCACGGGTGGCACCGGGGCCTTGCCCTGGGGCTGACCCGTGGACTTGCGGAGGCGAACCGACACTCCGAACAGCCAGGCTGGCAGCCGGCGTGACTGTTGACGAGGAGAGGCGATGCCAGAGGTTCAGACCATGCCCATGGACATGGCGATGTCGGCGAGACGTCCGCACGTTCGGCGGCGGACCTGGCCGGGCGCCGAGTCCGGCGGCGCCGTCCTTCTCATCGCCGCCGTAGTTCTCGCCCTGCTCTGGGCGAACGTTCCTGCGCTGCAGTACGACCTCATCTGGTCCTGGGTCGGCACCGTGCAACTGGGCCCGTGGTCGGCCCACCTGGAGCTGCGCGACTGGGTCAACAGCGGGCTGATGACATTGTTCTTCCTCGTCGTCGGCCTCGAGGCGCGCAGCGAATTCGACCTCGGTGATCTCCGCGAGCGGCGCCGGCTGGCCCTTCCCGTGCTCGCCGGAGCGGCCGGGATGGCTGTACCGGTGCTGATCTATCTGACCGTCAACCGGGGTGGCGCCGGCGCCGCGGGCTGGGGCGCGGCGATGTCCACCGACACGGCCCTCGCCCTCGGCGCCTTCACCTTGGTCGCCGCGCACGCGCCTGAACGCATCCGCACCTTCGTGCTGACTGTCTTCGTCGTCGACGACCTCGTCGCCCTCGTCGTGATCGCCTTCGCCTACAGCGAGCACATCGAGACACCGGGCTTGATCGTGGCGGTGGTCGCCTACACCGCTCTGCTCGCCGGGCGGCGTCTTCCGCAACGCTTCCGGGCTTGGAGCTTCGCCGTCCTGACGATGGTGACCTGGGCCGGGCTGCTGGCGGCAGGTATCGACCCGGTGGTCGCCGGGCTGGCCGCGGGCCTGGCCACCACCGCCTACACCCCCAGCCGGGGCGAACTGGAGGAAGCGATCCGGCTGGTCCGGCTGTTCCGGGAACAGCCGACGGCGAAGCTGGCGGCCTCGGCCACCCGCAGCCTGACCGGTGCGCTGTCGGCCAACTCGCGGCTGCGGCACACTCTGCACGCCGCGACCGGTTACGTCATCGTTCCGCTGTTCGCATTGGCCAACGCCGGCATCGTGATCGACGGTGATCTGCTGCGTCAGGCGGCGCGGTCGCCGATCACGATCGGAATCTTCCTCGCCTACGTCGTCGGCAAGCCGGTCGGCATTGTCGTCACGTCCTGGCTGGCCCGGTGGCTCAGCGGCGGCTCGCTGCGGCCCCCGGTCGGGTGGGGTGCTGTGCTCGAGAGCGGCAGCATCGCCGGCATCGGCTTCACCGTCTCGCTGCTGATCGCCAACCTGGCCTTCACCGGCGCCGCGCTCGACCAGGCCAAGATCGGCACGCTGGCCGCCGCGCTCGCCGCGGCGCTGCTCAGCTTCGTGATCTACCGCGTCATCGAAGCCCTTCCAGCCGACCGGAGGGCACGTGCTCTGCTGGGCACCTCCGGCGGGCTGGTCGATCTGGCCGAGCCGGTCGACGGTGAACGCGACCACGTCCAAGGCCCCGTCGGAGCTGTTGTCACCGTGGTCGAGTACGGCGACTTCGAATGCCCGTGGACCGCGATGGTCGGGCCTACCGCGCAGGAGCTGCTCGTCGAGAACACCGACCTGCGGTACGTCTGGCGGCATCTTCCGCTGCCCGACGTCCATCCCTATGCGCAGAAGGCGGCCGAGGCGGCCGAGGCCGCCGCCGGTCAAGGCGCCTTCTGGCCCATGCACAACCTGTTGCTCGACCGGCAGGACCAGCTCACGACCGACGACCTGACCGGCTACGCCGAGCAGCTCGGCCTGGACGTCGATCAGTTCCGCGACGACCTGGCCCGCGACCGGCACGCCGCTCGGGTCCGCCGCGACGTGGACTCGGCCGACCGCAGCGGCGTGGCCGGCACGCCCACCTTCTTCATCAACGGCCGGCGCCACGACGGGCCTCAGGACCTCGCCACCCTCAACCGGGTCATCGGCGAGGCCCGGGCCCTGGCCATCACATCCGACGACCTTAAGGGGACGACATGGGACTCGCGTGGCAACAAGGCCCGCTGTCCGGGCACGCGGTAGGACGATTCCTGGTTCCGCAGCCACTACCCGAACGGATGCTGTTCGCCGAGCGGCTGCGCCGTCGCATGCGAGTTCGTTTCGGCGGTGCCTGGATCGCTGACAGCGAGGACGTTCTGCTGCTGCACGAACCCGGCCGTTACCCGGTGGCCTATTTCCCGCTCGCCTCGGTTCGCGACGGAGTGCTGGTCCCGACGACCCGCAGCACCCGGCACCGCGAGCTCGGCGACACCTCCTGGTTCACGGTCGAAGCAGGCGGCGAGCGCGCGGAGCGAGCGGCTTGGGAGCACACCGAGCCACCGGGACACGCCGGCGAGCTGAAGGGACGGATCGCGTTCGGCTGGCGGGCGATGGACGCCTTCTACGAAGAGGACGAGCGCATCGTCGGGCATGCCGCCGATCCCTATCACCGCATCGACATTCGTCAAACGTCGCGTCACCTGCGGGTGGTCGACGGCGATGAGGTGATCGCCGACAGCGTGCGGCCGCTGGTGTTGTACGAGTCGGGATTCGCGCCGCGCTGGTATGTGCCCCGGGAAGACGTCAGCCACTTCGCCCTGACCGAGACCGACGTCCAGACGTTCTGTCCCTACAAGGGCCTGGCCAATTACTACGACATCGGCGCGCGGGCGGGCGCCGCGTGGAGCTATCCCGAGGCGTGGCCTGAAGTCGCCCGGATCGCCGGACATCTCTCCTTCGAGCCCGACAAGATCGAGGTCTATCTCGACGGCGAGCGCCTGCATCTGGAGCCGGGCCAGAACGTGATCCCGCACGGCCTCGACCGCGGGCTCGATGTCGATGAGATCAAGCGGCCCCGCGAGTGAGCCGCACCTGCCGCTCACGAGCAACTTCTCGAGAGGAACCGAATAATGAACAGTGAACTGAAGGACCGGACCGTACTGGTGATCGGACGGGGCAGCGGCATCGCCCGCGCCGTCGTCGCCGGTGTCCGCGAGGCGGGTGCCACGGTGATCGCCGCCTCGCGCAACCGTGACGCGCTCATCTCCGCCTACGGCGATGAGTTGAGCTTGGAGAGCGTGGATGTCACCGACGAGGCGAGTGTGGCCGCGCTCGCCGAGCGACTGGGCCACGTCGATCACGTCGTGTCGACCGCCTCGGCCCGGGCCCGGGGGAACCTGGGGGATTTGGAGCCGGACGCCGTCCTGCAGTCGTTGTCGACCAAGGTGCTCGGCCCGATCCTGTTGGCCAAGCACTTCGCGCCGCGGATGCCCCGCGACGGCAGCTTCGTCTTCTTCTCCGGGGCCACCGCGCGTAAGCCCGCGCCCGGGATGCTGGCGGTCGCCGCCACCAACGGTGGGGTCGACGCCGTCACCCGGGCCCTGGCCGTCGAGGTCGCCCCGCTGCGGGTGAACGCGATCGCACCCGGCACCATCGACAGCGGCGCCTACGACGCCCTGGGTGAGCAGCGCAAGGCTGAGCTGTTCGCGTCCCGCGCGGGACGTAACCCGGCCGGCCGGGTCGGCGATCCCAGCGACGCCGCACGCGCTGTCCTCTACGCCCTGACGAGCACCTTCACGACCGGTACGACGCTGGCCGTCGACGGCGGCGAAGTGCTGGTGTGAACATGGACATCCGGCTCGAGGTCGTCGTAGTCCCGGTCAGCGACGTCGACCGTTCCCTCGCGTTCTACCGGGACGGCCTCGGCTTCCACCTCGACGTCGACTACCGTCCGAACGACCGGTTCCGGGTCGTCCAGCTCACCCCGCCCGGCTCCTCCTGCTCGATACAGATCGGCGTCGGCCTGACGACGGCGTCACCGGGCTCGCTCCAGGGGCTCAGCCTCGTCGTCGACGACCTCGCCCAGGTTCACCGGCGGTGGAGCTCCGCCGGTGTGCCGGTGGAACCGATCCGCCACAAGAAGTCGGTCGACTGGCAGGGCGATTTCGTCCCGGGTCTCGATCCGGATCGGCGCGACTACGCCAGCTTCGCCGACCTGCGGGATCCCGACGGCAACCGCTGGACGCTGCAGGAGCGCGGTTTCCCGGCTTCGGCTTCATAGGTCGAGAACCACATCGCCGGCCGGGCGCGAGCAGCAGATCAGCACCTCGCCTCCGGCCGGCGACTCCAACGGCTCCGGCCGGTATTCGACTTCCCCGCTCAGCAGGGGAGTGACGCAGTTGTGGCAGACGCCAGTGCGGCACGACCAGCGAGTCGGAACGTCGGACGCCTCGGCCAGTTCCAGCAGCGACGTCTCGTTGTCACGCCAGCGCACGGCCAGACCGCTGCGCGCGAAGGTCACCAGAGGTCCGCGTCCCGGCTCTCCGCCGGGCTGATGCGGCAGGGCGCCTGCAGCGCCGGCGACGCCCGGGTTGAGGCGCTCGCGGCCGCCGAACAACTCGGTGTGCACGTCGGCGCCGTGATCGGTCAGCGCTCGGCCGATGTCGGCCATGAAAGCCTCGGGACCACAGACGTACGCCGTCGCGTCGCGGGGCAGCCCGAGGCCGGTCAGGCAGTCGGCGGTCAACCGGCGGGAATCGCTCAGGAAGATCTGCTCATGGGCATTCGGTAGCGACGACAGCAGGTCATGGGCCTCGGCGGCGAAGGCTTGCTCGTCGGCGTCGTGAGCGGCGTGCAGCCACCAGATCTCGCGCGGCGAACGGTCGGCGGCAAGCCGGTGCAGCATGGCCAGCACGGGGGTGACACCGATACCGGCCGAGACGAGCAGCAGGGGCCCCGCGCCGGGGGCCAGCACGAAGTCGCCCCGGGGGGCCGCGACTTCCAGCACGTCCCCGACACTGAGCTTGGTGTGGAGGTGAGTGCTGGCCAGGCCGTCGCGTTTGACACTGATCCGGTACGTTGTCTCGCTAGGGCCCGAGGACAAGGAATAGCTCCGAACCGGGGCCGGTTCGGCAGCCCCGGCAACACGAACCGTCACGTATTGGCCGGGCAACGCGTCCGGAAGAGCGGCACCCTCAGCGGCGGCCAGCCGGACGGAGATGACCGTGGAGCTCTCCTGATGAATTCCGGTGACCGTCAGCGGGCGAAATCCCTTCCAGCCGGGTTCGACGCCGACGGGTGGCGAGGCGCCGCCGGCCAACAGGTCGCGGAAGGACTGTTGCCAACCAGGGCTGAGCGCGGGAATGTCGACGGCGTCGCGGAGCCGGGCGATGTCACGGCCGGGGAGGTAGAGCAGCGCGTCGATCTCGGCGACGGTCATGGCATGCCGGCCGTGACGGATCCGGATGATCTCATCACCGGCCTGGACTCGGCCTTCGACGATCACCCGCAGATAGAAACCGGGACGGCGATGGGCGACCAGCAGGGCGGGCATGGCGGGAGCGTCCAAACGAAGGCCGACGCGGTAGCAGGTGACCCGGGGCTGAGTGACCTCGAACTCCGCCTCACCGATGCGGTAGCGGTCGCCGATGCAGACCTCGTCGTCGGGCAGACCCTCGACGGTGAAGTTCTCGCCGAACTGGCCGTACTCGTAGCTGTCGCGACCCAGGAACCGCCGCCAGTGCTCAAGGGATTCGCGTTGATAGACGAGTACCGCGCGTTGCTCGCCCCCGTGGCCGTCCCGGTCACCCTGGCCGTCGCCGTCGACATTGAGCCGGCGCACCAACCGTGGGCCGTCGACCGGGGTCTTGAATATCCCGGTGAATACCGTCCGGCCCTGCCACAGCACGTCCTTGGGCAGACCCACGTTGACTGACAGCAGTCTGGGCCCAGCGGATGGACTCACCACATCTCCGATCCTCGACGAACGCCCCTCTCAACAGGTCATACGCCTGATCGGCATGAACGTTCCGGTTGCCGTCGGTCTTCGGGTGTGCAACAACTCACCCGAACGCGTCATGGCATTGCGGCGTTCCGGCCGACCGGCGGAGAATTCTGTCGGTGCCGTGAACACGGGGTCGGTCGTGACGTGAAGGTAGGCGAGGGCTTGCCCTGAGCGACCATCCGGGCGAGCTGTTCCACCTGGCTCGGCCGAGACTTCGATGGAGGGGCGTGACGTGGTGAGTGGGCGATTGCCGCCGGAGGAAGCCTTGGGTGACCGTCTCCGGCAGCTGCGACTCCAGGCGCGCAAGCGGCCGATCGACGTCTTCGAAGCGGGTCTGCTGCCCGTCGATGAATTATTGAGGTACGAGGCCGGGCTGGTACGGGCGAACGTATGCATTGTCCACGATATGTGCGAGTACTACGGCACCGACCTGGCGACGACTGATCATCTTGTCGGCCTCGCGTTGTGGATGAACACTCTCGGGAAGTTGACCGAACTGACCATCAATTCCCCGGCATCGCCCGAGGCTTGGTTCGAGAATTGATCGCTTGCCGGCGTAGGTGAGAAGGCCGCCGGACGGTTAGACGCAGCCCGGCGAGCAGGGCCAGGAAGACCATGCCATACACGGCGATCAAGGCTGAGCTCGCGTAGACGTCGGCAGCCCGCCACAGGTGGCCGGTCGCGTCGGTCACCCGCGCCGGCACACCGTCATGGCCGCCACTGAGCCAGGTGACGACGTAGTCGCCGGCCACGACGACGTAGGCCACCACGGGCACGGCCCAGTAGCGACGTGGCAGCGACTCGAGCGTGTCCGCGGTGGGTCCCCACCTGTGCAGGTACAGGGCGAAGAGCTGGTAGATGATGTAGACCGTCAGGCTCCAGCCGAGGAAGTTCGTGAGCGGCACGCCGAAGTAACCGCCGCCGTGCTCCCAGATCCAGCGTCCGCGCAGGGTCGCCGAGGACGGGTCGAGGGCCAGGTCCCAGGCGACCATGACGAACGAGGCGACCGCGGGTGTGCCGAGTACCGCCGGCCACTCGCTGTGCCGGTGCACGGGGCGGAGCAGGATCGTGGCGATCGTCCACGCCATGTACCCGACGGCGAAGTATGCAGGCCCGATCAGCAGAGGAACCTCGAACACCTTCGGGCCGAGAACATCGGTGTAGTGGTAATGACCGAAAGGAACTCCGGTCAGCACGCCGATGTCCTCGATGACGTTGCTGACAACCAGAGCCAGGCCGAGAAAGATCAAGGTCCCCCGCCAGCGGTACGCCACGGCGCCGTGCACCAGTGCGAAGGTCAGTTCAGCGAGCACGCTGACCGCCGTCACGAGGCTGCCAGTCAGGGGGAGTGGGACGAGGTTGGCGACCGCGTCGACGGCCACGGCTATCCACATCAGGACAAGGAAGCGGCTCGTCCGGTTGCGGCTTTCGGACATTAGTACTGAGCTGGTCACGATCAGGGATACGCCGGGCGGACTGCCGAGTTCATCAGGTGCGAAGGATCACCCCGTGCCGACATGGCGGCTCACGTTCTTCCGAACCGACATCATGACGTGAGCCACATGCGACCGTCGCTCTATCTATCGCCGTCATTCAGAAAATGAATGATCGGTACTCATGATGTCGTTTTAATGTGACTTACTACTCCCTCCCGTGCAACCCGGATAGTAGAGCGATAGATATGACAGCAATAGTCGCCGCGGTTAATTTGGCCGGATCGAGCCGGCCGAGGTTGAGGAGAAGTTCATGGAGCTGGTCGACGGGCACTCCTTGCCCGATGAGGAGGCCGCGTGCCAGGCGTTCGCCCGAGCCCTGGTGAGCCTGCCCCGGGCGTTGGACGCCGAACTCGTGCGTTCGACCAATCTGAGTCTGAACGAGTACAACGTTCTCAGCGTCCTGGCCGCATCCCCGGCCCGGACCTGCCGCGTCACGGATCTCGCGGCCGCTGGGTCGCTGTCTCTGAGCGGCGTATCGCGGTTGGTCGATCGGTTGTTTCGGCAGGGACTGGTGGGCCGCGAAAATTCGGTCGAGGACCGCCGGGGGGTCCTGGTCAGTCTGACCGACGATGGTGTCGAGGTGGTTCGGGCCGGCCACGCCGCGCAGACGTCCTGCCTGCGGCGCACCGTCTTGGCCAACTTGGAGGGGATAAGCCTGAACCGGCTGAGAGGGGCGTTCGAGGCCATGGCTGACGTCGATGCCGGCGGCCTCGAGCACCCGAAGATCTGAGTGGTCTGTCAGCTGTTGATCGCGCCGTTGATCGCCGAGTTGGTTCCGCTTCGTGCAGCGCGATCGGCAGCTTTGCGGGCCTCTTCCGGGGTGGCGCCTCGCGCGGTCGCTTTGAGGTACGCCTCCTGGCGTGTCCGCTCGAGCTGTTCGTCACGCTTGCGCTTGAGCTTGCTCCAAAAAGACATGACATCAATGTTTCCGGCTGCGCCGGCGCCAAACAGGGACGCGATGGATCGACTGATTACTCACCATTCTGCAGGAGACGGTAAGACGGCCGGCTGGACGGATGCGCGCCCGGACCGATCCTGAACGTGATCAGTCGAGCACCTGAGTCGAGATCTCGTCCAGGGCCGCCCGTTCCTTGTCCTCGAGCCGGAACGAGATCGCCTCGACCAGGCCGGCCAAGTGTTCGGGAGTGCGCGGACTGATGATCGGCGCTACGACTCCCGGCCTGGTTTTCACCCAGGCCAGCGCCACTGTCGCCGGCCGCACGCCACGAGCCATGGCAATGGTCTCGAGGGTGTCGAACGCCCACAGACCGTTGTGCGAGAAGTAAGCCCCGGCACGAGGCGGCCGGGGGACCACGTCGGCGGCCGGGGCCGGGCGGTAATGACCCAGCAGGAATCCGCTGCTCGACGTGAAGTACGGAACGACGGCGAGCTTTTCGTCCGCGGCGAGGTCGACGAGGTCTTGTTCGTCGGCGTCCCGTCGCACCAGGCTGTACCGCGGCTGCATGACCGTCGGCGCTGTGAAGCCGTTGTCGCGTGCGACCCGGATCCACTCGCGGATCCGTTCGGCGCGGAACTGCGACGCTCCGACCAGACGTACCTTTCCTGCCTTGACCAGGGCGTCGAAGGCGGCCGCGATCTCCTCGATCGGCACTCTCGGATCGTCGGAGTGGGCGTGATAGATGTCGATGCGGTCGGTCTGCAGGCGGGCGAGGGACGCGTCCGCCGCCGCGCGGATGCCGGACGGCGCCAATCCCGGGTGTCGCGGATGCGTGCCGACCTTCGTGGCCAGAACAACACGATCCCGGTTCCTCCTGGCCGCGACCCAGCGGCCGATGATGGACTCCGATTCACCTCCGAGGTTTCCAGGAGCCCAGGCCGAATAGCCGTCCGCGGTGTCGATGAAGTTGCCGCCCGCCGCTACGTACTCGTCGAGGATCTTCACAGCGACGTTCTCATCGCTGGTCCAGCCGAATCTGTTGCCGCTGAGAGCCAAAGGGAAAACTGCCGGTCCGTCCGGGCCGATCCGCTCCATTCCTGTCACCCTTCCACCGTCGTATCCGAACCGGTCCCGGGCGATCGGTTCGCCGCCGTACTCCCAAAACTGGCTACGTCGCGTTGGCGACTTCGTTCAGCAAAGTAGATCGGCTCACATCAGGGGAGCGGCACCTCCGTCAGGCACCTCACCGTTCTGAACTCGGCCACCTGGCTGGCGTGTTAACGGACAGGGGCGGGCTGAGGCGACAACGCTGTCGCTGCGATACCGAAGACGGGGCGGGATGGCGATACTGAGGAGCCGGCGGCGTTCGGAGACCGCAGAGGCAGTGTTGATCAAGTCGCTGTCAAGAGAGCACGGCACGGTCATGCTGGCGTACGCGACCCAGCTGACCCACGACCGGATGGCGGCCGAGGACGCCGTCCAAGAGGCTTTGGTACGGGCCTGGCTTCATTCGGGCAGTCTGCACGGCGGCTGCCTGCACAGCGGCGGCCGGTCCGTGCGCGGCTGGCTGCTGACCGTCGTTCGAAACATCGTCACCGACCAGGTCAGGGCGAGAAACGCGCGTGCGCGGGAGAGTCGTACGGAGCCGCCTGACTTGCCCTCGAAGGGCGACATTGCCGAGCAGGTCACCAGTGCGATGGTCGTGTACGAGGCGTTGCAGCAGTTGTCGCCGGAGCATCGCGAAGTCCTCGAGCACATCTACCTGCGCGGCAACACCGTCCGTGAGACCGCGGCGGCGTTGAGCATACCGGCGGGCACCGTCAAATCGCGTTCGTTCTACGCGCTACGCGCACTGCGTGACCGTCACGCCCGGCACTTCGCCGCGGCCGAAATGCCGTGAACAGGTCGGTGAGTTCCCGGGGAAGACGCCGACGCTGCCCTTAGCCTTTGCGCAGCTCGGGTGTCGGCGAACCGAGCAAATGGGTCCGGATTCGGTCCCAGCCCAGGCGCATGGCGGCTTGCACGGCTTTCGAGGAAGGGCCGAGCAGCCGCAGCCCGGCGCCGCGGCCGGCGGGAAGCTCGGTCACCCCGGCAAGCACGTCCGGTGCCCCGGCCAGCGCCTTCCGCAGCAGATCGACCAACTCGTCCCCGGTCGAGCCGGGCGCGATCACGTAGAGGCTGCCGAGAACGTCGTACCCGCCGAGCACTCCCGGCGACCGGGGGTCGTCGGCCTGTCCCGGCCGTAGCCGCAAGGTGTCGGCCAGGATCGGCGCCCCGCCGGGATCGCGGACCTCGGTTTCGGCCCAGAACAGGTCATAGGCGTGCGCTTCGCCGTGCGCCACCCGGCCCGGCAGCAAGATCTCGCCGAGGATCACCGTGGCGTCATCGGCCATCGTGACGGTCGTCCGCTGAAAAAGCCGAGATCCGCTGAACGGGATGATCGGATCCGGCAGGTACTCCAGGATCGTGCCGGAACCGGCCCGCAGATTGACCAGTTGCGTCGCGAAATCATCACGAGCCCGGAACACCTTAGTAGCGGCCTGAGTCGTGATGTGGACGGCCGAGCCAGGTGCGCAGTCGATGTCTATCCGGTAGCGGTCGCCTTGCACAAGGCCGTCCCCTTGCTGCTGCAAGAAAACGAATGCCATGTCGGGTCGCGCGGCATCCAGATAGACCGGCCGGTAGATGTACAGCGGGGACTTCTGGTACTGCCGGACGACACGGGTGCTGCCCGCGCGCGGGGCCAGCTCCACATCCAGCACGCCCAGTTTTCCGGCGGCGCCGACCCCCAGCGCGTCGCGTACCTCCGCGCTCAGGGCCAGCACCTCGCGGGGCAGGGCGGCCGGGGTGCACCAGGCCCGGTCGTCCCGCCTGGTCATGCCGGGCCGGCGGCCAGGGCGGGCCGGGCGATGACCTCGGCGATGCGGCTGACAACCTCGCTGAGCCCGTCGCCGGTGAAGCAGTTGGTGAAGACGAACGGGCGGCCTTCGCGGACCGCACTTGCGTCGCGGTCCATCACCGACAGGTCGGAGCGTACGAGATCGGCCAGATCCACCTTGTTGATGACCAGCAGATCCGAGTGCGTCACGCCCGGGCCACGCTTGCGCGGGATCTTGTCGCCCTGGGCCACGTCGATCACGAAGATGAAATAGTCGGCCAGCGCGGCGCTGAACGTCAGGGTCAGGTTGTCGCCGCCGGACTCGACGAGCACCACGTCGGCGTCGGGGAAGCGGTCGGTGAGCTCGGTGACCGCGTCGAGGTTCATGCTCGGGTCGTCGCGTACTGCCGTGTGCGGGCACGAGCCCGTCTCGACCCCGACCACCCGTTCCGGGGCGAGGACGCCGGCCAGCGTACGGCGTACATGCTTGGCATCTTCGCTGGTGAAGATGTCGTTGGTGACGACCAGCGGGCGGTGGCCGGCCGCGATGAGCATCGGTACCAGTGCCTCGATGAGCGCGGTCTTACCCGAGCCGACCGGACCGCCGATGCCGATGCGGGGGATTCCGGGCGCCCGAACCTGGCCGAACCCGTGGTCGTGGTCGTGGCTGTGCGGATGTGTATGGGCCTGCATGAAGCTGTCTCTCCTTTCAGCTGGCGAACAGCCGAAGCTCGGTTTCCTCGTGCTGCATCGCCATGATGTCCAGCAGCGGTGTGCAGCTGCTGATGTCGGGGACATCCCGATCGACGGCATCGTGGGCGGCCGCGTCCAGGTCGTCCCGCACGTTGTGCAGCACCGCCTGGGCGGTGCCGTGATCGGTGACGGCCAGCCGGACCCCGGCGGCGATCCAGCTGGCGGCGAAGGCGAACAGCTCCCCGGCCACCGCCTCCAGCCGCGGTACGCCCAGGCACGCGCTCAGCACGCCCAGAACCACAGCGTGATTGCCCGGCGTCCGTTTCTTGGTGACCTCCCGGGCGTACTGCCCGAGCGCCCCCGGGCCGAAAGCCGTCGTCGCCACTCGCAACAAGGCCCGTCCCGTACGAGCCGAGGTCTCCCTGGCCTCCCGCGACAGCTTGACCGCGGTCAGCCGCTGATCGGCCCGGACGGCCAGTTCCAGGTCGATCGTGTCCGGGCCGCTGGTGGCGCGATGCGCGCAGGCCAGACCGGCGCCCTCCGACGGCCCGACCGCAAGCCGCAGGTAGTCCCGCAACAGCGCGGTCAGGACCGCCGGATCGCTCGGCATGGTGAGCCGGCCCGACTGCGCCAGGGTCTCCAGGCCGTACGACAGTGTGTAGCGCCCGCTCGGGAACGCGGAGTCGCTCAATTGCAGCACGGACAGAAAGCCGGCCAGATGGGCGGGCATCAGACGATGTAGTAGAGCTGGGACATCGACACCTCGCTGGAGGCCGGCACCACCGCCGGACGGCCGTCCACCGTCACCTGGTAGGTCTCGCTGTCCACCTTGATGTCCGGCGTGAGGTTGTTGCGGATCATCTGCGCCTTGCCGACCGTACGGCAGCCACGCACCGCCTCGGTCCGGCGGTCCACGCCGAGCCGCTCCATCACTTTCGACTCGGCCGCGGCCTGGGAGACGAAGGTGACCGAGGTCTGCCCCACGGCCTTGCCCAGGCCGCCGAACATCGGCGACAGCAGCACCGGTTCCGGCGTCGGGATGGACGCGTTGGCGTCGCCCATCACCGACCAGGCCACCATGCCACCCTTGATCACGTACTTCGGCTTGACGCCGAACGTGTTCGTCGGCCACAGCACGATGTCGGCCAGCTTGCCCGGCTCCAGGGAACCGACCACGTGCCCGATGCCGTGCGTGAGGGCCGGGTTGATGGTCAGCTTGGCCAGGTAGCGCAGGATCCGCTGATTGTCGTCACCGGCCGTCTCGCCCTCGAGAGCGCCGGTCACCCGCTTCATCTTGTCCGCGGTCCGCCAGCACGTCGCCACGGTGTCCCCGACCCGGCCCATCGCCTGCGAGTCCGACGAGTACATGCTGAGCACACCCATGTCGTGCAGCACGTCCTCGGCGGCCTCGGTCTCGGCGCGGATCCGGGACTGGGCGAACGCCACGTCCTCGGGATTGTCCGGGTTCAAGTGGTGCGTCACGATCGTCATGTAGAACAGGTTGTCGGTCGTGTCGGTGGTGTACGGCCGGGTCGGGTTGGTCGACGACGGCAGCACGTTGGGCAGCGACGCGATGGCCATCATGTCCGGTGCGTGCCCCCCGCCCGCGCCTTCGGTGTGATAGCTGTGGATCGCCCGGCCGTCGATCGCGTCGAGCGTGTCACCCAGGTAGCCGCCCTCGTTGAGCGTGTCGGCATGCAGGGCCACCTGGACGTCGTACTCGTCGGCGACGGTCAGCGCACAGTCCAGGGCGGCCGGGGTGGCGCCCCAGTCCTCGTGCACCTTGAGCCCGAAGGCACCCGCCTCGATCTGCTCCCGCATGCTTTCGGGACGGCTGCTGTTGCCCTTGCCCATGAAGCCGACGTTGACCGGCAGGGTCGCGGTCGCCTCCAGCATTCGGGCCATGTTCCACGGACCCGGCGTGCAGGTCGTCCCCTTGGAGCCGTCGGCCGGGCCGGTCCCGCCCCCCAACAGAGTGGTCGTCCCGCTGGACAGCGCATGCGGGACCTGCGCCGGCGTCAGAAAGTGGATGTGCGTGTCGATGGCGCCGGCCGTCGCGACCAGACCCTCGCCGGAGATCACCTCGGTACCGGGCCCGATGAGCAGGTCGGCCGAGACGCCGTCCTGCACGAACGGGTTGCCGGCCTGGCCGATCCCGACGATCCGGCCGTCCTTGACGCCGATGTCGGCCTTCACGATCCCGATCACCGCGTCCATGACGATCACCGACGTGATGACCAGATCCAGCGCGCCGTCGGCGTTGCGCAGGCCCGGAATCTGGGCCATGCCGTCGCGGATCGACTTGCCGCCACCGTAGATCGCCTCCTCGCCGGGCCGGATCAGGCTGCGCTCGACCCGGGCGATCAACTCGGTGTCGGCCAGCCGGAACCGGTCGCCGGTCGTGGGGCCGTACAGCGAGGCGTACTGCCTGCGCGACACCGTCGTCATGACTGTTCCTCCGTGCCGGTGAAGCCGCGTTCGAGGGCCCGCTTGATGGCCCGGGCCCTCGAACGCGGGTTGGACGCCGCCCCGTCGAGCAGGCCGCTGAACCCGACAACGCGGGCCGATCCGCCGAACTCGACCAGGTCGACGTCACGTTCGTCGCCCGGCTCGAAACGGATCGACTGGCCCGACGGGACGTTCAGGCGCATTCCCAGCGCCGCCGCCCGGTCGAAGCCCAGGGCCCGGTTGACTTCGAAGAAGTGATAGTGCGAGCCGACCTGGATCGGCCGGTCACCGGTGTTGCGCACGGAAAGGCGCGCGGTGCGCCGGCCGCTGTTGATCTCGATCGGCTCGTCGGACAGCAGCCACTCGCCTGGAATCATTTCGTCCTTCTAGGGAATCGGGTTCGCCACGGACACCAACTGGGTGCCCGTCCGGAAGGTCGCCTCGACCTGGACCACGTTGACCATCTCGGGCACCCCGGGCAGCACGTCCTCCCGCGCCAGCACCTGCTTGCCCAACTCGGTCACCTCGGCGACCGACTTACCGTCGCGGGCCGCCTCCAGCAGCGCCTCGGTGATCAGAGCGATCGACTCGGGGAAGTTGAGCTTGAGGCCACGCTCGCGGCGCCGGCGGGCCAGATCGGCGACCTGATAGATCACCAGCTTCTCGGTCTCCCGGGGGCTCAGCATCAGCGACGACAACCACGTCTCGACGCGCGGCTGCCCGGAGCCGTTGTCGGTCATCTCGTCAGATCCCGGCGAGGCCCTGCGGGCTGTTGTACGGGATCTGCGCGCTGGTCACCTCGCTCAGCGTGCCGTCGGGCTGCACCGCGTATCCGACGAGCTTGGACGCGTTGGCGTAGATCTGGTAAAGGAACCCGCCGTCCGGGCTGAGCCAGTTGTCGCTCGGGCCGCTGCTGACAGTGCCGTTGAGCGCGCGGAAGCGACCGTCGCCGGGCACCTTAGGGCAGGCCGAGGTGTGCGCCAGCGAGATGACGTCACCGTCGATGCGGAAACTGCTGATGTTGCTGTAGCCGAAGTTGGTGGCGAAGATCCACTGGTCGTCGGGCGAGACGGCGACCCAGCAGAGCTCGGACGGCAGGCCGGCGCTGGTGTCGATCTTCACCACCGGCCCGGTGGCGATCTTGCCGTCCTCGCCCAGGGTGGCCAGCGCGACGCCGTCGGCCACGGCGTAGCCGATGACGAAGTGCTGGGAACGGTGGTGCAGGAAGGCCGGGTAGAACGGCGAACCGCCGCCACCGTCCTGAAACAGGCCCTCGCCGAGCGAGCCGTCCTGCTGCACCGGGAACACGATCAGGCCGTCGGGGTCGGGGGCGTTCGACGCGACCGACTTCTTGGAGCCGTCGGGCAGGTCGGCCCACAGGATCGGCGAGCCGTCCGGGTTGGCCGCGGCCGGCTGGTCGAAAGTGGTGCCGACGATGATGTACTTCTCGTCCGGCGAGAGCACGACCATCGTCGACACCCGGCGCTGCTTGTCCGGGGTGTTGATCGTGTAACCCTCGGGACGGGCCTTGAGCTTGCCGTTGGCGTCGACCGTCATCAGCCGGACGTGGTCCGGGCCGAAGGAATGCAGCACGTAAAGGGTGCCCGTGCCCGGCACGTACGCCAGTGACTTCGCCGTGCCGCTACGGCCGTCGACGATGTTGCCGGTCCGCTTGACGTCGATCAGCGTCAGCTTGCCGTCCTCGCCGACAGCGAAGCTCGACACCGAGTTGTCGCCGCCGTTGGTCGCGAACAGGAACCGCTTGTCCTTCGACACGATGACGCTGCCCGCGGCCTCGAACGCGTTCGGAGCGCTCTCCTGGCCGCTGATCGGCTTGTATACGCCCGAACCGGCTCCGCCGGTGGCGATCCGCTCCACCTCGTGGATCGTGCCGTCAGCGTTACGGGCGAAGTGGATGACGAAGTTCTTGACCTCGTTCGTCTGAGTGTAGAGGTGGCCACCGGCCCGCATGTCCTGCTCCATTACTGCCTCTCCGTTTCGTTGGATGCTCGGAGCTTGGCCATGACCTCCGGTGGCTCGCGTCAGTAAATGCCCTGGGGACGCGCCCGGGTCCGGTTCACGGGGGTGGTAGCGATCGGTCCGGCTGAGGCTCAGGAATTTCCGCGCCGTCGCGCTCCTTCTATCAGGGCGTGCATCGTTGCGATGCCCGGAAAGGAAAGACCATGGCTCGCCAGGCCCTCCGCCCTATCGTCAAGCTGCGCAGTACGGCCGGAACCGGGTACACCTATGTGACCCGAAAGAGCCGTCGTAACGATCCCGACCGGATCCAGCTCCGCAAGTACGACGCTGTTCTGCGCCGGCACACCGAGTTCCGTGAAGAGCGATGACGCCGGCGTCTTCCTCGTAGTTCGTCCGCACAGCGGCCGTCACCCCACTGGTGGCGGCCGCTGTGCCGTGTGCGGTGGCGATCCGCGGCCTTGGTGATCGACGTCACCACGGTTGCGCGAACAATCCCTTCTTCGCCTCGTGTCTAGGGGTGAAGGGCTGCCATTGATGTCTCCTCTATCGGTTAGGTGTTGTGCCATGACGGCGCCACGCGAAAATGTGAAGATCTTCGGCCTTCGCCCGGTGCAGGCGGTGGCGGGCCTGCTCCCTGGCGGCACGCATTGTGTGTCGGTCATGGAGGGTCTTCCCGTTCTGGGTCTCGCCACGGAGGTTGTCGGGGTTCTGCACGGCGCCGACGGCTTGCGCATCCTCGATCCGGAGCCGCGGGGGATCGGGCAGCGGGTCCAGAAGTTCTTCGAGAGCTGGGGCTATCAGTCCGAGATCATCAAGCTCTTCGACGAAGGACTGCGCCGGGGCGAGTCGCTGGTCGTCGTTCCGGCGTCGTACGAGGACCGTGAGGAGCTGGCCCGGCTGATGGCCGGCAACGGTGGTCATGCGGTCTTTTACTTCGGGGTCGGGCACGTCGAGTCGCTGACCGGTCCCTGAACACCGAAGGAGAACCTGATGGCCGCGACACCCCTGCTGGAGCTCAAAGGGATCAACAAAGCTTTCGGCCCGGTCGAGGTTCTGCACGACGTGGACTTGAGCATCTACGCCGGTGAGGTCACGGCCCTCGTCGGTGACAACGGCGCCGGTAAGTCGACCCTGGTCAAATGCATCAGCGGCATCTATCCGATCGACTCCGGCACGATCACCTTCGACGGTCGGAAAGTGGCGGTGCACAGTCCCCGTGACGCCGCCGCGCTGGGTATCGAAGTCGTCTACCAGGACCTCGCGCTCGCCGACAACCTCGACATCGTCCAGAACATGTTTCTCGGCCGGGAAAGCAAGCGCGGCATCGTCCTCGATGAGCCGACGATGGAACGGCTGGCCGGCGAGACGCTGGCCAAGCTGTCGGTGCGGACGGTGAAGTCGTTGCGGCAGCTTGTCGCCAGCCTCTCCGGCGGGCAACGGCAGACCGTGGCGATCGCCAAGGCCGTGCTCTGGAACTCCAAGCTCGTCGTCCTCGACGAGCCGACGGCCGCCCTCGGCGTATCACAGACCGCTCAGGTCCTCGAGTTGGTGCGCCGCCTGGCTGACAACGGCCTCGGAGTCCTACTCATCTCGCACAACATGAACGACGTGTTCGCGGTCTCCGACCGCGTCGCCGCGCTTTACCTCGGCCGTATGGCAGCCGAGGTGAAGACCTCCGAGCTGACGCACGCGCAGGTTGTCGAGCTGATCACTCTGGGCCGCAGCGGAAATGTCGGCCTGCCCTCAGCGAAGCCCGTGGAACCCCGGCGACCAGAACGCGCGCAATGACCGAACGCACGGCCGTCCACGACAGGAGAAAGTCCATGGTCGAAGAGCAGTACGACGCAATCGTGATCGGGACCAGCCAGGGAGGCCGGTTGCTGCCTCTCGAGTTGGCGAAGGCGGGCAAGAGGGTGGCGCTCGTCGAGCGTGACAGCCTCGGCGGTGTCTGTGTGAACACGGGCTGCACACCGACCAAGACGATGCTTGCCAGCGCTCGCCTGGCATATCAGAGCCGCCGCGGGGCAGAGTTCGGGGTGCACGTAGGGACGGTCTCGGTCGATCTGGCCGCCGTGCGCCGGCGAAAGGACGCCATCGTGGGCGGTGCCCGGGAGAACTACGTGAGCCGGCTGACGCCGGACAACCTGGACGTGATCGCCGGCGAGGCTCACTTCACCGGCCCCAGGAAGGTCGAGATCGCCCTGACCGGCGGCGGTACGAGGCAGCTCAGCGCCCCGACTGTGGTCATCGACGCGGGCGGTCGGCCCAAGCCACTGGACATCCCCGGCACCGGCGACGTGGCCGTGCTCGATTCGACGTCGATCCTGGATCTGACCGAGGTGCCGGAGCATCTGGTCATCATCGGCGGTGGCTACATCGGGCTGGAGTTCGGCCAGATGTTCCGCCGGTTCGGCAGCCGGGTGACGATCGTCCAGCGTCGGGCGCGGCTGCTGATGCTGGAGGACGACGATGTCGCCGACGAGGTGGCCGCGGTGCTGCGGGACGAGGGGATCGACGTCCTCACCTCGGCGGTGCCGGTGCGGGTGGAGCCGACCGGGACCGGAGGCGTGCGGCTGACCGTACGCACCGAGGACGGTGAGCAGCAGGTCGAGGGATCCCATCTGCTGTCGGCCGGCGGCCGCATTCCGAACACGGAGGCGCTGACCCCCGAGGCAGCCGGTATCGAGCTCGACGACGACGGCTACATCCGGGTCGACGAACACCTGGAGACCTCCGTCAGGGGCGTCTACGCGATGGGCGATGTGCGCAACGGCCCCGCGTTCACCCACGCCTCCTACGACGACTACCGCGTGCTGCACGCGGCCCTGGTCAAGCACGAGCACGCGAGCATCCGTGACCGTGTCGTCCCGTACACCGTCTTCATCGACCCGCAGTTGGGCCGCGTCGGCCTGACTGAACGCGAGGCTCGGCAGCAGGGACGTGCGGTCCGCGTGGCCAAACTGTCGATGGGCGCGGTGCCCCGGGCCATTGAGACGGGGGAGACGCGCGGCTTCATGAAGGCTGTCATCGACGCGGACGACGGACGGATCCTCGGCTGCGCCGTTCTCGGCGCCGAGGGCGGCGAGATCATGACAATCATCCAGGTCGCCATGCTCGGTAGGCTCACCTGGAGCGACATGGCCGATGCCATCTTCACGCACCCGCTGCTGGCCGAGGGCCTCAACAGCCTGTTCGCCCAGTTCGACAGCTGATCGGCGGCCGGAAGGGCTGGGCAATGCGCATCACCACCGTCTCCGACGACGTCCATCTGGTCACCGGAACCAACGTCAACTGGGCCCTGATCACCGAGGGGACCGCGGTCACCGTCGTCGACGCCGGCTATCCCAACGACGGAGCGGCCTTGATCGCCTCACTCGCCGGCATCGGCCGTCGCCCGCAGGACGTGCGCGCCGTCGTGCTCACCCATGCACATCTCGACCACATGGGCGGCATCCCCACCTTGCTCAAGCAGCACCAGGTGCCCGTGCTGACCGGCGAGCAGGAGGCCCGCCACGCTCATCGCGACTACTTGGAACAGATCTCCCCGGTCCAGATGCTCGGTCAGTGCCGCCGATGGGCCGGCGCTGTCTGGGTCGCCCAGACACTGCGGGCTGTGCTCCCGCACGTGGCCATGGCGATCCCGCAAGCGGCACCGGTCCCCGAGCGAGTTCCCCTCGACGTCCCGGGGCGCCTCGTGCCCGTCGTCACCCCCGGTCACACCAGCGGGCACACCGCCTACCTGATGCCGTCGGCCGGGATCGTGTTCAGCGGCGACGCGCTCGTCACCGACCACCCCCTGCTCACCGGACCGTCACGCCCACGCCTGCTGCCGGACGTCTTCACCGAGAACGGCGCCCAGGCTACCGCCAGCCTGCCGATCCTGGGCGCGCTACCGGCGGACACCCTCGTCCCGGGCCACGGCCCCGTATACCGGGGGTCTCTGCGCGCCGTCGTCGACAACCTCGCCCACGACGGCCAGGTGCCCTGAACCCGACCGCAGTCCCCATCGCCACCGAGGAGCATCAGATGCAAGCAATGATCACAGGACAGCCATGACGAGTCCCATGGTCAATACACCGCTTTCTCTGTCCATCCTGGATTTGGCCGTCGTCGGTGACGGGGCCAAGCCGGCCGACGCGCTTCGCGAGACCGCGGCCCTCGCGGAATCGGCCGACCGCTGGGGATACCACCGTTACTGGGTGGCCGAGCACCACAGTTTCCCCGCCTCCGCCACTTCGTCGCCCGCTGTGCTCCTGTCCCACCTCGGCCACCGCACGAGCAGGATCCGGCTCGGCTCCGGTGGCGTCATGCTGACCAACCACGCGCCTCTAGTGGTGGCCGAGCAGTTCGGCGTCCTGGACGCATTCCTCACCGGACGTGTCGACCTGGGCGTCGGACGAGCCTCAGGAACCCTGCCGGCCATGGCGCAGGCACTCGAACGCAGCCCCGACGACAGCCCGGAGGCGTTCAGCCGGCGCGTGTCGGACCTGTTGGGTTTCCTCGGGCGGGGCTTTCCCGCGGATCACCCGTACGCGCAGGCCCGGGTCTTCGCCATGCCTCCGGCATCTGGCGTCCCGGTGTGGATGCTGGGCTCCGGTGCGACCGGCGCGCAAATTGCCGCGTCCTTCGGCCTGCCCTTCGTCGCCGCGCTGCACATCAACGCAGCTCAGGCAACGGCAGCGATCGATCAGTACCGCAGCACATTCCGGCCGTCCGTCGCGCTGAGCAAGCCGTACGTCATGGTCTCGGTGACGGCGGTGTGCGCCGACACCGAGCAGGCGGCGCTGCGGATCGCCCGGCCTGGAGCTTTGGGCCGGCTCTTCCTCAGCCGAGGCGACATCACGACGATCCCCACGGCGGAGGCCGCCGAAAACTACGACTACACCGCGGACGAGAAGAGATTCGTAAACGGCTCGCTGGACGACGCCGTGGTCGGATCACCGTCCGTGGTCCGCGAACGCCTCGAGGAGTTGCAGAAACGCACCGCAGCCGACGAGCTGATGCTCACCGCGATGATCAGTGACTTCCAGGATCGGTCGCGCTCGTTCGAGTTGATCGCCGAGGAGGTCCAGCTGTCCTGATCGGCGGGGTCAGCATTCACACATCCGTGAACATCGGCGGCCCCCGGTCGTGAGGCCCTGTATGAGGGAGAATCTTGGTGACTTCCGCGCCCCCCAGGCACTCGTCGACCGGTATCACGCCGCTGGACTGTGGCGCTCCACCGGCCCCGTCTCCGACCTCGAACGGTGGCGGCGGGTACGTCCCGATGGCATCGCGATCGTCCAGTACAACGACGGCGTTCAGACAGTGCGGATGTCGTACGAGCAGTACGCCGCCAAGGTGGAGCGTTTCGCGGCCGCGCTTCACGAGTTGGGAGTGCGTCCCGGCGATGTCGTCGCCGTCCAGCTACCGAACCTGTGGCAGGCCAGCGTATTGATGGTGGCATGCGCGAGAGTCAAAGCGGTTCTCGCACCGGTCATGCCGACGATCCGGCCACGGGAGTTGTCCCGGATGCTCGACCGCCTGGGAGCGGTTGTCTGCGTGACCATCCAGGACTGGGACGGCTACGACCTGGCCGCGGCGCTGGCCAGTGTCGCTCCGGCGCTGCCGGCGCTGCGGCATCGGGTCGTCCTCGGCGCCCGCGATCCCGGCGATCTGGACCTGACCGACTTCTTCGAGCGGACGCCCTGGGAGATGACGCATCCGATGGGGCTGGGAGAAGCCGACGAAGACCCGGATCGATTGGCCGTGGTCTTCTTCACCTCAGGAACCACCGGGCGGCCGAAGGCTGCGATGCACAGCCTGAACACGCTGCACGCCGGGATCAAACCCATCGTCGACGCGGAGAGGATGGGCCCGCAGGACGTGATGTTCATACCGCACGCCATCACGCACCTCGCCGGGTTCAAGGCCGACATCACCATGACTTTGCTCTCGGGTGCGACGACGGTGCTGCTGGACCGCTGGGATGCCTCGACCGGTGCGCGTCTGTTGGCGGAGGCCGGTGTCACGATGATGTTCGGTGCGCCGGTCTTCTTCCGCGACCTTGTCATGACCCCGCCGACGATGCCGCTGCGGTTGCGAATGGCGCTGGCCGGCGCCACAGCCATTCCGCAGCCGTTGGTGGACCAGGTCCGGGAAGTGCTCGGCACTTTTCTGCGCGCGAGCTGGGGCATGACCGAGCTGGCCGCACAAACCTGGACACGAGCGGACGACCCCCCGGATTGGGCCACTCGCAGCGACGGCTCACCCGGCCCCGGATTGGAGATCCAGCTTCGGGCCGACCACGAGGTGACCCGCGAGCACCCGGCCGAGCTCCACGTACGCGGGGCCGGAGTCGCCCTGGCCACCCTCGGACGTGACAGCGGAACCTTGAACGTGCTCGCGGCCCACGACAACGGCTGGTACGACACGGGCGACCTGGCGATCCCCGACGGCCGGGACGGCATCCGCATCGTGGGCCGCGCTGCCGACCGGATAGGCGGGATCTTCATGATTCCGGTCAACGACGTGGAGAGCGAGTTACTGCGGCACCCCGCAGTCGCTGATGTGGCCGTGGTCGGCTACGTGGACGAGTCCGGCGCAGAATCCGGCAGCGCCGTCGTGGTGCCGCGTGGCGCCCCGCCGGCGCTGGCTGATCTGCGTGCCTTTCTGAGCGCGCGCGGAATGACGGACTTATATCAGCCAACCCACCTGCTCGTGATCGACCGCCTACCGCGCAACTCCGCGGGCAAGGTTCGCAAGGACCTGCTCCGGAAAAGAGTCCAGGACTCCCTGCAGAACGCCTGACCATCGAGAGCATCTCAAGGCCGTCGAAATTGCCGTGCAGTCAAGGGAACCCGGCTTGGCCGGAGGCGTATATGAGGACATGAAGGTATTGTTTTCGGCTCCGCCGTCGGCCGGGCACCTGCTCCCGGTCCTACCGACCTTGCAGGCGTTGCGCGCCGCCGGTCACGATGTTCTCATCGCTGCCTACGGCGGGCAGCTCTCCCCGTACCTTCAACTCGGCCTCTCGGCCGTGGACGTGGGCGACCGGACCGAGCTGGCGGAGATGTACGAGAAGCATGCTCCGGGGCACCGGTTCGGCTATCCGGGAGAGACCAAAGAGGCAATCTTCCGGCTCCCGTCGCTGGCCAACGGGGAACTCAGCCGGCGCACTCTTCCCCGGCTGTTCGCGCTCACCCGCGACTGGGGACCTGATCTGCTGCTCTACGACCCCTTCCAGGCAGCGATACCCCTGATCTCCGCGATCACCGCGATCCCGGCGGTGGAACATCAGACCGGAATCGTCAGCGGCCGAACGATGGCCCGGTTGCTCGCCGAACACCTCCGCGACCTTTATGGACTGTACGGTGTGGCCGGTCCCAGGCCCGCCGTCAGCATCGAGATCGGTCCGCCGCGGCTGCGCGAGGAGGATGCCCGCAGCTTCTCGACGCGGTATGTATCGGCACACGGCTCGGCGATGCTGCCACCCGAACTGACCGTGCGATCGGCCCGGCCGCGGGTCCTGATCAGCTTCGGCACGGTGCTGAGCGCCGAGATCCGGAACGCCGAGCTCGCCGTCCTGCTCCCGGTGCTCGGCCGCTACGACGCCGAGTTCCTGCTGGCCGCGGGGGCGGAGGCCAACGGCCTGCAGGACCTGCCCGACAACGTACGGCTGATCCCGTGGGCGCCGCTGACCGACGTGCTGCACCGCAGCGACGCCGTCATTCATCACGGCGGCGCCGGAACTCTTATGGCCGGCGTCGTCGCTGGAGTGCCACAGCTGATCGTGCCCCACTTCGGTGACCAGTTCTGGAACGCGCGAGTCGGCCGTGAGCACGGCTTCGCGGTCAGCGCAGGCTCGGTTCCGCAGATCGACGAGCCACTGATCCATCGGCTGCTGACCGACCGCGGACTCCGGGAAGGCGCCGAAAGGATTTCTGCGAACAACGCGCAACTGCCGACCCCGGCCGCGCTCGTTCCGCGACTCGAAGCCCTTGCCGGGCGGAGGGGCCGCCGATGATCGGTCCGTGCCGTGGCAGGTCTGCGGGCCGGCTCGGGTCTATGCGCAGTGCGAGGGGGACCTTGGCGCGACGGCTATGAGCATATAACGCCACTGATTCCACCGGATCCGGGAAGTGGCCGTGGCCGGGACTTCGTCGCCTGTGCCGAGCGGGCAGCTCTGGCAAAGGGTTGCCGCCGGGTTCGTTCACGACCTGCCAGCGTAAGCGTGAAGGCCGAGAATCATGGCGAACTTTTTCTCGAGGTTGGAAATGGTATGTCGCCGGTGCCGTTCCTGTTGCTACAAGAGGGTGATGCCGGTACCGGCCGACACGGCTTGAACCGGCACCGGCAGTTGATTCCTCCGGAGTAGTTACTCCCGTGGATCACGCCACTCATGTATCCGTGCTATGGATGTAGCGTCGGACCGGAGATGAATTCAGCGACTCGCTCACCGATCATGATCGATGGCGCATTGATGTTTCCGGTCGGCACTATGGGAATGATCGATGCATCGGCGACCCGAAGTCCGGCGACACCGTGCACGCGTAATTCCGGATCGACCACCGACAGCGCGTCGCGACCCATTTTGCAGGTGCCGGACTGGTGATGATATGTGACGACGGTCTCGCGTACGTAGCGGCGCAGGTCGTCCCGGCTCATCGCCGTAGGCCCGGGATACCTTTCGACTGCTCCCCATTCTTTCAGCGGCGTAGCGGCTCCGATCCGCCGGCAGAGTTCCACCGCCGAAACGAGGCTTTCCACATCGGCCTCGCAGGCCAGCACATTGGGGTCGATCTCGAGCTCATCCTCCGGTGACGGCCCGGTGAGCCGGATCGCGCCGCGGCTTTGAGGGCGGATCATACCTGCCATCAGCGTGAAGCCGTTGGCCGGTCCGGTCATGTTCTCGTCGTAAAGCGGCAGTGCGAAGTGAATGGGTTGCATGTCGGGCACAGGCAGGCCAGGACGCGATCTCCAGAAGAGATGAGTCTGGGAGGCCGAGAGCCCGCGGGACGGAGGTCCGATCTCGCGTTCAGCGCTGAAGATCACTGACGACAGAAGATGGTCCTGCAGATTCTCTCCGACGCCCGGCAGATCGGCGACGACGTTGATTCCCTGGTCGCGTAGATGCTCCGCCGGCCCTATACCTGAGAGCATCAGGAGTTGCGGCGACCCGATCGCACCGCCGGACACGACGACCTCGGTGGCGAAAGCGCTTTCCAGCCGCCCGTCTCGTATCCATTCAACGCCGATGCACCGGCCGCGCTCGAGCAGAAGCCGCCGCGCTCGTGCGTGCAGGACGACCCGAAGGTTAGGGTGCGCGGAGATAGGGTGAAGATATGCGGCCGCGACGCTGTTGCGCACCCCATCGGCGATGCTGTACTGGATGGCTGAGATGCCGTCCTGGGTCTCGCCGTTGTAATCGGGATTGAACGAGATCCCGCATTCCTGGGCGGCGGCGACAATGGCCTTGTGTATCGGGTCGAGATCGTAGGAGGAATGGATGGTGACGATGCCGCCGTCCTGTGGGGTGCGCCGTTCGATGCGTTCGAAGACCGGTTTCACGTCGTTCCAGGACCAGCCGTCCGCGCCGAGGTAGGCCCATGTGTCGTAGTCGGCGGGGGCGCCACGCACCCAGATCATCCCGTTCAAGGCGCTCGAGCCGCCGAGCACTCGCCCGCGCGGCCAGAACAAGCGGCGCCCGGCCGCATGGCGTTGCCGCACGGTGTGGTACGCCCAGTCCTCTGGCGAGTTCCACAGCTCGAAGAGTCGACCCGGATCGTGAATTGCCGGGTTGACGTCCGCCGCCCCCGCCTCCAGTAGCAAGACTTTGACGCCGCGATCGATGAGGCGCCGGGTCGCGGCAGCACCGGCTGATCCGCCGCCGACAACGATCACCTCGGGAGTGAAGCCCTCGATCTCGTCGTTGATGACGGTGTACCCGCTGTATGGCTTGTCCACGGAACTCCTTACTCTTCAGACGGCCGTTGAGGGCCTTCACTCGACGCGCGATCCGCTGACCGGCGGGTATGGAGATCACCAGCCATGTCAGGGGACACGCCGGTTTCACCAGCAGGTTCACGGAGGTGATGCGTGACACCAAAGCCGGCTACGTGAGGGGTTCGCCGCCATCGATTCGGAGCGTTACTCCGGTGAGGAAGCTGTTGGTCATAGCGAACAGCACAGCGTCGGCGATGTCCTCGACCGTTCCGATTCGCCGTGCCGGATTATGGGTGCGTAGGAATGTGAAATAGGTGGCCTTGCCCGCTTCGCCAAGATTGTCCCAGATGCCTGTGTCGACCACTCCAGGCGAGATGGCGTTGACGCGGATCGGGGCGAGCTCCAGGGCGAGGGAACGTGTCAAGAAGTCGGCGGCGCCGTTGGTCAATGCGACGCCGAGATAACCGATAGCCGGCTTGAACGCCGCGACCCCGGAGAAAAGCGTCAGGGATCCGTTCGGGCTGATCGAGGGCCCGAGAATGCTGGCGAGCATGAGCGGACCTACAACCTTGGTGTCCAAAGACCTAAGGATTGCGGTTCGGGTCAGTTCGGAAAGCTTCCCTCGGGCCCGCGCCGACGCCGTGGTGACGAGATGATCGATCTGACCGACGCGTGCGCCGAAGTCCCTGATCGACTGGTCGTCGGTGATGTCGAGGGTCTCGGCGCGGACGGAGTCTCCAAGCGCCGCGCGGATGGCTTCGGCATCCCGGCCGGCGGCAACGACGTTTCCGCCCGCCGCCACGGCCCGATCGATAACCGTCGCCGCGATGCCACTAGGACGTCCGATGACTACCACGGTCTTGCCGTCGAGGGTGTAGGTCATCTCTTGCTCCCTTCGAAACGTCGTTCGACGACTACATGTCATCCGCTGATGAGGTTCTTCGCTTCCGTAAATACCCAGGCCATGACCCCGGTTGAAGGTGAACCAGCGGTATTAGTGCGTCTGATGAGTAAATTCGATGGAATCTATCAACTATTCGCATGTGCATTCTTGATTAAAGCCGACTAACGTCAAGTCGTGAATTCTGCGGAACTGGTGCTCGACCCGACAGCACAACGGCGCGGGCAGGAAGAGGCCGTACTCCATGCGGTGGCCGGCCCGGTGCTGGTCGACATCCTCGGCGAGTTGGCGTGGGCGGTCGGTGATCCCGATCTTCTCAGGCAACTGCTGTCCGATCCGCGCGTCTCCAAGGACCCACGGCAGCACTGGCCGAGGTTCATCGAGGGACACATCGATGGGAAGTGGCCGCTTTACCTGCAGGTATCGGTGGACAACATGTTCACTGCATACGGGCAAGCACATCGTCGCCTGCGGCGCCTGGTATCACCGGTGTTCGCCGCAGGGCGGCTGGACGCTCTGCTCCCGTCGATCAAGCAGAACACCGACGAACTGCTCGAAGAGCTGGCCGCCAGCCCCGATACCCCCGTCGACCTGCGACGGTCCTACGCGGTGCAGCTGCCGGTACGGGTGATGAGCGACCTCCTCGGCATCCCGGTCGACATGCGGGCGCCGTTCAAGCAAACGATCGACCGTATCTGGAACACGACGTCCTCCAGCGAAGACGCGATGGCCGCCACCCAGGACGTCTACGCCATGCTCAGGCGACTCATCGACATCAAACGAGCCGCCCCAAGTGAAGACCTGACCTCTGGACTCGTACAGACACCCGAACTCACCGACCGAGAGCTGATCGACACGCTGCTGTTGATAGTCGCGGCGGGGTACGAAACCACCGTCAACCTGATCGACAACGCGATCACCGCTCTGCTTGCCGAATCCGACCAATTGGGACACGTCCACGAGGGCCGGGCCACGTGGAGTGACGTGGTCGAAGAAACCATGCGGTTCGCGGCGCCGGTCAGCCACATGCCTATGCGATATGCCGTCTCCGACATCGAACTGCCCGGGGGCACGATCATCCGGCAAGGCGACGCGATCCTGCCGTCGTTCGGGGCCGCCTCCAACCACCCGCGACACCAGCCAGAGGGAACCGCGGGGGTCTTCGACGTGACCCGGGCCGATAAATCACACGTCGCCCTCGGCCACGGTGTGCACTTCTGCCTCGGAGCGCCGCTGGCTCGCGCCGAAGGCGCGACCGCGTTGGCCGGGCTCTTCGGGCGCTTTCCGCGGATGCGGTTGGCTCAGCCGGCCTCCGAACTTGAGCCTGTTCCGAGCATCCTCGGCAATGGCCACCTCGAACTTCCGGTCCACCTGCAAGGCTGACTCGTGGACTTCCCACCCGCCGGACCGGAGTTGACCACCCAAGATGGATCCGGTGAACTCCGCCGTATGCACGGCGAGGTCAGCGGCGAGGCGCTGGAGTTGAACGCAATCGCGCGTCAGAGTAGAGGCCAGCTAGATCACACCGGCTGGTGACGATGATCCAGCCGTGCCCTGGTGTGCGCCGCTGCTCGCCCGCAACACGCCTGCAAACTTCGGTGGTCGGACCGCTACCACCGCGCCGTCGCTTGCGGCAGTTCCCGCTGTCATCGCTCAGCGCCTACGAGACTGCGACCGCGCCCACACCCGGCTTCTCGGCGTAGGCGGTCACATCGACGTCACCGCACCGTGGGCCGGTGACAGGCACACACTGGGCGTGAAAGCCGGCGAACACGAAGGAGCAGACCAGCCCGCTCAACGCATTACAGCCGACCCTTCTTTCCTGCGCGAAGACGACCCGGTCGATTCGGTCACCTTGCTGTCGGCCACCGGGATCGGCGCCGATCTGCACGCGGCGCTGACCCGGCGCGGCCACCCCGTCCGTGTGTACGAGGCGTCGACCGAACTGATTGCCGAGCCGGAGTTCGTGATCACGGGGGCGGTCACTGGATCGTTCACGGCGGCCTCCATCACGTGCACGAGCTGGCCGTCACCCATGAGCTGGTCCGCGCATATGAACTGACCCGCGCTCATGCGGACGCCTTCGCGTACGCGCCACCGCCTGGTCGGGCGAGCGCAGCCCGGACCTCACTCGATGACCGGGCCGGCACCCTAAGACTGTTGAGCGCAGCGCTGCGCGGTCTCTCTGCAGCCCGCGGGGTCCTCGACCTCGTGTCAGGTGCACGAAGACTTCATGATTGCGCCGGGCCGCGCCCGATCTGGTTGCCATGGCCATCCAGACCTCGGGTCGCGGCGACTACCGGCAGCACGACACCGAACGCACCGTACAAGCCGGCGAGCTCATGCTTGTCGACCTGACCGCCCCCTACGACTACCGCTGGAGCGCACGGGCGGATGTTTCGCCGTCCAGGTCGAGCGCAGTCGCCTCGGCTTGCCGGCCGCCAGCATCCGACGTGCGGCACAGCACCTCGGCCGCGACCCGGTGACCTACCGGATGCTGCGCGACCACCTCACCCAGCTACGCCGCGACGTCGCCGGCATCGACGCCCTTCCCGGCCCAGCCCGGCGGCGTTGGTCGGCACCGCCACCGCCGACCTGGTCCGCGCACTGATCATGACCGCGGCCGACGAACCCGTAATGTCCCGGACCACCGGCTGGCCCGCATCCGCCACTGAATCATCCAGCATCTCGGCGAGCCGACCCCGCACAGATCGCCGCAGCGCACGACATATCGGTGCGCACCCTCAACAACCTATGGCAACACCCCGCCCTCAGCCTCACTCAGTGGATTATGAAAGTGCGACTCGAGGCGGCTCGGCGAGAGCTCTCCGTCGCGGGATCGCAGCCGATCGGCACCATTTCGTGGCGGCTCGTGCGCACGGCCGCCGATAGCGTCACCCGTCACGGCCGTGGTCGGCGCACCCTTCCCGCTGGCATCGCTGACCGCATCCAGGCCTGCCGTTAGCTGCCCGCTGCGGCGAGTTCCAGGGGCGGACACGCGCGGCCTGGACGCTGCCTGGGCCGCGGATTTGGCACCTGGGCCGGGCCCCGGAGTCCGCCGACAGTCTCGAGGTCATCCTCGACGACAACGCGCCCCAGTCGCGGGTCGGCATGTTCGCCTCCTTCGGCGCCCCCGACGCCGAAGTCCACTGAAAGTGGACGGATCCTCGATGCTGATAGTGCGTGAACCCAGGCACGGCGACCCGATAGTGCTGCTGCCCGGCGCCGCCGGCCCGGACAGCATGAACTCCCTGATCGGCCACCTCCAGCAGGGAACCGCCCATGCCGCACACGACCCAGCGGATCTTCAGGCTGCCGCGAGAAGCTCGAGCGCATCTCATGAAGGGTGGGTGGGACGCGGTCACCGTCGGCGAGGTCGAACGGCGGTCCACAGTCAGCCGCAGCACCCTGAGGTTCGGTCAGGGTCAGCCGAGTGCCGCCAACCGCTCGCGGTAGACCGCCGCGCGTTCGTTGCCGCCGCTCTTCTCGGCCAGGTCGATGGCGAGGCGCAGGTTCGTCCTGGCCTCGTCCGTGCGCCCGGCGCCGATCTGGGCGCGTGCCACGTCGTGGATGACCGAGTCGTACATGCCGGCTCCCATCTCCTGCGACTGCCGGGCGACGTCTTGGAGCAGTTCGATCGCTTCGCCGTAGCGTTCGAGCATGGTCAGGATCCGCCCGCGGGCCCGGTTGCTGTCGAGTCGCAGGATCGCGGCGATGTTCGGGTTCGGCAGCTCGGCGTTGTCGATGATCGCCAGGGCCCGGTCGACCCGCGTGAGGGCTTCCTGCGGGCGGCCCAGGGAGACCTGGGCGAAGGCCGCCTGGTTGAGGGAGGTGCAGGCACCGGACGCGTCGCCGTAAGCGAGGAACAGGGTGGCCGCGCGGTCGGCCGCCGCCGACGCGTCTTCCCAGCGGCCCCGGTTGCCTTCGGCGCCGGACAGGTAGAACTGCGACCAGGCGTGCTGGACACGGTCGCCGGCCGTCTCGGCCATCGCGCCGGCCTCCCGCGCCAGATCAGCCGCCCGTTCCGGCTGCTCGTCCAGGCTGTACGCCACCCAGGACAGATAGTTGATCTGGGTCGCCTCCATCGCCCGGTCACCGAGGGCGGACGCCGCCCGCCGGCCCCGCTCGAAGACCTCGCCCCAGTGGCCCCAGAAGGGCCAGCGGTCGGAGAACCAGTGCATCGCCTCGGCCGTTTCCAGCACCTCGCGATGGCGGCCGGTCCGCTCGGCGAGGGCCATCGCGCCGAGCCAGTTGCCGGACTCGGCTCGCAGCCACGTCTCGGCCTCGGCGGTGCTGCCGAAGCGGATGCCGGTGAGGGTCCGGGCGGCGGCCACGGCGTCCGCTTCGGTGGCCGATTCGGCGAAGAAGCCACCGGCTTTGCGGGCGACGTCCAGCAGCCAGGTCACCATCGTGGCGGTCAGCTCGTCGAGGTCGTCCTCCTCGGCGGTCAGCTGCCGGCCGCCGAAGAGCCGGACCAGGTCGTGGAAGCCGTAGCGCAACGTCGCCGAGAAACGCAGGAGGCCGAGGTCCGACAGCTCGTCCAGGGCGTCCTCGGTGTCGTCCGCGGGCAGCCCGGCGAGCGTGGTGGCCAGTTCCAGGCCCGCGTCGGCGCCGGGCACCAGCGTGAGCCGCCGGAACACCCGGGCCGCGGCGGGACCGAGCTGCCGGTAGGAGAGCTGGAAGGCGGCGGCCACCCCCTGATCGTCCGGGCTCAGATGGGCGAGGCGGGCCCGCTCGTCGGCGAGACGATCAGCCCACTCCCGCAGGTTTCCGCCCGAGGCCCGGTTACCGGCGATGCGCAGGGCGAGCGGCAGACGCCCGCAGAGCTCGGTCACCGCACGTACGCTGTCGCGGTCCGTCTCGTCACCGAGGATGACGTCGAGCATGGTGATCGCTTCTTGCGTGTCGAAAGCGTCCAGGTGGATGCGGTGCACCGCTTCGAGACCGGCCAGCGGGCGGCGGGCGGTGACCAGGGTGACCGAGCCACCGACCCGCGGCAGAAGCGGCCGCACCTGCTGTTCGCCGGCGGCATTGTCGAGCACGATCAGGGCGCGCTTGCCGGCCAGGGTGGTGCGTAACAGCTCGGCCCGGGCCTCGGCGTTCGCCGGCATCCCGTGCCGGGGCACACCTAGGCCGGTGAGCAACCCGGCCAGCACTTGTCCGCTGCCGGCCGGCTGCGCGTCCATCCCGCGCAGGTCGGCGAAGTGCACGCCGTCGGGGAACAGGTCGCCGAACCGGCCGGTGGCCTCGATCGCGAGGGTCGTCTTGCCGGTTCCGGCTGGTCCGGCTATCACCACGACGACCGCGTCGGTGCGGGCGGCGTACTGCGCGAGGGCGGCCATCTCGGCGTCGCGGCCGGTGAAGTCGTCCGCTCCGGCCGGCAGGCTTCCCGCGGCCGGCCCGGCGTCTCCCTGGACCGCGGCGGTCAGCTGATGGCGGGCCGCCTCGTCCAGCCGTAAGGCGTCGGCCAGGGCCACAACGGTGCGGTTCTGCGGGCGGCGGCTGCGGCCGCGCTCCATGTCCCCGATGCCGCGGACGCTGACCCCGGACGCGGCGGCGAGCTCGGCCAGGCTGAGCCCGGCGGCATGCCGGTGACGGCGGAGAAGACTGCCGAACGAGGTGTTCGGGACGTGGCCGGTCGAGCTCATCGGATCTCCGTTCGCCGAGGCGTCCTTCGGCGCAAGCTGGGTATTGCAGAGCCTGACAAGATCATTACATCAGCCGGGAGAGCCTCATGCCTCATGCCACCACCCGCTCCCTGGACGGCACCGTCGTCGCGATCACCGGCGCCAGCGCCGGCATCGGTGCGGCCTCCGCCTACTCGCTGGTCGAGGCGGGCGCGCGGGTCGCCGTGTCGGCTCGCCGCGAGGATCGTCTCGCCAAGATCATCAGTGATCTCGGCGAGGACAAGGTCGTGCCCGTCGTCGGCGACGTCCGTGACCCCGCTCTGAGCGACGCCCTGGTCAAGGCGGCCGTCGACAAGTGGGGCCGGCTCGACACGATGGTCGCCAACGCGGGCATCGGCGCCTACGGCGGCATCCTCGACCTCGATGACGACACCCTGACCGAAATGGTGCAGACCAACTACCTGGGCACAATCTGGAACGTACGGTCGGCCGTCAAGCAGTTCCGGTCGCAGGACGGTGGCGGTGACATCATCATCGTCTCCTCGGTGGCGGGATTCCGCGGCGGCGCCGACGAGGCCGTCTACGCCGGCACCAAGCACGCCCAAGTGGGGCTGGCCGGCTCCCTCGACCGCGAGTTGCGGGCCGAAGGCACCCGCGTCACGCTGATCTGCCCGGCCGGTACGGCCACCGAGTTCGCCATCGGCGCGGGCCGCACCGAAGGCTCCCCTGACCTGGACGCCTACCTGCGTCCCGAGGACGTCGCCCACACGATCCGTGTCGTGCTCGAGCAGCCTCGTTCGGTGCGTACGACGGTGTGGCAGCTCTGGAGCACCGAGCAGCAGAGCTGAACCGCGGGGGACACCTGCACGAGATGACAGCCGGCCGGGGCGCAGCCCCGGCCGGCTCGATCCGCCTTCTGATTGACTCGGCGTAATTCATTGTTAACAATGAATGTCTGGGAGCGCTCCCATTCCCCCGCAGAGTCCTGGAAGGACCCTTCGTGACTCCACTCCTGCGTAGGCGGGTCACCGTCCTCGTCTCGGCCGCCGCGGCGGCCACGCTGGCGCTGACGTCCCTGACGATTCAACCGGCGTCGGCCGAACCGGCGCAGCACATCACCAACGGCGACTTCACCACCGGGACGACCGGCTGGTGGTCCACCGACAACGCACCGCTGTCCGCCACCGGCGGGCAACTCTGCGCCGAGGTTCCCGGCGGCACCACCAACCCCTGGGACGTCAGCCTCGGCTACAACGGCGTTCCTCTCGCGGACGGCGACGCCTACCAGCTCAGCTTCCGCGCCCACAGCAGCACGCCGGTCACCGTCCGGGCGAACGTGCAGCTCAACGAGGCGCCGTACACCACGGCGCTGTCCCAGGCGGTCGCGCTGACCACCCAGACACAGACCTTCGAGTACGCCTTCACCTCCGCCCTGGACTCGGCCGACGGCACGCTGACGTTCCAGCTCGGCGGCAGCCCCGAGGCGTTCGAGTTCTGCCTCGACGACGTCTCGCTGACCAGCGACGCCACCGCCCCGCCGGCCGGCCCCGAGCAGCTGGAGAACGGCGACTTCGCCGACGGCACCGCGGGCTGGTACTCCTACGGCACCACGGCCACCGGGGTCGACGACGGGCAGCTGTGCGCCACCGTGCCGTCCGGGCTGGCCAACCCCTGGGACGCCGGCATCGGGCAGAACAACGTCGCTTTGAAGGCCGGGTCGTCGTACACGCTGTCGTTCGACGCCACGGCCACGCCCGGCGCCACCGTACGGGCGGCCGTCCAGCTCGGCGCCGACCCGTACACGTCGTACTTCAGCCGCGATGTCGCCCTGACCTCCACCCGGCAGCACTTGGAGTACACGTTCACCGCTTCCGAGGACACCGCCGCGGGTCAGGTGGCCTTCCAGGTCGGCGGCGCCGCCGGGGAATACCGGCTGTGCCTGGACAACGTCTCGTTGATCGGCGGCGAGGAGGAACCGCCGTACGTGCCCGAGACCGGGCCGCGGGTCCGGGTCAACCAGGTCGGCTATCTGCCGGACGGGCCGAAGAAGGCGACGCTGGTCACCGAGGCCACCGAGGCCCTGGACTGGCGGCTCGAGAACGCCGCCGGCAAGGTGGTCACGTCGGGCCGGAGCACGCCCCGCGGCACCGACGCCGCCTCGGGCCAGAACGTGCACACCATCGACTTCTCCGCCTACACCACCGCGGGAACCGGCTACACGCTCGTCGCCGACGGGCAGACCAGCCATCCGTTCGACATCGCCGCCACCGTCTACCAGCAGCTGCGCTCGGACGCCCTGCAGTTCTTCTACATCCAGCGCAGCGGCATCGCGATCGACGGCAACCTGGTCGGCGAGCAGTACGCCCGGCCGGCCGGTCACCTCGGCGTGGCCCCGAACAAGGGCGACACCAGCGTGCCCTGCCGGGCCGGCTCCTGCGACTACCGGCTGGACGTGCGCGGCGGCTGGTACGACGCGGGTGACCAGGGCAAGTACGTGGTCAACGGCGGTATCGCCGTACAGCAGCTGATGAGCAGTTTCGAACGCACCAAGACCGCCGTCACCGCCGCGCACGGCGCCGGCCTGGCCGACAGCACCCTGCGGGTGCCCGAGCGGGGCAACAAGGTTCCCGACATCCTCGACGAGGCCCGCTGGGAGCTCGAGTTCCTGATGCGCATGCAGGTGCCGGCCGGCCAGCCGCTGGCCGGGATGGCCCACCACAAGATGCACGACGCCAACTGGACCGGCCTTCCGATGCAGCCCCAGGACGACCCCGAGCAGCGCGAGCTGCAGCCACCGTCGACGGCGGCCACGCTGAACCTGGCGGCCACGGCGGCCCAGTGCGCGCGGCTGTTCGCGCCGTACGACGCGGCGTTCTCGGCCAAGTGCCTCACCGCGGCCCGTACCGCGTACGCCGCGGCCAAGGCCAACCCGGCGAAGATCGCGCAGGACCTGGGTGGCGGCGGTGGCAGCTACGGCGACGACGACGTCTCCGACGAGTTCTACTGGGCCGCGGCCGAGCTGTACCTGACCACCGGCGAGGCGGCGTTCCTGACCGACGTGACCGCGTCCCGGCACCACACCGGCGACGTCTTCGCGGCCACCGGCTTCGGCTGGGCCAACACCGCGGCGCTGGGCCGGCTCGACCTGGCCACGGTGCCGAGCGCGCTCCCGGCGGCCGACCGGCAGCGGGTCCGCCAGTCGGTGGTGACCGCCGCCGACAACTATCTGGCGACCCTCAACGCTCAGGCCTACGGACTGCCGATGCCCGGCAACGCGGGCAGCTACTTCTGGGGCGCCAACAGCAACATCCTCAACAACGTCCAGGTGCTGGCGACCGCGTTCGACATGACCAGCGCGGCGAAATACCGCGACGGAGCGCTGCAGGGCGTCGACTACATCTTCGGCCGCAACGCGCTGAACCAGTCGTACGTCACGGGCTGGGGTGAGAAGGCGTCGCAGAACCAGCACACCCGGATCTACGCCCACCAGAAGGACGCCACGCTGCCCCACCCACCGGCCGGATCACTGGCCGGCGGCGCCAACGCCGGACTGGACGACCCGTACGCCAAGGCCCTGCTCACCGGCTGCAAGCCGATGTTCTGCTACGTCGACGACATCGAGTCGTACGCGACCAACGAGGTGGCCATCAACTGGAATTCCGCCCTGGCCTGGGTGGCGTCCTTCCTGGCCGACCAGGGCCGGAGTCAGCCGGCCGCGGCGGTGTCGTGCCGGGCGAGCTACAGCAACTACGGCGACTGGGCGGACAAGAGCGGGTTCACCGCGCAACTGGCCATCACCAACACCGGCACCACGGCCATCGACGGCTGGACCGCGCGTTTCGCCTTCCTCGGCGGCCAGCGCCTGCGCGAGGCCTGGTCGGCCGAGGCGGCGCAGTCCGGCGCCACGGTGACGGCCGGCAACACCACCACGAACCGGCGCCTCCAGCCCGGAGCAACGGTGTACTTCGGCTTCAACGCCACCACACCGGGCGGCCCGAACCCGTCACCGGAGCTGATCACGCTCAACGGAGCGGCCTGCGGCCTGACCTGACCTGACGGTGTCGCCCGGCCGGCAGCCAGCCGGCCGGGCGGCAACATGGGAGAAGACCCGCGTTGTCGGTCGTGCATAGACTGCTGCGCATGGTGACGACACCACCGACCGATGAGAGCAGCCTGTCGCCACCGGACCGGGACCTGCCGTCCGCGTCGCCGCAGGTGATCGTCCCGCCGTTCGTCTATGTGCCCGGTGCGCCACAGCAGGCCGGCGACACCGAGTTGAGCGTGGACCTTCGGCAGACCCGCGAGGGGCAGATTGCGATCGCTCGGGCGATCACGGTGTGGTGAGACGTCCGATCATGGAGTGCGCGGCGGCGGTGACCAGGCTTCGGTCGTAGCTGACCACGAACTCGAACTGCCGGTCGGGGTCTGGTCCGATGTCGCCGAGATCGCGCGCCATCAACGCGGCTGCGGTGTGCGCGCCCAGGACCACGACGGTCCATTCGCTGGCCAGTGGGTCCTGGATGGACAACGCGCCGCCGCGGACGCCCGGTGCGGGCTGGGCGGGCATGTCCACTCCGAGCGCGGCCACGAACGGTAGCTGGGCGGCGAGTTCAGTGAACCGGCGGGTGGTTGACGGACGGAAGAACTGGGCGTGTTCGAACGCGGCGAACAACACCGGCGGCACGGCGGCCTGCGAGGCCATCAGTTCCAGCGTCTTCGACAACGGCACCAGCAGATGTTTGGGGGCGTGCCGGATCTGCCGTCCGGCACCGATCAACTCGTATGGTGTCGCCTTGAGAGCTGCGCCGATCGGCTTTGCGGCGAAGCGTTCCGGCCGGAACGTCGACGGAGTGAACTGGCGCTCGCCGCGGCTCCACAGCCAGCCTTGCCCCAACGTGGCACCCAGCACCAGCGCCCGGGTGAGATCCTCCGGCGTTTCGATGCCTTCGGCGACCACCTCGGCACCGGCCTGTTCGGCGTAGGCGCGCACCGCACCCGCCACGGTGACGGTGGCGGGATCCTTGACCGTGCGCAGCAGCTTCAGGTCAAGCTTGACCACCTCCGGCCGCAGCAACGGGATGAACGCCAACGACTCCGGATACACACCCACATCGTCCAAGGCGATCGCGCATCCCGCGGCGCGGAGCCGTTCGGCCGCGGTCAGCACGGCCGCCAGGTCCTCGGCCAGAGCCCGCTCGGTGATTTCCACAACCACCTGAACATGCTGGGCGCGGCCGGCCAGCGCCTGCAGGACGACGTCGAGGCGCTGTGTCAACGTGGAGGGCTCGACGTTGACGAAAAGCGTCACCGGCCGCCCCGACGAAAACGATGCGGCATCGGCGAGTGAGGCCTGCAACGACGCCTGTTCGAGCTCGGCCAGCCGGCCCGTCGCTCGGGCGGCGTCCAGCAGCGCCATCGGCGACTGCAAGGTGGTGTTCACCGGTCCGCGCAGCAACGCTTCGAAGGCCAGCACCGTGCCGCTGTCGACATCGACGAACGGCTGATACACGCAGTGCAACTCGCCGCGTAGTACGTCGTCCAACCCGATCGCGGATCGGTTTGCCGCCTGGTCTTGTGTGTGCACGGCACCCATGATTCCTGCTTCGGCATCTGGGCCGCTGATCTGAGTTCAGTAGCGGAAACGCGAGACCAGAGTATGCAGGTCGGCGGACATGCGAGCTAGTTCGGTGGTGGCCTGCTGGGCTTGGGCGACGCCTTCGGTGGTGTGCTGCGCGGCTTGTGCGACGGTAGCGACGTTCAGGGCGATCTGCTCGGCGGTGCGTGCGGTGTCGGCGACGCTGCGGTTCATCTCGGCGCTGGTGGCCGTCTGTTCTTCGACGCGTACGCTGTCTGCCACCCGTTGAGATCAGCCGCAGTGAACTTCGCATCCTTCACCAGGGCGACAAATGTCTCGGCGCGTTCCATCTGGGCTGCCGCCTGCTCTTGCCGGGACGACGTCGCTAACGCCACCACCATCACCACCAGCAAAAGCAGCACCACCACAGCAAACGCCGCCGCCAGCCGCCAGCCCAACCGAAAACGGGTTAGAACGGTCACATCCTGTCAATCGGCCAGAGCTGTCCCCACCTTCTCGGAGAGCGCACTGTTCACTTCAGCCAGTTGCGCAACGAGGTCGAGGGCATCAGCCACAAGATGCTCACCCCAGAATCTGCGCAGGCTGGAACGCAACGGCCTCGCCGTGCGAGAGGTGCACCCGACGGTGCCGCTGCGCGTCGAGTACACCCTCACCGAGCCGGGGCGGGCCCTACGCGTGACAGTCGATCTGATCTGTGACTGGACCCACCAGTACTTCAGCAGCATCGAGTCCGCCGGCCGCCGCTTCGAAACCTGAGTGCTGCTCGTACCCGGCCCGTACCTGCCAGCCCTAGGGTGGCGGGGACAGGGAAGCGAAGGCCGGGTGCACGGTTTCTTCCACTACTCCCAGTAGCAACTTCCGAGCCGCAACGATTAGACCGCCGGCGCCTGTCGCGGGCCCGTCCGCGGCCGGGATGTGGCGGTTCGCCGTCGACAGGCCGGGAGAGTGCGCCAAGCTTGCCGCACAAGCCGCGTGCGGCGGTTTTCGTGCGGCTGCGGCTTGATGACAGCGGCTGTTGAATGCCGCCGTTCGGAAAGTTCGGCATGATGCCGAGTTCGCGGAGCTGATGGTGCGGGCCCGCCGGTTAGGGTCGCGCCCGTACGGGGTGACGTTCCACGCCGGATCGCGGTGCGAGGACTGGGTGTGGTGAGCGTGGTGGCCGTGACCCCGTACGGATCGCGCCTGGTGGTGCGGTTGCTCGCTTAGGCGGAGTTGGTGGCGCCGAGACCGAGCAGATCTGATCGAACCGGTTGCCGTCGGTGTAGGCGACCGGCACTTCGCCCCAGGGGGAGACGGCCACCACGAACTTGTCCTGCCGCCCGGTCGTCGTGTTGGTGAAGGTTTGCGCGCCGAGGCGGCCGGTGAAGCTGCCGTCCGGGTTGAGCCCGCGCAGCCAGCCGTCGATGCCGCTCACCGTCCAGCCGATTACCGCCTGCGCCTGATCGTCGAGCCCGACCGCCGGGGCGGCTGCGCCCGTCGTGGTCAAGACGTGCACCTCGGCGTGTCGGCCGGTGCCGAGCGTTCTGGTCGCCGGTGGCGACGCTGTTGGCGGCGGTGAAGGTGACCGGCGTCGCGGCGGGGGCGACCGCGACGAGGGCTGAGATGATGGCGGGCATCCGTAGCTCCTGAAGCAGTTCGAGGCCGGGAACGCCGTCCTGGATGACGAAACGAGCGCAGGGCGGCCACGGCCGCGCCTTACTCGGTGACCACGGGAATCGAGCGGAAGTCGGCCTTCACTAGGCCGGGCTGATCGTGGTGAGCTCGTATCCGCGGCGGTTGGAGTAGAACTTGAGGTGCGGGTTCGTCGCGGCATTCGGGATCGTGGTGGTCGCCGAGCCGTTCCCGCCCGACGCGATCGAAGTGCAGACGAGTTCCGTACCGATGGTCGCGGAGTTCGGGTTGGCGTAGTCAGTTTTCAGGTCGTGGGCCCACGCCGCGTGTACGTCGCCGGTCAACACGAGCGGGTCGCGTCATGTGCAAGGTGACTTCGTAGCGGACGGCGAATTCGTGGGAGCGGGTGGCGGCAGCGCCGAGCGGTTCGCCGCGCGCCCGATCGAGGTAACCGGCGGCGGCGGAGGTGCTGTGCGGTGTTTGCTTGCGCTCAGTCCTCCGCCGGGACGGAGACCGCCTCGATCAGGCCGGGGAAGCGTGCGGACAGGTCGTCGCGCCGCAAGGTGATGAACCGGCGGACGCCGATGACCCGGGTGTGGGTCAAGCCCGCCTCGCGCAGCACCTTCAAGTGGTGGGACAGCGTCGACTTCGAGATCGTGATGTCGGTGTCCTTGAGGACGTCGCCGCAGCGGATCTCGCCCGGTGTGCGGGCCAGGATCCGCACATATGTGAGCCGGATCGGGTCGGCCAGCGCACCGAGAACCGTCGCCAGGTCGAGATCGGCCCGGTCGGGGGCGCCGTCCACCTCCAGCGAATCAACCATCTCTTCATAGTAGTCGTGGCAACTTGCTCCGGTACGACGGGTCCCATAATGTTCGACGCATGACGAACACTTCGACGAGTAGCGGACAGTCGCCAGCTCTCGCGGAGGCGGTCCCGTTCCCGCGCCGATGGTGGATGCTCCCGGTCGTCCTGGCCGCCATGTTCATGGCCCAGTTCGACCTCTTCGTGGTCAACGTGGCCGCCGAATCGGTCGCTGTCGATCTGCGGGCCGGTCCGGCGATGCTCGTGCTGATCATCGGGGGCTACGCGTTCACCTACGCGAGCGGCCTGATCACCGGCGGGCGGCTGGGCGACATCTTCGGCCACCGCCGGATGTTCCTCGCGGGCGCCGTCGCCTTCACCATCGCGTCCCTGCTCTGCGGGCTCGCCCAGTCCCCGGGCCAGCTGGTCGCGGCCCGGCTGGTCCAGGGCGTCACCGCCGCCGCCATGGTTCCGCAGGTCCTCGCCCTGATCACCGCGGTCTTCCCGCCCGCGGAACGGCCGCGCGCGCTGGGCTGGTTCGGGGTGACGATGGGCGTCGGCGCCGTGGCCGGGCAGGTGCTAGGTGGTGGTCTGCTCGAGCTCGACGTCCTCGGGCTCGGCTGGCGCGTCGCGTTCCTGGTCAACCTGCCGATCGGGCTGGCCGCGGTGCTGGCCGGGGCCTGGCTGCTGCCCCGGCGCGAGACCACCACCCGGCCGAAGCTCGACCCGCTGGGCGCGATCGGTCTCTCGGCCGGCCTGGCCCTGGCGCTGATCCCGCTGGTGCTCGGCCGCGACCGCGGCTGGCCGGCCTGGTGCTGGGTGTGTCTGGTGCTGTCGGTGCCGGTGCTGGTGGCGACGCTGGCCTGGGAGCGCCGGCTCAGCCGCCGCGGCGATCAGCCGCTGCTGGAGCTGGGCCTGTTCGCCGACCGCATCTTCACCCGCGGCCTGCTGGTCAACGTCGGCGCGTTCGCCGCCTTCCACAGCTTCCTGTTCTGCCTGACTCTCGTGTTGCAGGCCGGCATCGGCCTCAGCCCTCTGCAGGCGGGTCTCACCTTCGGCCCGCTCGGCGTCGCCTTCGCGACCGCCTCGATCATCGCCCAGCGGCTGGTACGCCGGTACGGAGCGCTGGTCATCGTGGCCGGCGCGCTCATCGCCGGGGCGGGGCTCGCGGCCCTGTACGCGGTGCTGGCCGCCTCGGGGGAGCAGACGAGCGCGCTGCGCGTCATCGTTCCGGTGGCCGTGGTCGGAGCCGGCAACGGACTGGCTGTCCCCGCGCTCATCGGCGCGGTGCTGGCCGGGGTGCACAGCCGGCACGCCGGCGCCGCCGCGGGCGTGCTGACCACCTCGCAGCAGTTCGCCAGCGCCGTGGGCATCGCCGTGCTCGGCACCGTCTTCTTCGTGGCCCTGGGCGAGGGAGTCTCGGCCGGCGCCTACGCCATCGCCCTGCGCTGGGAGATTGTCTGCTCGCTGGCCCTGTGTCTGCTCACCGCGGTCGTCGCCTACGGCCTGCCGCGGCCGGGACGGCCGGCCTGATCACGGTTCCGCCCGACAACCTCACGACCGTACCGAGAGGACCGAGGTCCATGAAGATTTCCGTTTCCGGCACGTACTCGTCCGGCAAGACCCGGACGGTGATGGCGCTGTCGCACTACACCGGCATCCCCCGCACGCTGGCCCGCACCATCCGGGAGATCCTGCCCGAGGCCGTGCCGGGCAAGCGTCTCGACGAGGTCACCCCGGCCGAGTTCCTCCAGCTCATGGTTCAGCGCCACGCCGGGCGGGTGGCGCACGAGGCGATCCTGGCCGACGGCTTCGTCTCGGACGGCTCCTCGTTGCAGGAGTGGCTCTACGGCGCCGCCCGCGTGGTGCACGGCATGAACCCCAACGCGGCCTTCGATCCGTCCGCACCGCAGCCGGGCGCCGGCGAGATGGCCTTCTTCGAGCAGGTCGTGGCCCGCTTCGGAATAGCCTTCAAGCAGCACGTGAGCTCCACCTACGACGTCTTCGTCCACCTGCGGCACGAGCTGCCGATCCGCGACGACGGGCACCGCCCGATGAACGAGGCGTTCCGCACCACGATCGACCAGATGCTGCTGGCCACGCTCGAGGAGCTGCGCATCCCCTGCCACGTGGTCCGCGGCTCGATCGAGGAGCGCCTCACCGCCATCACCGAGCTGCTGGACCTGCCGCGCGTGCTGCCGGTCGAGGTGGCCGTCGAGCGCGCCAACGCCGAGTACGCCCGGCAGGACCTGCGACTGGAGACCCAGCGCGCCGCCGCCTGACACCCGCACGACGAAAGGGCACCGCCATGCGAATCCCGTCCGGCACCACACCGCAGGCCCGCAAGCAGCGCATCGCCCTGCTGTTCGAAGAGATCATCACCAACAACCGGCTGGAGCTGGCCGACGAGCTGTTCGCCGCCGACTTCTTCTGGCCGCAGTTCGGCCTGCGCGGCCCCGAGGGCGTGCGCACCTGGGTCCGCGCGTTCCGCACCGCCTTCCCCGACATCAGCGACCTCGTCCAGGAGCAGGTGGCCGAGGGAGACACAGTGGTCACCCGGGTCGAGTGCATCGGCACCCAGCTCGGCCCGTTCCGCGGCCTGCCGCCCAGCGGCCGCAAGGCCACGTTCACCGCCATCGGCATCGACCACTTTCAGGGCGAGAAGGTGGTCGAGCGGTCGGCGCACTTCGACATCGTCGACCTGATGCGCCAACTCGGCCACGAGCACCTGGCCGTTCCGGCGGAGAACCGGCCCTGACATGCGGCCCGCGCCTTTCTCGTACGCGCGACCGCCGGATCTCGACACGGCCCTGCGCCTGCTGCAGCCGGGCAGCCGCGTGCTGGCCGGCGGCCAGAGCCTGCTGCCGCAGCTGAACCGCCGGCGGACCGCCCCCGCGACGCTGATCGACGTGTCCGGCCTGGCCGGGCTCCGGTACGTGCGCCGCGACCCGCTCGGTGCGCTGAGCATCGGCGCGCTGGCCCGGCACGCCGACATCGAGCGCCACACCGGCCCGGCGATCGGCTCCGGCTACGGCGTGCTGCGTGAGGCCGCCGCCCTCATCGGGCATCTCCCGGTGCGGGTACGCGGCACCATCGGCGGCAGCCTGGCCCATGGCGACCCCACCGCCGAGTGGGGCCTGGTCGCGGTCGGGCTCGACGCCCAGGTGACACTCCGCTCGGCCGGCGGCACGCGGGTCGTGCCGGCCGTCGAGTTCCTCACCGGCGCCTTCCGGACCGATCTGCGGCCCGGCGAGATGCTGACCGAGGTGCGCTTCCCGCGGCCGGCGCCCGCGGCGGCGGTCGTGGAACACGCGCCGCAGGCCGGGCACTTCCCGGTCGTGGCCGCCTTCGCCGCCGTCGACCTGGCCGCCGACGGCAGCGTGCGGGCGGCCCGGGTGGCCGTCAGCGGGCTGGGCGACCGGCCGCGGCGGCTGGGCGTGGCCGAGCAAGCTCTCGCCGGCGGCGCGCCGGCCGATCGGCTGCCCCCGGACGCCTTCCCGGCGGACGGGGGAGAGGACACCGGCTATCGCCTCGACGTGGCCCGGGCGCTGGTCGCGCGGGCGGTACGAACCGCCATCGAGCGGGCCTGGCCCGCGGAGGGAGACGACGATGCAGCTTGAACCCGCGACCGACATACCCGTACGGCTCAGCGTCAACGGCGAGAAGCGCGAGCTGACGGTGGAGGCCCGCCGGTCCCTGGCCGACGTCCTGCGCCGCGAGCTCGGCCTGACCGGCACGCGCGTCGGCTGCGAGACCGGCGTCTGCGGCACCTGCACGGTGCTGGCCGACGGCGACCCGATCCGGTCCTGTCTCACGCTGGCCGCGTCGGCCGACGGCACGAGCGTCGAGACGGTGGAGTCGCTCGCGGCCGGCGGGCGACTGTCGGCGCTGCAGAAGGCGCTGGCCGACCACTTCGGACTCCAGTGCGGCTTCTGCACCCCGGGCTTCCTCATGCTGGCCACCGCGCTGGTCCGCGCCGGCGGGCCGCCGGACCGGGAGCGGATCCGCGAACACCTCGCCGCGAACCTGTGCCGCTGCACCGGCTACACGCCGATCGTCGACGCGGTCGAATCCGTCCTGCGGGACGCGGCGTGAGCGCGATCGGGCGGGCCGTGCCCCGCCTGGAGGACGAGCGGCTGCTGCTCGGGCGCGGCCGGTTCCTCGACGACCTGGAGCTGCCCGGGCAGACGTGGATGCGGGTGGTGCGCTCGCCGGTCGCCCACGGGCGGATCCGGGCCGTGCACACCGCGCAGGCCGAGGCGATGCCCGGCGTGGTCGCCGTCATCACCGCGGCCGACGTCGCCTCGGCCGGGACCATCCCGGTGCGCCAGCTCGCCCCCGGCCTCGACTTCACCCCCTACCTGCAGGCGCCCCTGGCCGGCCGGTTCGTCCGGTACGTGGGCGACCCGGTGGCGGCGGTGGTGGCCGAGGATCCGTACCTCGCCGAGGACGCCGCGTCCCGGGTCGGTCTGGACATCGAGGAACTGCCCGTCGCGCTCGACGCCCGCGACAGCGCCGGTCTGATCCCGGGAAGTTTCGGCGACGCCCCGGCCCAGGTCGGCACGGTGGAATTCGGCTACGGCGACGTGGACGCCGCCCTCGAGGCGGCGGCCCACGTGGTGGCCGTCGACCTGCGCACCGGGCGGCAGAGCGGCGTGCCGCTGGAGACCCGGGGCCTGCTCGCCGCCGTGGACGAGCGCACCGGGCGGATGACCATCCACGGCGCCACCAAGGTCCCGCACCACAACCGCCGGGTCACGGCCCGGATGCTCGGGCTGGCCGAGCACCGGATCCACATGCCGGAGACCGACGCCGGGGGCAGCTTCGGCATCCGCGGCGAGTTCTATCCCGAGGACCTGCTCGTGCCGTACCTCGCGCTGCGCACCGGGCGACCGGTGAAATGGGTCGAGGACCGCGCCGAGCACATGGTCGCGGCCAACCACGCGCGGGAGCAGATCCACCGGATCGAGCTGGCCTTCGACGGCGGGTACCGGCTCACCGGCCTGCGGGGTGAGGCCTGGCTGGACACCGGGGGCTACATCCGGACGCACGGAGCAGTCGTGGCCGTGCTGACCGGTGCGATGCTCGGCGGGCCGTACCGCCTGCCCGCCTTCCGGTCCCGGGTGCACATCGTGACCACCAACAAGACCCCGGTCGGCACGTACCGCGCGCCCGGCCGGTTCCAGAACAACTTCGTCCGCGAGCACGCCCTGGACGTGGCCGCCGGCCGGCTCGGGATCGACCCGGTCGAGCTACGCCGTCGCAATCTGATGGGCGCGCAGGAACTGCCGCACCGCCGGCCGATGCAGATCTTCGGTGCTCCGATGCTGCTGGACGGGGCCGACCACCGAGGGCACTTCGTCAAGGGCCACGACCGGGTCGGGTACGCCGCCTGGCGCGAGGAGGCCGAGCAGGCCCGCGCGGCCGGCGAGCTGGTCGGCTGCGGATGCGCGGCGATCCTGGAGAAGGCCGGTCTCGGCCACGACAGCGCGGTGATCCAGGTGGACGCGGCCGGCGCGATCCGGGTCGCCATGGGCGGCGCCAACGTGGGGCAGGGCATCGAGACCGTGATGGCGCAGATCGCCGCGCACGAGTTCGACGTCGACCCGGGCGCCGTCACCGTCGTGTTGTCGGACACCGACATCCTGCCCGACGGCGGCGGCTCGTACGCGAGCCGCTCGACCGTCGTCGGCGGCTCCGCGGTCAAGATGGCGGCCGACCAGGTGATCGCCCGGGCCCGGCGGGTGGCGGGCCGGATGCTCGAGGTCCCACCCGGTCGGCTACTCGTGCGGCAGGGCGGCTTCGAGGACCCGGACCGGCCGGACGCTCGCGTCTCGCTCGGCCAGGTCGCCGCCGAGTGCTACTCGCCGCGGGAGGCGCGCACGGGGGAGGAGACCGGGCTCATCGGCCGCGGCACGTTCGTCGCGGACACCATGACGTATCCGTACGGGGCGCATTTCGCCCAGGTCCGGGTCGACCCGGGCACCGGCCGGGTCACCACCCTGCGGTACGCGGTCACGTACGAGATCGGCCGCGCGGTCCATCCCGAGCTGGTCCGCGGCCAGCTGCGGGGCGGCACGGTGCAGGGCATCGGCGGGGCCCTGCTCGAGGAGTTCCGGTACGACGAGTCCGGCTGCCCGCGGGACGTGACATTCGGGGAGTACCTGATCCCCAGGGCCACGGACGTGCCCGACGTGCGGGTCGAGCTCTTCGAGGACGCGCCGGCCCCGGGCAACCCGCTCGGCGTACGCGGCGCGGGCGAGGGTGGCAACGCCGGCGCCGGGGCTGCCATCGCGAATGCCGTACGCGACGCCATCGGGCTGGCCGGTGACGTCGGCGAGCTTCCGCTCACGCCGTCCCGCGTTCTCCGGCTGCTCCGAAACTCTTAAAAATTAGAAATGTTCTGACTCGAAATGTTTACAGTGGATCTGCTTGATCTGGCGTCGTTCGCGCCTTTAGGATTTGCTTCGAGCTAGCAATATCCGAGTTTCACATTTTCGGTGCGGGTGCACCGAGCGACCCGGAAGGGACACGGCACGTCATGACATCGACCCAACCCGTGCGGCACCCCACGCTGGTCCTCATGTCACTGGCCCTGGCCCAGCTGATCATCGCCCTGGACTACAGCATCGTGTTCGTCGCGCTGCCGGAGATCGGATCCAGCGTCGGATTCTCCGACCAGGAGCTGCAGTGGGTCATCGGCGCCTACGCGGTCACCTTCGGCGGCTTCCTGCTCCTCGGCGGGCGCCTGTCCGACCTGCTGGGCCGCCGCAAGCTCTTCATGACCGGCCTGGTGCTCTACGCCGTCGCCTCGCTGATCGGCGGGCTCGCCGAGTCGCCCGCGCTGCTGGTCCTGGCCCGCGCGGTGCAGGGCTGCGGCGGCGCCGTGCTGGCGCCGGCCACCCTGTCGCTGATCACCACGGCGTTCGCCGAGGGTAAGGAGCGCAACCGCGCCCTGGGCGTCTGGGGCGCCACCGGCAGCAGCGGCATGGTGCTCGGGTCGCTGCTCGGCGGCGTGCTCACCCAGGCCTTCGGCTGGGAGGCGGTCTTCTACGTCAACGTGCCCCTGGCCGTCGGCGTCGGCCTGCTCGCCCTGTACGCGGTCCCGGCCGACCACGGCACCGAGCGGCGCGGCGGCCTCGACTTCCCCGGTGGCTTCACCGTCACCGCGGGCGCGCTGCTGCTGGTCTTCGGTCTGGTCAACGGCCCCAAGGCCGGCTGGACCGACCCGCTGTCGCTGGCCGCTTTCGCGGGCGCGGTGCTGTTCCTCGGCGCCTTCGTGCTCATCGAGAGCCGCACCGGCGACCCGCTCGTGCCGCTGCGCGTCTTCAAGAACCGCAGCCTGCGCTACGGCACCCTGATCACCTTCATGTTCATGGCGACCTTCGGGGCCAGCGCCTACTTCATCACGCTGGCGCTGCAGACCGTCCGCGGCTGGGACGCGCTGAGCACCGGCCTCGCGTTCATCCTGCCGTGCGGGCTGATCCTCATCGGTTCGCTGATCGGCGGGAAGCTGTCGACCTCGATCGGCGTGCGGTCGACCCTGCTGATCGGCCTGATCATCGGCGCCGCCGGCACCGCGTTGTTCGCCATGTTCCTCGGCGACGGCGACACGTTCCTGCAGATGACGCCCGGCATCGTGGTGTTCAGCCTGGCCCAGGGCGTGGTGTGGACGGCCATGTTCGCCGCCGCCACCTCCGGCGTGGAGAACGAGCTGCAGGGCCTGGCCTCCGGCCTGGCTCAGAGCGGCCAGCAGGTCGGCGCCGCCGTCGGCCTGTCGGTGCTGGTGGCCGTGGCCGCCGCGGTCTCCGGGGCCGAGCCGTCCCCGGCCGAGATGTCCGGCGGGCTGCAGGCCGCGACCTACGTCTCGGCCGCGCTCATCGCGATCACCGCCCTGTTCGCACTGGCCCTGCCGAAGCGTGTGACCGCCTCGGCCAAGCCGGAGGACATGCTCGAAGTGCCCATCGTGGCCGGCTGAGCGACGCGATCGCCGATCGGCGGACCCGGCCCCGGTCGTTGGCCATGAGCGGGCGGCGGCCCAGAATCGCGTCGGCCGGACCGGCGTCGAGTTTGTGGGTTCGCAGATGGCGCGGTTTCAGGGGC
>NZ_JBFAOX010000023.1:23948-145298 GCF_040675435.1 Actinoplanes sp. NPDC049598 | reverse complement strand
CGCCATCGCCGCCATGGTGCTGGTGGTGGCGTTCCAGGCCGAGGTGACCCGGCTCATCCAGCTCTACATCGTCGGCGTCTTCGTCTCGTTCACGCTGTCGCAGGGCGGCATGATCCGGCACTGGAACCGCCTGCTGCGTACCCAGCGCGACCCCGAGAAACGACGCCGCATGATCCGCTCCCGGGCCATCAACGCCTTCGGCATGGCCCTCACCGGCGCCGTCCTGATCATCGTGCTGATCACGAAATTCCTGCTCGGCGCGTGGATCGCGATCGCCGCCATGGTGGTCATCTACGGCCTCATGCTGGCCATCCGCAAGCACTACACCCGGGTCTCGCAGGAGCTCGCGCCGACCGACGAGCGCCCGATCCTGCCGTCCCGCAACCACGCGGTCGTGCTGGTCAGCAAGGTGCACATGCCGACCCTGCGGGCCGTGGCCTACGCCCAGGCGACCCGCCCCGACTCGCTGACCGCGGTCACGGTCAACGTCGACGACAAGGACACCCGGGTCATCCAGGACGAGTGGGAGCGCCGCCAGATCCCGGTCCCGCTCACCGTGGTCGACTCCCCGTACCGCGAGATCACCCGCCCCATCATCGACTTCGTCAAGGGCATCCGCCGCGGCTCCCCGCGCGACGTGGTCACCGTCTTCGTGCCCGAGTACGTGGTCGGCCGCTGGTGGGAGAACCTCCTGCACAACCAGAGCGCCCTGCGCATCAAGGGCCGCCTGCTCTTCGAACCCGGCGTGATGGTCACCAGCGTCCCCTGGCAGCTGCAGTCCAGCCAGGACCGCGACCTCGACCGGATGGACCGCGGCCTGACCCGCGCCCCGGCCCGCGGACCCCGCACCCGGGCCGCCACCACCAGCGAGGCCACCGATGACCACTGATCTCGTCCAGGGCGACCGCGTCGAACTCACGGTCGGCGCCCCCGCCCACGGCGGTCACTGCGTCGCCCGCCTCGGCGGCCCGCACGGCCGCGTCGTCTTCGTCCGCCACGCCCTCCCCGGCGAACAGGTCACGGCCGAGATCACCGAGCTGCACAAGGGCTTCCTGCGGGCCGACGCTGTCGAGATCCACGTCGCCTCGCCCGACCGGGTCACGCCGCCCTGCCCCTACGCCCACCCCGGCGGTTGCGGTGGCTGCGACCTCCAGCACGCCTCCGGTGACGCCCAGCTGAGCTGGAAGACGGCCGTAGTGCGCGAACAGCTCCAGCGACTGGCCGGTCTCACCCCGGAGGTACGGGTCGAGGCCCTCCCAACCGCAAGCGCGGCCACCCGCTCCTTCGCGGAATCTGCCGCGGCGTCCGAGACCGCCGGTCCCGCCCTGTCGGGCGAGACCTCCCGGCTGCTCGGCTGGCGGAGCCGGGTTCGCTATGCGGTCGACGCGCTGGACCGGCCCGGGCTGCTCAAACACCGTTCACATGAGGTCGTGCCGATCGACCGCTGCCGGATCGCGCACCCCGCGATCCAGGAACTCGATCTGCTGCAGCTGGACTGGCCGGACGCCGAGGCGCTCGAAGCCGTGGCCACCACCGGCGGCGACGTGGCCGTGCTGGCCCGCCGGGGGAGCGCGCCCACCGACGACCCGACCGAAGCGCCGACCGGCTTCCGCACTCGCCTGCGCGGTCCGGCCGAGGTCACCGAGCACGCGGACGGCCGCACCTGGACCCTGCCGCCCGAGGGCTTCTGGCAGGTCCACCCGGCGGCCGCCGACACCCTGGTCGCCACGGTGATCGAGATGCTGCGGCCGGCCGAGGGCGAGACGTCCTGGGACCTCTACGGCGGGGCCGGGTTGTTCGCCGCCGCCCTCGCCACCCGCACCCGGGCCCGCACGACGGTCGTCGAGTCCTCGCCGTCCGGCGTCACCGCGGCCCGGGCCAACCTCGCCGACCTGGCCGGGGCCGAGGTGGTGGAGGCCCGCGTGGAGGCCGCCCTGAGCCGCCGCCGGGTCACCGGCCCGGTCGACCTGGTGGTCCTGGACCCGCCCCGGGCCGGCGCCGGCGCCAAAGTCGTCCGGGCAGTGGCCGCCGCCGGCCCGCGTGCCGTCGCGTACGTGGCCTGCGACCCGGCGTCCCTGGCCCGCGACATCGCCACCTTCCGCTCGCTGGGCTGGGAGCTGAGCGCCCTGCGCGCCTTCGACTGCTTCCCGATGACCCAGCACATCGAATGCGTGGCCCTCCTGGAACCCGGCGACTAGAGGTTGGCCGGCTGGTCAGTCTTCGATGAGGTGGAAGCGGACGACCACGATCTCGTCGGTCGGCTGGAGCCCGGGGTAGTAGTCGCGCAGACCGGGCAGGACGTCGGCGGCCGAGGCGAAGCCGTCCTCCCGGGCCAGCTCGTCGGTCACCTGGTCGACCGGCATGGCGACGGTCGACGTGATGCGGCCGGGCAGGCTGACCTCGTCGTCGAGCGCGAACACCAACTGCGCCGGGCCGACCCGGACCGGGTCCCCGAAGCGCATGGTGATCCGCTTGTGCCCGGCGCGGACGGCCGGCAGATGCGTCCCCCGGAACCGCAGTCGCTGAGGCTGCTCCTGCCGGTAGGTCTCCGGCAGCAGCTCGCCGACCGGCACCACCCGCGGCCCGGGAACGACGACCTGGATACCCGGGTAGTAATCGGCCAGCACCTGGCGGTCGCGCCCGCACGGCGACAGCACACCCCGGCCGTCGTCGCCGACAGCCACGATCATTCGAGGCTTCCGGGCGCCGGCCGCCCGGGCCACGGCCAGCGCGACCAGCTCGGCGCAGGGCCCGCCGGTGAAGTGATACAGATTCAGCCCGACGTGGATGCGGTCATTCTCGTCGAGCACAGCCGCCGCCACCGTGTGCACGTCGTGGTCGCCGTGCGCCCGCACGGCCGCCCGAGCGGCCTCAATCAATTCGATCACGGCCGCAGCCTAGGCGGCCCCGATCCGGCGTCCCACCCAATTCGCCCGGCGCCTGGGGATTCGCGGCCGGGTTGACGGCTCGGGCGACGGGGTAGCTTCCCCGATGTGACGATCATGGATGGGCTGAACGTCGTTCTGGCGCTCCTGGGCCTGGCCGCGGCCGGCCTCGGCGTCCAGGCCCTGACCACCGGCCGCACCCCGGGCGCCCGCGTCACCGAGCCCGCGCTGATCCGGCGCTGGGGCCTGGCCCACCTCCTGTTCGCCGTGTTCTTCCTGCTCCAGGTCGTCGGCTACCTCGGCGTCCGCCTGAGCTATTTCTCGTCGATCGTGCGCGGCGTGCTGCTTCTCGTGGCCCTGACGGCCGGCGTGATCGCCCTGGTGAAGTACAGCCCCTGGTCACGCCCGCGCCGCCCTCACAACGGCCAGGACCGAACCGACCCGGCCTGACCGGCACCGCCTGACCGGCACCGGAGATCGCGGCCGAGCTGCCCACCGGCGCGACCGGCGGACGGACCCCCGCCCTCCCAAGGGGCCTCCGTCCCGAGGAACATCCTCCCCGATTCGGCCAAGATCGTGTGGTGGCCTGTGGACGACCAAAGTGGCCTGTGGAAAAGGTTGAGTGCTCGGCCGGACGGCTTAGGCTGGGGGAACTTACTGTTGAGTAACAAGCCTGGGGAGTTCGCATGAGCACGTTCACCAGTCGTGAGGTTCGGCTTGCGGCGCGGCCGCAGGGGTGGCCCGGCGCGGAGACGTTCGAGGTGGCCGAGGTCGAGGTGGGTGAGCCGGCCGACGGTCAGGTGGTCGTGCGGAATCTGTTCATGTCGGTGGATCCGTACATGCGGGGGCGGATGAACGACGTGAAGTCGTACACGCCGCCGTTCCGGCTGGGGGAGCCGCTCGACGGCAGCGCGATCGGCGAGGTGGTGGCGTCCGGGGCCGAGGCGGTGCCGGTGGGGGCGACCGTGCTGCACGGGCTCGGCTGGCGTGAGTACGCGGTGGTGGACGCGGCCAAGGCGCGGGTGATCGATCCGAAGGCCGCTCCGACCCTGTCGGCGTACCTGGGTGTGATCGGGATGACCGGGCTGACCGCCTACGTCGGGCTGCTGGACATCGCGCAGTTCAAGGAGGGTGACACGGTCTTCGTCTCGGGGGCGGCCGGTGCGGTCGGCAGCATCGCCGGGCAGATCGCCAAGTTGCGCGGGGCCAAGCGGGTCATCGGCAGCGCCGGGTCGGCGGCCAAGGTCAAGCACCTGATCGACGATCTCGGCTTCGACGCCGCGTTCAACTACCGCGACGAGCCGGTGCGCAAGCAGCTGAAGGCCGCGGCGCCGGACGGCATCGACGTGTACTTCGACAACGTGGGCGGCGAGCACCTGGAGGCCGCGATCGGCTCCTTGAACAAGTACGGCCGGGTCGCCCTGTGCGGGGCGGTCGCCCAGTACAACGACACCGAACCGCCGGCCGCGCCGCGGAACCTGGCCCTGGCGATCGGCAAGGAGCTGAATCTGCGCGGCTACATCGTCACCAACCACGGCGCCCGGATGAAGGACTTCGCCACTGAGATGGCGGGCTGGCTGCGCGACGGGAAGATCGCCTGGCAGGAGACCGTCGTCGAGGGCGGCATCGAAGCCGCCCCCGGCGCGTTCCTGGGCCTCCTGCGCGGCGAGAACACCGGCAAGATGGTCGTGAAGCTCTAAGCGGTCGCCCGCTCGGCCGCCTGGACGGCGTTGCGGAAGAGCATGGCCACGGTGGTCGGGCCGACACCGCCCACGCGGGGGGTGATGGCGCCGGCCACCTCGGCGCACGACTCGTCGACGTCGGGGAGCAGGCGGCGGCCCTCGTAGCGGACGCCGGCCCCGATCACGGTGGCGCCGGGCTTGACGTGCTCGGGCTGGATGATGCCGGGGACGCCGGCCGCGGCGATCAGGATCTCGGCTCGCTGGGTGTAGCGGGGCCAGTCCTTCACGCCGGTGTGCACGACGGTGACGGCGGCGTTCGCGGTGGGGCGTTTCTGGGCCAGCAGCATGGCCAGCGGGCGCCCGAGCGTGGCGCCGCGGCCCAGGATGACCACCTCGCGGCCCGACACCGGGATCTCGTAGTGGGCGAGCAGGGCTTCGATGCCGGCCGGGGTGCAGGGCAGCGGGCCGGGCAGGCCGACGGCGAGGCGGCCCATGTTCAGCGGGTGCATGCCGTCGACGTCCATGTCGGGGTCGAGGGTCTGCAGGGCCGCGTCGTAGTCCAGGTGGCCCGGGATCGGGTACTGGATCAGGACGCCGTGCACGTTCTTGTCGGTGTTGAAGTCGGCGATCACGGCCAGCAGGTCCTGCTGGGTCGCGTCGGCGCCCAGGTGCACGTGCGGGGACTCGAAGCCGAGCTCGGTCGCCTGCTTCTGCTTGATGCGGATGTAGCCGGCGCTGGCGTCGTCGTCGCCGACCAGGATGGTGGCCAGGCTGGGGGTGACGCCGCGCTCGCGCAGGCGGGTCACCCGCTCGGCCACGTCGGCGAGGACGGCCTCGGCGACGGGCTTGCCGGGCAGGAGTCGAGCTGAGGTCATGGCAGACAAGCATGCCAGACCAAATGGATGTGACGGTTGTGTGTAGGACGCCGCAGGGGAACCTTCTGGCGGATGCGCTGTCGCGCCACGCCGATAGACTTTGCCCCCATGAGCGAATCCCTCCCCGCCTCCGACGGTCTTCTGGCGAGCGTCGCCGCACCCGGTGACCTCAAGCGCCTCAGCCCCGAGCAGCTGACCCTGCTGGCGGCGGAGATCCGGGACTTCATGGTGGCCAAGGTGTCGCGCACCGGTGGTCACCTCGGCCCGAGCCTGGGTGTGGTCGAGACCACTCTCGCGCTGCACCGGGTCTTCGACTCGCCGCGGGACCGCGTGCTGTTCGACACCGGCCACCAGGCGTACGTCCACAAGATCGTGACCGGCCGGCAGGGCGGCTTCGACATGCTGCGCCAGCGGGGCGGCCTCTCCGGCTACCCGAGCCGGGCCGAGAGCGAGCACGACCTCATCGAGAACTCGCACGCCTCGACCGCCCTGTCCTACGCGGACGGGCTCTCCAAGGCCTTCGCCCTGCGCGGCGAGGACCGCCACGTGGTCGCGGTCGTCGGGGACGGCGCGCTGACCGGTGGCATGTGCTGGGAGGCGCTCAACAACATCGCCACGGCGAAGAACCGCCTGGTCATCGTGGTCAACGACAACGGCCGGTCGTACGCGCCGACGATCGGCGGCCTGGCCGACCACCTCAGCACGCTGCGCCTCAACCCGGGTTACGAGCGGGTGCTCGACCTGGTCAAGGACGCTCTCGGCAACACCCCGGTGGTCGGCAAGCCGGTCTACGAGGTGCTGCACGCGGTCAAGCGCGGCATCAAGGACGCGGTGACCCCGCAGCCGATGTTCGAGGACCTCGGCATCAAATATCTGGGGCCGGTCGACGGCCACGACATCCAGGCCATGGAGTCGGCGCTGCGCCGGGCCAAGGGCTTCAACGCCCCGGTCATCGTGCACGCGGTGACTCGCAAGGGCTACGGCTACCGCCCGGCCGAGCAGGACGAGGCCGACTGCCTGCACAGCCCGGGCGCGTTCGACCCGCAGACCGGCGCCCTGACCGCCAAGCCGTCGGTGAAGTGGACGCACGTCTTCTCCGAGGAGCTCATCAAGATCGCCGACGAGCGCCTGGACGTGGTCGGCATCACCGCCGCCATGGGTGAGCCGACCGGCATCGCCGACCTGGCCCGCAAGCACCCCGACCGGGTGTACGACGTGGGCATCGCCGAGCAGCACGCGGCCACCTCGGCCGCCGGTCTCGCGATGGGTGGCCTGCACCCGGTCGTCGCTGTCTACGCCACCTTCCTCAACCGGGCGTTCGACCAGGTGCTGCTCGACGTCGCGATGCACGAGCTGCCGGTGACCTTCGTGCTCGACCGGGCCGGCATCACCGGGCCGGACGGCCCGAGCCACTACGGCATCTGGGACATGAGCGTCTTCGGCGCCGTGCCCGGCATGCGGATCGCCGCGCCCCGCGACGCCGCCACGCTGCGCGAGGAGCTGCGCGAGGCGGTCGCGGTGGACGACGGCCCGACGATCGTGCGCTTCCCGACCGGCTCGGTCGCGGCCGACCTGCCCGCCGTGCGCCGGGTCGGCCAGGTCGACGTGCTGCGCGAGGACGACCGCAAGGACGTGCTGCTGGTGGCCGTCGGCTCGTTCGCCGGCCTGGGCATGGACGTGGCCGGCCGGCTGGCCGAGCAGGGCTACGGCGTGACCGTGGTCGACCCGCGCTGGGTCCGCCCGGTGCCGATCGAGCTGACCGGCCTGGCCGCCCAGCACCGCCGGGTGGTCACGCTGGAGGACGGCATCCGCTCCGGCGGCGTGGGGGACGCGGTGGCCGCCGCGCTGCGCGACGCCGACGTGGACGTGCCGCTGCGCGACTTCGGTGTTCCGGCCGGCTGGCACCCGCACGGCACCCGGGCCGAGATCCTCACGTCGCTCGGCCTGACCGCTCAGGACATCGCCCGCGAGGTCCTCGGCTGGGTCGCCAAGCTCGAGGCCGACACCGAGGTCGCGCAAGCCTGATAAAACGCTGAAAAGCCGCGGAAAGGGATCCGCCGGGGGCGCTGCCGTTATCTGCTCGTTACCTTTGAGGCATGAGCGTCACGAGCAGCACGGTCATCATCGATCTCGGTCTTGATCGGGGCGAGCCGGAGACGTACGGCTCGCCCGGCCGCTCGACGTTCCCCGGCTGGTTCCCCGCGGCCCTGCTGGCCGTGCTCGTGCTCTTCACCGCGACCGCGTCCGCCGAGCCCGCGAAGTCGCCGCTGCGGGAGGTCTTCACCCTCCAGATCGGGCCGGCCGACGCGTACGCCATGACCGACCGCGGCCAGCTCCTCGCGCAGACGTTCGGCCTGCTCAGCTCGTACGAGCTGGATACCGGCCGGACCCTGTGGGAGGCCGGCCAGTCCACCCCGGCCTACCGGCTGCGCCTCGGCGGCGGGCTGGTGCTGATGCGGCCCTGGAGCGTGGGCACCAGCGACCCCGGCACCACCGCGGTCTCCGTCGCCGACGGTGTCTCGCGGTGGACCCGGGCCGGCCAGGTCGTCACCGTGGCCGGCTCACCCACCCTGCTCGCCGTCACGCCGCGGCGCAGCCAGTCCGGCGCCGGCCGCCGGGTCGAGGGGCCCATCCAGGCCGTCGACCCGCTGACCGGCCAGACCCGGTGGACCGTGCCGGTGCCGGCCAGCGCCGTGCTGACCGGCCTGCCCGGGCCGGGCGACTCCGGCACCCGGATGCTGCTCGTGCACGACGACCGGACCATGGAGGTCCGCGACCTGGTCACCGGCGAGCGGCTGGTCAGCCGCCAGGTGCCGCCGGCCGACTACGACCCGGCCAACCCGGCCGTGGTGAACGGGCTGATCCTGCTGCGCCACCCCGGCAACCCGGGCATGGAGATCTCCGCCTACGACCCGGAGACCCTGCGCAACGTGTGGACCATGCCGGCCGAGGGCGCGTACGAGATCCAGGCGTGCGGGATGCTGGCCTGCCTGAGCGGCCCGGACGGCATGCGGGGGATCGACCCGCTCACCGGCGACCTGCGCTGGCAGCAGCCGTCCTGGCGCGGCCTGCAGCAGTTCGGGGCCATGTACGTGGCCTACGGCTCCCCGGAGCACACCACCACCCTCGGCCTGATCGACCCGGACCGGGGACGGCTCCAGGTCGATCTGACCGGCTGGCGGCCTGTCACCGGCAGCGGCCTCGACGGCCATCTGCTGGTGACGCGCTCGCTCGAACCGGGAAGCCGTACCATGGTCGCCGTCGCCCGGCCGGGCGAGCAGCGCCCACGGCTGCTGGCCGACCTGCCCACGGGCACCGGCGACTGCCAGTCGGTGCCGGGCCGGTTGGTCTGCCGCACCATGTACGGCCAGCTCGTCGTCTGGGCGTACGGCCTGAAGGGTTGAGCTTTGGCGCTGATCGAGCTGGACCTGACCGACCAGCCCGGCCCGGCGCCCAGCTCGCCGCCACCCGCCCACCTGTACCGGCTGCCCGGCCTGATCCTCGCGGCCGTGCTCGTGCTGGCCGCCGGGGCCGCGGCGCCCGCCGGGCCGACCCTCTGGCGCTACCTGGGCTCGCTGCCGGTCACGCCGGGGCTGGAGGAGCCGTTCGAGCTGACCGGCGGCCGCGCCTACACGATGAACGAGATCGGACCCGGCCGTCAGGTGACCGCGTGGAGCCTGGCCGAGCCGCCCCAGCAACTCTGGCAGACGCGATACGACCTGCCGGCGCGGGATCAGGACGCGATCGGGTTCGGCGGCTTCCACGTCGAGCGGGCGGGCGACGTCGTGCTGATCTCCCACGGGCCGTCGGCCACCGTGCTCGACGGGCACAGCGGGCAGGTCCGCTGGTCGACCGGGACGCCGGTGGCGGCGATGGCCGGCGGGCGGATCGGGCTGATCCAGGAGCCCCGGTTCCGGCCCGGCACGGTGTACGACCAGGAGTCCGGCGCGCCCGGGCAGCTGTGGTTCACCGCCGGCGGTGAACCGCACGACGAGCCGCCGAGCCGGACCGACCTTCGCGGCGTCGACCTCTACACGGGCGCGACCGTCTGGAGCCGGAGCGTGCCCGGCGCGGTCATCGCCGAGACGGCGCCCGGTGACGCGCCGGCCGTGCTGCTGCTCTCCTCGACCGGCATGGAGCGCCTCGACGGGGTCACCGGCCGGCCGGTCCACCGCACGGCCCCGCCCAAGGTCGACGGGCGTTCGCCGCTGAGCGGCGAGATCATCGGCGACCTCATGATGATCTATTACTACGACACCGAGGGCTACGCGACGCACGAGGCGGCCTATGCGCCCGGCGACCTCGCCCCCTTGTGGGTCCGTGACGTCCCACCGGCCCCGGTCCAGCGGGCCGCCTGCACCGGGCTGGTCTGCTCGGACGAGGAGGCCGGGCTGGCCGTGCTCGACCCGGCGACCGGCCGGCCGATGTGGCGCGCGCCCACCGGCGTCGACCTGATCCGGCGCGGCGGCTACCTCCTGGAGCAGGAGACGAGCACCGGAACGCTGGTACGCCTCGTCGACCCGCCGACCGGAACTTCGCGCGTCGACCTCGACCGGTGGCCGGCCGAGGTGGTCGGCGGGTCCGACGAGTCGATCGTGCTGCGGCGCGGCCTCGAGAAGGGCGTCAGCGCCTTCGGCGTGATCGACGCCGGCCATGATCGGGTCCAGCCGCTCGGGACGACCGCGATGGCGATCAGCGACTGCCAGGCCGACTCGCGGTACGTGGTCTGCCGCGCCCAGGACAGTCTGCGCGTCTGGGCATACCGCGGTTAGCCGCCGCGGGCGCACACTGGGGGGACCTGGGGAGGGCGCATGGCCGACGTGCTGATCGACCTCGGCGAGGCGCCGCGCGACGCCCCGCCGCCCGTTTCGCCGCCCCCACCCCCGCCGCCGGTGCGGACGCTGCTCGGCGTGCTGTCGCTCGTGCTGGTGGCGCTGCTGGCGGCCGCGGCGGCCCCGGCCCGCGAAGTCCGGCCGATCGTCATCCCGGCCGACCTCGGCGCCTCCTACTACGTCGCCGACAATCTGCTGTTCGTGGCCGGTGGCTCGACGGTCGTCGGGCCCGGCGTGCTGGTGCGGGACGTCCGGACGTACGCGCTGCCGACCGCCCGGCTCCTCGACAGCACCATGGTCACCGTGGCCGGCGCGGTCGACCACGTGATGCGGGTCGGGCACACGGTCGTGGCGTCGTACCAGCTGGAGGCGAGCGGCGACCTGGCCGTCGTGGCGGTCGGCGCCGGCACCGACCGGACCCTGTGGCGCCGCCCGGCCCGGCTGGTCGGCTCCGCGGCCGGCGACCTGGTGCTGCTGGCGACCGACGAGGGGTTCCTCGCCGTCGAAGCGGCCACCGGCGTCGTGCGCTGGACGGTGCCGCGCCCGCCGGACGGCTCCATCGCCGAGACCGGGCCTCGCGGCCACCCGCGCTGGCTCGTGGTCCAGTCCGGCGACGGCCGTCTGGAGACCCGGGACGCGGGAACCGGGCGGGTCGTGGCCCAGCGGAGCGTGCCGCGCGGCGCCGGGAACGTCTGGCCGGTCGGCGACCTGGTCACCATCGGCGCCGCGGACGGGTTCAGCGCGTACCAGCTGCCCGGCCTCACCTTCCGCTGGCGGACCGAGGCCGACCTGTCGCAGAGCTGGATGCAGGCCGACTGCGGCACGCTGATCTGCACCTTCCGCCAGCAGAGCGGCATTGTCGCGCTCGACCGGACGACCGGTCGCGCTCTGTGGTCCTCCAGCTTTTGGGCGTACGCGCAGCCGGCCGGCCCGTACCTCGCGGCCATCCGCCTCGACCGGCGGACCTTCGACCCCGCCGTGTGGCTGCTCGACCCGGCCACCGGCGAGCCCGTCGGCAACTTCGGCCGTTGGGAGATCCTCGACGGTTCACCGTCCGGCCCGCTCTTTGGAAAGATCGACATCTATGGCGAGGACCTCGTCTACTACGGCCGGCTCGACCCGGTCACGCGCGAGATCCGGGTCACCGGGCGGGCCGGCGGCGTCTCCGGCAACTGCCGCGAGGCGGCCGGCATGCTGATCTGCCGGCTGATCGACGCCTCGGTCGCGCTGTGGCCACTTGAGTAACCTTCCACTTACAGCCTCTTCACACCCGGTCGACGAGGCTGTACCCGGTTGTCGACGGAGGTCTGCGGTGCGTGTGCTGGTAGTGGAAGACGAGCGGAACCTCTGTGACGCGATCGCCCGGGGCCTGCGCCGCAAGGGCATGGCGGTCGACGTGGCGTACGACGGCCTCCAGGGCCATGAGATGGCCTATGTGACCCGTTACGACGTGGTGGTGCTCGATCGCGACCTGCCCGGCATGCACGGCGACGAGATCTGCGCGGCGCTGGTCGAGTCAGGGGCCCTCACCCGGGTCCTGATGCTCACCGCCAGCGGCACGGTGGCCGACCGGGTCGAGGGCCTGCAGCTCGGCGCCGACGACTACCTGCCCAAGCCGTTCGCCTTCGACGAGCTGGTGGCCCGGGTCCAGGCGCTCGGCCGGCGAGCCACCCCGGCCGCCCCGCCCGTGCTCACGGTCGGCAACCTCGTGCTCGATCAGACCCGCCGGGTCGTCACCCGCGGCGGCACCCCCATCGACCTGACCAACAAGGAGTTCGGCGTCCTGGAAGAGCTGCTCAAGGCCCGCGGGGGCGTGGTGTCGAGCGAGGAGCTGCTCGAACGCGTCTGGGATGCCAACACCGACCCCTTCACCACGACCGTACGGGTGACCATGATGACGCTGCGCAAGAAGGTCGGCGACCCGCCGCTGATCGAGACCGTGGTCGGCGCGGGCTATCGCGTGCCCGAACCGGTCGTCCTCTCATGACGGTCTACTCCGGCAGCAACCACCGCAGCCTGCGGCTCAGCCTCCGCCCCACCCTGCGCCTGCGGCTCACCCTGCTCAACGGCATCCTGCTCGTCGGCGCCGGGGCCATCCTCGTGCTGCTGGCGTGGCTGCTGGTCAGCGACGTGATGAGCTCCGGCGAGGGCCTGCGCCCGGGCACCCAGGTCGTCCTCGAGAGCGGCGAGATCCGCGACGCGGCCGAGTGGCAGAGCACGATCATCTCCCAAGCCTCCCAGGAAGTGCTGGTCAAAGGCCTGGTCGCGCTGTTCGCGATCGGCATCATCGGCACCGCCGGGGCGTACGCGGTGGCTGGCCGGGCCCTGCGCCCGCTGCACGCGGTGACCCAGACCGCCCGCCGGCTCGGTGAAGAAACGCTCGATCAGCGCATCCGCTACTCCGGGGCCGACGACGAGGTGGCCGAGCTGGCCCGCACCTTCGACGCCATGCTCGACCGGCTGGCCGGCGCCTTCGAATCCCAGAAACGCTTCGTGGCCAACGCCTCCCATGAGCTGCGGACCCCGCTCGCGGTCATGCGCACCGAGATCGACGTGACCCTGAGCGACGACGAGGCCGACGTGGCCGAGTACCGCCGGATGGCCAAGGTCGTCCGCAACGCCTCGGAAAGAGCGAACGGGCTGGTCGACGCGCTGCTCGTGCTGGCCCGCTCCGAAGCCCAGTCGGGTCGCCGCCTGGTCCGCAAGGTCCCGGCCGACCTCTCGATGAGCGTGACCAACGCCCTGTCAGCGGTCCGGGCCGAGGCCGAACGCCTGAAACTCGACGTGACCACCGACCTCCAACCCGCGTCGGTGGTGGGCGACCCGTCGCTGCTCGACCGGCTCGCGGGCAACCTGATCGAGAACGCGATCCGCTACAACCACCTCCTCGGCAGCCTCTGGCTCCGCACCTCGACCGTCGACGGCCACGCCGTGCTGGTCGTCGGCAACACCGGCTACGAGGTCGAGCCGGCCGACGTGCCGGGCCTGTTCGAGCCCTTCCGCCGCGGCGGCTGGGAACGCACCGGCTCCCGCGGCTCGGGCCTGGGCCTGTCCATCGTCCGAGCCGTCTGCGACGCCCACGGCGGCACAGTGTCGGCGGTCGCCCAGGACGGCGGCGGCCTCGAAGTCACGGTGAGACTGCCCACCGCCGACGCCACCCCGGTCGTCGCCGCCACCGCCACCGTCAAACGCGCCAAGGGCCTGGGCGTCGCCCCGTCCCAGTGACGTCAGACGGCGAGGGTGGGGTCGCCGGTTTCGCGGCGGATGGTGCGCCAGCGAGAGAGGCTGATGCCCAGCTCGGCGGCCAGGTCGGCTTCGCTCAGGTCGGGGCGGGCGGTCCTGATCTGCTGGGCCAGCGCGACCGTCTCGGCCGGAGTGCGGCGGGCTCGGGGCGGCTTCTCGGCGCTGACCGTGGTCGTCTCCGGGCGGGTGCGCTGAGCCGGTACCGCACGGCCGGCGCCGACGGGCCGGGAAGCCTCGGCCGCGGAGCGGGGCACGCTGGCGGACGGCCGGGGAGTTTCGGCCGCGGAGCGGGGAGCGCCGGTGGCTGGCCGAGGCGCGTTGCCGGCCGGGCGGCCCTGACGGGTCACGGTCGGGGTGAAGGGCGGGTTGTCGGTGGCCCGGGGAAGGGCCGCCGCCACCTCGGCCAGGGCGGCTGCGGTGGCCGCTCGGCTTCCGGCGCCGGTGCCGGCGTTGCGGGTGGGAGCCGGTATGAGACCGGGCAGTGCGGCCGCCGGATCCGACTCATCGTGCGTGTCGGAAATGTCGGGCAAGCGGGTGATGGTCATTGCTGGCGCGGCGGGCCCGGCAGTCGGCGACGCGGGCGCGGGCGACGCGGCGGGCCCGGCAGTCGGCGAGGCGGGCGCGGGCGACGAGGTGGCAGGGTCGGTGGCGCGCTCCAGGGTGGAGATGCGGCCGCCCAGCTCGACCAGGCAGATGCTGGCTACGACGATCAGGCCGTCCACTGAGAGAGGGAGCAGGTAGGGGGAGGCGCCGGTCTCGCCGTAGCGGGCGGCTACGCCGACCATGTGCCAGTAGGAGACCCAGGCGGCGATGCCGGCGATGATGGCGGTGGAGAGGAAGCGGGCCGCGGCCAGCCAGCGACGGTGGACCGGGACCCGGGAGATGAGCTCGACCGTCAGCAGCAGGGCGAGTGGGGGCCAGGCGGCGATGGCCTGGCTGATCGGGTTGTCCAGGGCGTGCAGGACGTTGGCGACGACCGAGGCGGCGACGCCCAGCAGCAGCGTGGCTCGTACCGCCCAGCGGACGCGGCGCAAGTGCTCCAGGATCACCGCGGCTCTCCTCACTCAGTGATCGGGGCCGGCGGGCGACCGATCGGGGACCCGGCCCATCCTGAACGGTGGAGATGACGCGAACGCCTCCGGAGAACGAACCGTGATCGGTCCGTGCCGGAGGCGTCGCCACTATGTGATCGTGTTGAACGGCGTGTCGGGTTGACTAGCTCTTGCTCTCGACCTGTGCCCGGAGCTTGGGGAACTCGGCCTTGGCGGCTGAAGTCGACTTGAAGTAAGAGATGATCATGCCGAAGCTGCCGTTGTCGGCCCAGGCGCAGAGGGTGAAGTCGGTGCCGGAGGCGTCTCCGCTGCCGCACTTGGCGTAGCCGCCGAGGGCGCCGGTGGGGGCGTCGACGATGTTCTCGATCTTCAGGCCGCCGACGCCGGCGCCGTAGAAGGTCGAGTCGAGCTCCGTCTTCGGGTTGGCGATCGGGACCGCCGCGGCCGCCAGCACCACGATGTCCTTCTCGCCCACCGTGCCGTACAGGGCGCCGATGGCCTTGGTGACCCCGGGCATCGTCTTCAGGCTGGACTCGAGACGCTCGGTCTGCGGCGCGAACTGCTGGTTGGTCAGCTTGGGGCGGCCGCCCAGCTTCGCCGGCTCCACGATCTTGATGGTGGCGGCCGGCGGCTTGGTCGGCTCGGTGGTGGGCGGCGCGGTCGCGGTCTCGGTCGGCTCGACGGTGGAGGTCACGGTCGGCGTCGCGTCCGCGCTGGTGGCCGTCTTGTCGTCGTCCGCGTTCTTGCCGACCAGGTAGAGCGCCACGGAGCCGCCCACGCAGAGCACCAGCACGATGGCGATCGCGGTGAGGACGATCGGCAGCACCTTGTTCTTCTGCTGCGGCGGCGGGGGCGGGGGATATCCCGGCTGGCCGTACGCGGGCTGACCGTACTGCGGCTGCGTGTAGTCACCCGGCGGAGGACCGTACGGAGGCTGCTGCCCGTACTGCGGCTGGGTGTAGTCGGGCTGGCCGGGGGCCGGGTACGCCGTGGTGGGCGGGTACGGCGGCGCGGGCGGCACAGAGCCGGGAGCGTCGGCGGGCGGCTGCTGTCCGGGGTAGGGCTGGTACGGCGGCTGACCCTGGTACGGCGGCTGGCCCGGGTTCGGCGGGTACGGCGGCTGTCCCTGGTACGGCTGGCCGGAGGAGGGCTCGCCCGGATAGGGCTGGCCGGGGTACGGGGGCTGCGACATCGAGCGCTCCATCAATCGGGTACCCACGGAGCCTATCGGCATCCGGCAATGACGCATCTCCCCAGGGAGGAGGAGGTGTGACACACCGAAACGACGATGCCCCGCGCTCACGAAAAGCACGGGGCACCGGTCGTCAAAACGGGATCAGGCGGGCAGCGAGGCCACGCCCTTCGGCAGGAACCGCTTGCCGGTCACCCGCTCGGAGGTGCCACTGCGGTCCAGGTACGGCGTGACGCCCCCCAGGTGCAGCGGGTAGCCGGCGCCGAGGATCATGCACAGGTCGATGTCCTGCGCCTCGGCCACCACGCCCTCGTCGAGCATGAGGCGGATCTCCTCCGCGAGCGCGTCCATCGCCTTCAGCCGTACCTCCTCGGCCGTCAGCGGCGCCGAGCCGCCCTCGATCAGCTCGGCCACGGCCGGGTTGATCTCGTCGTCCACCATGACCGGCAGCTTCGCGTCGACGATCTTCTTCAGGTTCGGCGAGTCGGCGTAGCGATCCGGGAAGGCCCGGTGCAGGGTCTCACCCACGTGGTACGCGACCGCGGGGCCGACCAGCTGTAGCAGCGCGATCGGGCGCATCGGCAGGCCGAGCGGGTCCATCGCCACGTTGACCACGTCGAGCGGGGTGCCGGCGTCGATGGCCTGGAAGATCTCGCTGGTGACCCGGGTCAGGAGCCGGTTGACCACGAACGCCGGGGCGTCCTTGACCAGCACCGACGACTTCTTCAGCTCCTTGCCGACCGCGAACGCCGTGGCCAGCGTCGCGTCGTCGGTCCGCTCGCCGCGGATGATCTCCAGCAGCGGCAGAACCGCCACCGGGTTGAAGAAGTGGAACCCGACGACCCGCTCAGGGTGCTCCAGGCCGGCCGCCTGCTCGGAGACCGACAGCGAGCTGGTGTTGGTGGCCAGGATCGCCTCGGGCGTCACGATCTTCTCGAGCTCGGCCCAGATCTGCTTCTTGAGCTCGAGGTTCTCGAAGACCGCCTCGATCACGAAGTCGGCGTCGGCGAAGACCGACTTGTCGACCGAGCCGCTGACCAGGCCGCGCAGCTTGGCCGCGGTGCCCTCGTCGAGCCGGCGCTTGCTGACCAGCTTGTCGATCTGGTCGATCACGTACTGCACGCCCTTGTCGACCCGCTCCTGGTCGAGGTCGGTCAGCACGACCGGCACCTGCAGGCGGCGGACGAACAGCAGCGCCAGCTGGGAGGCCATCAGGCCGGCGCCGATCACGCCGACCTTGGTCACCTTGCGGGCCAGCGACTTGTCGGGCACGCCGACCGGCCGCTTGGCCCGGCGCTGCACCAGGTCGAACGCGTACAGGCTGGCCCGGGCCTCATCACCCATGATCAGGTCGGCCAGGGCCTGCGTCTCGGCCGCCGTGCCGTCTTCGAACTTCGCGTCCTTGGCCAGCGCCAGCAGCTCCAGGGCCTTGTTGGCGGACGGGACGGCGCCGTGCAGCTTCTCGTCGAGCTGCTGCTTGGCGAAGAAGAGCACGCCCTCCCACATGTCCTGGTCGACCTCGGGCCGCTGGACCGTCAGCTCACCCTTGACCACCGCGGCGGCCCACTCGAGCGAACGCTCCAGGAAGTCGGCCGGCTCGAACAGCTGGTCGGCCACGCCGAGCTCGGCCGCCTGCTTCGGGCGCAGCGTCTTCTGGGTGAGTGGGTTCTGCAGGATCACCTGGGCCGCGCCCGGCACGCCGATCAGGTTGGGCAGCAGCTGGCTGCCACCCCAGCCCGGGACCAGGCCGATCGCGACCTCGGGCAGACCCAGCGCCGCCGCGCCGCCCGAAACCGTACGGTAGTGGCAGTGCAGCGCCACCTCGAGGCCGCCACCCAGCGCCGCGCCGTTGATGAAGGCAAAGGTCGGAATCTTCGAGTCCTTCAGGCGGGCGAAGACCCGATGGCCGAGCTCGCCGAGCTCGACCGCCTGCTCCCGCGAGGTGATGTACGGGATGCCGGTGATGTCGGCTCCCACGCAGAAGATGTACGGCTTGCCGGTCAGCGCGATGAACGCCGGGTCGGCCTCGGTCGCCTTCGTGATCGCCTCGTCCAGCGACCGCAGACCACCCGGGCCGAAGCTGTTCGGCTTCTTGTAGTCCAGGCCGTTGTCCAGCGTGATCAGCGCGGCCTTCTTGTCCAGGCCGGGCACGGCGACCAGGCGGACAAGAGCCTTGGTCACTACCTCAGTCGGGTGCTCGATCACTTCTCGGCGCCTTCCCAGTTCGGGTTCTCCCAGATAACCGTGCCGCCCATGCCGATGCCGACACACATGGCGGTGAGGCCGTACCGGACCTCGGGGTGCTCGGCGAAATGACGCGCGAGCTGCGTCATCAGGCGGACGCCGGACGAGGCCAGCGGGTGGCCGATCGCGATCGCGCCGCCCCACGGGTTGACCCGCGGGTCGTCGTCGGCGATGCCGTAGTGGTCGAGGAACGCCAGCACCTGGATCGCGAACGCCTCGTTCAGCTCGAACAGGCCGATGTCGTCGATGGTCAGGCCGGCCTTCTTCAAGGCCTTCTCGGTCGACGGGATCGGGCCGTACCCCATGATCTCCGGCTCGACGCCGACGAAGCCGTAGCTCACCATCCGCATGGCGACCGGCAGGCCCAGCTCACGGGCGGTCTCCTCGTCGGCCAGCAGGGCGGCCGTGGCGCCGTCGTTGAGGCCGGCGGCGTTACCGGCGGTGACCCGGCCGTGCGGGCGGAACGGGGTCTTGAGGGTGGCGAGCTTCTCCATGGAGGTCTCGCGCGGGGCCTCGTCGGCCGTGGCCAGACCCCAGCCCTCCTCGGTGTTGCGAATGGCGACCGGGACCATGTCCGGCTGCAGCTTGCCGTCGGCGTAGGCCTTGGCCGTCTTCAGCTGGGAATTCAACCCGTAGCGATCCGTCCGCTCCTTGGTGATGTTGGGGAGGCGGTCGTGCAGGTTCTCCGCTGTTGAGCCCATGACCAAAGCGCTGGGGTCGACCAGCTTCTCGGCGAGGATTCGGGGGTTGGGGTCCACGCCCTCGCCCATGGGGTGGTGGCCCATGTGCTCGACGCCGCCGGCGATGGCGATGTCGTAGGCGCCGATCGCGATGCCGCCGGCGACGTTCGTCACCGCGGTCATGGCGCCGGCGCACATGCGGTCGATGGCGTAGCCGGGGACCGTTTTCGGGAGGCCGGAAAGGAGGGCGGCGGTGCGGCCGATGGTCAGGCCCTGGTCGCCGGTTTGAGTGGTGGCGGCGATGGCTACCTCGTCGACCCGGTCTGGGGGGAGCTGCGGGTTGCGGCGCATGAGCTCGCGGATGCAGCGGATTACCAGGTCGTCGGCGCGGGTCTCGGCGTACATGCCGCCGGCCTTGCCGAAGGGGGTGCGGACGCCGTCTACGAAGACGACCTCGCGTATCTCACGGGGCACAGCAAGCCTCCTTGCGGGCGGGCCCGGGGGTTAGGTCTTTGATGCTACTCGTGGGTAACTAAGGGCGGGTAGCGGGTTGCGGAAACGTCACAGCTGGGGGGTGGGGTTTTTGGGGAAGACCCTGGGGCGCTGCCCTAGACCCTGGCCATCGGCTGCGGGGACCCCCAGCGAGAGGTGGGGGTCCCGCTGCGTCGACCGGCGAGGGGATCACAAAGGGGTGGGGTCCGCAAGCACACCCCGCTTGCGGACCCCACCCCTTTGCGATCTGGTCCCTACCTGCCGTCGCAACGGGACCCCCACCCAAACCCCCTCGCTAGAGGGTGGGCTGGGGTTCCGGCAAGGCCTCGGCTAGGCGGTCGGCTAGTAGGACCGTTTGCCAGTTGCGGGCGCCGAAACCCCTGAGGGTGTCGCTGATGGTGTTGGGGGTGACGTCCTCTGGTGGGGACCAGGCCAGGCGGCGGATGTAGTCGGGGCTGATCAGGTTTTCTGGGGGGAGGGTGTGTTCCTCGGCTGTGGTGATTACTACCTGGCGGCAGCGGGCCAGGCGGGCGGCGGCGATGGGGTCGCGCTCGGCCCAGCGGTGGGGAGGGGGCGGGCCCTCTACCGGCTGGTTGATGGGTAGGGCGTCGTCGGGGAGGGCGCGGGCCTCGTCGAGGGCGTCGAGCCAGACGCGGGCCAGGCGGCGGACCGAGCGGCCGCCGAAGCCGGGGATGGCCAGGAGGGTGCGCTCGTCCTTGGGGTCCTGCTCGGCGGCGGCGACTATGGCCGAGTCGGGTAGGACTCGGCCGGGGGCTGAGTCTCGTCTTGCGGCGACGCTGTCACGGGCGTACCAGAGGGCGCGGACGCGGGACTGGGCCCGTGCGCCGCGGACGCGGTGTATTCCGGAAGTCCGGCGCCAAGGGTCGGGGCGGACCTTCGGGGGGCGGTCGGCGGAGGCGACCAGGGCGGCGAACTCCTCGGCGGCCCACGCCGACTTGCCCTGGCGGTCCAGCTCGGCGGCCAGGTGGTCGCGGAGATCCGTCAGGAGCTCCACGTCCAGGGCGGCGTAGGTGAGCCAGGACTCGGGGAGAGGGCGCGTGGACCAGTCGGCCGCGGAGTGGTGCTTCTCCAGGGAGTAGCCGAGCAGCTGCTCCGTCAGGGCGGCCAGGCCGACGCGTTCGAAGCCGGCTAGGCGGGCGGCCAGCTCGGTGTCGAACAGGCGCCTCGGCTTCATGCCGATCTCGGCCAGGCAGGCTAGGTCCTGGCTTGCAGCATGCAGCACCCACTCGCTGTCGGCCAGGGCCTCGTCGAGGGTGCGCAGGTCGTCCAGGGGGAGCGGGTCGATCAGGACGGTGCCGGCGCCGGCCCGCCGCAGCTGGACCAGGTAGGCGCGCTGGGTGTAGCGGTAGCCGGAAGCCCGCTCGGCGTCCACGGCGACCGGGCCGGTGCCGGAAGCCATGCGGGCGACCACGTCGGCCAGCTCGCCGGAGGTCTCCACGGGGCGCGGCGTGCCGTCTCGGGGCGCGGTCAGGGGGACACTGGGGGCGGGCGTGGCGTCAGGACCACCAGACGTCGGGTCGGGCGGCTCGGCGTGCGGTCGTCCGTCCCTTGCGGGCTCCGGTGCGTCCCGACGGAGCAGGGGTGCGTCGTCGGTCACTCCGTAACCGTACGGGGAGGCCACCCCACGCGCGCGCAGCCGGGTCCCGGCGCGCCGATTCTCGATCTACGACTGGGGCCGGCCCGACTGATCCGGAGGGCGTTCTGGTCCGTACTACCTCTCGCAGCGCCGCATACCCGGGAGGCCGCGCCGGATGACCATGACCTTCGAACCCTTCACGCCCGCCGGCACCACGGGGGAGCAGCGCCGGTACGACGGGCGGCGCCGGGCGGACGAGCCCGCGGGCGCCCCGGCCTGGCAGGAGGCGCCGCCGCGGCGGGAGGAGCCGGCCCGCTGGAACGAGCCGGCGAGCGACCCCTGGGGCGAGCCCCGCACCCAGCAATGGGGGCAGCCGCAGGAGCAAGGGTGGGTCGAGGATCCGCAGTGGCAGGTGCCGCAGCAACGGCAGGCGCCGGCACCCCGCTGGCACGAGGAAGTGGCCCCGCCGGTCCCGGTGACGGCCGAACCCGAGCCGGCGTCGCGGCGCGCGCCGGCCGCCGGGCGGGTCAAGCCGGTCGCGATCGGCCTGGTGGTGCTCCTGCTGCTGGTGGCGGGCTGGCAGGCGTACCGCATCGAATCGATGAGTGACCACAACCAGAGCCTGGCCTCCGGGCTGGCCGCCGAGAAGGACCGGACCGACCAGCTGGAGAAGAAACTGGCCGGGGTCTTCGACCCCGAAGGGGTCTCGTCGAAGGTGCTGCCCAGCGTGTTCCGGGTGCGCGCGGGCAACTTCACCGGGACGGCCTTCTCGGTCGGCAAGAAGGCCAAGGGCAACGAGTCCAACCTGATGACGAACTACCACGTGGTGGCCGAGGTGTGGACCGACGGCGGGCGCAAGGTGTCGCTCGAACGCGGCACTACCAAGATCAACGCGACCATCGTCGACGTGGACAAGGCCAAGGACCTGGCGCTGCTGCACGCCGACACGAAGATCGCCGGGCTGGCCACGGCGCCGGCCACGGTCAAGCCGGGTCAGCAGGTGGTCGTGGTGGGCGCGCCGCTCGGGCTCGACGACACGGTGACGACCGGCGTGATCAGCGCCTACCGGCCGGACGACACGGACGGGCCGACGATCCAGTTCGACGCCCCGATCAACCCGGGCAACTCGGGCGGGCCGGTCGTGAACGCGAGCGAGCAGGTGGTCGGGCTGGCTACGGCCAAGGCCAAGGACGCCGAGGGGATCGGCCTGGCCATCCCGATCAAGACGGCCTGCGAGACCTTTACGGTGTGTTAGCTCGTTGGTTCTGACCGAGGAGAGCCACTCCCGGCGGCGGCAGACCCGCGGTTGAGGCGAGCATGTCGCACCAGCCCAGGAGATGGGCGGTGAAGTCGGTGGCGGTGGGGGTCCAGGAGGCGCGGACCTCCAGGTCGGCGGTGGGGGCGGGGCCGGCCAGCTCGCCGAAGCGGGTCGAGGTGGTCTGGGTGATCGTGCCGCCGATGGCCGTGTAGGCGGCCGCGTGCTGGGCCAGGCCGTCGGTGAGCCACGTCCACGCGACCTCGGGCAGCAGCGGGTCGTCGGCCAGGTCGGCCTCGAGCTCGGCCGTGACCAGCGTGACCAGGCGGATGTCGCCGTGCCAGGCCTCGTGGCCGGCCGGGTCGTGCAGCAGGATCAGCCGGCCCCCGGCCACCTCGTCGCCGGAGCGCAGCACGGTGGCGCTGAGCGCGAACGCGTACGGGGCGAGCTTCTGCGGCGCCGTGATCTCCTCGAGGAGGATCTCGGGCCGTGGCGCCGGGGCCCGCAGGCCGGCGACCGCGCGGGCGAACGCCGGAGGTTCAGCGGAGGGGGACGCCATGGGGGAAGACTATGCCGCCGCCGCGTGTGAGTAGCCGATCGGCGCGCCCCGCGTGTCGTGGCACGATGGCGCGGTGACCACAGTCTTGAACGATTCGCCCTTCGTGCGGGCCTGCCGCGGCCTCGACGTGCCGCACACCCCGGTCTGGTTCATGCGGCAGGCCGGGCGGTCGCTGCCCGAGTACCGCAAGATCCGCGAGGGCATCGGCATGCTCGACTCGTGCCGGCGTCCCGACCTGGTCACCGAGATCACCCTGCAGCCGGTACGCCGGCACAACGTGGACGCCGCGATCCTGTTCAGCGACATCGTCGTGCCGATCGCGGCCGCCGGCATCGACCTGGACATCGTGGCCGGCACGGGCCCGGTCGTGGCCGAGCCGGTGCGCACCCCGGCCGACGTCGAGCGGCTGCGGCCGATCACCTCCGACGACGTCGGCTTCGTCGCCGAGTCGGTTCGGCTGCTGGTCGAGGAGCTGGGCCACACCCCGCTGATCGGCTTCGCGGGCGCGCCGTTCACGCTGGCCAGCTATCTGATCGAGGGCGGCCCGTCCCGGACCTACCTCAAGACCAAGGCCATGATGTACGGCGAGCCGCAGCTGTGGAACGCGTTGATGAGCCGCCTGGCCGACATCACGCTGGCCTTCCTGCGCACCCAGATCGAGGCCGGGGTCAGCGCGGTCCAGCTGTTCGACTCGTGGGCCGGCGCGCTCAGCGAGGCCGACTACCGCGAGCACGTCCTGCCGCACTCGTCGCGGGTGCTGACCGGGCTGGCCGGCGCCGGCGTGCCGCGCATCCACTTCGGTGTCGGCACGGCGGTGCTGCTGGAGGCGATGGGCGAGGCCGGGGCCGACGTGGTCGGGGTCGACTGGCGCACGCCACTCGATCGGGCGACGAAGGTGATCGGGCCGTCGAGATCGGTGCAGGGCAACCTCGACCCGGCCGTGCTCTTCGCCGGCCGCGAGGTCGTCGAGCGGGAGGCCCGCCGGGTCCTCGAGCAGGGCCGGGCGGCCCCCGGGCACGTGTTCAACCTCGGTCACGGCGTGCTCCCCGAGACCGACCCGGACGCGCTGACCAGGCTGGTGGCGTTCGTCCACGAGACGTCCGCCTCGTAGGTCACAGTCGGCGACCCCCGCCGATGCGGCGGGGGCGCCACCTGGGAGGGTGAAAGGCGTGCGGAAGCGGGTGGCGGTCATCGGAGGCGGCATCGCCGGCCTCGCCGCGGCCGTGCGCCTGCGCGACCTGACGCCACCCGACACCGAGATCATCGTGTATGAGCAGGGCGGCGTGCTCGGCGGCAAGCTGCGCACCGGCGAGCTGGGCGGGGTGACCGTCGAGCGGGGCGCCGAGTCGTTTCTGATGTCGGGCTCGGACGGGGCCGAGTCGGCCGCCGTGGGCCTGGTCAAGCGGCTCGGGCTGGGCGCGGCGATCAAGCATCCGGCCCGGGTGCCGGCCGCGCTGGCGATCGGCGGCCGGCTCGCGCCGATGCCCGGGGGCACGCTGGTCGGCGTACCGGGGGATCTGACCCAGCTCGGCGACGTGGCGCACCCGGACGCCCGGCGCGACCACGACGCGGGCCGTCCGCTGCTCGCCGCCGGCGAAGATGTAGCGGTCGGGGCGCTGGTGCGGGAGCGCTATGGCGACGAGGTCGTGGACCGGCTCGTCGATCCGATGCTCGGCGGGGTTTATGCGGGACGCGCCGACGGGCTGTCCCTGCAGGTGACGATGCCGCAGCTGGCGCGGACGGCCCGGGTCGAGCACACCCTGCAGGCCGCCGTGCGGGCCGCGCAGAAGGCGAGCCGGCGGGTGCCCGGCCGGCCGATCTTCGGTGCGGTCGAGGGCGGCATGAGCCGGCTGGTGGGTGCGGCGGCGTCGGCCAGTGGCGCCCGGATCAGCCTGGGCCTGCCGGTCCGCGAGATCGCCCGCACTCAGCACGGGTGGCGGCTGCTGCTGGGGCCGGTGCCGGCGCCGCAGACCGATGATGTCGACGCTGTCGTTCTGGCCGTCCCGGCCGCCCCGGCTGCGAGGCTTTTGTCCGGTATTTCATCGGTCGCCTCCGAGGCTGTCGGCGACCTGGACTACGCCAGCGTGGCTTTGGTGGGGTTGGCTCTGCCGCCCGGCACTCCTCTTCCGGATCTGTCCGGATTCTTAGTGCCGCCGAGCGAGGGCACGCTGGTCAAGGCGGCTACCTTTTTCACGACGAAGTGGACTCTGCCGGGCGACGGCCCGGTGATCGTGCGGGCCTCCCTGGGCCGGGCCGGCGAAGAGGAGCGGCTGCAGTTCGACGACGCGGTGCTGCTGCAGCGCGCGCTGGACGATCTGGCCCGGCTCATCGGCGACGAGCTCCCGCCGCCGGCCGTCTCGTGGGTGCAGCGCTGGGGCGGTGGCCTGCCGCAGTACGCGCCGGGCCACGTCGACCGGGTGGCGGCGGCCCGGGCCGCCCTGCCGCCGGGGCTGGCGCTGGCCGGGGCGGCGTTCGACGGGATCGGCATCCCGGTCTGCATCGCCAGCGGTGAGAAGGCCGCGGAAGACGTGAGCAAGGCTCTGGAGGGTTAGGGATGACTGAGCAGACCAACGCGGCGCGGCTCAACGAGCTGAACGCGACGATCCGGTACACGATGTGGTCGGTCTTCCGGGCGTCGACGCCGCTGCCGGCATTGCGTGACGAGGTGGCCTCGGAGGTCGACGGCCTCTTCGAGCAGCTCGACGCCAAGGGCGTCACGATCCGCGGCACGTACGACGTGGCCGGTCTGCGCGCCGACGCCGACGTGATGATCTGGTGGCACTCCGAGTCCTCGGACGCGCTGCAGGAGGCGTACAGCCTGTTCCGCCGGACCGCGCTGGGCCGGCACCTGGCCCCGGTCTGGTCGCAGATGGCGCTGCACCGCCCGGCCGAGTTCAACAAGAGCCACATCCCGGCCTTCCTGGCCGGCGAGGAGGCTCGCCCCTACCTCTGCGTCTATCCGTTCGTGCGGTCGTACGAGTGGTACCTGTTGCCCGACGCCGAGCGGCGCCAGATGCTGGCCGAGCACGGCAAGCTGGCCCGCGGCTACCCGGACGTGCGGGCCAACACGGTCGCCTCGTTCGCGCTGGGCGACTACGAGTGGATGCTGGCGTTCGAGGCCGACGAGCTCTACCGCATCGTCGACCTCATGCGGGACCTGCGGGCGTCCGAGGCGCGGCGGCACGTGCGCGAGGAGGTTCCGTTCTACACGGGCCGCCGGCGCTCGGTCGGCGAGATCGTCGCTACGCTGCCGTAGCCCCGTCCGGCCACCCCGCCACCGCCCTAAGCCGGAGTGAACTCTCTCTTCATGGGCACGTGCGGGATGCCGTCTTCCAGGTATTCCGGACCGGTCTGCTCAAAGCCGAACTTGGCGTAGAAATCGGATAGATGCGCTTGGGCGTGCAGGACGCTCGGGCGGTTTCCGATGATTTTCAGCGCTTCGGCGATGAGCCGGCCGGCCAGCCCGGCCCCGCGCGCGTTCTTAGCGGTGACGACGCGGCCGATCCGCTGCACGTCGCCATCATCCAGGATGCGGAGATAGGCCTTTACGTCCGTTTTGTCGGCGAACCACAGATGTCTCGTGCCGGGCTCGTCGTCGCGCCCGTCGAGATCGCCGTACGCGCACTCCTGCTCGACCACGAAGACGTCGGCGCGCAGTTTGAGGATCGCGTACAGCGTCGTCGTGTCGAGGTCTCGGAACGAGGCCGACCTGAACTCGTCATGTTGTTCCGGTTGCATGTCCGCAGCGTAGGCGGCACGGCGTCACCCGTAACGTCGCCGTCCGTTGTACCGATGGAAGCCCGAGGTGTGGAGACCTTAATGATCAAGACAAGCAAGCTCTTCGGCAACAAGACCCGGGTGACCTTCTGCGTGCCCGAGGCGCTGGTCGAGGGCAAGGTCAGCGTGGTCGGCACGTTCAACGAGTGGGAGCCGGGCCGGCACGAGCTCAAGCCGCGCCGCGACGGCACCCGCACCGTCAGCGTGACCGTCGGGCCGGGTCACTACCGGTTCCGCTACCTGGCCACCGGCGGCGTCTGGTTCGACGACGAGCTCGGCGGCGAACTGAAGGTGTAATGCTTTTCGCGGTTTCGGCCGGATTGCACCGGGGATTGGCTTGACTTGGCAAGCAGATCACCAGGAGGCAATCATGGCCGGAACTCGGCTTGCAGTCATCTACTACTCGTCCACCGGGACCATCCACAAGATGGCCGAGCGGGTCGCCGAAGCCGGCGAGAAGGCCGGCGCCGAGGTGCGGCTGCGCCAGGTGGCCGAGCTCGCGCCGGCCGAGGCGATCGCCTCCAACGCGGCGTGGAGCCAGCACTTCGACAGGACCAAGGACGAGCCCAAGGCGACCGCCGACGACGTGGTCTGGGCCGACGCCGTGCTGTTCGGCACACCGACCCGCTACGGCAATGTGGCCAGCCAGCTCAAGCAGTTCATCGACACGCTCGGCCCCCAGTGGGCGCAGGGTCTGCTGGCGAACAAGGCCTACGCCGGGTTCACCGCCTCGCAGACGGCCCATGGCGGTCAGGAGACCACGCTGACCGCGCTCTACAACACGATCATCCACTTCGGCGGCATCCTCGTTCCGCCGGGCTACACCGACCCGCTCAAGTTCGCCGACGGCAACCCGTACGGCGTCTCGCACGTCACCGGCGCCACCAACGACGCCCCGCTCGGCGACGCGCAACTGGCCGCCCTGGATCACCTCGCCCAGCGGATCGTCTCGATCGCCGGCAAGCTGAAATCCGACTAAGCCTCATATTTGCCGTTAATCTGACTGCATGACCACGTACGAGACCGCCGACCTGCACACCCGGGTCGCCCGGTATGAAGCCGCCCTGGAAGAGTTGCGGGCGGCGCACCAGGACGTCCGCGCCGTCCTGCAGGATCAGATCCTCTACGAGCGGTGGCAGCAGCTCGGCGGCGACCTCGGGTTCGTCGTCAACCAGCCGCCCCCGCCCGACCAGACCCGATCCCAGCGGGACCTGCAGTCGCTCAACGAGCACATCCCGCAGATGTCGGACAGCTGGGCCAGTTAGTTCACCCCCGCCACCGGGGTGGTGCCGATTGCCGGCCGCGATCGGTGACCCGCCGGGTGGCCGCGTCTTCAAGGTGCGGGCGCCCGGCGGGTAGGTTGGCTGCCATGCCCGTCGACACCCAGTACGAGGACCTGCTGCGCCGGGTCCTGACCACCGGCACCCCGAAAAGCGACCGCACCGGCACGGGCACGGTGAGCCTGTTCGGCGAGCGCCTGCGGTACGACTTGTCGGCCGGCTTCCCGCTGATCACCACCAAGCGGGTGCACTTCAAGTCGCTGGCGGTCGAGCTGCTGTGGTTCCTGCGCGGCGACAGCAACGTGGGCTGGCTGCGGGACAACGGCGTGACGATCTGGGACGAGTGGGCCGCTCCGGACGGCGAGCTCGGCCCGGTCTACGGGGTGCAGTGGCGCTCCTGGCCGACGCCCGACGGCGGTCACGTCGACCAGATCAGCGGCGTCCTGGAGACGCTGCGCCGCGACCCCGACTCGCGCCGCATGATCGTGTCGGCCTGGAACGTGGCCGACCTGCCGGAGATGGCGCTGGCCCCGTGCCACGCGATGTTCCAGTTCTATGTGGCCGACGGCCGGCTCTCGTGCCAGCTCTACCAGCGCAGCGCCGACCTGTTCCTGGGCGTGCCGTTCAACATCGCCAGCTACGCGCTGCTCACCCGGATGGTGGCCGACCAGGCGGGGCTGCTGCCGGGCGATTTCATCTGGGTCGGTGGCGACTGCCACATCTACAACAACCACTTCGAGCAGGTGAGGACGCAGCTCACCCGCGATCCCTTCGAGTTCCCGTCCTTGAAGATCGCCGCGGCGCCGTCGCTGTTCGATTACAAATACTCCGATTTCGAGGTCGTGGGCTACCAGCACCACCCCGGGCTGAAGGCGCCCGTCGCCGTATGACCGTGCACATGATCTGGGCCGAGGCGCACGACCGCGTGGTGGGAGCCAAGGGCGAGATCCCGTGGCGGCTCCCCGAGGACCAGCGCCTGTTCCGTACGAGGACCAGCGGGGCCACGGTCGTCATGGGGCGCGCGACCTGGGACTCACTGCCGGTGAAGTTCCGCCCGCTGCCGGGGCGGCGCAACGTGGTGCTGACGCGTGACCCTTCGTGGTCAGCCGAAGGGGCCGAGGTGGCGCACTCGGTGGACGAGGTGGACCTCACGGGCGAGGTCTGGATCATGGGCGGGCAGGCGGTGTACGAGGCCTTTCTGCCCCGGGCCGGGCACATCCTGCGTACCCGCCTGGACCTGGTTGTTCCCGGCGACACCTACGCCCCCGAGCTGGGTGACGGGTGGGTCGTCAGCTCCTCGACGGGCTGGCAGACTTCCGGGAACGGCCTGCGGTACGTGGTGGAGGAATTGGTTCGCACCGAGCAAGCGTCACGGCCTGGGAAGACATCCGAGGCGAGGAAGGGCTAGTCTTCCGGCCGACGGATGACCGGCGCAGCAGGAAGAGGTCACTACATGTTCGCGTCACCGGTGGCACTCTCCGTGGTCACGCCGATGTTCAACGAGCGCGAGGCGGTCGACCACTTCGTGGCCCGGCTCCGGCCCGTGCTCGACGGGCTCGGCGAGACCTACGAGGTCGTGGCCGTGGACGACGGCAGCAGCGACGCGACCGTCTCGCGCCTCATGCAGCTGCGCGCCGACTGGCCCCAGCTGCGCATCGTGGCGCTGCGGCGCAACGTCGGCCACCAGACCGCCCTGCGCGCCGGCCTGCGGGCTTCCAAGGGCGCGTACGTGGTGAGCATCGACGCCGACCTGCAGGACCCGCCCGAGACGATCGGCGAGATGCTCGCGACCGCGCGCCGCGAGAAGGTCGACGTGGTCTACGGCGTGCGCAGCGACCGCAGCACCGACACGGCGTTCAAGCGGCAGACCGCCGGCCTGTACTACCGGGTGATGCGCAAGCTGGTCGGGCCGTGGGTGTCGGACCAGGCCGGTGACTTTCGCCTGGTCAGCCGCGCGGTGGTCGACGTGCTGAACGCGCTGCCGGAGCCGCGCCCGGTCTACCGGCTGATCGTGCCGTCGCTGGGCTTCAGCAGCGCCGAGGTGTCGTACGTGCGGGCCGAGCGGGTGGCGGGTGAGACGAAGTACCCGCTGTCGAAGATGATCAAGTTGACGCTGGACAGCATCACCAGCTTCTCGGCGGCCCCGCTGAAGATCGCGACCTGGCTGGGCATGCTGAGCTTCTTCGTCTGCCTCGTGCTGATGATCGTCGCCCTGGTCACCTGGATCGCCGGCTCGGTCGTGCCCGGCTGGACGTCCCTTTACCTGGCCGTGCTGCTGCTCGGCGGCATCCAGCTGATCTGCCTGGGCCTGCTCGGCGAGTACATCGGCCGCATCTACGCGGCCAGCCAGGGCCGGCCGCCGTTCCTGGTGGCCTTCGACACCGCCGCCCTCGACGTCACCCAGATCGCCACCCCGGTCCCGGGCGGCCCGATCGACGACGACGGCGTGGAAGCGGTGGAGCTGGCCGGCCAGGCGCCGGTGAGGCGTCAGCCGGCCTGATCCTGCGGCCTCAGGCCTTCGGCTCGAGGCGGATCGACAGGCTGTTGACGCAGTGGCGGGTGTTCTTCTCGGTCATGTGCTCGCCGCGGAAGACGTGGCCCAGGTGCGAGTCGCAGTTGGCGCAGCGGATCTCCGTACGGACCATGCCGTGGCTGTAGTCGTTGATCTCCTTGATCGCGCCGGGGAGGGCGTCGTCGAACGACGGCCAGCCGCAGTGCGAGTCGAACTTGTCGCTGCTCGGGTAGAGCGCGGCGCCGCACGCGCGGCAGTTGTACATGCCCTCGGTCTTGGTGTCGACATACTCACCGGACCAGGGGGCCTCGGTGCCCGCCTGGCGAAGGACCCGGAACTCGTCGGGGGACAGGCGGACCCGCCACTCGTCCTCGGTGGTGGGCAGGGTGGTCTCGTTCGTTGCCATGCTTCAAAGGTACGACGCACTCGGCGTGCGGCCCGGGGTCTCGGCCCGGCCGTTGAACCAAAACATGGATGCATCCGCGGCCATGTTCCGGCCCACCTGGCAGCAGGCCCTCGGGCGAGGGCTCTATCTCGGATCGATCGCGAACGTCGGCGTGCTGCTGTTCTTCGTGATCGCGACCTGGGCCGATGCCATCTCGCCACCCGGTACGGGGTGGGCCGTGGTGTCGGTCGGGCCCGCGGTGGCGGGCGCGCTGATCGGGCTGGCGGCCCGCGGGCGTACGGGCACGCAGGTCAGCTCGGGTGGCATCCGCACCCGGTCGGTGTTCGCGGACGGCGTAGCCCGGTGGGCTGATGTGGCCGACATGCGGGCCGAGCGGCGGGGCGCCCGGATGGTGGTCTCGGTCTATCTGCGTGACGGGGCCAGCGTGCAGCTGCGCGCCCCGTACAGCGGTGGTTTCTTCGCGGCGGACCCCAAGTTCGAGGGCAAAATGTTCGCTTTGTCCCATCTGTGGCGGAGTCACCGTTTCGGTGGTCTTCCGGGATGATGACCCGCCGGGGGCGGTTACAGGGTAAATCGGGCATTTGCCGCTAAGCTCCCCTCTCGGACCATGACCACAGCAACAGAACGGATTAACTCCTCATGAGCTCACTTCGCCGGATCCTCGCCGTCGGACTGCCCACCGCCGGCCTGACCGTCGCCGCCGCGCTCGCCCTCGGCGGGGCGCCCGCCCTGGCCACCGCCGACCAGGCCCCGCAGCCGATCGTCGCCGCCACCACGACCGACCCGGGCCGCCCGGGCGGCACCGCCGGCTACGGCACCGAGGCGCCCGCCGACACCGACGAGCAGCCCGCCGACACCGACGAGACGCCCACCCGCGGCCAGCCCGGCTACGGCACGCCGGCCCCGACCACGCCGGCGCCCAGCTCGCCCGCGCCGAGCACCAGCACGCCGACCGCCAACACCGACACCGTCCCGGCCGAGACCCCGAGCGGCGCCGCCCCCGACACCACCGCCCCCGGCGGCGGTGTCAGCGCCGGCGGCGCCCTGCCGGTCACCGGCGCGCCGATGAGCACCCTGGTCGCCCTGGGTGGCGTCCTGGTCGCCGCCGGCGGCGCCTCGGTCTGGTACACCCGGCGCCGTCGCAGCGCCTGACCCAACTGAGTACGGCCGAAGGCCGCCCGGTTCCCTGAACCAGGCGGCCTTCGGCCTGTCCGGCTACGGGCGGGGCGGAGGGGTCAGCTCGGCGTGCCGGATCCGGAAGTCCCCGCGGGTCACCGTGGCGAAGGCGGCGGTGGACAGACACGGCCCGATCCGGGACGGCCCCCACTCGCCGTCCTCGTTCTGGTCGACGGTCGCGTCCCAGGTGAAGCCGACCCGGTCCCGGCCGCGCCCGCCGTCCTGCACGCTGAACCCGACCCGCGTGCCGAGCAGACTCTTCGCGTAGTCGTCGGCCCGGGTGACGATCGCGGTCACCGTGGCGTGCCCCGGGCTGGTCATCAGGCAGTCGACCGCCGCCTCCCACCGGACGGTGACCTGCTCCGCGGCCAGGTAGTGCGCGACCCGCACGGTCCCGGTGGCGTCGGCGGGCGAGCCGTGCTCCCCGCCCTCGACCGGGATCGGCCGGCTCCAGGGGTCCGCCCGGGCGTCGAAGGCGAACGAGCGCACGTCGTCGTCCGCCCCGAAGGGCAGCTCGAACTCGGCCCAGCCACTCACTCGGGCCGGCCCGTGCTCGGTCGCCCCGGCCGGCCCGGCCGCCACCGCCACCAGCAGCGCCGCCGCGGCGGCCCCCCATCCCACTGTCTTGCGCATCGTCGTCTCCCGTCCGGGCCGCGCGGTCGCGGCTCCGGGCTCCACGGTCGGCGATGCGAGGCGCGCTTCGATCCCTCCGGAGAGGGAGATCGCTCCCTCCAGCGGGTGGTCACTCGATCGCCGCAAGCCCAGCTCTGTTACGGGGCTCAGCCGCGGAGTCGGGCGTTTTACCAGCGCTCCTCATCTCGCCTTTCGGCGAGTGCGGCGGCGCTGTCAACGTCTTCGCCGCCGAATTCTGGCGGAAGGAGGACCGGGCCACCGCCAGCCGGGGCCATCGCCCGTCCCGTGGCCACCAGCCTGGTCAGAGCGGATCGGTGGTCGTCCACGGGAACAAGTCGGGCGATCGGATGCCCGCGGTCCGTGATCTCAAAAGTTTCGCCACCGCGGACTCGAGCCAGCACCTGACTGGTGTTCCGGCTCAGCTCTCGGATGCCGATACGCTGCATCCGGCGACCGTAGAGCAATACGTTCCGCCTCACCAGCAGGGGTGAGTAGGCGGTCGAGCTCCTCCGCTCCGCCACGGCGAGGCTCATGCCGACGGGCGGTGGCCGCGGCTTTGTCAGTGCGAGGTGATGGGCGGCCGCTGGGGCGGAAGTGACCTAAGGTCATCGGTATGCCGAAAGCCGCAGCGGAAGAGCATGAGATCGCCGGCCACACGGTGCGGCTGAGCAGCCCGGACAAGGTGGTGTTCCCGGCCCGGGGGTACACCAAGCGTGACGTCTTCGAGTACTACCTGGCCGTCGGGGACGGGATCATGCGGGCGCTCGGGCAGCGGCCGACGACGTTGCAGCGGTTCCCGGACGGGATCGACGGGGAGACCTTCTTTCAGAAGCGGATCGGGGCGCGAGGGGTGCCCGACTGGATCCAGAAGGCGACGATCAAGTTCCCGAGCATGCGTACGGCCGAGGAGCTGTGCCCGGCCGATCTGGCCCATGTGGCGTGGGCCGCGCAGATGGGGACCATCGTCTTCCACCCGTGGCCGGTGCGGGCGGCGGCGCCCGATCAGCCCGATGAGCTGCGGATCGACCTCGACCCGCAGCCGGGGACGAACTTCGGCGACGTGGTGACCGCGGCCGGGGTGATCCGGGAGGTGCTCGACGACCTGGGCTGGGTCGGTTTTCCCAAGACGTCGGGTGGGCGCGGCGTGCACGTCTATGTGCGGATCGCCCCGCAGTGGGATTTCGTGCAGGTTCGCCGGGCCGCGATCGCGCTGGCCCGTGAGGTGGAGCGTCGCCGGCCGGAGGCCATCACGACCGCGTGGTGGAAGGAGGAGCGCGGCGAGCGGGTCTTCATCGACTACAACCAGATGGCCCGGGACCGGACGATCGCCTGCGCCTATTCGCTGCGGGCCAACGGCCGGGCCACCGCTTCGGCCCCGGTCACCTGGGACGAGCTGGCCGACGTGGAGCCGGACGACTTCGACCTGCGGACCGTGCCGAAGCGGTTCGCGAAGATCGGTGACCCGCACGCGGCGATCGACGACGTCGCCCACGACATCACGCCGCTGCTGGAGTGGTCGGCCCGCGACGAGAAGGACGGGCTGGGCGACCTGCCGTACCCGCCCGATCATCCGAAGATGCCGGGCGAGCCGCCACGCGTGCAGCCCAGCAAGATGAACAAGGCCAACTGGGAGGGCCAGTAGCTACTTGCTCTCGAGGCGGCCGAGGTGGCCCGGGTCCGGCAGGACTTCACCGCGGAGGTACGCCGTCGTGAGGCGCTGGAGGAGGTCCACGTGGGCCGGGTTCTCGTCGGTCGTCTCCCTGGCCTCGTAACCCGGGATGCCACCGAGTGAGTGCTCCGCCCCGTACAGGGTCAGCAGGCTCTTGGGTCCGGGGCTGAGCGTGTAGGGGTCGGCCGACCAGTCGGGGCCGCGCGTGGTCAGGAACGACTGGTCCTTGTCGCCCGCGACGACCAGGGCAGGCGCGGTCAGGTGGCTGAAGTCCGGGTTGAGGTAGGGGAAGTGCTCGGCGGCGTACGGGGTCAGGTCGTCGCCGCCCCGGCCGGCGGTGGCCAGCAGGATGCCGGTCCGGACGCGCTCGTCGCGGAAGTCCTCGCCGAAGACCCGGAGACCGAGCAGGGCCCCGGTGGTCTGCCCGCCGAAGGAGTGCCCGGCGGCGGCGATGGTGGTGCGGTCGAAGCGCCCGGGCACCGCGGCCTCGAACACGTCGAGATGGTCCAGGGTGCGCTTCGCGTCCTCGATGCGGTGACGCCAGATCCGCGGGGTGCGGGGGTCGTCGGCGGCCAGGCCGATCGTGCGCGAGTCGAGGTACGTGGGCTGCAGCACCGCGAAGCCCTGGGCGGCCCAGTGGTCGGTCAGCGGGCCGTAGCCGTCCAGGGACGAGCCGAAGCCGTGCGAGAAGAGGATGATCGGCAGGTTGTTGCCGCCGGTCACCGGGGCGGTCACCCGGACGTGCAGGTCCTGGCCGCGGCCGGGCGCGGGCAGGACGATGGGCTTCACCGAGACGATCGCTGTCATGAGGCATCCTCGATAAGTGGGACGTTGTCCCGCTTGACGATACGGGACGTTGTCCCGTTTAAGGAGAAGTGTGTGGTGAACGACAGACCCCGGCGGGCCGACGCCCGGCGCAACGCGGCGGTCCTGCTCGACGCGGCGGCCACGGTGTTCGTCAAATCCGGGGTGGAGGCGCCCATCCGCGACATCGCGGCGGTGGCCGGGGTCGGCACGGCGACGATCTACCGGCACTTTCCGACCCGGGCGGATCTGATCGTGGCGGTCTACCGGCATCAGGTCGAGGCGCTGGCCGAGGCCGGTCCGGCGCTGCTGGCCGAGCAGCCGACGCCGTACGCGGCCCTGGCCCGCTGGATCGGGGTCTTCGTCGACTTCGTGATCACCAAACAGGGGCTGGCGGCCGTGCTGCAGTCCGACGATCCCTGCTACGACCCGCTGCACTCGTACTTCGTGGAGCGGCTCGTGCCCGTCTGCACCGACTTGCTGAAGGCGGCCGCGTCGGCCGGGGAGATCCGGGGCAACCAGGACGCGTACGAGCTCATGCGTGGCGTGGGCAGCCTGTGCGCCGGGGCCGGGAAGAACATCCGGTACGACGCCCGGCACCTGGTCGGCCTGCTGGTGGCGGGATTGCGCTCGTCACACTGACGCGCGGAAACCTGTGGATTGAGCGGCCCGGCTACGGGAGACTACGCGGTCATGGCACACCGCAGCCGACTCTCGACGTTCCTGATCGACGCGCCCCGTGACGAGGCCGGCGCGTCGGCCGACTTCTGGTCGGGCGCTCTCGGCGTGCCGGCCGAGCCCGTGCCCGGCGAGGAGCAGTTCATCTCGCTGCGCGGGGTGCTGCCCGACCACACGCTGGCCATCCAGGCCGTGGACGACGCGCCGCGCTACCACTTCGACATCGAGACCGACGACGTCGAGGCCGAGACGGCCCGGCTCAAGGGACTCGGCGCCGTCGAGGTGGGCCGCTGGCTCGAGTGCGTGACCCTGCGGGCCCCGGGCGGCCACCTGCTCTGCGTGATCCCGCCCCACAGCGACCCCGAGGTCTTCGACCGGCTCGCCCAGAGCTGGGACTAACGGCCTTCGGGGGCAAGACCCAGGACGGCGTACGCCACGACGACGGCCGCCCGATCGGTGGTGACCTTGACCTGGGTCGTGGCGCCGCCGGGCAGAGTGCCGACGCTGTCGAGGGCCACGACGCCATCGCACGGCCGGGCGCCCGCGGCGGCGATCCGCTTGCCGCCGGAGGTCACTTCGTAGGAGAACGTGCGGCGCGGGTCGGCGCTCTGGCAGGCCGCCTGGACGAAGTACTCCTGATTGGCGCGCGGAGCGGCGCGCACGGTGCCCTCGCCCATGACGGTGCCGTCCTTGTGAGAGATCACGTAGCGGAACAACTCGCCTGGGGCCACGGCGGGCACCTTCACGGGCGTCGCGGGCGTTGGCGCCGAAGACGTCGACGGCGACGACGCGGGGGCTGAGGAGGCCGGCGGAGTCACCGCGGTGGGCGCGGGTTCTGTGGTGCACCCCGCGCAGACGGCCAGCAACACCACCACGGCGACTCGCAACTTGGGCATGCCGCGATGATGACAGGGCATGTCTCGCCAGGCCGGGTCGGCGGCGAGTCAGGCCGGGTCGACGGCGAGCTTCATGCCCTCGTGGGAGGCGGTGAAGCCGAGCGACTCGTAGAAACGCTTGGCGTCGGTGCGGCGCTTGTCGGTGGTGAGCTGCACGAGGGTGACACCTTGCTCCTGGGCGCGCTGGAGGGCGTACGCCATCAGGGCCCGGCCCAAGCCGGCGCCGCGACGGTCGGCCCGGACCCGGACGGCTTCGATGGTCATGCGGGTGGCGCCGCCGCGGCTGAGGCCGGGGATGACCGTGAGCTGGCAGGTGGCGATGATCTCGCCGTCGTCGCCGACGATCAGCTCGTTGTTCGGGTCGGCGTCGATCTGCTCGAAGGCGGCCCAGACGGCGGCGTCGGCCTGCTCGGTGACGGTGCCGCGGGACCGGCTGATCTCGTCGTCGGCCAGCAGGGCCAGGATCGCGGGGACGTCGGCTCGCTCGGCCGTACGGAACATCGGGGCTCCCATTCTGATCGTCGCTCGGGCACGATGACGCCATGAAGGTGCTGCTCACGCCGCTGTCGCGGGTCTATCGCGGGGTTGTCTGGCTGGCCAACTCGCCGGGCACGCTGATTCTCGCGTACGCCATCCTGATCGTCGTCTGTGGCGTGCTCTTCCACTTCTTCGAGACCGAGAAGTCGATCGGCGACGCGATCTGGTGGGCCGTCGTCACCGCGTCGACCGTCGGGTACGGCGACATCTCACCCGCCTCGTGGCAGGGCCGGGTGATCGCCGGGCTGCTGATCTCGCTGATGGTGCTCGTGGTGATCCCGCTGATCACCGCGCACTTCGCCAGCAAGCTCATCGTCGACCGGGACGTCTTCCGGCACGAGGAGCAGGAGGAGCTCAAGCAGAACCTGCGACAGGTGCGGGCCCTGCTCGAGCAGATGGCGGCGCGTGAGGGCCTCACTTCGCCGGACAGCGCAGCCCCTCCTGCGGCACCTTCAGATCGATGAGGTAACTGTCGACGGCCTGCGTGATGCACTGGGTGCTCGGGTAGGCCGTGTGCCCCTCGCCCTCCCAGGTCAGCACGTGCCCGACGCCCAGCATCGAGGCCAGGTCGGCGGTGTTCTCGTACGGCGTGGCGGGGTCGCCGGTCGTGCCGACCACGACGATCGGCGGGGCCCCGACGGCCTTGCCGACCGGGTACGGGTCGCGGTCGCCCTTCCACACCGCGCAGGGCAGCATGCCGACCGCGAGCGAGCCGCCGAACAGCGGGTATTTCTTGCGCCACTCGCCCTGCAGCCGGCGCACCTCGTCGACGGTGGGCGCGTCCTTGGTGTCGGAGCAGTTCACGGCCAGGTTGGCGTCGAAGAGATTGCTGTACGTCCCGTCGGGCTTGCGCTCCGCGTACTGGTCGGCGAGCTCGAAGATGCCCTCGGCGCCACCTGTCTTCAGGTCGGCGATCGCCTTGGCCAGCGCCGTCCAGCCGGTCTCGGTGTAGAGCGAGGACACCACGGCCACGAAGATCCAGCCGGAGGTGGCGTTGCGGCCGTCGGCGCCCTTGACCGGCTTGGTGTCGGCCGTCTTGAGCGCGTCGGTGACCGCCTTGCGGGCGTCCGGCGCGATCGGGCAGTCGCCGGCGTTGGCCTTGCACCAGTTGGTGAAGTTGGTGAACGCGCGCTCGAAGCCCTTGGCCTGGCTCTCCGAGCCCTCGACGAAGTTCTGCTGCGGGTCGACCGCGCCGTCGAGCACCAGCGCCCGGACCTTGGTCGGGAACTGCTGGGCGTACGTGGCGCCGAGCAGCGTGCCGTAGGAGAAGCCCAGGTACGTCAGCTTCTCGTCACCGACCGAGGTACGGATCGCATCCATGTCCTTGGCGGCCTGGGCGGTCGCGAACGTGGCCAGCTGGGCCGGGCTGTACTTCTTCGCGCAGTCGTCGGCGATCTTCTCGTTGAGCGTGACCAGCTCGGTGAACTGGGCCGAGCTGACCGGGTCGGGGACGGCGGCGAAGCTCTTGTCCTGATCCTGGGCGCTGATGCACTTGACCGGGTCGGAGCGGCCGACGCCGCGCGGGTCGAACCCGATGATGTCGAACTTGTTGGTGATCTCGGTCGGCAGGCCGCCGAACTGCTGCCCGAACGACAGGTAGACCGCCGTGTCGATGCCGGAGCCGCCCGGGCCGCCGGGGTTGATCAGCAGCGAGCCGGTCCGGTCCTTCTGGGTGGCCGAACGGATGCGGATCATCGCGATCGCGTACGTCTCGCCGTTGTTGGGATCGGACCAGTCCCGCGGGACGGAGACCTTGGCGCAGTCGTACGTCATGCCGGCGGCGCCGCGGCCCACGAGCTGATCCGGGATCTCGGGGCAGGGCTGCCAGTCGGCGTTGCCCGTGCCCGGCGCGGCGGCGCTGCTCTGGGTGCTCCGGGGGGCCGGCGTGGACCCGCCCGACCCGTCGGGCGCGAACGAGGGCACGGTGCAGCCGGAGACGGTCACCACGAGCGCGGCGAACACGGCCAGGAGAGAGCGGCGCGGCACGTTGGACCCTTCTTCAGCGGACTGTCCTGACCGAGGCTAGCCGGTGAGTCTGACAATCCGCGGTCAGCGGCTGGTCAGTACCTCGGCCAGATTGAACTGGACCGGGCGTTCGAGCTGCTCGTACGTGCAGGAGTGCGGGTCCCGGTCCGTACGCCACCGTTCGAACTGGGCGGTGTGGCGGAACCGCACACCCTCCATGTAGTCGTAGCGGACCTCGACCACGCGTTCCGGGCGCAGCGGGGTGAACGAGAGGTCCTTGCCGGCGTTCCAGCGGCTCACCTCGTTCTTACGCGGGGTGCGCTCGCCCTCCAGGTGGGCCGCCCAGTTCCACGGGTGACCCTCGAACTCCGTCACCAGCGGCTGCAACTCCTGGAAGAGCTCCTGCCGTACGGCCATGGGGAACGACCCGATGACGCCGACCGAGACCAGCACGTCCCGCTCGTCGTAGAGGCCCAGCAGCAGCGAGCCGATCCGGTCCTCGCCGGACTTGTGGACCCGGTAGCCGGCGACCACGCAGTCGGCCGTCCGCTTGTGCTTGATCTTGAACATGACCCGCTTGTCGGGCGTGTAGACCAGGTCGCGCGGCTTGGCGATCAACCCGTCCAGGCCGGCCCCCTCGAACTCGGCGAACCAGCGCCGGGCGGTTTCGAGGTCATCGGTGGCCGGAGTGACGTACACCGGGGGTTTGGCGCCCTTGAGGACCTCGACCAGCCGGGCCCGGCGCTCGGCGAAGGGCAGCTCGGTCAGGTCCTCGTCGCCCAGGGCCAGCAGGTCGAAGGCGACGAAGCCGGCCGGGGTCTGCTCGCTGAGCAGCTTGACCCGGCTCGCGGCGGGGTGGATGCGCTGCTGCAGGGCCTCGAAGTCGAGTGTGTTGCGCTCGGTGTCGGCCACGATCACCTCGCCGTCGATCACCGCCCGCTCCGGGAAGTTGGCCCGCACGGCCTCGACGACCTCGGGGAAGTACCGGGTCATCGGCTTCTCGTTGCGGCTGCCGATCTCCACCTCGTCCCCGTCCCGGAAGATGATCGACCGGAATCCGTCCCACTTGGGCTCGTAGACCTGGTCGGCCGGGATCTCGGCGACGGGCTTGGCGAGCATCGGCTTGACCGGCGGATTGATCGGCAGCTCCATTTCCCCAGTCTGCCGTGTCGCTGTCCGTCTTGGGGGGCTGGCGGCACCGGCGTAAGCGTGTAATTTTGTAATGACAGCAACCTGGGGAGGTTCCACCATGAAGTTCCGACAAGGACCGCCCGGACGGGTCGAGCCGCCGAACGCCGACGACGCCGCCGCCTGGGTCGCCGGAGCCGTCACCGACGGCTGGTTCACCGAACGGCCCGAGGTCGTCGTCGACCGCGACGAGATCATCATCTGGGGCCGGGTGGCCGCGCCCGACCTCGGCGACGACGCCACCGACGCCGACCGGGCCGCCGCCCAGGCCGGCCGGATCAACCAGTTCCGCGAGGACACCCGGGCCGACCGGATGCGGGTGGCCCGCCAGATCGAGCACCGCTACCAGCGCAAGGTCGCCTGGGGCGTGCGCTGCGGCGACACCAACGAGTTGTTCACCCACCTCGCCGCGCCGGTGATGACCCGGCTCCGCCAGCCCGAGCGGCAGATCCTCGACACGCTGGTCGACGCCGGCGTGGCCCGCTCCCGCTCCGAGGCCCTGGCCTGGTGCGTCAAGCTCGTCGGCCAGCACACCGAGGAGTGGCTGGCCGACCTCCGCTCGGCCATGGGCAAGGTCGACGAGCTGCGGAAGCAGGGCCCTTTGTAGGGTGATCCACGTGCTTCGTGAGGTCACCGCCATCCGTTATGTGACACCGCTGCGTGAAGGCGGTTCCCTGCCCGGCGTCGTGGAAGCCGACGACCTCGGCACGTACGTGGTCAAGTTCCGCGGCGCCGGGCAGGGCCCCAAGGCCCTGGTGGCCGAGGTGATCTCGGGTGAGCTGGCCCGGCGGCTCGGCCTGCCCGTCCCCGAGCTCGCCGTCGTGCACCTCGACCCGGTCGTGGCCCGGGCCGAGCCCGACGAGGAGGTCCAGGAGCTCATCAAGGCCAGCGCCGGAGCCAACCTGGGCATGGACTTCCTGCCCGGCGCCCTCGGCTACGACCCGGTGGCCCACCCGGTCGAGGCCGGCCTGGCCTCCCGCGTGCTGGCCTTCGACGCCTTCGTCGAGAACGTCGACCGCAGCTGGCGCAACCCCAACCTGCTGATCTGGCACAACGGCCTGTGGCTGATCGACCACGGCGCCACCCTCTACTTCCACCACAACTGGCCCCGCGCCGCCACGGTCGTCCACCGCCCGTACAAGTGGGACGACCACGTCCTCAAGCCGTACGCGACCGAACTAGCCACCGAGGGCCCGGCCCTGGCCGCCCGGATCACCCCGTCGCTCATCCGCGAGGCCGTCGGCCTGGTCCCCGACGAGTGGCTCGACGACGGCGACAAGGACGCCTACATCGCCCATCTCACCGCCCGAGCAGAGCAGCCGGAGGCCTGGCTGCCATGAGAGTCCCCTACGAGTACGCGGTGATCCAGGCCGTCCCGCGCATCGAACGCGGCGAGCTCATCAACGTCGGCGTCGTCCTCTACTGCCAGCGCCGCGACTTCCTTCAGGCCCGTACACACCTGCACGAGGACCGCCTGCGCGCCCTGGACCCCACCGCCGACGTCAAGGCCATCCGCGACGCCCTCACTTCGTGGGAGTCCACCTGCACCGGCGCCGGCGCCGCGGCCGGCATGAGCCAGGGCGAGCGCTTCCGCTGGCTGGCCGCCCCCCGAAGCACCATCCTCCGAGCCGGTCCGGTCCACATGGGCTTGGCCGAGGACCCGGCCGAAGAGCTCGACCGCCTGTTGACCCTGCTGGTCAGATAGCGAGAGCTGCGGCTCAGGGTTGCTATGTCACTAACAAAGCAATATTGCGAGTTTGATGTCGCTATGTTGGCGACATCGTCGGCGCTTGCAAGATCTGACCATTGGCTTAGGGCTCGTCGGCGTCGGTGAAGCGCCATTGGTGCTTGCCCAGCACGAGGCCGAAAACGACGACGCCGAGGATGGAGACCGGCACTCCGATGGCGGTACGCAGCCATAGGCCGGTCGAGTCGCCGATGAGAGCGCTGCTGTCCAGCGCGAAGATCGTAGGGTCGTTGCGGTCAGTGCAGATCCTCACCGCGGATCGTTCGCGCAGCGGCCGGCGGCTCTGATAGTGGAGCGCGCCCCGAAAGGTCTGGCCGCCGATGGCGTACGTCAGATCGGCCGAACTTCGCAGTTTGCTGCCCAGGTGCCAGCCGGCCTTTTCCACTTGGGCCTCCACGCACAGCCCGCTATCTCGAAGATTGTTGATCGTGCGGGCCTCGCTCATCACAACGGGAAGGCCGATGATGAAGCCGAGAAACGACACGACGGCGATGGCCGCCTCGAGGGGCTCGAAGCGCAGCCCTCGGCGGAGCGAGAACCGGCCCTCCGGTTGTGCGTGCCGTGCCATTGCCCGCTCCTCGTGCCGTCCCGTGATCACCGTAGGCCGTCTGAACTGGCCGAAAGCGGGAGGCTAACGATCTCGCGGCCGGCTTAGCGTCGAGCTATGGGTAAGCCGGTGGGATGTCGGCTGGGGTGGCACAAGTGGGTTCGGCGGTCGACGCAGGACGGGCAGCAGTTTCAGCAGTGTGCCCGCTGCGGCAAGGATGACGGGTCGTCGAAGGCGCACTGGGCTGCCGGGCCGATGGCGTGAAGCTTCGCATTTCGCCCTGGGCGGTGAGGTGAGAGCCCAGGTCAGTGGCGTGCGGGCCGAGTCACCCGGTCGAGCAACGGCGGGCGGGGTGGCGGCCGCGGACTTAGGCTCGGGGCATGGACTATCAAGTATCGGTCAAGTGCGAACAAATCGCCGAGTGGTACGTGAGGGTCAAGGGGCTCGCGGATGCTCATCATGGGCATGCCACGGGGGAGCACCTGAAGGCGCTCGCGGACGAGATCTACGAGCAGGTGCCGTCGGAGTGGTGGACCAGCCAGCCGGCGCCGCTGGACAACCGCGTCCGAAGTTAGAGGACGAACGCGTCGGTCCAGAGCTGGCGGGAGCGGCCGCCCAGGGCCTCCATCAGGCCGACGGCCTGCTGGTCGGTCAGGCCCGCGACGAAGTCGATCACGGCTCGGCCGCGGGCCCGGCGGAGGCTTTCCGGGGTGCCGTCGGGGAGCTCGGCCTGGGCCAGTTCGACCAGGTCCTGCAGGCGGCGCGGGATGCGCTGCTCCTCGTCGGGGTCGGTGAGCCAGGCGTCCAGCGCCTCGACCAGGGAGGCCAGCAGGCGGCCCTGGCCGCGCTGGTGCAGGGCCAGGTCGGGGCGGGCCAGGACGAACCGGTTCTGCACGAACTTGAGGATCTGCACCTCGTGCCACTGGGCGGTGGCCAGCTGCACGTGGCCGGAGCGGACGGCCGGGTCGGCGATCGTGCGGCAGGACTCGACCAGGCGGCGGGTCCACGTGGCGGAGAAGGCCGCGACCCGGGACTCGGCCTCCAGCGAGCCGTCGAACGGGCGGGCCAGCAGGCCGTCGACCAGCTCGGCCCGGACCAGCTCGACCGCGGCCGCGAAGGCGTCGTCGTCGGCCATCCAGGCGTCCTTGCGGTGCAGCTGGCGGCGTAGGGACTCGATCGCGCCGCCGGCCCGGGTCAGGTCGGTCGAGGTGCCCCAGCGCTGCCAGGCCATCAGCTCGGTGGCGACCGCGCCCTGCTGGAGAACGCCGACGCGGTGCACGTCCTCCAGGTCGTGGATGGCGTACGCGATGTCGTCGGCCGTGTCCATGACCGAGGCCTCGACGGTCTGCTGCCAGTCGGCGACCCGGCCCGCGAACGGGGCCCGGGCGGCGGCCATGTCGCGCAGCTCGGTGGAGTACGCCCCGAATTTCAGGGAGCCGCCGGCCGGGTCGTCGGCCGGTGGGGCGGCCCCGCGCGGCGGCGGGTCCATGAAGCGGGCCTGACCGCGGCGGGTCCACGGATATTTGAGGATGGCGGCGCGTACGGCGTTGGTCAGGTTGAGCCCGAGGGTTGCCTCGCCGCGGATCTCGGTGCTGGTGACGATCCGGTACGACTGGGCGTTGCCCTCGAAACCGTCGTTGAGCCCCAAACGGTGGCGGGCCAGCCGGTCGAGCACCCGCTCGCCGAGGTGGCCGAAGGGCGGGTGGCCGAGGTCGTGGGCCAGGGCGGCCGCCTCGACGACATCCGGGTCGCAGCCGCCGAGCTTGTCGGCCAGCTCGGGGTCGACCCGGTCGGCGATGGCCCGGGCGACCTGGGCCACCTTGAGGCTGTGGGTCATCCGGTTGTGCACCAGCAGGCCGGCGCCGCCCGGGCTGATCACCTGGGTGACACCGGCGAGCCGGGCGAAGAACGGGGAGCTGACGATCCGGTCGCGGTCGACCCGGAACGGGCTCGACGCGAGGTCACCGGGGGCGACGAGACTGTCGCCGAACAGGCGCTGAGCCCGGGGATCATCCATCCCAGGAAGGTTACCGGGCCTGCAGAGCGTCCAGCGCGACGGACATGGCCGCGACCAGCCGGCGGTCCAGGCGCGGGTCGTGGATCGTGACGACGTACCGGTCGCGCAGGCCCCACTTCTTGACGACCGAGAAGACCGGGCGGTCGCCGATGACGAAGTCGAAGTGGTACGGCAGCCAGGACAGGCTGTCGACGAAGCGGCGCAGCACGGCCACCCAGACGTTGGTCTCGCGGCCGATCATCTCGCCGAAGCCGGGCTGCTCGAGGTGCCAGGTCGAGCGGATCAGCGACTCCTTGAAGTTCTTGCGGAACAGGCCGATCGGGGCGCCGTTGGCGTCCGTCACGTCGTAGGTGGCGCCCAGGTCCATGACCTGACGGGCCTTGAAGCCCAGCACCGGCACCGACTTGGTGTCGTCGGTGTAGAGGGTGACCTGCTCCTTGAACGCCATCCGCTTCTGCTGGGCGAAGGCGAGCAGGCCGGCCTCGTTGCCGTCGGGGGAGACGGCGTGGATCTCGTATTGGTTGACCATCAGCCGCACGCGCTGACGGACGATCAGCTGCTGCTGAGTTTGAAGGGTGTCGACAGTCACGGCGAGAGAGTGTGTCATACCTGGCGAATGCTGTGGGGAACCTGAGCACCTCGGTGGCGGCACCCCTTGGCGGGAGGTCAAACTGGGGTAATGGCGAAACGAGGACGTACGGGTTCATTGATCGCGCTGGCATTGGGCGCGGCGGCGGTCTGGGTGGCGAAGGACATTCCCCGCCAGATGGGCGCCAAGGCCAAGGGCGAGCGGCTGGCCCGGATGCAAGCCTCGCCGCAGTTCGCCGGGGGCAAGTTCCGCAACACCGAGCCGGCCACCATGCTGGGCTTCGCCGAGATGCCCCGGCTGCTCGCCGCCACGTTGCGCGACCGCGAGAACAGGAGCCCGCACCAGCCGATCCCGCTGGTCACTCCCGACCCGGGGGCCTCGGCCGACGGCCTGCACGTCACCTGGTACGGCCACTCGTCGGCGCTGGTCGAGATCGAGGGCAAGCGGGTGCTGCTCGACCCGGTCTGGAGCGAGCGCTGCTCCCCGTCGCGCCTGTCCGGCCCCAAGCGGCTGCACGAGCCGCCGGTCGCGCTGCGTGACCTGCCGCCGCTCGACGCGGTGCTGATCTCGCACGACCATTACGACCACCTCGACATGGAGACCATCCACAACCTGGTCGACCTGCAGGCGGCCCCGTTCCTGGTGCCGCTGGGCGTCGGCGCCCACCTGGAGCGCTGGGGTGTGCCGGCCACCCGGATCGTCGAGATGGACTGGAACGACACCCACAAGGTGGCCGGGCTGGAGTTCATCGCCACCGCGGCCCGGCACTTCTCGGGCCGGGGGCTCGGCCGCGACGGGACGCTCTGGACGAGCTGGGTGATCAACGGGCCGACCCGCAAGGTCTTCTACTCGGGCGACACCGGCTATTTCCCGGGCTTCGCCGAGATCGGTGAGAAGCACGGCCCGTTCGACGTCACGCTGGTCCAGGTCGGCGCGTACAACGAGGCCTGGCCGGACATCCACATGATGCCCGAGGACGGCGTCGCCACCCACGTCGACGTCCGCGGCGGCCTGATGATCCCGGTCCACTGGGCCACGTTCAACCTGGCCCTGCACGAGTGGCCGGAACCCGCCGACCGCACCTGGGCCGAGGCCAAGGCCCGGGACGTCCGCCTGGCCGTGCCGCGCCCCGGTGAGCGGGTGGACGTCGACAACCCGCCGGCGGTGGACGGCTGGTGGCAGCAGATCGCGTAGCGGCCGCGCTGCTGGTCCTCGGCAACGGGGTGACGCCGGCCGGGCTCACCCCGGGCAGCCTGGCCCGGGTGCGGGCGGCCGTCGACTACGTACGGGCCGGGGCCCGCCCGGCCCGGATCGTCTTCAGCGGCGGTTGGGCCCAGGCGTCGTCCGTACAGCCGCCCCTGGAATGTCGCGAGGCCTCGCTGATGGTGGCCGCGGCCCGCGAGGCCGGGCTGGACCGGTGGGCCGATATCCGGGCCGAGTGCCGCTCGCGCACCACCCTGGAGAACCTGCTGCACATCGGGGCCGACGGGTTGCTCGACGGGCTCGACCTCGGACCGGAGCGGCCGCTCGGGGTGGTCACCCACGCCTGGCATCTGCCCCGGGTCCGCTTCCTGGCCGGGAAGGTGCTCGGGCTGCACGGCGACGCCCTTCTGGGCGTCCCGGCCGCCGGCTCGTCACCACTGGGGGAGTACGCGCGGAGGGCCGTGTTCCGGATCGGCTTCCTCGGCGTCCGTGATCCGCAAGGGCTGTTGCGCCGGGAACGACGGATGGTGGCGTTGGTGCGGCGCTGGGTATAGACCGCGGCATGGTCCTGCTCCTGCCCGTCTATCAGCCATCGTCCCATCTGTCGGCTTTGGTGGCCGAGATCGATTGCCCGGTTGTCGTGGTCGACGACGGCAGCACACCGGCGGTGGAGGGGCTGCCCTGCACCGTGCTCCGCCACCCGCGCAATTCGGGCAAGGGTGTGGCCCTGCGGACCGGGTTCCGGCACATCATGGCCGCCTATCCCGGCGAGGACGTGGTCTGCGCGGACGCCGACGGTCAGCATTCCGTCGCCGACATCCGTCGCATTTCCGAGGCCGTACGGGATACCGGCCACACGGTGCTGGGTGTGCGCCGGGTGCGGCGGATGCCGTTGCGCAGCCGGGTCGGCAACGCGCTGACCCGGCTGCTGTTCCGGGCCACCACGGGCCGGTCCGTGCGCGACACCCAGACCGGCCTGCGCGGCTACCCGGGTGATCTCCTCCCGTGGCTGCTGACGATCCCTGGCGACCGCTTCGAGTACGAGATGAACGTGCTGCTGGCCGCCGCCCGCGAGGGCCACCCGTACTCGCAGGTGGAGATCGCCACGACGTACCTCGACGACAACGCGTCCTCGCACTTCGGCGCGGTCGGCGACGCCGTACGGATCTATCGGTCGCTGTTGAAGTTCTAACTGGTGGCGGCGGTGTAGGCGGCGAGGAACAGGGTCCCGAGGACCAACAGCAGGCCGACGATCAGCCGGGTGGTGCGTGCGCCTTCGTGACGTACGGGTCGACTGGCGCGCCTGAACTTCTGGCGGGACGACATGGCGTACCCCCTGCGGTGGCCGGACGTGAAAGGCCAGTCTGGGGCTCGTCCGCCACCGCGACCAGGGGATATGTGGGTCGATAGCGCCTAGCCGGTGACCAAGCTCCTGTCGTCTATCCGTCTTTTGATCAGCGCGAACGGCACAAGCGTCACGGCCAGGTAGAGACCGCCCGCGAGCAGCAGCGCGACGCGGGCGCCGGCGTGATCGACGGCCACGCCGCCCAGCAGGCCGCCGAGGGGCAGCCCGGCGAAGCCGATCGCGGTGGCCACGCCGAGGACCCGGCCGCGCAGGTGGGGCGGGATGCGCTCATAACCGAGGGCCATCAGGACGGGGTTGACCGCGGCGACGGCCAGGCCGGCCCCGAACGCCACGGCCAGGACCGGAAGAAGGCGGTCGGTGGCCGCGAGCGCGAAGAACCGCGGCGACCCGGCGATCAGAAAGCAGACGGCGAAGGTGAGCACTCGCGGCAGCCGCGTGGCCAGAGCCGCGTAGACGACCGAGCCGAGGACGGCGCCCAGCCCGAAGACCCCGCCGAGCAGCCCGAGCGTGGCCGGCCCGGCGCCGGTCTCCTTCACCCAGACCGGGACGAAGACCGTGCTGTACGCCTGATCGGCCAGATTGGTGAAGAACAGAACCCCGACGATGACGGCGAAGAGGGTGTCCCGCCGCAGAAAAGCGAACCCGTCTCCGAGCTGGGCCAGGTAGCTCTCGCTCCGGGCCGGCGCAGTGGCGCGGGTGTGGACGCCGGCGGCGACCAGGGTGGCGCAGAAGGCGAACGAGGCGGCGTCGATGGCCAGGACCGCGGCCGGGCCGACGGCCGCGACCAGGACGCCGCCGAGGGGCAGGCCGATCAGGATGGCGGCCCGGCCGACGCCGTCGAAGAGCGCGGTCGCGCGGGCCATCGGCGTGCGGCCGGCGGCCTGGGGGAGCAGGGCACGCTTGGCCGTGTTGGTGGCGCCCGCGAACACACCGGCCACGGCCACGATCGCCACCAACGGCCCGAAGGACAGCAGTCCCAGCAGGTGCAGCACCGGAACCAGCCCGACCACCGCGGCGCTGGCCGCATCGGAGGCGATGGCCACCCGCCGCGGCCCGATCCGGTCGACGAGCGGGCCGCCCAGCATCCCGGCCAGCACGAACGGCAGCGTCTGGGCCAGCGCGACCGCGCCCACCCGGGTCGCCGACCCGGTGGTGGTCAACACCAGCCACGGCACCGCGATCCCGGAGACGTGACTGCCGACCAGCGACACCGACTCCGCCACCAGCAGACTGGCCAGCGGCCTGCGCATCAGCCGCGCTCCTCCGCCGCCGGCAGCGGAAGCAGCTGCCACTGCACCGCCACCCGAGCGGCCGGCGCGGCGCTGGGGTCGGTGGCGAACTCGGCGATCAGGGTCTTGAGGCGGGTGCTGAGCTCGGCGGCCCGGGCCGGGGCGAGCTCAAGGAGGTCGGTGCTGAGGAACAGGATGTCCTGCCACTCGCGCGGCATGGCCGGAAGGTCGGCGATGGCGGCCTCGGTGCGCTGAAAGTCGGCCTGGGCCACGGCCCGCAGATAACCCTCGGCCACCTCCCACGACTGGCGGCTCTCCTCGGGCGTCAGCACGGTCCGCCCGTGCGCGGCCCGCCACCAGCGCTCACGGCCGGTTCCTCGCTCGGCGTCCTCGACCACGAAGCCGTACAGCGCCAGTTGTCTCAGGTGATAGCTGGTGGCCCCGCTGGACTGCCCGAGCTGCTCACCGAGCCGCGTCGCGGTGGAGGGGCCGCCCTTCCGGAGCAGATTCAGCAGCCGTACGCGCAGTGGATGCGCCAGCCCGCGCAAGGTGCGCGGATCCAGCGCTATGTCATCGTCCCGCATGGATGCAAAGCTATCTTTGCAAAGCATCCTTTGCAAATCCGTCGGCGTCGGCGGCGGTCAGCCGGCCAACTCGGTGATCACCTTGACCAGGCCGTCGGCGATCAGGAAAAGAACATGACCGACGGACCGCAGAATCTTGACGGACAGCTCGGAATTCAGAGCCACGAGCACAATGACGACCACGGTCAGCGGCACCCAGCTCAGATGCAGCCCGACCTTCCCGGCGGTCGACTTGTGGGCGATCGCCCCGCAGAGAACACCGACGAGATCGGCAATCGTGAAGACGGTGCCCAATTGAACGTTGGGCGTGCCATGCGACATGGCGGCCCCCACGAGGTCGATGGTCAAAGCCACTACCCCGACGATCGCCGCCGCGATCGAGCTGTAAGAGAACATGAAACTACTTCCCGCCTGTATCGACCCATTCTCCTCATCGGTGAAAAGCGTGACAGTCGGCATGTAACGCGGGAAGCGGGCGAATTGCCAATCACCCGGTGCCGCAACGGCCTTTGATCGCACCCGCTCCGCCTACTCCGATCGGGCATGGTCGCCGGCGCTGGCTACGATCCCGGCCGTGACCGTCATCGATCTCGACCGCGAGGTGCAGCCCGCGCCGCACCGGCCCGCCCGGCGACCCGCGCGGGCCTTGGTCGCGCTGACGGCAGGCGCGCTGCTACTCGGCCTGCCCGGCGAGCCCCAGAGCCCGCCGAGCCCACCCGAAGGGGCCCCCTTCTGCACGGTTGTGCCGGGCTCGGGTGCCGCGAGTCAAAACGTGGTCGTCATCGATTCCACCACCGGCGAAGTGGTCCGGATCCTCCACTGCTGACCACGGGTCGGGCCGGGTTGGCTCGGCTGTGCTGCTGGGTTGATGATCGGCGGGTGTCGGGTGATGAGTCGTACGAGTTGGCCGGTTTCGTGGTTGGGGGCCGGTGGACACCTCCGGCCCAGCCTTGGACCGCGCGCATGCCGGCTGAGGTTGCCACCGTCAGCGACTGTCTGGCCGAATTGCCGGTCTTCGACACGGATCCATTGACTGCGCCCTGGCACCGGTCACTGCAGGATGCGATCGAGACCGCGCGGAACGCGCCGGCGGGCGCCCACGTTCTGGCCGCGAGCATGCCGACGCCGGGCGCGGATGGCCTGGCCGAGATGCTCGAGGCGTGGATCGGCGACTATCCACATCCGATCCTGGCCAACCTCGGCCATCGAGTCGCTCCGCCCAGTGGCTGGGTTCTCGGCTTTGAAGTACTCGGTTTCGAGGCGGGCCGCTTCCACTCCTGGCTCTGCTATGGCCTCCACGAGCAGGCCGAAGACGAACTCGCCGTCCAAGCCAACCAAGACGGCCTACTGACCAGCTTGGCCGACGCTCAGCGAATCGCCGACGCCGCCAACAACAAGCGCGGCACACTCAACGGCACGCCAGAAGAAGTCACCTGGTTTCCCGTCCGCATCACTCAGCACGACAACCGACCCACCTGAGGTATCGACATGAGGTTCTTGGGACATCGCATTCCCGGCTGGGGGTGGCGGTGACTGGCAACGAGGCGCGGCTCGGGTCCCTGATCGACCATGCGTCGCAGTGGGGAGACATCGACTATGACGAGATCGCGCCGACGGTTGAGGCACTGACCGGCTCGGGTGACGTCGGTCTGGTGCCGCGGCTGCGTGAGGCGCTCGTCGATGTGGCCGGCGACGATCGCGCCTTCGCCATCCTTGCCGGGGCGCTTCACGACCCCGACGAGCTGGTGCGGAGGGAGGCGATCGGCCGCCTCGGCGCAAGTGGTCGTCTCGACGCGGTGGAGGTATTGACGAACGCGGTGACCGAGGGCCGGCCGTTGGAGGGGGCGCGGATCGCCTACGCGCTCGGTCGGCTCGGCCGGTCATCGGCCACGCCGATGTTGCTCCAGCTGCTCTTCGACGAGGACGAGCGCGTGCGTGACCAGGCGAGGGACGCGCTTGGCGCGGTCGGGAGCCCGGCCGCCGTCGACGCCCTGCTCGCCGAGGCCGGCGGTCCGGACGTGCGGCGTCGCGCCGGAGCCGCGAAGGCGCTCGCCAAAGCGGTCGCCGCCGATCCTGCAGCGCCTCGCCGAGGATCACGAGGCGAGCGTCCGGCAGGCCGAGGGCACTCAGCTCACGAAGGCGCGGCTTTGGTCAGGGTGACGTGGGTGGGGTGGATCTGGCCGAGCATGGCGAAGGGGGAGCTGTCGACGGCGCGGCAGAAAGGAAGGTCTCGAGTGAGATCCACGCGCTCGGTGGGTGGGGCGGTGGCGTAGGCGCGGGTGTGTTCGACGGCGCCGTCGGTGATGCCTTGGAGCAGGGCGGAGCGGCTCGGGGTGGTGCCCTGGAGGAGACCGTCGAGGTAGGTGGCGCAGGCCCAGTCCTCGGGGGATCGGCCGGTGCAGATGATCGTCCAGGGGGTTCGGGGGTGGGTGGTGGTGATCCAGCGGGCGGTGGCGGTGACGTTGCGGGCGGAGGTGGCCAGCAGGGCGGCCGGGTGGGGGCTGCGGGCCAGGCCGACGGTGCCGTTCGAGGTGGACTGGATCAGGTGGTGGCCGGTGAGTGGGGCGGTCGAGATCTCGTACGGCGAATTGCCGTAGTTGAAGTCGGCGGGCCTGAGGCCGCCGGTCTCGCCGATCAGGAGGTGGCCGGGGTGTTGCCGGTGGAGGGCTCGGGCCGCGTCGAGTGAGGGTGTGCAGGCTATTGCTGTCGCGCCTCGCTCGAAGGCGACGGCGGCGGTGGTGAAGGCGCGGATGACGTCGATGACCACGACGACCCGGCCGGAGGGGATCTCGGCGTCCATTCCCACGATCGGCACGGGATGCCACTCTGCGCGCGGATGCGGCGGGCCGCAACGTCATTTGTCGAGGAAGTCGTCGCCCAGCAGGGAGCGCAGGCGGGTCAGGGCGCGCGCGTTGCGCATCTTCACGACGGAGGCGGAGACGTCGAGGATGGTGGCCACGGTGTCGACGCTGTGGTCCTCGGCGTGGCGGAGGACCAGGACGGCCCGGTCCTCGAGGCTCAGGCGGGCCAGGGCCTCGACCAGGGTGAGGTGGAGTTCCGGGCCGCCGGCGGGGGCCGGGTGGTCGGGGAGGTCGGCCACGACGATCTCGGAGCTGTCGCGGCGGCGCTGGTGGTCGAAGACCAGGTTCATCAGGACGCGGCGGCTGTAGGCGTCGAGGTTCGTGGTGGTACGCAGCAGGCGGCGCCACGACGCGTACATCTTGGTGTAGGTCTGCTGGGTCAGGTCCTGGGCCAGATGCCAGTCGCGGCACATCAGGTAGGCGCTGCGGCGCAGGCCGGTGGCGGTCGACTCGACGAAGGCGGTGAAGTCGTCGTCGGCCTGACCGCGGCGGGCCGGCACGGGGCGGGCCGGCGTCACGGTGTCGGTCACCGCACGCCTCCGATGGGGGCGCTGGGCGGGCAGACGCGGCCGACGATGTCCTGGACGCCGCCCATTGCCGCGTAGTCGGTGTGGAAGGCCGCGTAGCGCGAGGTGTCGGCCAGCCGCACCCGGAACGATTCGGGCAGGGAGTCCGGGGTGACCGACGCGACGAAGTCCGGCGAGTCGGCCCACAACTTCCGGAACTTGTCGTACGCCTGCTCGCGGTTCTCGAAGACCGAGGAGGACACGCGCTTGTCGTTCGCGAGCGCCGACCCGATGGCCGATCGTTGCCGCCGGGTCGCCTCGGAGGTCAGGAAGATGGCCACGTCGGTGGCATCGCTCTGGACCGGGTCGACCGAGCACGCCGGCGCGGCCGGGCATCATCGCGGCGGCGATCGTGACCGCCGGCGGTGTCTCTGCCGTGGACCGGAGGTTCAGGCCCGCTACGCCGCCCGCCACCGCGATCACGGCGGCGGCCGCGCCGGCCACGGCGGTCTGCCGGCGTCGGCGGCGCACCCGGCCGCCCTGTTCGATGGCCAGGTGCGCCATCGCGAAGGGGTCGGCGCCGGGGTCGTGGCTGACCGCCTGGTCGAAGTGCTCCCGCAGATTCGCGTCCACTTGTTCGTCCTCGCTGTCGGTTGCGCTCTCTGCAGATAGGACCGCCTGGGGCCGCTGTTCGGTCACATCGAATTCGGCCAGCGCCGAAGTCTCACGGCCGTAGCCTGCGGCGATGCGAGAGATTCTGAGTGACCCGGCGTTCGTGGTGCCGCCGGTGCCTCCGGCGACGGCGGGGGTGGGCTGGCTTCGGGCCAGCGTCGGCCGCTTCAGCGAGGGCGCGGCGCACGTTCGGCGGCGAGGGCTGGCCGAGGCGATTCTTGATGGCATTGCGCCGGAATCGCTGCGGGGGAGGAGCGGGCATTCGGTGGCTGTCCTGGCCGCGGCCATGGGGGTGACCGATCCGGCGGTGGCGGGGCTGGTGGAGGACGTAGCTCAGGCCTACCAGCCGGGGACGGGGGACGAGGGGGTGGCTGATCCGGCCGTCGAGCGGCTGGTTGCGATCTTCGGCCGGCACGATGAGGGGACGGCGGCGCGGATCGGGGTGCTGGTGCAGGCGTGTGGGGCGACGGTGGCACTGATCGAGCGGACGCGGGACAAGCCGGTCGAGGAGGTGCTGCGCGACGATCCACCCGTGCGCTTCACGAAGCGGCAGGCCAAGGCGGCCACCACGGCGGGTGGCCGCCGGATCGAAGCTGGTGAGATCCTGTTGGTGCCGCTGGCGGGGCCGACGGCGTTCGGCGCGGGGCCCCGGCAGTGCCCGGGCCGCGCTCACGCCCTGGCGCTGGTCGAGGCGGCGACGAAAGCTCAGGCGCCGGACGCCTCGCGCTGACGGGGAACGCAGATCTTCACCGCACCGGGGGCGACCTTGGCCGTGAAGGTCTTCGCCTTCGTGCGGGCGCCGCCGTCCAGCTCGTACTCCATCTTGGACTTGAGCTTGACCTCGATCTCGCGGGCCCGGGTGGTGCGGACGAACGGCGAGCTGTCGCTGCGGCCGACGGCCATGGTGCCGAGGGCGCGCGCCCACTGCAGGGCGCCCTGGGCGGTGGCGACGCCGACGTCGAGCCAGCCGTCGTCCGGCTTGGCGTCGTCGAAGGCCTTGATGCCGCCGGTGATCTGGCTGACGTTGCCGATCAGGACGCAGCTGGCCTCGTCGTCGAACCACTCGGTGCCGTCGATCTTGATCTGGGCGCGCGGGGCTTCGCCGTTGACGTGGCGGACGCCGGCCCAGACGTACGCGAGCTTGCCGAGCCGGTCCTTCATCTTGCGGTCGGCGTCGCTGATCATCGCGCCGTCGAACCCGACCCCGGCCATCACGCCGAAGTACTCGCCGTTGAGCTTGCCCAGGTCGATGCGGCGGTGCTCGCCGTGCAGGGCGATGTCGACCGCCTGCTCGAGGTCGGCCGGGATGCCCAGGTTGGTCGCGAGCAGGTTGCCCGTGCCGGCCGGCATGATGGCCAGCGGGATCTTCGAGCCGCCCTTCTCGTGGGCCAGCACGTCGATCGAGCGCTGGACCATGCCGTCGCCGCCCCACACCACGAGCAGGTCCGGCTTGGCCTTGATGACCTTGCGGACCTGCTCGGGGGCCTTTTTGCTCTTGGGTACTTCAGACCACAACAGGTCGTCGACGCCGGTGTCGGTCAGGCGGCGGCGGAGCTCGTCCAGGCCTCCGCCGAACGTCTTGCGCTGGTGCGCGACCACGGCGATGGTGCGGGGAGTACTCATGGGCAGCGCACTACCCGTATCGACGGAAACGTAATCAGTTGACCGTCTCGCGCATGCGCTGCTCGGCGGCCGCGCTGCGGATCACCATGAGGCGCAGCTCGAGCTCGTCCGAGACCATCGAGGCGAGGTGCTCGAGGGCCTTGAGCTGGCGCGGGTTGGCCTCACGGGGTTTGTTGTCGATGACGTTGACCGTGCCCAGGCGGTACCCGTCGTGCGTACGGATCGGGGCCGCCGCGTAGAAGCGCAGGCCGAGCTCACCGCGTACCAACGGGTGTTCCAGGGTCCGGGGGTCGACCGCGGCGTTGTTGATCACGTAGACGTCGTCCTGGGCGATCACCGACGCGCACAGGCCGGGCTCGCGGCCGACCTGGCGGACGCCGCTGAGGCCCTGGCACGCGGCCAGCCAGACCCGGTCCTGCTCGACCAGGGAGACGGTCGCGATCGGGGTGTCGAAGATGGCACCGGCGACGAAGGCGATCCGGTCGTACGCGTCCTCGACCGGCTGATCGACCAGCCGGTACCGGCGTACGGCCTCCAGCCGGGCCTGCTCTTCGGGGTTGACGGTGTCCAAGTATTCGTAGGCGTTCGACGACACGGGGCTGCTGCTCGTCATGGCCTTCCTTCCTGGGGGTGGCTCCGATGCCTGCTCGGTGCCTGCGAGCCTAGAAAGGCCCTCGAGGCCCCGCAATGCTCTCGGTAGGCGAATCGGGCCCACATCCTGTGAACAGGCTGGGATATCGCACATTCTGTCGGTCACCGGGTAATGGAGCACCGTGACGCAACGAACCGCCGCCGTGATCGGGCAGCTCGCCCGCGACCTCGTATTGACCGTTGACGAACTCCCGGACGTCGGTGCGTCCGGCGCCGCCACCAGCCGGCACGAGCAGCTGGGCGGCAAGGGCGCCAACCAGGCGGTCGCCCTGGCCCAGCTCGGCGTGCGGCCGTCGCTGGTCGCCGTGGCCGGCGACGACGTGATCGGCGACGTGCTGCTCGATCAGGCCAAGAAGGACGGCATAGACGTACGCCGCGTGGTGCGCCGTGCGGACACGCTGACCGGCCTGATCGTGGAGATCCTGGAGCCGGGCTCGAAGTACCGCTACGTCGAGCACCTGCCCCTGCTCACCGAGGGCGACGTGCTGGCCGCCCGCGATGTGATCGCCGCCGCCGACGCCGTGCTCGTGCAGTTGCAGCAGCCGTTCGAGGCCGCCCTGGCCGCGGCCCGGATCGGGCACGAGGCCGGGAAGCTGGTCGTGCTGGACGGCCAGGTCACCGACGAGGCGATCCTGCCGTACGCGGATGTCGTGCGGGCCGACGAGAAAGAGGCCGAGGGCTTGGACACGAACGGCTCCGGGCTCTTCGCCCTCGCCCAGGAGGACGGCAACCTGCTGATCTGGAAGGACGGCCGGGTCAAGATCCCGCTGATCGGCGGCGATCCGGTCGACACCACCGGCGGCGGCGACTCGTTCACCGCGGCGCTGACCGCGGCCCTGCTGACCGGTGACTCCTATGAGGAGGCCGGGCGGCGGGCGACCGCCGCCTCCGGCGTGACCGTCATGCACGTCGGTGGACGACCGGACCTGCGCTATGTCTGAGATCGGGGCCGCCGAGCCGTGGATCGTCCGCGAGACCGCCCTGCCCGCCGAGGACGCGCTGCGCCAGGCCGAATCGATCTTCGCGCTGGCCAACGGCCACATCGGCCTGCGCGGCAACCTCGACGAGCCGCACGCGGGCGGGATGCCGGGCACGTTCCTCAACTCGCTGTTCGAGGAAAGGGACATCACCTACCCCGAGGCCGGGTACGCGTTTCCGGAGCGGACCGAGACGGTGGTGAACGCGCCGAACGTCAAGCCGATCTCGCTGCGGGTGGGTGACTCGCCCTTCGACGTACGGACCGGGACGCTGACCAAGCACGAGCGGGTGCTCGACCTGCGGGCCGGAACGCTGACCCGGTCGGTCGAATGGACGTCACCGGACGGGGTTGCGGTGCGGCTGCGCAGCGTACGGCTGGTGTCTTTCCCGCGTCCGTCAGTGACCGCCGTCCGCTACACGGTGTCCGCTGACGCGCCGCTGACCGTCATTTCCGACCTGATCGTCAACGAAGAGCTGTCCTCCGAGCGGGACGACCCGCGGGCCAGTGCCATCATTTCTGACCCCTTTTGTTCTGTTTTCGTCGACGACGACATCCTTGAGCACCGCACCAACCGCAGCGGTCGATCGGTGGCGGTCGCGGTGATCCATACCGGTCACGAGGGAATTGTGGAAGCCTCGCCCGACCGGATCCGGTGGACGGCCACCGGGCACGGGGAGATCAGCTTCGACAAGTTCGCCGCGTACCGCTGGAACGAGGACGGCCTCCGTGACCTCGCGCTGAAGGATCGGGACGCGGCGGCCCGGGACGGCTTCGACGCGCTGCTGGCCGAGCAGCGCGACTATCTCGACGAGTTCTGGGACGGGGCCGACGTCGAGGTCGACGGCGACCCGGACATTCAGCAGGCGGCCCGGTTCGGCCTGTTCCACGTGCTGCAGGCGGCGGCCCAGGCCGGCCCGCACCCGATCCCGGCCAAGGGCCTGACCGGCAACGGCTACGACGGGCACACCCTGTGGGACACCGAGACGTACGTGCTGCCCGTGCTCACGTACACGCATCCGCAGTGCGCCGGGCTGGCCCTGCGCTGGCGGCACAGCACTCTTCCGGCCGCTCGGGACCGGGCTCGTGAGCTGCGGCTCGACGGCGCGGCGTTCCCGTGGCGCACGATCAGCGGCCCCGAATGCTCCGGCTACTGGCCCGCCGGCACGGCCGCGCTGCACGTCAACGCCGACATCGCCGACGCCGTGCTGCGCTACTACAAGGCCACCTGCGACGAGGACTTCATGCGTTCGGTGGGCCGAGAGTTGATCGACGAGACCGCCCGCATGTGGCAGTCCGTCGTCTACTTCGACGACGACGGGGCCGCGCACATCGCCGGGGTCACCGGGCCCGACGAGTACACGGCCCTGATGGACGACAACATCTTCACCAACCTGATGGCCGAGCAGAACCTGCGGGCCGCCGGCGTCGATGTGCGCCTGCACGTGCCCTACGACGAGAAGCGCGAGGTCCACGATCAGTCAGCCGGCTTCACCCGCCTGCCGGCATGGGACTTTTCGGACGAGGACTATCCGCTCATGCTCCACCACCACTACCTGAACCTCTACCGCAAGCAGGTGATCAAGCAGGCCGATCTGGTGCTCGCCATGATGAAGCGCCCCGACGCCTTCACCCTCGACGAGAAGCGCCGCAACTTCGAGTACTACGAGGCCCGCACGGTCCGTGACTCCTCCCTGTCCGCCCCCGTACAGGCCGTGCTCGCCGCCGAGCTCGGACACCTGAGTCGCGCCCACGAATACCTGACCGAGTCGGCCCTGCTCGACCTGCGCGGCACCGGCGAATCCGGCGGCGACGGCCTGCACATCGCCGCCTGCGCCGGCGCCTGGACCACCCTGGTCATGGGTTTCGGCGGCCTCCGCGACCACGGCCCCGAACTGTCCTTCGCTCCCCGGCTGCCCCCGCGCTTCCAGCGCCTCGCCTTCCGGCTCCGCTGGCGTGACTGCCGGCTCTCCGTCGCGGTCACTCCCGACAGCGTGACGTACGCGGCCCGGCAGGCCCCCATCACCTTCCGCCACCAGGGCGAGGAGGTGCAACTGGCCGCCGGCCAGGAGAAATCGTTCCCCTTGGACCCGGTCGAGGACCTGCCGGCCCCGCCCACCCCGCGGCCCCCTCTTAAGCTGACCGAATGACCGTCTGGGTGGCCTTGTTGCGAGCAGTCAACCTCGGCGCTCGCAACAAGGTGCCCATGGCTGCCCTACGGGCGTCCCTGTCCTCAGCCGGCCTGCCGGGCGCCAAGACCCACCTGCAGAGCGGCAACGTGCTGGTCCGCTCCGACCTGGACGTCGGCCCCATCATCCACAAGGTCCTGCGCGAGGACTTCAACCTCAACGAGCCGGTGATGGTCCGCAGCCACGACCGCCTCACCGAGATCCTCGCCGCCAACCCCTTCCCCGCCGCGGCCCTGACCCGCCCCACCCACCTGCGCGTCATCTTCCTGGCCGACCACCCACCCGCCGCCCGAGCCAAGCTCCTGGAAGAACACGCCGAGATCCGCCTGCGGGACCGCGAGGTCTACCTCGACTACGGCGACCGAGTCCACGGCAACCCGGTGAACGCGGCCATGGTCGCCCGCCGCCTGGGCCTGCACGGCACCGAACGCAACTGGGCCACCCTGACCAAGCTGGCGGAGATCGCCGCCCTCCTCTGACCCGATCGGCCGTCATCTACCGCCGGCCTGGGTGACCAGCGCGTCCAGCAGTGCGGAGGTCACAGGCTGGCCGGTCACGAGCACCCGGAAGTGGATCGGCCCGACCACCTGGTCGACAAGCAGGTCGATGTCGGCGTCGGCGGGCAGCTCGCCCCGCGCCACCGCCCGGTCGAACGGCACCCGGTCGCGGGCCCGCAGCCGGGGCAGAACCTCCGCGCGCAGCCGGGTGGCCAGCTCCGGATCGTGCTGGGCCTGACCGGTCAAAGCCCGGAACACCGCGCCCGAGTCGGACACCTCGAGAAAGCGGACCAGCTCATCGAGGTGGGCGCGCAGGTCGGTGCGGAAGGCGCCGGTGTCGGGCAGCGTCAGCTCCTGGGCGCTGTCGGCGGCGAACGCGTCGACCAGAATGTCGGTCTTGGAGCGCCACCACCGGTAGATCGTCTGCTTGGCGACGCCGGCCCGGGCGGCGATGCCCTCGATGGTCACCTTGGCGTAGCCGATCTCGGCAACGAGGTCGTCCGCCGCCTGGAGCACGGCCTCGCGCGCCGCCTCGCTCCGGCCGTGCCGGTTGCCGTGATGCATCGTGCGCTCCTTCCCGCTCCCCTCCCGCTTTCCGAGACGTTACAAGATCCGAGGCTTCCGTAGACGCAACGTTGCGTCTAGTCTTCCGGCATGACGACGACATTGCACGATCCCGCGGTCCGCGACCTGATCGCCCGGCTGTTCACCGAGGCCGAGCACGACGACGAGCGCTCGCCGGGCCGGCCCGCACCCACGATCACCGCCCAGGAGCGCTCCGACCTCCTGGAAGACATCTACATGCCGATCTCGGCACGCGGCGGCGACCTGCTCTACGCCCTGGCCCGCGCGGCCCGGCCGCAGACGGTGGTCGAGTTCGGCACCTCGTACGGAATCTCGACCCTGTACCTCGCCGCCGCCGTGCGCGACAACGGGATCGGGCACATCACCGCGACGGAGCTCAGCGCGACCAAGGTCAAGGCGGCCCGCGCCCATATCGAGGAGGCCGGGCTCAGCGACCTGGTGACCGTGCTCGAGGGCGACGCCCTGACCACCCTGGGCACAGTCGAGGGCCCGATCGGCCTGGCCCTGCTCGACGGCTGGAAAGAGATGTGCCTGCCCGTCCTGCGCCTGCTCGAGGACCGGCTCGCCCCGGGCGCCCTGATCGTCGCCGACGACTCCACATTCGACTCGATGAGCAACTACCTGTCCTACGTCCGCAACCCAGCCAACGGCTACGTCAGCATCGACTTCCCAGTCGAGGACGGCATGGAACTCAGCTGCTGGACCGGCCGCTGACCGAGGCTCGTAAGGTCAGCCGGTGAACGTCTACGACATCGTCGGCCGCCTGCCCTCGATTCCCGTGCTACGCGACCGGTGCCGGGCCCTGGCCGTTCTGGAGTTGATCCAGGGCACCGGCTACGAGTACTACAGCTACACCGCTTGGGGCGACGACGAAGCAGCGCTGATGAGCAACGGCGGCGGCGACGAGTACACCATCGTCTTCAGCGAGGCGGGCGTGTTCATCCGGCTGTTCGACCACGAGTCCGCGATGTCGCCCTATGCCGCCGATGACGATATGGCGCTCTGGCCGGGACTGCTCGACGGGCTGCCGCCGGAGTTCGCCGGACACCTCAGCGAGCCGGCGTTCTGCGACGGCGACGACCTGATCGCGACAGCGGTGCTGTGGCGACGAACCACCGACGACCGCTGGCACGCCGGCGCCGGCATCACGTTTCCGCCGTCCCTCGGCCCCTACGACATCAGCCCGGACGGCACCGACCGGCTCAGCATCCTGTGCGACGACATCGTCAACGAGTACGTCGACTTCGCCGGCGACTACTACGAGACCCAGATCGACCAGGATGCGGTGGCGCACGTCGCGGCCCTGCGCCCGCTCACCGACGAGGTGGTCCGGGCGCTGAACCCGGAGTCGAGCCTCGCCGCGGTTCGCACAGAGGTGGCCACGACCGGCTACCCGATTGCATCGACGGTCAGCTAACGCCGTCCGGGCGGAGGACGCGGGTAGTCAGTTCCCGCCGGCCCGGCGCGCCTGATCGACCGCATGAGAGTGCGCCGCTGCCTCACTGCCCCGGCTAACGTCGTACCAACCGCCGAGATTGCTTAGCTCACCCCGGACGTTGAGGACTATTCTTGATCCCTCGCTTACATGCACAGTCAACTGACTCTCGACGCCATCTCACCTGGACCGATACGGACAATGAGCCGCCACTTTGGCCATTTGACGGTCAGCGGCGACTGCGCAAGCTACGTGTACTTATCGATGCGGATGCCTGGCCGGCAGTCGCGTCAGGAAAGTTCACTCTGAATGAGATCTTGGCAGGTCTACTCACCGATCCGTCGGTCGAGTTCTGGCGGTACCGCGATAACGGCCCACCGGATGAGCTTGCTTTCACCACAGAGAATGCTGACCAAGTGCCGCCGGGCTGGGTTGATGTATCCCCACACGGCGAATTATCGTTCGGCGATGGGATGCTAGACGTCAGGGTAGGTTCCGGTCCTGGAAGCGAGCGGCTCGCCTCATTCGACCGTGGCTTAATCCACATGGTTGCTGGCCCGATCGCAAGCCAGTCAAGCGCAGATGATTCGGATGTGCGGCAGAGGTTGCTCGACGGCAGGGCGGCCACGGTGGCTGTGGCGATCAACGCCGACATATTCATCACGACGCGCGATCATCTATTGAAGTCGGACCGCTTCGTCCTGAACTGTCGGATGACGTCAGTCGCCGAGGGTATCGCTATAGTCGGTCTCTATCTGCGGGCGCAGGATCGACCGACAATTTACCGACACTTCGACTTCAACGGTCAAGTCACTTCCGGAACGCATGAGTTTTACTGGGTAGGAGCCTGTGGTTGCCTACCTTGGAGCTGGCGATGGCGATCGGTGTTCCGCAAGCAATCGGAACTTCGAGGGGAAGGTGGCTGGATATACGAAGCCGAATCAGTGATAAGTCGCTTGAGTCAAGCGCTGCAGGCGCGGGACCGGGTCCATATTGCATTAAATAGGAGTCGGTCAAACAGTTCCAACGATGACGTGGCATCTTCCTTCGACATTCTCGCACTGATGTTGCTGGCCGCTCTGGACGCAGCAGCCGCCGCGATCAGTCTGCTGTACGGCCTGCCGGGGCGGGACAACCCGAGCTTTGGCAACGCAAACTGGATCAAAGAGGCTGAAAAAGTTTGCAGGCCGATCACCGAAATCTTCCGCAAGGGGTCGGATGGCTGGCGGATGCTCTGCGCCCTCAAGGTACTGCGGAACACCATTCATCATGCGGCCCTCAGTCCGCTCATGATCCAAGATGGCGAACGCCCTCATGATCGGTTGGCAATCAGGCTACCGAAATCCTATGGACGTGAGCTACGTCACTACTTCGAGAAGCTGGGCGGCATGAAGTCATGGGGAGTGCGGCATATCACGGATGAATTTTCTTTCGCTGACCCCGGAATATTAACGGACCGGCTGCTGTCGGCAACAATCCACTACCTCAATAATGTGATGGAGGTGTTGCCAATCGAGAGACTCGAGGGCATTAACGTAAGCTCGGATGACATCGCGCCGCCCAAGGCTGAGCGCAATACGCCGTTCCATCCATGGAGCCCCGCATACATGAATAGCATTCGTTGGCAACTTGCCGTCGACCCATTCATCCCGGAATCGTTAGTTGCCGACGGACGTGATCAAAACTAAAGGTTCAATCTCAAGACGCGCAGAATAATATTAAAACGCCTCCGCGCGGCGCGACCTGCGCCAGTGAATGTGCGCACGGCCATGCAATCCGATGCACTCAATTCGGCACATCAGTGTACTGAGGTCCTGAGGGCTTCATGGTCGCTTGCGCGGAGCCTGAACGAGCGCGGGATAGGCGCTGGTGCGACCGGGGCGGTCTACCCCGGCCGGGACCGGGGGGTCGAACGTCAGCGCGGCGTCAGCGGGTCAGGGACGTGGCCTTGATCAGGGCTCGATGCAGAAAGCGGGCGTCGCCCAGCATGGTGCGGAGGCGGCGTTCCAGGCCGGCGATGGGGACCAGGTTCTGTGGGGCGCGCGGGTCCTTGTAGGAGGCTGAGGCGAAGCGCGGCAGGGTGGCGCTGGAGAGGTCGGCCAGTTCGATGGCCTCGTCGGGGGTGAGGTCGGGGGAGCATTCGACGCGGACGATGCCGGACCAGGGGGCGCCGGAGCCGCCGGGGAGTCTGAGGTACCAGGACCAGCCGCCCCAGACGGTGCCCAGGTGGAAGACGGGGGTGCGCTGGCCGGGGCGCAGCGAGGTGACCACCGGGGTGAGGGCGCCGGGGAGGTACTGCTTCTGCTGGGTCTTGACGTAGCCGATGGTGCGGGGGAGTTGCCGGCGGTTGCGCAGGGGGCCGTCTACCACCAGGAGGTCGGCGCCGTCGGAGCCGGCGGCGCGGGCCTCGGAGGAGATGTCGATTTCGAGGGCGGTCAGGGAGGGCTGTACGGCGGCGGGCAGTTTGGAGGCCTCGCCGGCGCCCTCGATGCGGTGGACGGTGTAGCGGACCGTGCCGGCCTGGACGTCGGAGGCGGTGGGGCTGGCGGTGAACAGGCCCCGGCCGACGCGGGCCATGGCCAGCTCGGCCTGGCCGCGGACCAGGTCGCAGCGGACCACGCCGGCGGCGTAGGAGGCGGCCAGGCCGGCGTAGGAGGTGCCGTCCTCTTCGGCGGTCCACAGGCCGGCGTCGTTGCGGCGGACACCGTCGACCAGGAAGACGACGTCGGGGGAACGGACGGACGTGGACACGTCGATCGGGGCCCACTCGGCGGCGGGAACCTCGACGTCGGTGTCGACCTGGGCGCTGCTGGCCGACGACGGGCCGTCACCGCCGTCGGCGCCCTCGTAGGAGGCGCCGTACGACGGGTCCCACGCGTCCACGTACATCCTGGTCAAAAGCCAACCCTTTCCACATGGGCGGTACGCGCGTCCTTGCGCACCTCGAACCGGACCGGTACGCGCTCGGCGAGCGCGTTGACGTGGGTGACCACGCCGACCATGCGGTCGCCGCGGGCGGCCAGGTTCTCCAGCGTCGCCGCGACCACGTCCAGGGTGGCCGCGTCGAGGGTGCCGAAACCCTCGTCGAGCACGATCGACTCGAGGCTGGCGGCGGTGGTCGACATGCCGGCGAGCTGCTCGGACAGGGCCAGCGCGAGGGCCAGCGAAGCCTGGAACGTCTCGCCGCCGGAGAGCGTGCGGACGGCGCGGCGCAGACCGGCGTCGTGGTGGTCGATGACGAAGAACTCGCCCTTGTCGTGGATCAGATCGTACTGGCCGCCGGTCAGCTCCCGCAGGATCCGGGACGCGCCGCCGACGAGCAGGTCGAGGGCTTCCTCGAGCAGCCAGCGCTCGAAGTTGTTGGCCCGCAGGTGACCGGCCAGCGCCTTGGCGACGCGGCTTTCCCGCTGCAGCAGCATCCGCTGTTCCGAGAGCTCAGCGGCCTGAGTGCGGCGGTCGTCGAGCCGTTTCCACGCCGCCTCGGCCCGTTCGGCGGCCACGGCCGCGGCCCGGATGAGGTCGGCCGAAGACGACTGGGCGGGAGCCGCAACTCCGGCCGTCGCAAACAAGTCGGAAATATCCGAGATGGCGGACAAGACGGAGCGGTGGGCTGCCGCAACCGCCTCGTCGGCGACCTCACGGGCGGAACGCCGCGACACGACCAGCTCGCCGGCCCAGGTTACGAGCGCCGCCCACGCCCCGGCCAGATCATCACGATCGGCCGGCGGGGGAGAGAAACGGGCGACCCCGTCCCGTACGGCATCGAACTCGCGCCAAGCCGTCCGCTGCTTCTCCTCGGCCGCCACCACCGCGGCCTGGGCTTTCCGATGCGCGGCGCGCGCCGTCCGCACCCGGGAAGCGGCCTCGTCGAGGTGCTTCTGGAGCCGGCCGAGCTCGTCGAGCCGCCGCTGCAGAGCCTCCACGCCGGGCGACTCGGCGACCGCCGCGCGGGCCTCGGCGAGCCGCGACAGGTGGTGCTCGTACTGGGCGCGTTTGCGCTCGAGGTTGCTCTCCAGCTTGCGCGCGACCGCGTCCCGCTGCTTCCAGGTCTGCTCGGCGGCCTCGGCCGCGGCCCGGGCGGCCTTGCCCGCCGCCTCGGCCGCGCGCACCGCCGAGCCCTCGGGCACGGCCGGCACGGTCGTCACTGTCTGCTCACACACCGGGCAGTGATCGCCCACCGCGAGATGCGCCCGCAGAGCCGCCGCCCGATCCGTACGCTGGGCCTCCGTGTAGTCGAGCCGGGCCTGCTCCAGCAGCTGGGCCGCGCCCAGGTTCTCACTGTGCGCGAGCTCGGCCGCCGCCACCGCGTCCTTGTGCTCGACATCCGCGACCGACACCTCGCCCGCGAACCACTCCTCCTGCCCGGTCAGCCGCTGCAACTCGGCGTGCCGGTCCAGCATCAGGCTCAGCGAGCCCGCGTCGCCGGCGGCCGCCAGCTCACCGCGTACCTTCTCTTCCTTCTCCTCCGCGGCCCGGACCTCCTCCGCGGCCTCCGCGGCGGTCGCCCTGGCGGCCGCCGTCACGCCGGCGGTTTCCACGCTTCCGGCGGGTGTACGCACGGAGCCCAGTTGCCGCAGCTCGGCGTCGAGCTCGTCCCGCTTCGTGGCGGCGGCCTGTTCGGCGGCCCGCTTGTCCTGCAGCCCGGGCACCGCCTGCTCGACCGCGGCGGTCAGCTCGCGCATGCGTACGACCTGGGCTTGAGCTGTTTCGACGGCCTCGTCCGTGGCGTCGGCCAGGCCGGCCAGGTTCTGGTCGACGACGGCGAGCTTGCCCTCGGCGGTCTGCGCGCGACCGGTCGCCTTGGTCTGCACCTCCTCGTAGACGTGCAGGCCGAGCAGGTTGACCAGGATCTGCTGGCGGGTGGCCGGCTTGGCGTGCAGGAAGTCGGCGAACTGGCCCTGCGGCAGCACGACACAGCTGGTGAACTGCTCGAACGGCAGGCCGACGGCGTGCAGCACGGCCTCGTCCATCTCGGCCGGGGTGCCCGCGAGGACGTCGCCCAGGTCGTCGAGGTCCATGCCGGTGTCGAGCTTGGTCACGTCGAAGCCGGGCGGCATGAGCTGCAGGCCGGCCCCGGCCGTCTTGACGTTGCCCCGGCCGTCGCGGCGGACGACCCGGGTCGCCACATAGCGGTCGCCGGCCGACTCGAAGACCAGGCGGACGCGGGCCTCGGTGGCCGAGGGGGCGAGCGCGTTGACGATGCCGCGGGCGCCACCCCAGCGCGGGACCGTGCCGTAGAGGGCGAACGTGATCGCGTCGAGCACCGTCGACTTGCCCGAGCCGGTCGGCCCGACCAGCGCGAAGTAGTCGGCGTCGGTGAAGTCCACCGTGGTCTCGTCCCGGAAGACGGTGAACCCGGCCATGTCGAGTCGGATGGGCCTCATTTGTTGGTGCTCACCTCGTCGTACAGCTCGTCGAACAGCTCGCGGACGCCGTCCTCGGCGTTGTCCTTGCTGTCCAGGTAGTCGCCGAAGAGCTCGCGCGGGGACCGGCCGGCTCGCTGCGCCATCCGCTCTCCCGTCTTGTCCGGCATCATCTCGGGGTCGATCCGCACCTCGAGCGCGTTGGGCAGCAGCTCCTGCACGTCCTCGCGCAGGCCGACCCGTGGCTTCTCGCGCACCAGAACACGGAGCCAGGCGTCCGGAAGGTTCACCGTGGCGAGCTGTTCGAGGGTGCCGCGCACCGTGCGCAGGGCGATGGCCGAGGAGATCGGCACGTCGCGGACCCGGGCCGCCCGATCGACGCCGACCTCGACCATGGCCACCGACGGGATGTTCTCCTCCTCGCCGAAGTCGATGGCGAGCGGGCTGCCGCTGTAACGGGTCGGGCACGGCGCGATCACCTGCTGGGAGCGGTGCAGGTGACCGAGGGCGACGTAGTGCGTGTTCTGCGGGAAGACGGTCGCGGGCACGGCGTAGCCCATGACCGTGTGCGCTTCGCGCTCGCCGCCGCCGGTGGTCGCCCCGAAGATCGTCAGGTGGGCGGTCAGCAGGTTGATCACGCCCGGGTCGGCGAACTTCTCGCTGAGCTTCGCGATCAGACGACCCAGGTGATCGGCGTACGTCTGACTGGCCTCGGCCGCCGTGAGCTCGTACATCTCGGCGGCGCGGATCGCGTACCGCTGGGACAGGAACGGCAGGGCGACCAGCTGCCAGCGCTCGCCCTCCTCGGTCTGCCCGGTGATCAGCAGGTCCTCGGGGTTGGTCAGCACCGAGCCTCGCAGCTCGATGCCGGCCGCGTCGGCCCACGGGCGCAGCGCGTCGAGGGCGGCCCCGTTGTCGTGGTTGCCGCCGATCGCCACCACCCGGGCCCCGGTCTTGCGCAGCGCCGACAGCGCCCGGGTGACCACGCGGGTGGCGTCGGCGGTCGGGGCCGCGGTGTCGTAGAGATCACCCGCGATGATCACCAGGTCGGGTCGCTCGGCCTTGGCCACCTCGACGACCTGGGCCAGGACGCGGATGTGCTCCTCGTGCCTGTTCCGGCCCTTCAGGACCTTGCCGACGTGCCAGTCGGAGGTGTGCAGGATGCGCATCGCGGAACCTTAGAACGGAATGTCGTCGTCGGTGTAATCGGTTGACATGGGTTTTCCGCCGCGGGTAGACGCAGCACTGCTGCGGCCGCCGACGACGGCGAACGGGTCGGCGCCTTGGACTATGGATTTCATGGTGCTCGTGGGCGGGGGACCGGACTCGGACTTGCGGGTGGCCCAAGCCGGGAACGGGAACTCCACGCACAGCGGGACCGGGATGTCGGGCTGGTTGACGAACATCGTGCCCGGCCGGGCCAGCAGGGCACGCTGGCGCATCGCGGGCGGCAGGAAGCCGTACTCCGGGCGCGCGGCCTCGGCCGGATCGAGCCGGCCGACCACCCGGATGGCCGAGTTCGTCACGATGCGGCGCTCGACCTCGCTGGCCGTCTGCTGGGCGCCGATCAGGATCACCCCGAGCGAGCGGCCCCGCTCGGCGATGTCGAGCAGCACCTCCTTGATCGGGGAGGTGCCCTCGCGCGGCGCGTACTTGTTGAGCTCGTCGAGGACGACGAAGAGCAGCGGCCGGCCGGTGCCGGACTTCTCCTTCTCCTCGAACTCGGTCTTGAGCGTCACACCGACCACGAACCGCTGCGCCCGGTCGGGCAGGTTGTGCAGGTCGACCACGGTGACCTGGGCCGACTCGGCGGTCTTGATCTGATGCGGGCGGCGCTGGGCCAGATCGCCGCGGATCAGCCGGGAGAGGTCGCGCTTGCTGCCGATCAGCCGGCGGGCGAACGCGTTGACGGTGCCCATGTTGACCGCGCTGCCGGCCCAGGTCGAGCGGGTGTCGTCGTCGGTGAGCTGCTCGACGATGTGGTCGACGAGATCGCCGTACGACCCGATGCGGCGGCCGTCGATGCTGATGCCGCCCTCGGCCGGGACCGCGTAGCGGTTGAGATGGGCGGTGACCGAGTGGACGACCATCGTGTACTGCTGGCGCTCGTCGTCGGCGTCGGCGAAGACGTACGGCAGGAGGCGGGCCGAGCAGAACTCCTCGAGCGTCCAGTAGAACGCGTCGACACCGGTGAGCCGGCTGCTGACATCGGGCGCGCCGGAGGAGTCACCCGCGCGCGGAGGCGCGTAAACGCGTACATCCGGGAAGGGGTTGGCTGGAAGCTCCAAGAGCTTGTAAGCCGCACGCGTCGACTCGTCGAGCTTGGTGTTGGGGTGATCGAGGAACAGCAGGTCCTCGCCCTTGACGTTGAAGATCAGGGCGCGGGCGTTGGCGCCGTCCGCGCCGAGCTGGCCCGACCGGAACACCGAGTAGAGCAGGAACGTGGCGAAACTGGTCTTGGTGGCCACGCCGGAAATGCCGGAGATGGACACATGGGCGCCGCGGGTGCCGTCGAGGAAGTCGGCGTTGAGGAAGACCGGGACCCCGTCGCGGCCGGTGCCCATCGGGATGCGCCGCTCCATGCGGTCGAAGTGCAGGGCGGCGTCGCGGGCCTCGCCGGACGCGCGGTGCACCACGGCGCCGGGGGCGGGCGGCACGTACAGCTCGGGGTCGACCCGGGTCGTGGTGATCTCGGCCGCCTCCTGCACCATCGCCGGGAGGGTGCCGTCGGCGATCGAGAAGACGTCCGAGTCGAACTGGGCGCCCTCGTGCCGGGCCCGGACCTGGGTGACCACGCCGGCGATGGTGACCGGCTCGCGGTCCGGCAGATCGCGCTGGGTGACCACGACGTCGTCGAGCTGCAGGTAGCTGCCGGGGGAGACGGCCGTCCAGAACTGCAGCGGGGTGGCATCGGCTGTACCCAGGACCCGCCCGACGGGGTCCTCAGCCGATTTGTCATTTTGTTTTCCGCCGCGGGGAAGGGCAGCTTCGTCAGACACGCTGATCATCGTGCACCAGGGGTACGACAAAAGACGCACTCGGAGTCGGTTGGCACGCGTTGTCCACAACTTCTGGTGCTCATACACAGAGTTATCCACAAGATCTTGGCCGTACGCGGGAGGCGCGCCCATCTTCGATACGGTTGCGCGGTGACTCTCTCGGGCCGTGTTCATGTCGTCGCGGGCGGCACCGGCCGCGCCGGGACCGTCGTCGTGCGGGAGCTTCTCGCCCGCGGCGCGTTGGTCGCGGTGCCGTCCCGGAGTCAGGCCAAGCTCGACCGGCTCCGCGCCCGCCTCGCCTCGCCGCCGCCCAGCGCCGCGCTCCCACCGCCCAGCCTTACCTCCCCGCCGCCGCCCAGCCCCACGCTTCCGCCGCCCAGCCCTGCCTCCCCGCCGCCCGGCGTTGGGCAGCTCTTCGGCTTTGTTGGCGACATTTCGGACTTGTCGGATGGGGAGCGGCTCCGGGACGAGATCGTGGCCCGGCTCGGGCCGATCGACGCGGTGGTGGCCACGCTGGGCGAGTGGTGGGAGGGCGCGCCGCTCACCGAGGTCGACCCGGCCACCTGGCAGCGCATCCTCGCCGACAATCTGACCAGCCACTTCACCGTCGCCCGAGCCTTCCTGCCGGCGCTCGCCGAGCGGGCCGACTCGGTCTACCTGGCGCTCGGCGGCATCGCCTCGGTGCTGGCGGTCGCGGGCTCCGGCCCGATCTCGATCACCGGGGCGGCCCAGGCCATGATGATGCGCGTGCTCCAGGCCGAGATGGCCGGCAAGGCCGTGCGGCTGCACGAGGTCGACGTCTACACCCCGATCGTCACCGAGGACTGGGACGGCGGGGCGAGCGAGCCGGGCTGGCTCACCGGCCGTGATGTCGGCGCATTCGTGGCCGACGCGCTGGAGCCGGGCTTCGCCCGGGCCGGCGAGCTGTTCCTGACCACGCCGGACGACACCGAGTTCCCGAGCAACGCGACCTGGGCGAGGACGGCCTCAGGGGCCGGGTGAGCCCGTGGCCGGCGGGGTCGGCTCGGGTGGGCGGTGCTGGCAATCACACCACGAGCCACCGCGGCACTTGTCGTGCTGCTTCTCGCGGCAGGCTGCGCAGATCACGCTCCGACGATACTCCCGTGACGTGGCGTATCCGTAGGTCTTGACCACGGGGACACGGCCGCGCAACCGGGGCGAAATGCCGAGTTGGCAGGCTGTATGCCAACGGGCGGCCTTGCTGTGCCGTCCGACGACGGGAGGAGTTGCATGTTGCTGCGGGTTCGAGTCACCCTGCCGGACCGTCCCGGCGCCCTCGGCCAGGTCGCGCGCACGCTCGGCGTCGCCGGTGCGGACATCGTCCAGGTCGTGGTGCTCGAGCGCCTCGGCGGCCGCGCCGTCGACGACTTCACCGTCGTCTGGCCCGGCGCCTCCCGCGTGGAACGCCTGCTGGCCGGTCTCGCCGCCATCCCCGGCGTCCAGGTCGACGGCGTCTGGAAGGCGATCGGCGCTCCCGTCAACGGCGGGCACGACGCCGAGCTGCTGGCCCAGGTCGCTGCCAACCCGGCCGACGGCCTGGCCACCCTGGTCGACGCCGTCCCGGCCCTGCTGGCCGCCGACTGGGCCGCCGCGGCCGTGGTGCCGGCCGACTGGGCCTCCCGGTCGAACGCGCCCCGGCCCATGAATACGGAGCCCGCCGTGGCGTACGCCAGCTGGCGCGCCCCGGCCCCGCTGCAGCTGCCCGAGGTCACCCCGCTGCGGGCCCGCCCGCTGACCGGGCCCGACAACACCAAGTACGCGGTGGCGCCGTTCGGCCGGGCCGGACTCGTGCTGGTGATCGCCCGCTCGGCCGACGAGGAGCTGCCGGCGGCGGCCTTCCACGTCACCGAGGTCGACCGGGTGGCCCAGCTCGTCCGGGCCGCGGCGGTGATCCTGGGCGACCGCCTGGACCCGGCGAGCGTACCCGCGGTGGCCAATCCGATGTGACTGGTCTCGCACCTCTAATCCCAGCTCAGGCAATGTCCGGTTAACACCCGCGGGGCAGTATTGGTGTCGGTACAGCCGACGTAGTAATCCGCGAAAGGGGTGCCGGAGATGGCGCTGTGGCGGATCCGGGCAACGGTCGACGACCGGCCGGGCTACCTTTCCGTCCTGACCGCGAGCCTGGCCCTGCGGTCGGTCAACATCCTGGCCGTTCAGGTGCACACCACCGAGGCGGGCGCGGTCGACGACTTCCTGGTCGACGCGCCCGACTCGATGACCGAGACCGAGCTGCTCACCGCGATCGCCAAGGGCCGCGGCCGCAACGCGTTCGTCACCCGGGCCGAGGCCCAGGGCCTGGCCGATCAACCGACTCGGGCCCTCGCCCTGGCCGGCCGCCTGGTGCACGAGCCCGACACGCTCGGCGAGGCCCTGGTCGCCCTGCTCGACGCGACCGAGGTCCGCTGGCGGCCCGAGCCGCTGACCGGCCGCCCCGGCCACGACGCCGAGCGCATGCGGCTGGCCGACCCGGCCGGCGGCTCCCTCGAGGTGCTGCGCAACGCCCCTGCTTTCACCCCGGCCGAGTATGCGCGGGCGCAGGCCCTGGTCGAGATCTCCGGCGCGATGCTGCGCCGCCGGCGCGAGCAGTCCACCCTGCTGCTGCCCGACGGCACCGAGCTGACGGTCCGCCCGGCAACCGCGGAGGACCTCGAGGCCGTACGCCGTCTGCACGAGCGCAGCTCCGCCGCCACCCTGCAGCGCCGCTACCTGGGCGGAGGCAGCCCGGCCGACGCCCGCCTGCGGCGCCTGCTCGAACCGTCCGGCGCCGGCCGCACGCTGCTGGTCGTCGCGGGCGACCGCGTCGTGGCCATGGCCAACCTCCTCACCGAGGGCGACCTGGGCGAGATCGCCCTGCTGATCGAGGACGCCTGGCAGCGCCGCGGCATCGGCACCGCCCTGCTGCGCCGCCTCCTCGCCCACGCCGAGCGCAGCAACCTCACCGCCGTGGTCGCCCACACCGCCGCCGACAACGTCGCCATGCTCCGCACCCTGCGCCGCGCCGGCCCCGGCACCACCGACCGCGACGGCCCGATGGTCAGCGTCACCCTCCCGGTCCCGGCCGAGCACCCGGTGGGGGAGCAGACCCCCGCAATCTCTTAGGACGTGCGAGGCTGCGGCGGCCCCTAATACGGTGGGCGGGCCGCCCCTACATCGGCGCGGCCGGCGGCCGGGCGGTTGCTAGGAGGTGCGGGTGCCGTGTTCGACGCAGGTGGCGGTCCAGCCGGTGGGGACGACCTGGACCTTCATCCGGCGGCGGCACTGGGTGCAGTAGCGCGGGGGCTCCAGAGCACGGGCCCGGTCGCAGGGCGTGTGGTCGCCTTCGGTGGCGGGGTTGCCGCAGCGGTCGCAGAACATCGGGCTACAGCGTCTGCGACAGGGCCTTGACCGGCATCTTCAGGTCTTCGAGCAGCGCCAGATCCTCGGTCGCGGGGCGGCCCAGCGTCGTCAGGTAGTTGCCGACGATCACCGCGTTGATGCCGCCCAGCAGGCCGTCCCGCGTACCGAGGTCGCCCAAAGTGATCTCGCGGCCGCCGGCGTACCGCAGGATGGTGCGGGGCATCGCCAGCCGGAAGGCGGCGATGGCGCGCAACGCGTCCCTGCCCTCGACCACCGGTTGATCACCCAGCGGCGTGCCCGGACGCGGGTTGAGGAAGTTCATCGGAACCTCGTGCGGGTCGAGCTCGGCCAGCTGCGCCGCGAACTCGGCCCGCTGCTCGATCGACTCGCCCAGCCCGAGAATGCCGCCGCAGCAGACCTCCATGCCGGAGTCGCGCACCATCCGCAGGGTGCTCCAGCGCTCCTCCCACGAGTGGGTGGTGACCACATGGGGGAAATGCGAGCGGCAGGTCTCCAGATTGTGGTTGTACCGGTGCACGCCCATCTCGACCAGCTCGTCGACCTGCTCCTGGGTGAGCATGCCGAGGCTGGCCGCGACCTGGATGTCCACCGCCTCCCGGATGGCCTTCACACCCTCACGCATCTGGCTCATCAGGCGCTTGTCCGGCCCGCGCACGGCGGCCACGATGCAGAACTCCGTGGCCCCGGTCGCGGCGGTCTGCCGGGCCGCCTCGACCAGCGACGGAATGTCCAACCAGACCGAACGCACCGGCGAGGCGAACAACCCCGACTGCGAGCAGAAGTGACAATCCTCCGGGCACCCACCGGTCTTGAGCGAGACGATGCCCTCGACCTCGACCTCCGGGCCGCACCACTTCGTCCGTACGTCATGAGCCAGCTGGAGAAGCTCCGGCAGATCATCGTCGGGCAGGCGCAGCACCTCGAGAACCTGCCCCTCGTCGAGGCCGGTCCCGCCGGAGAGCACCTGAGCGCGGGCCTTCTCGAGGATCTCGGGCATGCCCGTACCCTACAGACCTTCCGGGCCGGTTGGATTGTCATCGGTGGGTGATAGTTTCCCCTTCTCGTGATCGCTGGAGGTGTCTTGTCGGGCTGGCTGGAAGAGCTGGACCGCCTGGCCGTGAGCAGGGCCAAGGCGGGGCTCACCCGTCAGTTACGGCCCCGCCCGCCCGGCCGTTCCGTCGTCGACCTGGCCGGCAACGACTACCTCGGCCTGGCGGATCACCCGCGCGTGATCGCGGCCGCGACCGAGGCCCTGACGCGTTACGGGCTCGGGGCCACCGGGTCGAGACTCGTGCGCGGGTCGACGATGGAGCATGCCGCGCTGGAGACGGCGCTCGCGTCGTGGCTGGGCGCACCGGCGGCGCTGGTCTTCTCCTCGGGCTACCTGGCCAACCTCGCCGCCGTACGAAGCCTGGCCGCCCTCACCGACCTGATCGTCTCCGACGCCTACAACCACGCGTCCCTGATCGACGGCTGCCGCCTGGCCGCCAAGAAGACGGTGATCGCACCGCACAACTCGCCCAGCACGGTCGCCGAAATCCTGGACGCCCACCTCGCCGCGGGTGTCGCTTCCTCTCCTGTCCCGAGCGACGTCCCCGGCGCGGACGGGGCGGGCATCGGGGGGCGGCCGACGGCGGTGGTGGTGACCGAGTCGGTGTTCTCCGTGGACGGGGATCTGGCTCCGCTGGCCGAGCTTCACGAGGTGACCTCCGCTCGGGGTGCATTGTTGCTGGTGGACGATGCGCACGCGCTGGGGCTGCTGGGCCCGGCGGGTGCCGGGGGTGTGGCGGCGGCCGGGCTGGCCGGCCGCCCCGATGTCGTCGTCACCGCGACTCTCTCCAAAGCTCTCGGCGGGGCCGGCGGGGTGATCGCCGGCCCGGTGCAGTTCGTCGATCATCTGGTCGACACGGGCCGTACGTTTATCTACGACACCGCACTGCCGCCCGCCGTTGCATCCGGAGTCCAAGAAGCTCTGCGGATCGCGCAGAGCGCGGACGATCGCCGGGCCTTGCTGGCTTCGCGGGCCGCGCTGGCCGTCGGGCGTCTGCGGGCCGCCGGCTTCCAGGTGGCCACTCCGGCCGCGGGCGTATTGTCCGTGTTGGCGCCCGGCCCCGAGGCCGCCCTGGCGTGGGCCGCCGACTGCCGCGACAGAGACGTCGCCGTCGGCTGCTTCCGCCCGCCGTCCACCCCCGACGGCACCTCGCGCCTGCGCCTGACCCTCAACGCGGGCATCTCCGACCACGACTTCGCCCGCGCCCTGGACGTGATCGTGGAGTGCGCCCCGTGAGCAGCAAGCCCCGCCCTTCCCCCACCGGCCCGTCCTCCCCGGACATCACCGAGGTCATCACCCGCCTCCCCACGGCCAACGTGATCTTCACCGGCCGCCCCGGCGCCAAGGGCTTCACTTTTCCCCCACTTCCAGGCCGCTCCCAGCCGGTGACAGACCCCGCCTCGCCGAGCGCCCTCCCCACCGAGCCGCCCCCATCACTGGAGACGGCCGAGCCGCGTGCTGCTGAGCCGTCCCCGCCGCTCGTGACCGTCGAGCCGCGTGCTGCTGAGCCGTCCTCGCCGCCCGTGACCGTCGAGCCGCGCGCTGCCGAGTCGTCCTTGCCGCTCGCGACCGCTGAGTCGCCCGCTGCCGCGCGGTCCTCGCCGCCCGTGGCCGCTGAGCCGTTCGCCGCCGAACTGCCTTCGCCGCCCGCGGCGCAGGAAGCCGAGGTGTCGGTGGCTGGGGCTCGCGCAGCGGCCGAGGAGCATGAGGAAACTGCGATCGGTCCGGCCGAGGAGGCACTTGACACCTCCGCCGCGCGATATGAAGGAAAATCTTCCAGCGTTTCTCAACGAGGTGCCGCTGGGCCGGACGGGACATCGACCACGTCGTCCAGCGGTGAGGGTGCGCCCCGCCGCGGGTCGAAGAGAGGGCTCGTCGGCGGCGAGCTGTTGTCCGTAGTGGCGCCGGCCGTCTCGTCACTCGCCGGTCAACCGGGCGACCAGGGAGCGGCTGCTGATGCGGCGGAGACGCTGCCGGCTGAGCCGTCGCCGGTGTCCCCGGCGCCTGGGGGCGTGCCTGTATCGCCGGCGCCCGGGGGTGTGCCTGTATCGCCGGCGCCCGGGGGTGTGCCTGTTTCACCGGCGCCTGGCGGTGTGCCGGCACCGGCGGGTGTGCCTGTTTCACCGGCGCCGGCCGGCAGTGGGCTGGGGATGGATGACCTTCCCAGTGGTGAAGCGCTCGGCGCTGAGATCGCAGCCGAGCTTTCCGCTCAGGCGCCGCCGCCTGCGGCGCAGGCCGAGCCGCGGCGGGGCGAGCCGGGGGAGTGGCGCGGCATCGTTCTGGTGACCGGGACGGACACCGACGTCGGCAAGACGATTGTCACGGCGGCGGTGGCGGCGGCTGCGCAGGCGTCGGGGCTGCGGGTCGCTGTGATCAAGCCGGGGCAGACCGGCATTGCCACCGGTGGTCCGACCGATATTGAGGTCATTAGCCGGCTAGCGGGGCCGGACACCGCCCGTACGCTGGCCGAATATCCTGAGCCGATGGCCCCGCTGGCCGCCGCCACGGTGGCCGAGATGCCGCCGCTGGAGCTGTACGAGGTGGTCGACGCGATCCGGGCCGAGGCTGACAAGCACGACCTGGTGCTGGTCGAGGGGGCCGGTGGGCTTCTGGTGCCGATGGGCGTACGCCCGTCCGGTGAGTCCTGGACGGTGGCCGACCTGGCCACCGCACTCGGCGTCAGCACCATCGTGGTCGCCCGGGCCGGCCTGGGCACGCTCAATCACACCGCCCTGACCCTGGAGGCGCTCAACCGCCGCGGCATCCCGGCCGGCGTGGTCATCGGCGCTTGGCCGGCCAACCCCGATCTGGTGCACTGGGCCAACCTGAGCGAGATGCTCCCGCACCTGCTGGGTGCCCTGCCGACCGACGCCGGCCGCATGGACCCGGGCGTCTTCCGCCGCTCCGCCCCCGGCTGGCTCACCCCGTCGCTTTACGGCGTCCTCGACAACTGGCGGGTCTGGGCCGAGGAAACGGGCGACGGCCACCACTGAACCAGGCGGGCCACCACTGAACCAGACGGGCCACCACTGGCAGGCGGGCCGCCACTGGTAGGCGGGCCACCGCTGGATCAGGCGCCGGTGAGGATTGAGGCGACCAGCCGTTCGATCTCGTCCGGGTCGGGTGGGGTGCCGTCGCGGCCGGCGAAGACCAGGTGGGCCGTGCCGATCAGGGTCAGGGCCAGGGTGTCCACATCGGCCGAGGCCGGGAGGCGGCCCCGATCGCGTTCCCGGGCCAGGTAGGACGCCAGCATGGTGGTGGCCTCGGTCAGCAGGGGGATGCCGGCCGGGCGGTTGCGGCGCAGCCGGGCCCGCAGGTCGTCGCGGGCGATGATCAGGGCGACGATGTCGAGGGCGACCGAGCCGAAGACGTTGAAGAGCGCCACGGTCACGTTGGCCGCGACCGGGCCGCCGCCGACCGAGGCCTGCAGGTCGTCGGCGTCGCGGCCGAGGCGGGCGATGCGGTCCTCGACCAGGGCGGCCAGGAAGTCGTCGAAGTCGGTGAAGTGCCGGTGCAGCACGCCCTTGGCCACGCCGGCCTCGGTGGTGACGGCGCGGCTGGTGAGGGCACCGACGCCCTCACGAACCAGGACTCTTTCGGCAGCGTCGAAGAGCTGCTGTCGTACGTCGCGCAAGGCCACACCGGTCGGCATCCCCCAATCTTCCCCTAATGGGCATGTGCCCATTGGAGTGGGCGCATGCCCATTCAAGAGCCGCACGAGTTGCGACAGGTGGCCGAGTCCTTCGGGATCGATGCCCAGCGGTACGACCGGACGCGCCCCCGCTATCCGCGGGAACTGATCGACCGTCTCGTGGCCGCCGCGCCCGGCCCCGCCTTCCTGGACGTCGGGATCGGTACGGGGATCGTCGCCCGCGCGCTGCGGCGCCGCGGGTGCCGGGTGCTGGGGGTCGAGCCGGATCCGCGGATGGCCGAGTTCAGCCGGCGCGACGGGTTCGAGGTCGACGTGGCCACCGTCGAGCAGTGGGATCCGCGCGGGCGGCTCTTCGACGCGGTGGTGGCCGGCCAGACGTGGCACTGGGTGGACGCGACGGCCGGCGCGGCCAAGGCGGCCGGGGTGCTGCGGGACGGCGGCCGGCTGGCCCTGTTCTGGAACGCGGGCCAGCCGTCGCCGACTGCGGCCGAGGCGTTCCAGGCGGTCTACGAGCGATTGATGCCGGGCAGCATGATGGCGCGGGCCTACACCTCGGGCGCGACGGCGGTGCAGCTCTACACGTCCATGCTCGACCGGGCGGCCGACGGGATGCGGGCGACGGGCAACTTCGAGGGTCAAGAGCGGTGGCGGTACGACTGGGAGCTCGTCTACGGCCGTGACGAGTGGCTGGACCAGTTGCCGACGCAGGGCGCGCACACGACGCTGCCGCCCGAGCAGCTTTCCGAGCTCGTCACAGCGACCGGCGCGGCGATCGACGGGCTGGGCGGCAGCTTCACCATGAGCTTCTCGACGGTGGCGGTGACCGCGCTCCGGGCGACCCGATCCTGAGCGGCCACGGCGAGGTTCCGACGCTCGCGGGCGGCGCGCTGTGCAGCCGTACGGCATGAAGATCTCAAGAATTCAGGGTGTCCGCCAGAACGGACGAAAACGGCCAAGAGGTACGGATCACCCAGGCATCGCCTGAACGGGGTCACACATCGCCTGAACGGGCCAGTTGCCTCCCTCAAGGCCATCTGGGAGCGCTCCCGGATGGTGAGACGCGAACGCTGCGGAAGCGCGGAACTACTTAGCGGTAATGCCGCACCGGCAGTGCGTCGCCGCTGCTCAGAAGGACGTTTCATGGGACCCCTGGGGCTGAGTATTATTCGGCTGCCCTGGCCGTCATATCGGTGCAGATCGATGAAATTTGATCGTCTGCACCCGTGCCTCGTGACCTCTTGCGCGAGACCGGAGGACCGTTTGAGACCGCTCCCGAAAAATTTCCCGCCCGCGTTGATCCTCGCGGCTGCCCCCAGCCGTATCTCAGGCGACGGGGAAAGCTCCGGGCGGAGGTATCGATGCATGCGGTGGCCGAAAATCGGCTGGCGCCGGGTGGGGTTGGCCTGATGACACAGCGTTCCGGTGGACGGTGGCAGTCACTCGACGGGAGCCGTGGTGTGGGCGATGGTGGTTCGGTGATCCCCCGGCAGGCGCCGCGGCACGAGGCAGCGCCCTCGACCGGCCCCGGCCACGAGGACACTCTGGTCCGGATGCTCTACGAGGAGCACGCTGGTCCGTTGCTGATGTTCGTGCTGCGCCTGACCGGTGGTGACCGGCAGCGCGCCGAGGACATCGTGCAGGAGACCCTGCTGCGGGCCTGGCGCAACGCGCACCGGCTCGGCGCGCAGGGCCAGCAGTCGCTGCGGCCCTGGCTGGTCACCGTCGCGCGGCGGATCGCGATCGACGATCACCGCAGCGCCAGCGCCCGCCCGGCCGAGACCTACGACCGCGAGCTGGAGAGCTTCCCCAGCACGGCCGACGACACCGACCGCGTCCTGCAGTCGATGACGGTCTCCGACGCGCTGCGCGAGCTGAGCCAGTCCCACCGCGAGATCCTGATCGAGACGTACTTCCGGGGCCGCACGGTGCCGGAAGCGGCGGAAAAGCTCGGCCTTCCGTTGGGCACCGCCAAGTCACGGGTGTACTACGCTCTGCGTGCACTGCGGACCGCTTTGCAGCAGCGGGGGGTGACGGAATGACACAGGAAGACCACTTCGACGTGGCGTCGTACGCGCTTGGCGTGCTCGACACCCGCGACGCCGAGCTCTTCGAGGACCACCTCATCGAGTGCCCGCGGTGCGCGTACGAGCTGGAGTCGTTCGTCGAGGTCGCCGACCTGCTGGCCGACGTCGACGCGCAGTCGGTGATCGCCGCCGAGGAGACCCGGCGCGACGGCTACATGCTGCAGAAGGTGATCGGCGAGGTGTCGCACGAGCGGCAGCGGGCCAACAGCCGGCGGCTCTATTCGCTGGCCGCGGCCGTCGTCATCTTCGCCATGCTGTCGATCGGCGCGTTCTTCGTGGGCGGCCAGGTGATCGGCGACAAGGGCGGCAACGCGCCGTCGACCGCGACCGCGCAGGGCGGCAGCAGCCAGACCGACCCGCTGCCCAACAGCGGTCAGGGTCCCGGCATCGGTGGCCCCGACCTGACCGGCGAGCGGTTCGACGGCTCCGACCCGCGTACGGGGGTGCAGGCCTCGGTCGGCTTCGAGCAGAAGGACTTCGGCACGCAGATCCAGTTCGCGATCTCCAACATCACCGGGCCCAAGACGTGCCGGCTGGTGGCCGTGCACACCGACGGCACCACCGAGCCGCTCGTCTCGTGGACGGTGGGCACCAAGGGCTGGGGCACCGCGGCCAACTCGCAGCCGCTGCTGCTGCAGGCGGTCACCGCGACGCCGCGGGCCGACATCGCGCACGTGCAGGTGCAGGAGGTCCCGTCCGGCGACACCCTGGTTCGCGTTCCGTAATCAATTAGCTACTAAAAGGGCTCGGCCAATGTGGCCGGGCCCTTTTTCGTGCGCCGGGGAGAGAACTGATACGTAGGCCGGGCCCGATCGGTTCAACCAAAATTTCGGGAAATTGATCGGCGCTTTGTTCAACCCGAAGCGATCCCCGGCGCGTACTACTGCCCGGAAACGCCAGATGCAAAATCCCATGGAGGGCACGTGTTCCCGGAGAAGCGAAAGTTGATGGTTGTCGGCACCGCCATCGCCGCAGCGTTCGCACTGCAGGGCTGCGCCCCGGCTGGATACGGCGGCGACAACGCCGCCGCGGACTACGGCAACGCCGCCGAGCCGGCCTCCCAGGACGTGGCGGCCACCCCGGGCGCGACCGCCGACCCGAACGCCACGGCCGACCCCAACGCGCAGGCCGACCCCAACGCGACCGCCCCTCCCGGATCCGAGGACGCGGCGCCGGAGCTGAGCGCGGAGGACGAGACCAACAAGCTCACCGGGACCAAGGTGGCCAGGATGGGCCAGGTCGTGGAGAACGAGAACCAGCAGGTCCTCTACCGCTTCGACAGCGACACGAACAACCCGGCCAAGTCCAACTGCGACGGTGACTGCGCCAAGGTGTGGCCGCCCGCGCTGACCACGGCGGGCAAGCCGACCCTCAAGGGCGTCGACGCCAAGCTGGTCGGCACGGTCACCCGGGCCGACGGCTCGAAGCAGCTGACCCTCAAGGGCTGGCCGCTCTACACCTACATCGGTGACACCAAGCCGCACGCCTGGAAGGGCCAGAACGTGGCCGGCAAGTGGTTCGTGATCCAGCCCGACGGCGCCAAGAACCTCACCTGCCTTCCCGCCGTCTCCAAGGCGGTCGCCCCGCCGAAGGACGACGCCACGGACGATTCGGGCGCGGCCGGGTCGAGCGACGACTCCGGCACCGGTAGTGACTACAGCTACTGACTTAATCGTCTTTTAAGAATTGCTCGATCGGAGGTTGAGGAAAATGCTTACCACTCGCTCTTCGCGGCGCCCGTCGCGGTTGCTGGTGGGCATTTCGGCGGCGATTCTGGCGTTCCTGATCGCCCCGGTCACCCCGGCCCACGCGGCCGGCGGTGACGGCGTCCCCGTCCCCGCGGCGACCGGGCTGTCCGACAAGGGCACCGGCTCAGTCACCGCGGCCGACAAGGACTTCGTCATCAAGGTCCGGCTGGCCGGCCTCTGGGAGATCCCGGCCGGCAACATGGCCCAGGAGAAGTCGAACGACCCGCGCGTCGTCGCGATCGGCAAGGCCATCGCGGCCCAGCACGTGACGCTCGACGCCCTCGACCGCGCGGCGGCGGCCAAGCTCGGCATCGATCTCCCCAACCAGCCGAACAGCGATCAGCAGTTCTGGCTCAGCGAGATGCGCAACGCGAACGCGACCCAGTTCGACCAGATCTTCGTCGACCGGCTCCGGGCGGCGCACGGCAAGATCTTCCCCGCGATCGCGACGATCCGCGCCAGCACCCGCAACGACAGCGTGCGCAAGCTGGCCCAGCAGACCAACCAGTTCGTCCTGACCCACATCACGCTGCTGGAATCGACCGGCATCGTCGACTACGGGTCGCTTCCCACAGCTCCCGCCCCCGCGGCGGCCGGAAAGGGACCGGTCCCAGTGGACGGGCAGATGCTCCAAGCCGCCAGCAGCAACAGCGGCAGCGTTCCAGGCGTCAACACCACCGTGATCCTCCTTGTCCTAGCCGTCGCCCTCGTGGCCGGTGTCATCACGACGATGCGCATCTTCCGGGCGCGGTAGCCCCAGCCGTCGTCCGAGTCGCGTAAGAGAAAGGTTCACCCCATGCGAAGGTCCAAGTACCGGCGCGCCGCCAGGAGCAACAACTGGTTCAGCGGAAAACGCCGGATCATCGCGGTGGCTGCCACGCTGGTCGCCTTCGGCGGCATCGTGACCGTCACTCAGGTCTCCAACGCGAGCACCGACCGGAACCAGCGCAAGGCGCTCAGCGCCTGCGACCGGATCGAGGCGCCACCGAAGTCCGAGCTGTCCACCAAGACGCGCAAGGGCACCTACACCACCAACAACGGCACGGTGACCCAGCACGCGGACGACGGTGCGGGCGAGACGGTGTCGGTCAACACCCTGCGCAAGCGCTGCCGCGACTGGGTGATGAACAACGTCGGCAACAACGGGCAGGCCACGACGCCGCCCACCACTCCGGCCACCAACGAGCCGGCCGCCGATGAGCCGAGCGCCAGCGCGCCCGCCGAGGAAGGCGGCAACAACGGCGGCGAGCAGGGCAACGGCGAAGAGGGCAACAACGGCGGCAACCAGGGTGGCGACCAGGGCAACAATGGTGGCGACCAGGGCAACGGCAACGGCGAGCAGGGCAACGGTGGCGACCAGGGCAACAACGGTGGCGACCAGGGCAACAACGGCGGCAACCAGGGCGGCGACCAGCCCGACCCGCAGCCGACCGAGGGCCAGACGACCCCGCCCCCCGGCGCCGGTCTCGGCATCCTGACCAACAGCTGCGACACCAGCCAGCTGGCGCCGCACGACGGCTTCCAGAACGGCAACCGCTGCGTCTCCACCGAGTTCGGTGAGGTCGGCGAGGCCGCGAACAACCCGACCCTGCTCATCACGCAGGCGCCGCGCCAGGTCGCGCCGAACACCCCGTTCACGCTGACCGTCAGCACCCGCAACCTGATCCGGGACCGCTTCCTCGCGGCCGGCGCCGGTGGCTACTACGTGGAGAGCTCGGTCCTGCAGAACGGCCTGGTCCGCGGTCACTTCCACACCGCGTGCCGGATGCTCGAGAACACCAACTCGGCGCCCGCGCCGGACCCGGTCCCCGCGTTCTTCGTGGCGACCGAGGACAGCAAGGGCAGCGCGACCCCCGACTCGGTGCAGATCCAGGTCCCGGGCCTGCCCACCGCCGGCACCGCGCAGTGCGCCTCGTGGGCCGGTGACGGCTCGCACCGCATCCCGATGATGCAGCGCGCCAACCAGATCCCCGCGTACGACGCCGTGCGGATCACGGTCCGCAACGGCCGCGGGCGCTAATTAGGTCGAGAGCGGCGCCGCCACACCGGCGGTGAACCCGGCCGGGGCGAGGCCACCGACATGGCCCCCGTCCCGGCCGGGACCCCCCATCCCCGCCGGGTTGGTCGTCCTTCCCCCTGACGGACGACGTACGGCGGCATCCGCTCCAACGGCGGTCCGGACCACTCGGGTGTCCGGTCGCCCCTCCGATGGCCCTGACCGGGAGCGCGGTCAGGGCCATCGGTCTGCCTGGGCAATCCCGGCGCCAGGTGGCACAGTGTTCCGGTGACTTCCGAAGTGACCCGCCGGCTGACCCTGCCGCCGCGCTACCACTTCGGCGCCACCCTGGGGCAGCTCGCGGTCCCGAAACACGACCCGTGCGCCCGTTTCGCCGCCGACGACCTCTGGCTGGCCGCCCGCACTCCTTCCGGCGCCGCGACGCTGCGGCTGAAACGCGAAAAATCCGAACTGGTGGCCACGGCCTACGGGCCCGGCGCCGAGTGGATCATCGAGCGCGCGGACGCCATCGCCGGCCTGCGGGACGATCTGAGCGACTTCGCCGAGCTCGTCGCCCATCACCCGCTGCTCGCGCGTCTGGCCAAGACCTTCGCGGGCGTACGGATGCCGGCCACCGGCCTCGTCTTCCCGCGGGTCCTGCGGGCCATCCTCGAGCAGAAGGTGACCGGAAAAGAGGCCCACCGCTCGTACCGGGCGATCTGCCGCACCCTCGGCGAGCCGGCGCCGGGCCCGGTCGACCTCGTGCTGCCGCCCGACCCGGCGGCGATCGCCGCCATGGCCTACTGGGAGTTCCACCCGTTCGGCGTCGAGCAGCGCCGCACCCAGGCCCTGCAGCGCGCCGCCCTGGTCGCGGCCCGGCTGGAGCTGTGCGCCGACTCGGCCGAGGCGACCCGCCGGCTGGTCGCCCTGCCCGGCATCGGCCCGTGGACCGCGGCCGAGGTGGTCCGCGTGGCCTACGGCGACGCCGACGCGGTCAGCGTCGGCGACTTCCACATTCCCAACACGGTCGCCTGGGCCCTCGCCGGCGAGGCCCGCGGCACCGACGAACGCATGCTGGAGCTGCTGGAGCCGTTCCGAGGCCACCGCGGCCGCGTCTGCGACCTCCTGGCCCACGGCGGCCTGGGCGCCCCGAAGTTCGGCCCCCGCATGCCCATCCGCTCCTTCGCCCGCTTCTAGGCCCCGCCGCATCGGCCCCGCCGGCCCACCTGCGCGCCGGCCCCGCCGGCCCATCTGCGCGCCGGCCCCGCCGGCCCATCTGCGCCGGCCCGCCCGCGGCAGCCCGCATCCGCCCACCCACGCCGGCCCGCCCGCATCGGCCCGTGCCGGCCCGCGCCGGCCCACCCGCGCCCGCATCGGCCCACCCACGCCGGCCCGCGCCGGCCCGCGCCGGCCCGCGCCGGCCCACATCGGCCCACCCACGCCGGCCCGCGCCGGCCCGCATCGGCCCACCCACGCCGGTCCGCGCCGGCCCACCCGCGCCCGCCCACACCATCCGGCCCACGGCGCGGGGTGGGCCGGGTGGCACGGCCGTGTCGTCAGGACCTATGCGTGCGCTGGCGGTTTACCTCGTAGAGGACGACTGTGGCGGCGGTTGCGGCGTTCAGGGAGCTGGCGGCGCCGGTGATCGGGATGCGGACCAGGGCGTCGGCGGCCTCGCGCCAGGCCGTGCTGAGGCCGGTGGTCTCGTTGCCGACCAGGACCACCCGGGGGCCGGTGAGGTCGTAGTCGGCGACGTCGACTGCGCCGTGCTCGTCGGTGCCGACGATCTGTACGGGGAGGCCGGCGTCCTGCAGGCGTGACACCCACTCCAGGACCTCGGCGTGGCCCTCCGCGCGGATCACCGGCAGCGCGAACAGCGAGCCGGTGCTGGCGCGGACTGCCTTGGGGTCATAGGGATCGGCGGCGTGCCCGGTGATGACGACGGCCGCCGCCCCGAACGCGTCGGCTGAGCGGATCAGGGTCCCGACGTTGCCCGGCGTCGACGGCCGGTCGAACACGACGACGAGAAGGTCATCATTGAAAGCCGGAAAATCGTAATTGTCCGGAATGCGGACGACGGCGATCAGCTCGGCGGACTCCTTGTCGGCGAGCTCGGTGAACAAGTCGGGCGCCATGGCCACCGGCCGGGCTCCGGAGCGGTCGAGCACACCGCGGGCCCAGGCCGACAAGGAATGGTCGTCCGGGTAAAGAAGGTCGCTGACGTCCCACCCGTGGTCGACCGCCAGCGTGATCGGCCGCACCCCGTGGACGAGGAACGCGCCGGCCCGATGGCGCTTCGTCCGATTGGTGAGGAGAGCCTGCCACTGCTGGAAGGCGGCATTCCGGGTAGTTACTCGCACGGCCGTCGACCCTACCCAACACCACACACGCCGGTCACAATCACTAGGCGAGGAGGTGGCCGCCATGCAAACTGACGGCGTGGCTTTCACCCTGACGATCGACTGCGGCGGCGGCGGCATCAAGGGGTCCGTCCTCGACGAGGCGGGCACGATGCGGGCGCAGCCGCTGCGCGTCCCGACTCCGTACCCGTTGCCGCCCGACCTCTTCGTGAAGACGTTGGTGCAGCTCGGGGAGCAGCTTCCGAGCGCCGACCGGGTCACCGTCGGCATGCCGGGCATGCTGCGGCACGGCGTCGTCGTGGCGACGCCGCACTACGTGACCCGCAGCGGCCCCCGGACCAGGGTCGATCCCGAGCTGGTGGAGGCGTGGAGCGGCTTCGACGCGCGGACGGCGCTGGCCGACGCGTTCGGCATGCCGACCCTGGTGCTCAACGACGCCGAGGTGCACGGGGCCGGCGTGGTCGCGGGCACCGGTTGTGAGCTGGTTCTGACGCTGGGCACCGGGCTCGGCTGCGCGCTGTTCGACGGCGGCAAGCTCGCCCCGCATCTGGAGATGTCGCAGGCGCCGGTGCGCTGGGGCATGTCCTACGACACGTACATCGGCGAGCACGAGCGCCGCCGCCTGGGTGACGCCCTCTGGTCGCGCCGGGTCCGCAACGTCATCGAGGGGCTGCGCCCGGTCTTCCTGTGGGACCGGGTCTATCTGGGCGGGGGCAACTCGCGCCTCATCACTCCCACCCAGCTGGCCCGGATGGGCGACGACGTCGTGGTGGTGCCGAACACCGCGGGCATTGTCGGGGGCGTGCGGGCCTGGACGTTGGGTACCGTTCGTTGATATGCGGCCGGCTGCGCTTCTCCTCGACTTCGGGGGCGTCCTGGCGGACGCGCCGCCGCAGCGCAGCGCTCCGCCCGGTCTCGTCCTGCGGATTTTCAATCTGACCCGGGGCGCGCTGTCGCCGGGGGAGATCCAGCGGTCGGTCACCCAGGGCGCGGCGGCGTACGCGGCGTGGCGGGACGAGGACTGGCCGGACGAGCTGACCCAGGCCGAGGTGTTCGAGCGCTTCATCCTGCCCGGCTGGCCGCCCGCGGCGCAGGTGCCGGTGCGCGGCGCCGTCCGCAAGCTGGCTTACGAGTGGGCCTGGCGGGACAACTGGGCGCTGCGCCCGGGGATCCCCGAGATGCTGGAGCACGCGGCCTCCGAGGAGATCCCGTTGGCCGTGGTCAGCAACTCGCTGGCCGGAGCCGCCCACCGGGATTTCCTCGACAAGGCGGGCATCGGCCGCTATTTCGCCGCGCAGATCTACAGCGACGAGGTGGGGGTGCGCAAGCCGAACCCGCAGATGATCTGGCACGCCACCGACGCGCTCGGGGTCCCGCCCGAAAAATGCTGGTATATCGGCGACACTCCGCGCCGGGACATCGAGTGCGCCCGCCGGGCCGGCGTCGAACGCGCCATCCTCATGCCGTCGCCGCGAACCCGATCGGAGCCGGGCGGTCCCACCGCGGACGACGTCGTCGAGGACGGTTTCGCCCTGATCAAGCGGATGCGGGGATAAACCTCAAGCTGTTGCGGGGATAAACCTCAAGCTGATGCGGGGATGAGCTGCCAGACCGTCGTCGGCCGCACCGGCACGCTCTCCAGCGACACCGGCACCGGCACGTCGTACGTCGCCCTTTTGGTCAATCCCGACGGGGGCAGGTAGGCCCGCCCCGGGTCGCCGATCAGCACCAGGCTGCCCCGCCCCGCCGCGCGCCGCAGGAACGGCAGCACCCGGGCCGCCATCTCCCGGCTGTAGAAGACGTCACCGGCCAGGACCACGCCGTACGCGTCGTTCGTGTCGAGCAGGTCCGCCTCGACGGTCCGTACGGCCACGTGGTTGGCCTCCGCGTTGACCTCGGCCGCGGCCAGCGAGTACGGATCCACGTCGTTGGCCGTCACCGGGTGGGCACCCGCCTGGGCCGCCGCCACCGCCACCAGCCCCGAGCCGGTGGCCAGGTCGAGCACGCTGCGCCCGCTGACCAGCTCGGGATGGTCGAGCACGTGCCGGGCCAGCGCCTGCCCGCCGGCCCAGGCGAAGGCCCAGAACGGCGGCGGCTGCTCGGACCCGGACTCCTCGGTCTTCTCCCAGAGCGCGATCGGCTCCTCCGCCTGGTACAGCGAGATCTCGGGCACGAAGGGGACGGGGGCCAGCACGGTGTTGCCGCGGATGAACTCGAGGAGCACCCCACGATTGTGCCGCTTTCGCTCAGGTGACCCCGGGCCGGGCCGATCAGGCTCGCCGCAGAACCGATCGCGGGAGTGGAGGCAGGAACAGGATGCCGGCACGCTGGGCCGCCGCTTTCGGGGGCTGGATGGCGCTTCTCGCTGTCCTTTTCGTGCTCGCGCCCGCCGAGGCGCAGGGGGCCCTGCGGCTGGTGGCCGGGCTCTCGGCCGTCGCCGCTCTCGCGTTCGGGGTCCGCCGGCATCAGCCGGCCGACAGCCTGCCGTGGCGGCTCCTGGGCATCGCGGTCGTCCTGTCCGCGGTCGGTGGCGCGGTCTACATGGCCCCGACCGGCCTGTCCACCGCCGGTGGAGTGCTGGCCCTGGCCGCCTATCCGGTGCTGGCCGGTGTCCTGCTCGTGCTGATCCGCCGGCGCACCGGCGGACTGCGGGACCGGGGCGCCCTGCTCGACTCGCTCACCCTGACCTCCGGGGTCGCGTTGCTGGCTTGGAGCTTCGTGCTCGGCCCGGACCTGGAGCAGGGCATCGCGAGCGGCGAGGTCGTGTTCCCGCTGGCCGACCTGATGCTCCTGGGCCTGCTGACCCGCCTGCTGACCACCGGCCGCCCGGTGGCCGCCGGGCGGATCCTCGGCGCGGGCCTGCTGCTCATGCTGGTCGGGGACGCGGGCTACCAGCTGGGCGTGGTCGGCGGCGTGGCCACCCTCGGCAATCTCGCCATGTTCACGGCGGTCGGCCTGGCCGCGCTGCACCCGTCGATGATCGAGCTGAGCCGGGCCGCCCCGGCCGCGGAGACCGAGCTGACCGGTCTGCGGCTGGCCCTGCTCGGCCTGGCCTCGATGGTGTCGCCCGCGGTGCTGCTGGTGCGGATGTTCCGCGACGGCGCGGCGCCCGATCTGACCGTGGTGGCGGTTCTCAGCGCGGTCACGTTCCTGCTCGTGCTGGTCCGGATGGCCGGCATCATGGCCAGCCACCGCCTCGCCCTGGCCCGGGAGCGTGCTTTGCGTCAAGCCTCGGCCGCTCTGGTCTCGGCCAATGCCACGGACGAGGTCAACGCCGCCGTACGCGTCGCGGTCGCCCAGCTGCTGCCCCCGGACACCCCGCACGGGGTCGTGCTGGCCCTGGCCGTCGCGGAGAGCGAGACCGACCGGGCCGCCGGCACCGCGGCCCGGATGGTGCCGACCCGCGACGTCGACTGGGCCGTCGCCGTGCGGCTCACCCACTTCAGCATGACCCTGCGCAGCCCGATGGTCCTGCGGGACCGCCCGGCCGGGGCGTCGCTGCTCGGCGTGCTGCATGTCGGCGCCCCCACCCCCCTGCTGCCCGGCCTGCTGCGCGCGGTCGAGGTGCTGGCCGGGCAGGCCGCGCTCGCCCTGGAGCGGATCGAGCTCAGCCACGAGGTGATCCGCCGCAACAGCGAGACCTACTTCCGTACGCTCGTGCAGAACACCTCCGACGTCATCCTCATCGTCGACGAGGACGACCGGATCCGGTATGCGAGCCCGTCGGCCGCGACCGTGCTCGGCGCCGACCCGATCGGCACGCTGCTGCCCGGCGTGATCCACCCCGGCGACCGCGGCCGGCTGGCCGAGGTGCTCGCCGCCATCCGGGCCGGCGACGCGATGCAGGAGGGTCTCGACTTCCGGGCCGTCGGCCACGGCCGGGCCGAGGTGCTGCTCGAGATGCATTCGCAGGATCTGCGCACCGACCCCACCGTGGCCGGGCTCGTGGTGACCTTGCGCGACGTGACCGAGCGCCGGCGCCTCGAGCAGGAGCTGATCCATCAGGCGTTCCACGACTCGATGACCGGGCTCGCGAACCGGGTGCTGTTCCACGACCGGCTCGGGCACGCCCTGCACCGCGGCGCCCGTGACGGCTCGGTCGTGGGCGTGCTCTTCATCGACCTGGACGACTTCAAGAAGGTCAACGACACGCTCGGGCACGCCGTCGGCGACCAGCTGCTGATCACCGTGGCGCACCGGATCGCGGGCGCGCTGCGGGCCGACGACACGGCGGCCCGTCTCGGCGGCGACGAGTTCGCCGCGCTGGTCGAGAACGTGCAGGACCCGGGCGCGGTCGAGGAGACCGCCCAGCGGATCCTGACCGCGCTGGCCGAGCCGGTGCCGCTCGACGACGGCACGACCATCATGGCCGTGGCCAGCATCGGTATCACCACCACGCCGGAGGCCGACACCGCCGACGAGCTGCTGCGCCAGGCCGACCTGGCCCTGTACGTGGCCAAGGGCGCCGGCAAGAACCAGTGGCGGCGCTACCAGGCCGACCTGCACGGCGCGATGGTCGAGCGGCTCGAGTTGCGGTCGGCCCTGGACCACGCCGCGCGGGAAGGGCACTTCCTGCTCGCGTACCAGCCGATTGTCGATCTTGGGACGGACGAGCCGGTCGGCTATGAGGCGCTCGTGCGCTGGCACCACCCGTCGCGGGGGGTCGTGCAGCCGGCCGAGTTCATCGAGGTGGCCGAGGAGAGCGGCCTGATCGTGCCGATGGGCCGCTGGGTGCTGGAACAGGCCCTGCACACGGCCGCCCAGTGGCGGCGCATGCTGCCCCGCTCGCGCCAGCCCTACGTCAGCGTGAACGTCTCCGTCCGCCAGTTCCGCGAGGCCGGCTTCGTCGACGAGATCAAGCAGGCCCTGGCCCGGGCGGCTGTCCCGCCGCACGCGCTCATGCTCGAGCTCGGCGAGACCGCGCTGGCGCCGGAGAACGAGTGGGTCCGTCCTCTGCTGCAGGAGCTGCGGGACTTCGGCGTGCGGATCGCCATCGACTACTTCGGGGCCGGTCCGGAAGGCTTCCCGCTGGACGTGGTGAAGATCGACAAGACGGCCATCGACGGCATCGCCCAGAGCCAGGAGCAACTGGCGGCGGTGCAGGGCATGGTCGCCCGTTCCCGCCAGTACGGCCTGACCGTCATCGCCGAGGGCATCGAGAGCACCACCCACCGCGACCTGCTGGCCTGGCTGGGCTGCCCGCTCGGCCAGGGCTATCTCTTCTCCAGCCCGGTCGACGGCACCGAGGCCCTGAGCCAGATGACCGACCGCCTCCCACTGGTCGCCTAGTACGGGTTACCCGTGCCAGGCAGCCTTCCGCGCAGCAGGCCGCCGAGCCGGCCGGGCAGAGCCGGGTCGGCCGACAGCGGCGGGCCGTCGCCGTGGGCGCGGTCGGCCATGCCGGCGATCAGCTCCCGCAGGGCCTCGACGGCGTCCCGGGTGGGGCGCCAGCCCAGCTCGGTGGCGGCGCGGTCGCAGGACATCAGCGGGGCCTTGAGGGCGAGCCGGACCCAGCCCGCGTCGATCGGCTGCAGGCGCAGCCACCACGACAGGGCGGCGGCGCTGGTCAGGGCGGCGCCCGGCACGGGGACCCGTACGCCGTGGAAGGCCTTGGCCGCCACCTTCGGGTCGAGGACGGGCCCGGCGGCGATGTTGAAGGCGCCGTGCACGTCCGACATGGCGGCGCGGGCGTAGGCGTCGGCCACGTCGTCCGCGTGCACAGCCTGCATCCGCAGCGCCGGATGGGCCGGCACGACCGGGATCCACTGCGGCCTCAGCAGCCGCGCCGGCAACAGCGGCCCCGCGAAGTACCGGGCGATCTCCGTGCCGACCGCGCGCTGGAAGATCAGGCCGGGACGCAGCCGGACCACACGCAGCGTCGGATGTTCCGTCTCGACGGCGTCGAGCATTCGCTCGACCTGAGCCTTGTGCCGGCTGTACGAGGACTCGAGCACCCCGGCCCGGGCCCAGTTCTCCCGCACGTAGGCGTCCTTCGGTCCCGGCGAGTAGACGCCGACCGACGACGCGTGCACCAGGGCCCGCGCCCCCGACCGCAGCACGGCCCGGGCCACCGCCCGGCTGCCGAGCACGTTCGTCCGGTACAGCAGGTTCTGGTCGTGGCTGGGCTGGATCTGCCAGGCCAGGTGGACCACCGCGTCGGCCCCGGTGAAGATCTCGGTGAGGCGTTCGGTGGCGTCCTCGGCCCCGATGTCGACGGAGTGCCAGCTCGCGTTCGCGTACACCCCGGCCGGGTCCGGCAGCCGCCGGGCGACCCCGGCCACCTCGACATCGGACTCCGAGGCCAGACGGCGCAGGAGGGCGGTTCCGGCGTTGCCGGTGGCTCCGACGATGACGACTCGCATGTCCCTGGCGGTACCCGAGCGACGGCGATTGAATCACGACCCCGGGGGTACGAGGCCGCCATGAACCTCGTCGTGAACGGCGCCGAGCACGAGCTCGACGTGGACCCGCGCACCACCCTGCTGGACGCGCTGCGCGAGCACATCGGCCTGACCGGCGCCAAGAAGGGCTGTGATCACGGCCAGTGCGGCGCCTGCACGGTCCTGCTGGACGGCCGCCGCGTGAACAGCTGCCTGATCCTGGCCATCACCCAGCAGGACGCCCGGATCACCACGATCGAGGGCCTCGATCATCCGGTGCAGCGGGAGTTTCAGGCCCACGACGGCTTCCAGTGCGGCTACTGCACGCCGGGCCAGATCTGCTCCGCCGTCGGCATGCTGGACGAGGTCGACAAGGGCTGGCCGAGCGCGGTCACCGAGGACGGTGAGGACCTGCTCAGCGAGGCCGAGGTCCGGGAGCGGATGAGCGGCAACCTGTGCCGCTGCGGCGCCTACGCGAACATGGTCCCGGCCATCCGAGAGGCGGCCGCGCAGTGAAGACCTTCACCTACCGCACCGCGACCGACGTCGCGGCCGGTCTCGAGCCGGGCGCGACCTTCCTGGCCGGCGGCACCAACCTGGTCGACCTGATGAAACTCGGCGTGGCCACCCCGGACGTGCTGGTCGACGTGACCCGGCTCGGGCTCGACGAGGTGACCGAGCGGCCCGAAGGCGGGCTGCGGATCGGCGCCGGCGTCCGCAACAGCGACCTGGCCGCCCACCCGCTCGTCCGCCGTGATTACCCGGTGCTGAGCCAGGCGCTGCTCGCGGGCGCGTCCGGTCAGCTCCGCAACATGGCCACCACCGGCGGGAACCTGCTGCAGCGGACCCGGTGCCGCTACTTCATGGACGCCACCAAGCCGTGCAACAAGCACGCGCCCGGCACCGGCTGCCCGGCCCGCGAGGGCGACCACCGCAATCTGGCCATCCTGGGCGGCTCCGAGCACTGCATCGCCACCCACCCGTCGGACATGGCGGTCGCCCTGGTCGCGCTCGAGGCCGTGGTCAACACGTCGCAGCGCGCCATCCCGGTCAGCGACCTGTATCGGCTGCCGGGCGACGACCCGTCCCGCGACACGATCCTCGAGCACGGCGAGCTGATCACGTCAGTGGATCTTCCTGTGGTGCCTGCAAGATCAACTTATCGGAAGGTACGCGACCGGGCCTCATACGCCTTCGCTGTGGCCTCCGTCGCCGCCGTGGCGCAGGTCGCGGACGGCACGGTGACCGACATCCGGCTCGCGCTGGGCGCGGTCGCGCACAAGCCGTGGCGGGCGCTGACCGCCGAGCAGGCGCTGCGCGGCCGGCCCGCCACCCGGGAGAACTTCCTGGCCGCGGCCGACGCCGAGCTGGCCGCGGCGAAACCGTTGAGGGACAACGCGTTCAAGGTCCCGCTCGTACGCAACCTGATCGCCTCCGTGCTGGAAGGGCTCACCTCATGACCGCCGTCGGGCAGCCGCTGCAGCGTCTCGAAGGGCCGGACAAGGTCACCGGGGCCGCGAAATACGCCGCCGAGTACGAGGTCGGCGACGATATCGCGTACGCCTGGGTCGTGCAGTCACCCGTGCCCCGCGGCCGCCTCGTCGACGTCCGGGTCGACCCGCTGGTCGAGGCCGACGCCATGCTGTCGGTGCTCTGGCACGGCAACGCGCCCCGGCTCGAACCGGTCGACGACCCGGAGCTGGCCGTCCTGCAGTCCGACCGGATCAGCTACCGCGGGCAGGCCGTCGCGCTGGTCGTGGCCCGCACCCTCGAAGCGGCCCGGCGCGGCGCCCAGGAAGTCGTCCTGGAGATCGAGCAGGAGCCGCACGACTCGGTCCTGCGCGCGGACCACCCTTCCCTGTACACGCCCGAGGTGGTGAACCCGGCCTTCCCGGCCGAGACCTCCGCCGGTGACGTGTCGGCCGAGGCGGCGGTGACCGTCGACGTCACCTACACGACGCCGGCCCTGCACAACAACCCGATGGAGCCGCACGCCACGACCGCCCTGTGGTCCGGCGACGACCTCGTCCTCTACGACTCCAACCAGCACCCGGCCGGCATCGCGGCCACCGTCGGCCAGCTGTTCGGCCTCGCCCCCGAACAGGTGCACGTGGTCACCGAACACGTCGGCGGCGGCTTCGGCTCCAAAGGCTCGGCCCGCCCCAACGCCGTGCTGGCCGCGATGGCGGCCAAGGTGACCGGCCACCCGGTGCGGCTCGCGCTGCCCCGGCAGGCGCTGTTCAGCATGGTCGGCCACCGCACCCCGACCATCCAGCGGCTCCGCCTGAGCGCCACACCCGAGGGCGAGCTCGTCACCATCGACCACGAGGCCATCTCGCACACCTCCCAGCTGTTCGAGTTCGCCGAGCAGACCGCGGTGTCGACCCGGCACATGTACGCCGCGCCCAACCGCAAGACCGGGCACCGGCTGGCCCGGCTGGACGTGCCCACGCCCCGCTGGATGCGCGCGCCCGGCGAGGCCCCCGGCATGGCCGCCCTCGAATGCGCGATGGACGAGCTGGCCGTGGCCCTCGACATGGACCCGATCGAGCTGCGCGTGCGCAACGAGCCCACGGTCGACCCCGACTCGGGCAAGCCGTTCAGCTCCCGCCACTACGTCGAATGCCTGCGCCGCGGCGCCGACCGCTTCGGCTGGGCCAGCCGCAACCCCCGCCCCCGCCAGCGCCGCGAGGGCGACTGGTGGATCGGCACGGGCGTGGCCGGCGCGACCTACCCGACCATGGCCCAGCCGTCCACGGCCCGCGTCCGCAACCTGGGGGACTCGTTCGAAGTGGCGATCGCGGCGGCCGACATCGGCACCGGCGCCCGCACCATCCTCACCCAGATCGCGGCCGACGAACTCGGCGTGCCGGTCGACCAGGTCCGCATCCGGATCGGCGACAGCACACTGCCCCGCGCCTCGGTGGCCGGCGGCTCGTCCGGCAGCGCCTCCTGGGGGTGGGCGATCACCGGCGCCTGCCGGGAGCTCCGCGAGACCGGCAAGCCCGAGGTGACGTACGACAGCTCCGAGATCGTCTCCGGCCAGGAGAAAGAAGGAAAGCACGCCTTCGGCGCCCACTTCGCGGAGGTACGCGTCGACGCCGTGACCGGCGAGGTGCGCGTCTCGCGGCTCTTCGGGATGTACGCGTGCGGGCGCATCCTCAACCCGCGCACCGCCCGCAGCCAGTTCATCGGCGGCATGGTCATGGGCATGGGCATGGCCCTGTTCGAGGAGGGCGTGCTCGACCCCGCCACGGGCGACTGGGTCAACCACGACCTCGCCGAATACCACATCCCGGCCCACGCCGACGTCGAGTCGATCGAGGCCGAATGGCTGGACGAGGAGGACGGCGAGGTCAACCCGATGGGCAGCAAGGGCATCGGCGAGATCGGCATCGTCGGCTCCCCGGCCGCCATCCTCAACGCCATCTGGCACGCCACCGGCGTCCGCATCCGCGACTTCCCGGCCCGCCTGGACAAGATCCTCCCGGGCCTCTGACTTCAAGGCTGCTGGCCCTCCTGTGGGCCCGCCCTCTGTGGGCCCGGCCTTCTTGCGGGCCCGGCCCTCTTGCGGGCCCGGCCCTTCTGTGGGCCGGGCCCTTCTGTGGGCCGGGCCCTTCTGTGGGCCGGGCCCTTCTGTGGGCCGGGCCCTTCTGTGGGCCGGGCCCTCCTGTGGGCCGGGCCCTCCTGCGGCCGGCTGCCCTGGCCGGAGATTTTGCGCGGGCGGCGGCGCTGGGGCCTGTGGCCTCACGGGTCTTTCGGGGCAGCTCGCTCTGGGTGGCCCTTCCACCTGGTCAGCGGGCCGGCCAGCGCTTTCCGCGGGCGATGACGGCCAGGGGCTTGTCGAGTCGACTGAGGTCGGCGCGGGGATCGCCGTCGAAGACGACCGCGTCGGCCGGGGCGCCGTCGACCAGGCCGGGGAGACCCAGGTAGGTGCGGGCGGTCCAGGAGGCGGCGGCGATCGCCTGGTGGGCGGAGACGCCGGCGGCGACCATGGCGCGTACCTCCTGGGTGATGCCGCCGTGCGGGCGCGAGTCGGTGCCGGCCAGGACGGTGACGCCGGCCTCGACGGCGGCGGCGGTCAGGCGGCCGTGGGCGCTGGCCCCGGGCACGTACCAGCTCTTGGCGGCCCGCTCCGGATCGGCCAGAATCTTCTCCAGACTGGCCGTGATCACCGAGAGCGTCGGGGTCAGCGCGATGCCTTTCTCGGCCATCCGCGGCAGCAGGCCCGGGTCGAGGCCCATGCCGTGCTCGATGGAGTCCACACCGGCCTCGACCGCGATCTCACCGCCATCGGTCTGCTGCGAGTGGACCGCCAGCCGGCCACCCACCGCATGCACCCTCGTGACCGCCTCCCGCAGAATCTCGACGGGCAGGACCTCGCCCACCTTCCAATCCAGAATGATCTTGGCCCACCCGGTGCGCCCGGCCTGCTCGGCCGCGACTGCCGGCAACTCGCCCAGTTCGGGCCGGCGCCCCCAGCCGTCGAAGAATTGCCCCTGCTGAGCAATCCACGGCCCGGCGTGAACCGCCCGCGGGCTACCGTCATCCCGGCCGAACCACTCGGGCGGATCCCCAGCCAGCCCGGGCGAGCGGATCAGCGTGACCCCGGCATCAAGGTGGGCCCGAAGATCACCCCGCAGAACGTCCTCATCGAGCGGCTGCCCAAGCACCTCCGCCCCCGGATGCGTATGCGCGTCGACCAGCCCCGGCAGAATCCACCCCTCGGCCACCAACTCGGCCCCGCCCACCGGATCAGTCGTCCACCGATCCCCATCGGCATAGAGATCGATCGGCTCCCCTTCGGGAAGCGCATAACCCCGAATCCGCAGCACCGCCACCAAACCACCCGCCCCGCCTAGCTCGAACCGTCCATGATGCTCGGTGCCACCCCACCTCCGCTGCCCCGCGCTCGCGGAGCCCCGCCCTCATCCCCACTTGGCGTGGCCGTCCTGCTGGGCGTGGCCGTCCGGCTGGGCGTGGCCGTCCTACTCGGCGTAGGCGTCCCGCTCGGCGTGGCCGTCCGGCTTTCGATGGCCACCTCACTTGGTATGGCCTCCCGGGCGGCAATCCCGCTTCCAAGCGGCAATCCCGCTTCCAAGCGGCAATCCCGCTTCCAAGCGGCAATCCCGCTTCCGGGCCGCAATCCTGCCCGGGCCGCAATCCTGCCCGGGCCGCAATCCTGCCCGGCCGGAACTCCGCCTCGAGGCCACCATCCCCGCTTGCCGACGTGACGCTGCGGCCCTCATCGCCGACCAGCGCCGCCGCCCAGGCCTTTACGCCGCGGCCAACCTCCACTCCGTCCGCGCTCGGCCGCCGCTGGCATTACTGATGGGGGTGGGAGAAGGTCGCGGGCAGTGCTGGTGGGGCGGGCAGGCCGCGAGGGTTGCGGGCGGGGTGGGGAGGCCGCGGGCAATGTTGCTGGGTGGGGAGGCCGCGAGGGCTGCTGGTGGGGTGGAAAGGCCGCTGGAGTTGCCGTGGGGGTGGGGGAGTGGGGAAATGGGACGAGCCGCCCCGGCGCCGGAGGATCGGCTACGAGGCGGCTCGGGAATGGGGGCGGTTAGGCGGTGGTGCAGGTGGTGCCGTTCAAGGTGAAGGCGGCGGGGGCGGACGAGTTGCCCGCGTGGGTGGCCTGGAAGCCGAACGACGTGCTGGCGTTCGGGGCCAGCGTGCCGTTGTAGGCGTTGTTGCGGGCGGTGATCGCGCCCGAGGCGCCGGTGAGCGCGGCGTTCCAGGAGCCGGTAATGGTCTGGCCGGAAGGCAGGGTGAATCCGAGCGTCCAGCCGTTCAGAGCGGTACTGCCCGTATTGGTCACCGTTACATTTGCGGTAAGTCCGGTGTTCCAAGTGTTGGTCGCATAGGTGATGCGGCAGGCGGAACTGGCGGGCGGTGGCGTCGTGGTCGACGGCGGCGGGGAAGTGGGGATGCCTCCACCGTTAACCTCGGCCGCGAAATCGGTCACGGCGAGGCCGGCGCCGCCGATCCACGGCTCGAATCCGGCCTGAATGCTAGTCAAATACCAAGCGTTCGTGATCGCGCCGCGATTCTGTACGTCGCGGATGAAGTCGAGGACGCTGAACGACCACGACGTGATGGGCGACGGGGCCACGTACGAAATCACGGCATTGCTGCCGTTGCTGCCCTGCCACACCTGCCAGGAGCGCCCGCCGATGTTGGCGGTGCCGACGACCGAGCCGATCGGCTGGATCGAGCCCTGCCGGTTGAACCAGATCATGATCTCCTGCTGGCTGACGCCGTCGGTCTTCGGCGCCGGGTCCAGCCAGATGTCGTACGCGGCGTCGTAGGTCGCGCCCTGCACGTAGCTGTAGCTGATCCGGCTGGTGGCGCTGGAGATGTTGCTGACCCGGATCGGCAGGTTCGTGCCGGGCGAGCATTTGGTGTAGTGGCAGCCGAGATAGATCGCGGGGTAGGAGACCGGGGCGCCGCTGGTGTTGCCGGTGCCCTGCTGGCTGGTGACGGAGAAGCCGGTGCTGGTCACGTTGATGCACTGCTGGGCCGTGGTGCCCCAGCGGTTGTTCATCACGATGTACCGGCCGCCGACGGTGGCGGTGCCGTACTGCTCGCAGATGGTGGTGTCGGCTTCGGCGGGCCCGGCCACGGCGAACGTCGTCAGGGCGGCCGTGGCGAGTAATCCGGCGGCCAGGCCGGCGCGGAGGATGCGTCTCATTCCACTGGCTCCGAGGGGAGGGGGACGGGGGTTGGGAGCGCTCCCACGATACGTTACAGGACATTCACAGACATGAAAAGAGGGGCACCGGACGGACGGAATTGCGACATGCGAAGGGGGCAAATTTGCTCTAGGAACGGTCGGGAGACAGAATGAAACCGTATCGAACATTCACGGCGTCGCCGTCGTGCGTAAAGTCGTGACTCAAATGACATCGCTGTAGGAGCGGGGCACACCATGGCCAAGCAGGTAATAACCCTTCTGACCGACGACATCGACGGCGGGGAAGCAGACCGTACGGTCGAGTTCGGACTCGACGGTGTGAACTACACGATCGACCTCTCGGAGAAGAACGCCGGCAAGCTGCGCAAGGCGCTCGACCCGTTCCTGAGCGCGGCGACCCGCGTCGGCCGCAGCGCGGCCCCGTCCCCGGTGCGCCGGGGCGCGCAGGCCAGCACGGGCCGGGCCAGCCGCGATCAGAACCAGGCGATTCGCGAGTGGGCCAACAAGAACGGCTACGAGGTTTCCGAGCGCGGCCGCATTCCGAGCCACATCGTCGAGGCGTACCACAGCAAGCGCTGAAGTCTCAACGGCGCCGCCGGGCCACCGGCGGCGCCGTTTTTGCTTTTCGGGGAGGAAGCATGCCGGTCGTCATCGTCACGGGCGCCTCGAGCGGGATAGGCCGGGTCACCGCCCAGCGTCTCGCCCGCAACGGCGCCACCGTCGTTCTGGCCGCCCGCCGCGCCGACAAGCTCGAGCAGCTCGCCCAGGAGACCGGCGGCATCGCGGTGCCGACCGACGTGCGTGACCCGGCCGCCCTGACCGCCCTGGTCGAGCGGGCCCGCGAGCTCACCGGCCGCATCGACGGCCTGGTCAACAACGCCGGCATCGGCGGCGCCGCCTCGGTCCTGTCCGACGACGACATCGTGGTCGGCATGGTCGAGGTCAACCTGATCGCCCCGATCCGTCTCATGCGCGCCGTCGTCCCGATCATGCGGGAGCAGCGCGCCGGCGCCATCGTCAACATCGGCTCGGTGGCCGGCGAGGTCGGTATCAGCGGCGCCTACTCGGCCACGAAGTTCGCCCTGCGCGGCATGACCGACTCCGTACGCCGCGAACTGGCCGGCACCGGCATCGGCGTCACCCTGGTCGAGCCCGGCTACATCGCCGGCGCGGCCAACAAGAACCGTTCCAACCTGCCCGGCCCGGAAATCGTCGCCGCCGCCATCGAGAGCGCCCTGAAACACCCCCGCCGCCGCATCGTCGTCCCGGGCCGATACCGCGCGTCCATCCTGGCCGCCAACGCCTTTCCCTTCATCGCCGACCGCCTGTACGCGGGCAAGGCCGCCGGCAAGAAAGAACTGAAGGGCCGCCTCTGAAGCGCTGGGCGCTTCGATACTCAGGCGGCGGGGGCGGGCTCACGACTGGAAGCGGAGCGCGCCCGGGGCGTGGGCGGGCACGGCCGGGGAGTGCGGGGCGATCGGGGCCAGGCGCTCGTAGCCGGAGGCGGGGCGCGGGTCGGGCTCGCCCTTGTTGGGCCACAGGGCGATGGCCCGCTCGGCCATGGCGGTGATGGTCAGGGACGGGTTGACGCCGAGATTGGCCGGGACGGCCGAGCCGTCGATGACATGCAGGCCCTGGTAGCCGAAGACCCGGTGGTACGCGTCCACCACGCCCGACTCCGGAGAGGCGCCGATGGTGGCGCCGCCGAGGATGTGGGCGGTCATCGGGATGTTGAAGATGTCGCCGACGGTGCCGCCGGGGAATCCGCCGATCCGGGTGGCGATGCGGCGTACGGCCTCGTGACCGACGGGGATCCAGGCCGGGTTGGGGGCGCCGTGACCGGGGCCGGTGGTGAGGCGGCCGCGCTTGGTCCGGCGTACGGTCAGGGAGTTGTCGGCCGTCTGCATGACCAGCGCGATGATGGTGCGCTCACTCCAGCGCCGCACGGACAGCGAGCGCATCAGGACGTACGGGTGGCGCAGCGCCTCGGCCAGGAACCGCACCGGCCGCGGCACCCGGCCGCCCCCGTCGACCAGCAGCGTCGACAGCAGCCCCATGGCGTTGCTGCCGGGGCCGTAGCGCACCGGCTCGATGTGCGTGGTCGCGTCCGGGTGGAACGACGACGTGATCGCCACCCCGGTCGAGAACGGCTCATCGGGCACCGAGGCGGCCTGGGCGCCCAGCAGCGCCTCCGAGTTCGTCCGGGTCAGAGAGCCGAGCTGCGCCGACAAAGACGGCAGCACCCCGGTGTCCCGCATGGCGTGCAACAGCGACTGCGTGCCCAGCGCGCCCGCGGAAAGGATCACGTCCCGCGCCGTGAAAGTGCCCCGGGAGGTCGAGATCGTCCAGCCGGTCGCCGAGGGCCGCAGCGCGGTCACGGTGGTCGACGGGTGCACGGCGACCCCGGCCTGCTCGGCCAGGTACAGGTAGTTGACGTCGAGCCGGTTCTTCGCGCCCACCTTGCAGCCGATCATGCAGTTGCCGCACTGGGTGCAGCCCGTCCGCGCCGGCCCGGCCCCGCCGAAGAACGGGTCGGGCACGGTCTTGCCGGCTTCGCCGAAGAAGACCCCCACGGGCGTACGCCGGAACGTGTGCCCGACCCCCATCTGTTCCGCCACGTCGCGGATGACCACGTCGGACGGTGTCATCGTGGGCTGTTCGGTGACCCCGAGCATGCGGGAGGCCTGGTCGTAGTACGGCGCGAGCTCGGCCGCCCAGTCGGTGATCCCCGACCAGCGCGGGTCGTCGAAGAACGCCGCCGGTGGGCGGTACAGCGTGTTGGCGTACACCAGGGAGCCGCCGCCGACCCCGGCCGCCGACAGCACCACGATGTCCTTGAGGAGGGTGATCCGCTGAATGCCGCGGAACCCGAGCCTGGGCGCCCAGAGGAAGTTGCGCAGATCCCACGAGCTTTTCGGCAGCGTCCGCGCGGTGAAGCGCCGGCCCGCCTCGAGCACGCCGACCTTGTAGCCCTTCTCGGCCAGGCGCAGCGCGCTCACGCTGCCGCCGAAGCCGCTGCCCACGATCACGACGTCGTAATCAGCCACGGCCTCACTGTTGCATTACTGGTCGGTAACCACCAGACCTCAGGACAGTAAAACCTTCAGATGCCGGCCTGAAGCGGCATCGTCGAACGCCGATGCGGCTTCGCTCAACGGGTATGTCGCCGACACCAGCCGGGAGACGTCGACCTCGCCGCTGACCAGCAGCCGGATCGCCTCGGCGAAGTCGTCCGGGAGATAGGTGGCGCTGCCCTGGATCCGCAGCTGACTGTCCTGGACGAGCGGCAGCGGGATCGACACGTCGGCCGGTGGCACCCCGACCACCACGACGGTGCCGCCCTTGGCGGCCAGGCCCAGCGCCTGGGAGATCGTGCTCTGCTCGGCGACACAGTCGAAGACCACGTCGGCGCTCTCGCCCAGCGCCTCGCGAACCTGCGCCACGGCATCCGCCGCAGTGGCGTCGACGGCCGCCGCGGCGCCGAACGACAACGCCCGGTCACGGTTGGCGGCCGACCGGGCGGTCATGACGACGCGCTTGGCCCCGTACGTCAAAGACACCAGGAGGGTGAGAAGACCGATCGGCCCGGCCCCGAGGATGGCGACGGTCTTGCCGGCGACGCCGCCGGCCAGCCCGATCGCGTGCACCGGCGTGCCCAGCGGCTCGATGAAGGCCGCCGTGGGCCAGTCGAGCTCGTCCGGGATGTGGTGCAGCCGCCGCTGGTCGATGGTGAAGTAGTCGGCCATCCCGCCCTGATCGTGGGCGCAGCCGAAGAACCGCAGGCGTTCGCAGATGTTCTGCCGCCCGGCCCGGCACTGCTTGCACTCCCAGCAGGGCAGGAACGGCTCGACGGTGACCCGCTGCCCGACCTCGCAGCCGGTGACGCCCGCACCCAGGGCGGAGATCGTGCCCGACGCCTCGTGACCCGGCGCGTACGGCAGCTCGATGAACGGGTGTTGGCCGTGCAGCGCATGGGTGTCGGAGCCGCAGATGCCGGCCACCGCCGTCCGCACCTGAACCTCACCCGGCCCGGGCGCCGGCACCTCGGCCGAAACCACTGTCACGCCGTCGGCCCCGACAATTACACGCTGCATTCTCACGGTGAGACCTTAAACCGCAGCGCTCGCGGGTGTTCGAATCCGGTCTGACCTTTCCGGACACGCGGCGTTTCTACTTCTACAAAACTCTTTTTATGGACATATTGCCCGCCGTGCGGGTACGACGCCCGCCGTCGAGAAAGGGTTCTCATGCGGATTCGCTCTGCTTTCGCCGTGGCTGCCGGTGCCGCCGCCGTCCTGGCCTTCAGCGCTCCGGCCCAGGCCACGATCAACATCGGCACCGTCGACATCACGGTGACCGACGTCGCCAGCGGCAACACGACCACGCTGTTCCAGAACATCTCGGTGCTCCAGTCGGCGCAGATCTGCCAGGTCAATGTGGACGTCATCACGGCCACCCTGCTCCGCGGTGACGCCGCCAAGTGCAGCAGCAAGACCAACAACCACCAGCAGGCCTGGGTCAAGAAGCACTGACCGGCTCCGGCCGCCACTTCCGCGCTACCCCTGGCGCGGCGGTGGCGGCCGGTTCATGCTGCGGAAATGCTGTCGTATGCATCGGGAACCTCGAATCTGCCCCTGCTCGGCGAGACGATCGGCGAGAACCTCGAACGGACGGTGTCCCGCTTCGGCGAGCGGGAGGCGCTGGTGGATGTGGCGGCCGGGCGCCGCTGGACCTACGCGCAGCTGAACGCCGATGTGGACCGGCTGGCCCGCGGGCTGCTCGGCCGGGGCATCGGGAAGGGCGACCGGGTCGGGATCTGGGCCCCCAACTGCGGCGAGTGGGTGATCACGCAGTACGCGACGGCCAAGATCGGGGCAATTCTGGTCAACATCAACCCCGCTTACCGTACGCACGAGTTGCGCTTTGTCGTCGAGCAGTCCGGCCTCCGCTTGTTGATCAGCGCCGTGGAATTCAAGACCAGCGATTACCGCGCGATGATCGAGGAGATCGGCTTCGCCGACGTGGTTTATCTTCCGGATTTATCCGATTTATATGTCGACGGCGCCCCGATCGCCGCCGACTTGTCGTTCGACGATCCGATCAACATCCAATACACGTCGGGAACGACCGGCTTCCCCAAGGGTGCGACGCTTTCGCACCACAACATCCTCAACAACGGCTACTTCGTCGGCGAGCTGATCAACTACACCGAGCACGACCGGGTCTGCCTGCCGGTCCCGCTCTACCACTGCTTCGGCATGGTCATGGGCAACCTCGCCGCGACCTCGCACGGCGCCTGCATCGTGCTCCCGGCGCCCGGCTTCGACCCCGCGGCCACCCTGCGGGCGGTGGCCCAGGAGAAGATCACTTCGCTGTACGGGGTGCCGACCATGTTCATCGCCGAGCTGGGCCTGGCCGGCTTCGGCGAGTACGACCTGAGCTCCCTGCGCACGGGCATCATGGCCGGCTCGCCCTGCCCGGTCGAGGTGATGAAGCGGGTGGTGGCCGAGATGAACATGGCCGAGGTGGCCATCTGCTACGGCATGACCGAGACGTCGCCGGTCTCCACGATGACCCGCCCCGACGACACCCTGGCCCGCCGCACCGAGACCGTCGGCCGGGTCATGCCGCACCTGGAGTCGAAGGTCGTCGACCCGGACACCGGCCTGGCGGTGGAGCGGGGCGAGCCGGGCGAGCTCTGCACCCGTGGCTATTCGGTGATGCTCGGCTACTGGAACCAGCCCGAGGCGACGGCCGGGGCGATCGACGCCGCGCGCTGGATGCACACCGGCGACCTGGCCACGATGGACGCGGATGGCTACCTCAACATCGTCGGCCGGATCAAGGACCTGGTCATCCGTGGCGGCGAGAACGTCTACCCCCGCGAGGTCGAGGAGTTCCTCTACTCGCACCCCGACATCGCCGACGTCCAGGTGATCGGCGTGCCCGACCCGAAGTACGGCGAGGAGCTGATGGCCTGGGTGGTCATGCGCCCGGAGGCGAAGCCGCTGAGCGCCGACGACGTGCGGGCGTTCTGCGCCGGCAAGCTCTCGCACTACAAGATCCCGCGTTACATGCACGTCGTCGACGGCTTCCCGATGACCGTCACCGGCAAGGTCCGCAAGGTCGAGATGCGCGAGCGGGCGAGCGAGATCCTGGGGTTTTCGTGAGCCACGCCACGACCGGCATATAAGAGGCCAGCGGCCCGTTATGGTGGACGTACAAGATTCCACTGGCCTCTTAAGGAGCCGTCATGAGCAAGGTTTGGCTGATCACCGGCACGTCCCGCGGCCTGGGCCGCCAGCTGGCCGTCTCCGTCCTCGAGCACGGCGACCGGGTCGTCGCCACCGCGCGCCGCCCCGAGCAACTGAAGGACCTGACCGAGACGTACGGGGACCGGGTGCGCACGGTCGCCCTCGACGTCACCGACCCGGCCGCCGCCCGCGCCGCCGTGGCCGAGGCGGTCGGCGCCTTCGGCCGGCTCGACGTGCTGGTCAACAACGCCGGGTACGCCGACGTGGCGTCGATCGAGGACATGCCCGAGGAGAGCTTCCGAGCCCAGATCGAGGCCAACTTCTTCGGCGTCGTCAACGTCACCCGGGCCGCGCTGCCGGTCATGCGGGCCCAGGGCGGCGGCCACATCATCCAGGTGTCGTCGGTCGGCGGCCGCGTCGCCAGCATCGGCCTCGGCGCCTACCAGTCGGCCAAGTGGGCCGTCGGCGGCTTCTCCGAGGTGCTGGCCCGGGAGGTCGAGCCGTTCGGCATCAAGATCACCGTGGCCGAGCCCGGTGGCATGCGCACCGACTGGGCCGGCGACTCGATGAGCACCCTGCCCATCAGCGACGCCTACAAGCCGGTCATCGAGCCCGCCGTGGCCCGCTTCAGCGAGCACAACGGCCACCAGCCGGGCGACCCCACGCGCATCGCCCAGGTCCTGATCGACGTGGCCGACCACCCGGAGCCGCCGCTGCACCTGCTCCTCGGCGCCGACGCGGTCGCGGTCGCCCAGGCCAAGGCCGAGTCGCTCGCGGCCTCGGACGCGCGGTGGCGGGCGGTGAGCGAGTCCGTAAGCTACGCGGAGTGACCGCGCAGCCAGACCAGCAGTTCCAGCGGGCCCGCAGCCCCGAGCAGCGCGAGGCCCGCCGGCGGGCCATCCTCGGGGTCGCGGAGCAGCTGCTCACCGAGATGCCGGTGAGCGACATCAGCCTCCGCGAGCTGGCCCGCCGCGTCGGCCTCTCCAAGACGAACGTCGTCCGCTACTTCGAGACCCGCGAGGCCGTCTTCTTCGCCCTCCTCAACCAGTCGATCGCCGACTGGCTGACCGCCCTCCCCACCGAGCTGCCGCCCCCGCCACGATCCGCCGCACCTTCCCCCGAGGCGGCCACCCCTTCCGCGGCCGCCTCCCCCTCTGCCGCCGCCGTTGTCGAGGCGCTGGCGGCGTCTCTGGCGCGGCGACCGCGCATGTGCGATTTGTGGAGCTCGCTCGGGACCGAGCTGGAGCGCAACATCAGCGCCGAGGCCATCCGCGAGTTCAAGCTCGCGAACGGCGAGCTCCAGGTCGCCTTGGCCGCTTTGCTGCGCGAGCGGATCCCCGCGCTGGGCGAGCCGTCCTCGCGCGAGCTCGTCCAGCTCATGATCCTGCTGCTCGCGGGTCTCTGGCCCTTCGCCAACCCGGCGCCCTCCGTGGTCGAGGCCACGGAGGATGTCCGGCTGGCCGGCTCACGGGTCGACTTCGCCCACCGAATGGGCCGCTCCCTGGTGGTCGCGGTCACCGGCCTACTCGCCCTCACCGCAGACACGCCGAGCGGCGCCACCCAGGGCGCGGCCGGCTCCGGCTCGGCCTCCCGGTCAGTCGATCCTCACCGGCGGTAGATGGTCATCGAATAACCGACCTGGCCGATCTCGGTGCTGGAGTCGATCAGGCGCTTGAGCTGATTCTGCGCGAGGGCCACCCGCGAATCCGACACCACGACGATGCCCCGCACCTGGTCGAGCGGCACCGCGAGCGGATTGGGCAGCCGCAGCCCGTAGTAACCGGGCGCGCCGCCACCCTTGTAGACCAGCCACACCCGTTCGCCCGGGTATCTCTGCTTGATGGTCGTGGCCAGCCGGGGCAGGTCCTGCCCCCAGTCGACGTTGGAGTCGTGCAGGTTGTTGTGCGTGTTGGCCGTCCCGCCGAACGCCTCGTTCGAGTACGGCAGGTAGTACGGAAAGGTCCGCAGCGAACTGACCGCCACAAAAGCGACCAGCACCGTCGCCGGAACCCACGCGTACTTCCAGCGGATCAGCACCACCGTCCCGGCCACCACACCCAGGAACATCGGCATGAAGATGACATACCGCGAGCCGTAATCCCTCGCCCCCGTCATGGCCACCAGCATCAGCACCCCGGCCGGCACCAGCGTGTAGAGCGCCGCCACCCACTTCTTGAGCAGCAACGTGACGGTCCCGGCGATCCAGAGCGCGATCATCCCCAGCGGCGTCTTGATCAGCAGCGCGGCCGGCAGGTAGTACCAGCGCGACCCCTTGTACGCCTCGCCGAGCAGGAAGCCGTTGAACGTCTGCGTCTCGAACTTGAACTGGATCAGCACCCCGTCCCGGTACGCCTGCGGGAACGGCAGCAGATCCACCGCCAGCCCGCGCAGCCCACCCGGATTGGGCAGCCCGGCCGGCGTCGTCCACCGCAGCCGCGGATCCACCGCCAGATAGACCAGCCACACCGTGGCCACCGCGATCAGCCCGACCGCGACCGCCGCCCCGAGCCGCGCGGCCACGTCCCGCCACGTCCATTTGGCCCGGTAGAACAGAAAAACCAGGGCCAGAGCCAGCGGTACGGCCGGAAGCGTGCTCGCCCGCGTCGCCAGCGCCGCCCCCAGGGCCAGGCCGGCCAGCGGCAGATAGCGCCCCGGTTTCTCCCGCGCCCGCCAGAGCAGCCAGAACGTCGTCAACAGGAATCCGGCCGCCGGCACGTCGAGCGTGGCCAGCGATCCGTGCGCGATCACATCCGGCGAGAAGGCGTAGAGGGCCAGCGCCACCAGCCCCGCCCACGGCCCGGCCAGGTCCCGCGCGAAGAACAGCACCACGAGCCCGATCAGCAACGTCAGCGCGATCATCGGCAACCGGGCCGCGAGCAACAGCCGGAACGGGTTGTTTCCCGACTCGTACAGCAGGTGTCGCCCCAAGAGCGACTGGTTCCCCTGGAAGCCCGGGTCGAGCTTGGCGTCCTCGAAGGCCATCCCGGCCGCCATGAACAGCTTGGCCAGCGGCGGATGCTCCGGGTTGTAGCGAAGGCTGTGCTGCTGCGCGTAGACCTCGGCCACGCCCACATAGACCGGCTCGTCAATGGTCGGCGACTGCTGCACCGCGGTGGTCACCATGGCGAACGCCATCTGTCCCAGTAACAGCACCACCACGATCGGATAGAGCCATCGCCGCTGCAGCACCGGGCAAATCTAGCCGGTGCCCCGCTGCCCGTTCGAAAAGCCGTGGCGCACCGGCGTGGCCGCCCCTACTCTGCGGCCATGGACCGGGTGATGCGCAGCCTGGACGACGTCTATGGCGACACGTTCGACGACGACGTTGAGGCGGCGCTGAACGAGAGTTTGTCGCCGCGGGACCTCAACCAGCTCATGTACGACCTGGTCGCCGAGGCCGGCCTGCCGCCGGGCGCGGCCGTGCTCGACGTCGGCGCCCGCGAGGGGCGCTATTCGTTCGAGCTGGCGCGCCGCTTCGGGTTCGCGGTGCGCGGCGTCGATCCGGTCCGCTGTCACCTCGACAACGCCGCCCGCGCCCGGGCCACGCTCGCGACCGAGGAACCCGAGGTCGCCGCCCGGGTCCGCATCGACGAAGGCATCGCCGAGAAACTGACCGATCCCGACGGCTCGATCGACCTGATCTGGTGCAAGGACGTGCTCGTGCACGTCGAGGATCTGGAAACGGTGTTTGCCGAGTTCCGGCGGGTCCTCAAGCCGGCCGGGCGCGCGGTGGTCTTCCAGATGACCGCCACCGACTGGCTGACGCCGGCCGAGGCGGCGTTCATGTGGCCACCGGCGGGCATCCATGCCAGCAGCCTCGACCCGCAGCGGATCGAGGCCGCGATCACCGGTGCCGGCCTGCGCATCGAACAGTGCATCGAGTTGCACGGTGAGACGCGCGAGCGTCGCGAGGAAGACGGCGTCGCCTCCAGCTCCCAGCAGTTGCTGTGGGTCTCCCGGCTGTTGCGCAACCGGGCGGCGTACGAGGAGCGGTTCGGCACGATCGCGTACGAGTACTTGCTGACCGACAGCCTGTGGGGCGTCTACCAGATGATCGGCAAGCTGAACCCGCGCATCTACGTGCTCACCCGGTGAACTCGCCGGGCGGGACCGACTCCGGGGTGGGGCGCTTCGCCAGCTCGGCGGCGCGGAGCTCGACGCGGCGGATCTTGCCCGAGATGGTTTTCGGGAGGTCGGCGAACTCCAGGCGGCGGATGCGGGCGTACGGCGGCATGTGCTCCTTCGCGTGAGCGAAGATGGCCTCCGCGGTCGCCGCGTCGGCCGCCCAGCCCTCCGCGAGCACGACGTAGGCCTTGGGGACCGACAGGCGCAGCGGGTCGGGGGAGGGGACCACGGCCGCCTCGACCACGGCCTCGTGCTCGATCAGGACGCTCTCCAGCTCGAACGGCGAGATGCGGTAGTCGGAGGCCTTGAAGACGTCGTCGGTGCGGCCCACGTACGTGATGTAGCCGTCCTCGTCGCGCGAGGCCACGTCGCCGGTGTGGTAGTAGCCGCCGGCCATCCGCTCGGCGGTCAGCTCGGGGTCGCCGTGGTAACCGACCATCAGACCGGTCGGGCGCGGGTCGAGGGCCACGCAGATCTCGCCCTCGGCGGCGGGGGCGCCGGTATTGGGATCGATCAACTCGATCCGGTAGCCGGGGACCGGGCGGCCCATCGAGCCCGGCTTGACCGGCTGGCCGGGCGTGTTGGCGATCTGCACCGTCGTCTCGGTCTGGCCGAAGCCGTCGCGGATGGTGACGCCCCAGGCCTTGGCCACCTGGTCGATGACCTCGGGGTTGAGCGGCTCGCCGGCCCCGACGACCAGGCGGGGCGGGGTGGCCAGGGCGCTCAGGTCGGACTGGATGAGCATTCGCCACACGGTGGGCGGGGCACAGAAACTGGTCACGCCGCACCGCTGCATCTCGGCCATCAGGCGGCCGGCGTCGAAGCGCGTGTAGTTGTAGATGAAGACGCAGGCCTGGGCGTTCCACGGGGCGAAGACGTTGCTCCACGCGTGCTTGGCCCAGCCCGGCGAGGAGATGTTGAGGTGCACGTCGCCCGGGCGCAGGCCGATCCAGTACATGGTCGAGAGGTGCCCGACGGGGTACGAGGCGTGGGTGTGCTCGACCAGCTTGGGGTTCGCGGTCGTGCCGGAGGTGAAATAGAGCAGCAGCGTGTCGCCGGCTTTGGTGACGCCGTCCGGTTCGAAGGCGTCATCCGTGGCGTAGGCCGAGCCGAAGTCGAGCCAGCCGTCGACCGGCGCGCCGACCGCGATCCGGGTGATGCCGGGGTCCACGGCCCCGAACTTCGCGGCGGCGTCCGACCTCGCGATCACATGTCTGGCGCCGCCCCGGGCCACCCGGCCGGCCGCGTCGGCCGGGCCGAGCAGCGGGGTGGCCGGGATCAGCACGGCCCCGAGCTTCATGACGGCCAGGATGGTGTCCCACAGCTCGACCTGGTTGCCCAGCATCAGCACCAGGCGGTCGCCACGGCGTACTCCCTGCGACCGCAACCACGACGCGACCTGATCCGACCGCCGGGCCATCTCGGCGAAGGAGAAGCGCTGCTCCGAACCGTCCTCCTCGACGATCCAGAGCGCCGGCGCGTCGTTGTCCTTGGCGATGACGTCGAACCAGTCGAGGGCCCAGTTGAACTCGTTCAACGTGGGCCACTCGAACCCTTCGGTGGCCGCGGCGTAGTCGTCGGCGTGCCCGAGAAGGAAATCCCGCGCCTCGCGGAAAGAAACAGCCATCTGAAGCCTCCTAGCCTGCCCGCTGAGTTTTCACCCGATCAGGCCGCAGGGCCAGATGGCGTCAGATGCCAATCGTGCGGGTGGCCGTGAAACCGCGTTCAAGATCACCCGTGACGCAGGCCATGGCGAGCGCGTGCGGGTCGGCGCCGGCCGGGTCGGCCCCGGTCAGGCGGGCGCGGCTCCCCTCGTACCCCGCCGTGGTGTAGACCTGCGAGCAAGCGTCGCCGGGCAAAGCGATCTGGCCGCGCAGCGCGGCCGTCTGCACCTCGAAGTGCAGGTGCGGCCACTGATCGCGGTAGGCGCCGGGGAAGATGCTGGTGAACGTGACCCAGCCGGCGTCGTCGGTGGTCTGGACGCCGCGCAGGTAGTTCTGCCCGGCCAGGCCGGGGGAGTAGAGGGAGTACGCGCCGTCGCGGTCGCCGTGCCACAGGTAGAGCGCGTGGCCGCTCAGCGGGCGCCCGGAGGTGGCGCTGATCAGCCGCAGCCGGATGGTCAGCGGGACGCCCTTGGCCACGCCGGTCGCCGTGCCGAAACCCCAGCGGATGTCGCTGCGGACGATGCCGCTGCGGGCCAGCACGTCATTGTCCCCGGCGGTCAGCGCGGCCACCGTCATGCCGTTGACCAGGCCCATCATCCGCCGCCGGCGCAGCGTCGGGAAGTCGAGGGCGAGGCCGCCGTCGTGCTGCCGGGTCTCCATCTGCACGGTCATGCCTCCATTGGAGGTCGCGACGGTTGCCGGCGGGTTCCCCGACGGGTGCGAGTCGGTTACTGTCCGTTCCATGGGCGATGATCGATCTTTGAGCCCGGAGGTCGTGTACGACGACGAGGAGCTGCCCGCCCGTCGCTTGACCGGGCGCATCGGCCTCGCCGTCTCCGTTGTCGCGTTCGCCGTCGCCGTGCTGGTCCTCTGGCAGGTGTTCCGGCCGCTGGCCCGCGGCAGCCAGTACTACCTGATCATTTTCCTGGCCGGGACGCTGCCGCTGGTCTTCCTCGCCTACAAATTCCGTCGTCGTAGCGCCGAGCGCCCGGGAGTCGCCGACTGGATCTTGGCGGCGGCGGCCCTGCTGGTCTGCCTCTACCCCTTGAACCCGTTCAACGGCGGCTACGACGCGTTCCTCAACCGCCAGGGCCTGCTCGACCCGGTCGACGTGGTCTTCGGCGCGATCATGCTCGTCCTGGTGGTCGAGGCCTGCCGCCGGACCACCGGGTGGGCGCTGCCCGTCGTCTGTCTCGCTTTCCTGGCGTACGCGTACTACGGCGGTCTGTTGCCGCAGAGCTGGCCGGTCGCCCACGCCGGTCTCGACTTCGCCCAGATCGTGGACGCGCTCTACAACTCGGGCAGCGGCTTCTACGGCACCCCGCTCGACGTCGCCGCCACGTACATCGTGCTGTTCACCATCTACGGCGCCGTCCTGGACCTCAGCGGCGCCAGCCGCTTCTTCGTCGACCTGTCCGTGGCCGCGTTCCGCCGCTCCCGCAGCGCGGCCGGGCGCACCGCCGTCGCCGCCGGCTTCCTGCTCGGCACCGTCTCCGGGTCGGGCACGGCCACCGCGGTCAGCGTCGGCGCGGTCACCTGGCCGATGCTGCGCCGGGCCGGCTACCCGGCCGAGCAGGCGGGCGGCATGCTGGCCGCGGCCGGCGTCGGCGCCATCCTGTCCCCGCCCACGCTGGGTGCGGCCGCCTTCATCGTCGCCGAGTACCTCGACGTCTCGTACCTGACGGTCCTGGGCTGGGCGATGATCCCCACGGTCCTCTACTACCTGGGCATCCTGCTGGCGGTGGAGATCGACGTCCGCCGCTTCCGGGTCCGTGCGCTCGACACCCCACCGGTCAGTACGCTGCGGCTGCTGGCCCGCTTCGGCTACCACTTCTCGTCCCTGGTGCTGATCGTCGTGCTGCTGGCCCTGGGCGAGAGCGCCACCCGCGCCGTCGTCTACGCCACCGTGGTCGCGTTCGCCCTGTCCTTCCTCGACCGCGCCTCCCGGCTGACCCCTCGGCGCACCTTCGAGGCTCTGAGCGCGGGCGTACGCGGCGTACTGCCGGTCGTGGCCGTCTGTGCCGCCGCCGGCATCATCACCGCCACCACCACCAAGACCGGCCTCGGCGCCCAGTTGGCGTCGCTGCTGGTCCGCGGCGCCCAGGCCCTGTTCACCAACCCGACCGCCGTGCTGGCCACCACCGTCGTCCTGGCCGCCGTCGCCCTGGCCCTGCTCGGCCTGGCCGTCCCCGTGACCGCCAGCTTCATCATCGGCTGGGTCATCATCGGCCCGGCGCTGCTCGCCCTGGGCGTCCCCGCCCCCGCGGCCGCCATGTTCGTCTTCTACTACTCGGTCCTCTCCGAGGTCACCCCACCCACAGCCCTGGCCGCCGTCGGCGCCAGCGCCATCACCGGCGGCCGCACCATCCCCACCATGTGGCAGGCCCTGAAGTACGCCCTGCCTGCCTTCCTGGCCCCCATCGCCTTCGTCCTGACCCCCGCCGGCTCCTACTTGCTGGCCCGCGGCTCGGCTCTGGAGGTCACCTGGGCCACCGCCGTCGCCGTGCTCGCCGTAGCCGCCCTGGCCATCGCCACCGGCGGCTGGGTCCTGGGCATAGGCCCAGCCGGTACGGGCCCGCGTGCGCTGGCCGCCCTGGCCGGGCTGTGCCTGCTCTACCTCTCGCCCCCAGCCATCGCCATCGGCGTGACCTTGCTGGCCGCCGCCGTGGGGTGGTCGGCCCTCAACCGCCGTACCTCCGGCACGTCCGCCATGCCCGCCTCCGACTCAGGCGTGCCCGCGTCTGCCTCCGACTCAGGCGTGCCCGCCTCCGCCTCCGCGGAATTTGTCGCCCCGGGGTCCGCCTCCACGTCCGCTGATCACGTCGTTCCGGGGGCGGCGCCCGCACCTGGCGCACCCACCCGCGCCGAGCCTGCGCCTGACCACGCTGAGCCTGCGTCCACCGGCGCCGAGTCTGCGGGGCCTGCCCGCGCCGAGTCGGCGTCCGCCGGGTCTGCCCGCGGCGTGGCCGCTGAGCGGCCCGCGCCCTCCCCGCCGTCCGCGCCCTCCCCGCCGTCCGCGCCCTCCCCGCCGTCCGCGGCGGCGGCGCCACGCGTTCGAAAAGCCTCTCCACCCTCCTCTACCGACGAACGGGGTTGATATGAAGCGACAAAACGGAATTGTGCGATCGGCGTTCTCGAGCAACCGGGCCGCTGCGGCCGGCATCGCGGTCGTCGCCGTGCTGGCGGCGGTGACGGGGTGTGGTGGGCGGCAGGATGCGGCCTCGACTGATGCCGGTGGGGACGTGACCTGCAACGTCGGCAACGAGACGCGGGTCGGCATCGCGACCGGCAATGCCACCGGTGTCTACTTCGCGCTCGGCAACGCCTACGCCGAGCAGATCAACGCGACCGGCGGCAAGCTCAAGGCCACCGCCTCCGAGACCGGCGCCTCCGTGCAGAACATCCAGCAGGTGGTGGCCGGCCAGTACGCGGTCGCCTTCTCCTTGGCCGACTCGGCCGCCGACGCGGTCAACGGCACCGGCAGCTTCGACAGCAAGCAGCCGATCGCCGCCCTGGCCCGCATCCACACCAACTACACGCAGGTGATCGTCCGCAAGGCGGCCGGCATCAAGGACGTAGCCGGCATGAAGGGCAAGCGCGTCTCCACCGGCTCCCCGAAGTCCGGCACCGAGGTCATCGCCAACCGCATGCTCACCGCCGCCGGCCTCGACCCGGCCAAGGACATCAGCGCTCAGAAACTGGACCTGACCAAGACCGTCGACGGCATGAAGGACGGCTCGATCGACGCCCTCTTCTGGTCGGGCGGCCTGCCCACCCCCGGCATCACCGACCTGCTGACCACCTCGGCCAACCAGGTCGAGTTCATCGACGTGACGCCGCTGCTCCCCGCCCTCCAGAAGATCAACCCGGTGTACGAGGCCGGCACGATCCCCGCCGCCACCTACAAGCTCCCCGCCGACGCCCCCACCGTGATCGTCCCCAACCTCCTGCTGGTCCGGAACGACCTCGACCCCAACGTCGCCTGCGTCCTGACCAAGACCCTCTTCGACCGCCAGCCCCAACTCGTGCAGGCCAATGCCGCCGCCAAGGAGATCACCCTGGACCAGGCCCGCAAAACCGACCCCGTCCCCTTGCAGCGCGGCGCCGTCAAGAGCCTGGACGACCTGAACGCCCCCAAGTAGCCAAACCCCAACACCCGAACACGTTCAAGCCAGCCCGGATTGGCCGGGTCGAACGTGTTCAAGCCGCGGTCCGGGGCCGCGGAGTCGAACGCGTTCAAGCCGGTCTAGGGCCGCCGCGTCGAACGTGTTCAAGCGGGTGCGGGGTCGCCGCGTTGAACGCGTTCAGGGCGGTGCGGTCGCCGGGTCGAACGGGTTCAAGCTGGCCTGGAGCTGACCGATCGAACGGGTTCGAGGTGGCTCGGGGCCGATGGTTTGAACGCGTTCGAGGGAGGGCTGAGCGAGTTGAGCGCGTTCGAAAGAGTCGGCAGCGGGCGGAAGCGGGGCGGCAGCGGGCGGCAGCGGGGCGGAAGCCGGTCAGGGGCGGGAGGGAGCGGGCCGGGTTAATGGGTTGATGGTTTGGGTGGGGAGGGGGCATCATGGGCGACATGATGATCTTCTCTCGGAAGGGCGCGTGCGCCCTCGCGCTTTGATCGCGCTCGCGCGGCGGGATGCCGCGCTCCGTAACGACTTCTGGCGGCAAGCGGTGGAGATTCGCCGCGAATGGTTGGGTGTCGGGTTCTGTACCGAGCCGGCCGATCGCCAGGTCACCGAAGAGGCTATCGCCTCGATTTATCACCGGCGGCCGGAGTTTGTCTGGGTCGATTCGCCGCGCGCTGCCCTCCCGTACCTCCGGGGGTTGCCCTCGCACGAGGATCTGCGGAGCTGGGTCGCGTCGCGGCGGCCGGCGGGGCGGCCGCCGGTGGCCAGTGACATTGCGGCCGGGCTGTCGTTTCTGCGGTCCACAGCGGAAGAGACGTACGCCGAACCGCCGGCCGATCGGGCCTCGCCCAAGCGGAAGAAAGGCGAGGGATGGCCGGTGTTGCCGCCGGAGCGGGCGCTGGAGCTCGGGCTGCCGTTCAAGGAGATTTTGACCCAGGGGGTACGGGACGCCCTGTTCCGGACCTTCTCGGCGTTCTATCTGCCGGTGCGGGCGGCGCTGGGCGTGCCGCCGCCGGTGGGCTGGTACGGGCAGCAGGACGGGTGGTGGATCGCCTACCTGGACGTGCTGCGCCGGCTCGGTTTGGCCGCGCCGAAAGCGAGTGGCGAGTTGGGCGCCTGGGAGGCTCTGGCCCGGTCGGCCGGGTGGTGGTGGCCGGGGGACGACCGCTGTGTGCTTGTCGAGCGGCCTGCCCGCGTACGGCTCAAGCCTGTGCCTGGGTCTTGGCACGATGAGCTGCGGCTGGAGTGCGTCGAGTACCGCGACGGATGGTCGGTGACCGGGGTCCTCTGACAATTCGTTCTTCGCCGGGCATCGATTTGTCGGTGCCCGGCCCTACGATCGCGGTGTGACGACAACGCTGGCTCCGGAACCGACGGTTCTTCGCGCCGTGCCTGACATCGTCCGGCGCCGGCTGGCCACCCTCGACAACTGGCTCAACCCGCACTCGTGGGCGGTCACCGCGATCATCGTGGCGGTCGCGGCGATCCTGCGGCTCAACGGGATCACCAGCGCCAAGGGCTACGTCTTCGACGAGGTGTACTACCCGACCGACGCCTGGGACATGTTGCAGCACGGCGTCGAGTGGGATCCCGAGAAGACCAACGCCGCGGCTTATGTGGTGCATCCGCCTCTGGGCAAATGGCTGATCTCGGTCGGCGAGCTGATGTTCGGCAACACGGAGCTGGGCTGGCGCTTCATGCCCGCGATGGCCGGCATCCTGATGATCCTGGTGCTCATCCGCGTCGCGTACAGGCTGTTCCACTCGGTTGTCCTGGCCGGCACGGCCGGGCTTCTGATGACGCTGGACGGGTTCCAGCTCGTGTTGTCGCGCATCTCGCTGCTCGACATCTTCCTCGGGCTGTTCGTGCTGATGACGTTCGCCGCGATCGTGCTCGACCGCGATCACTATCGGCGCGGCTGGCTGCGGGCCCTGGAGAGCGGCGGCCGGCCGGCCCGGGTGCCGTGGTGGCTGCTCGTGGCCGGGGCGATGCTCGGGCTGGCCAGCGGGGTGAAGTGGAGCGCGCTGTTCTTCGCCCCGTTCTTCGCCGCGCTGGTGATCGTCTGGCGGATTCAGGCGCGGCGGTCGGCCGGTGCGCCCGCCGTCGTGGTCGCTGATTTCGGGTGGCTGGTCCTTGCTTTGGGGGCCGCGTTCGTCGTCTATCTGGCCACGTGGACGGGGTGGTTCGTCACCAACGACGGCTACTTCCGGCACTTCCGCGCGGACAACGGGATCAGCGAGCCACCGGTCATCGGCGCGCTGATGAACCTGTGGCACTACCACTCGGAGGCGTACAAGTTCCACAGTGGCCTGACGTCGAAGCATCCGTACCAGTCCTGGCCGTGGCAGTGGCTGCTGCTGGGCCGGCCGGTCAACTTCTACTGGCCCAGCGCGAGCGGTTGCGGCGCGCCCAACTGCGTACGGCAGATCCTGCTCCTCGGCACGCCGATCCTGTGGTGGTCGTTCCTGCCGGCGGTGGCCGCCCTGGCCTGGTTCGGCGTGGCCCGGCGGGACTGGCGGGCGTGGGCGATCGGCACCGGCGTGGTGGCCGGCCTGCTCCCGTGGTTCTACTACGCGATCAAGGACGGGCGCACGATGTTCTCGTTCTACGCGCTGCCCGCCCTGCCGTTCCTGATCCTCGCGGTCGTCTATGTGCTCGGCGCCATCATGACCCCGCAGGAGGGCATAGCCACCGGCTCGGGCCGTACAGATCGTCAGCTCGTCGGCACGATCGCCGCCGCCGCGTACGTCGTCGCGGTCGCCCTGTGCTTCGCGTACTTCTATCCGATCTTCGTGGGCTCCTCGATCCCGTACGAGAGCTGGTCCCAACGCATGTGGCTGGGCAGCCGCTGGATCTAGACGACGATCACGACTTTGCCCCGGCCGTGCCCGGAGCCCACGTCACGGTGCGCGTCGGCCGCCTTGGTCAGCGGGTAGGCGGCGCGGACGTGGATGCGGAGCTGCCCGTCGGCGTACATCCGGGCCAGCTCGGCCAGGCGCTCCCGAGAACGCAGGGGTGGCGTCACAAGGACACCAGGGCGGCCGTGATCGACCAGCGTGAGGACGTTCGTGGTGAGGCCGAGCGAGATGTCCAGGGCTTCACCCCCGGCGCCATCCAGGACGGCGTCGACGCCGTGCGGTGCCGTTGCCCTGATGCGGTCGGTCAGACCTTGGCCGTACGCGATGGGGGTGGCGCCGAGAGAGCGTAGGTAATCGTGGTTCCCGGGGGCCGCGGTGCCGACGACGGTGGCGCCCCAAGCGCGGGCCAGCTGCACGGCCACGGTCCCGACCGCGCCCGCGGCACCGTGTACCAGCAGCGTGTCGCCGTCAGCGATGCCCAGCTCCTGCAACGCGATGTGGGCGGTCTGGGCGCCGGCACTGAAGCCGCCGGCTTCCTCCCAGGACATGCTCGCGGGCTTGGCGGAGACATTCTCGGCCGGCACGACGATGTATTCGGCGTAGGCGTTGAGCATCCCGAACCCGATCACCTCCTGGCCGACCCGCTGGTCGCTGCCAGGCCCCACCTCGTCGATGGTGCCCGCAAACTCGTTACCCGGGATGCGCGGGAAGCCCGGCGGGGCTCCGGCTGGGTTCCAGCCCTCGCGCACCGCACAGTCGTACGGCTGCACGCCGGCCGCCCGCACACGGACGCGCACCTCACCCGGCCCGGCGTGGGGCGTGGGCACCTCCGTCTCTTTGAGCACCTCGGGCGGTCCTGGACTGTCGAACGCGGCTGCTCGCATGGCTGTCACGGTCCAACTTGAACCGGGCTTCAAGTCAAGAGAGGTTTCGTCCGGCCGGCGTGCAGGTTTCCTCCACCCGGACTGCGCCGGTCTCCCTCAGCCCTGGGCAGCTCCGGTTTTCCTCGGTACTGGGCAGCGCCTGTGCCGGTTCCCTTCCGCCCGGCTGGGGTGGTTTCCTCGGCCGCGGTCGGGGCGGTTTGGTCAGGGCCCGCGACGCTGGTTTCGTCCTACCCGGCCGTGGCGGTTTCCTCCAGCCTGGCCGCGGGGGTTTCCTCCACCATGGCCGCGGCGGTTTCACCCAGCCCGGTCGCCGGTGAGTAATTCTTGGAAAAGGGATTGTCAGAATGGGTCGCCCGGACTAATGTTTCTCTCGTCCGAAGAGAACGCGCCGGAAAGGGGATCGAGATGATGTGGCAGGCCGCCGACATGGTCGCCCTCCGCGCGTGCGGTTCGGCCCTGATCAACGGCTCCATGGAGAGCGAAGCCCCGGCCGCCGCGGCGGTGGGCTGGCGACGAGCCATGAAGCGGCCCGTCTCGGGAGTGTGCAGGCGAAACGGCTGACGCCGTAACGGTTTCGCCGCCGCCCTCCCGCTTCGGGACGGGCGGCTTTTCTCTGTCATGGATTCGTATGGGCGTAGCTCAATCGGTAGAGCGGCGGCCTCCAAAGCCGATGGTTGCGGGTTCGATTCCTGCCGCCCGTGTGCTTTTATTTCCGTACAATTGAATAGCAGTTAATTGCACCCAGAAATGGGTCGAGGATGTGGCCGCGCGGGCCGGCTGCGGCGGGTGGGACGACCGCCGGGCTCGCTGGGCGGGACTATTTGCGCTACCCACCCAACGCGCCGGCCGCCTCCTCGCCTGTTCGACCGGCGCCAAGCCACCGACTCGGCGCCGACCCCCCCTCTGACCCGGCGCCGGGTCGGAGATGGGCTCGTAGCTCAGTTCGGAGAGCGCCCGCCTTGCAAGCGGGAGGTGGCCGGTTCGAGCCCGGCCGGGTCCACGGTCGCGGCCGCAGACCGCGTCATGGCGAGTCGTCGTAGCTCAGCGGTAGAGCGCCGCCCTCATAAGGCGGAGGCCGGCTGGTTCGAAACCACCCGACGACACGCAAGCCCCTGTAGCGCAGCTGGACAGCGCGCCGGTCTACGAAGCCGGAGATCGGGAGTTCGAATCTCCCCGGGGGCACAACGCGCCGCTAGCTCAACGGCAGAGCAACCGCCTCTTAAGCGGTGGGTTCGGGGTTCGAATCCCCGGCGGCGCACTCGCAGGGTAGAGGAGCACGGTCGTCCTCGCCGGTCTCATAAGCCGGAGAACGCGGGTTCAAATCCCGCCCCTGCCACCAACGTCCCACCCCGCCGACCAGCCCTCCCGCCAGGGCTGGTCGGCCCTCTCCCGCCGACCAGCGCACGGCTAGCCCTATGCGCTGTTCCGGCACCGCGATGTTTCGCCTCAGCGCCTCCGCGCGCCCTGCGTTCCCGCGCGCCCTGCGTTCCCGCGCCCTGCGTTCCCGCGCGCCCTGCGTTCCCGCGCCCTGCGCTCCCGCGCGCCCTGCGCTGCCTCGCACACCTGCGTTGTCCCGCGTCTCGCGCCCCTGTGTTGTCTCCGCGTCTCCGCGCTGTCTCCGCGTCTCCGCGCTGTCTCCGCGTCTCCGCGCCCCTGTGCTGTCCCGCACCCTTTCGCGGTCTCGCGTCCCGTGCCGCCCTGCGATCCGCGCTTCGTCCTGGACCGGCGCCTGGTTGCGCACGTGTGCCGTGACGCTGCAGGGTGCTGCGGCGTCCCTCTCGCGCTTGGGGCTTGTGCTGACGGGGATGGGCGGCTTTGTGCTTAGGTGCTCGGATGGTGGATGTGCTGTCCGCGGCGGTGCGGAACAACGCCGAGTGGTGTGCATTGGTGTGCCGGACTCATGGGGTGGAGTCGCGATTCGGGGAGCGGGCGTGGCGCAGTCTCGGGCCGCCGCCGCCGTACTACCCGGCGGCGGTCACCCTCACGGCGGAGCCTCGGCTGCGGATGTGCTGCCGCGCGGGGATCTGGGGGGATATTCGGTCAAGGACAGCTTCGGTGCGGTTGATCTGGCACCGGCCGGGTTCGAGCAGCTCTTCGAGGCTCGGTGGATTCATCGTGCGGCGGCCGCGAGTGGGCCGGAAGCGGGGCTGACGGCTGAGCGGATCACCACCGTGGTGGGGCTTCGCGAGTGGAGCGCGGCCTGGGGAGATGGAGACGTCTTCCGGCTGGCGCTGCTGGACGAGCCGGACGTCGCCATGCTCGCATTCATCGAAGCCGAAGCCGAAGCCGAAGCCGAAGCCGAAGCCGAAGCCGAAGCCGAAGCCGAAGCCGAAGCCGAAGCCGAAGCCGACGT
>NZ_JBFAOX010000023.1:0-23852 GCF_040675435.1 Actinoplanes sp. NPDC049598 | reverse complement strand
CATGCTCGCATTCATCGAAGCCGAAGCCGAAGCCGAAGCCGAAGCCGAAGCCGAAGCCGAAGCCGAAGCCGAAGCCGAAGCCGAAGCCGAAGCCGAAGCCGACGTCAGGGCCGACGCCAGTACCGGTGCCGGCATGGGAATCGGCATCGATATCAGCGCCGACGGTGGCGACGGCCGGGGTAGGAGCGGTGTTCGGGGTGGAGCGATTCTGAGCCTCGCGGCGGGGGTGGTGGGGGTGTCGAACCTCTTTGCGGTTAAGGAAAGCGATGCCGACGCGGTGTGGGCGGCGACGGTGCGTACGGCTGACAAGATCTTTCCCGGGAGGGATCTCGTGGGGTACGAGCAGGGCGCCGATCTGGAAGCGGCGCGGGCGGCGGGTTTCGGGGAGATCGGCCGGCTGCGTGTGTGGGCGCACGCCTGAGTGGAAGTGGGTGCGGCGTGGTGCGGCAGCGAGTGTGGATCGCGGGGCTGGTGCAGGGGGTGTTCTTCCGGGACACGTGCCGGCGGGTGGCGGTGGCGGCGGGCGTGAACGGCTGGGTGCGCAATCTGGAGGACGGGCGGGTCGAGGCGGTCTTCGAAGGGGAGCCGGAAGCGGTGGCGAGCCTGGTCGAGTGGGCGCACGAAGGGCCACCCCGCGCGCGGGTCGATTCGGTCGACGCCGTGGCGGAGCCGGCGATCGGGGAAGCGGGCTTCGCAATTCGTTGAGCGTCGATAGACTCCGGCGGCGGGAACGGCGCCATCAAGGGAGATCGATGCGGCTCAGTCGGCGGGGATTGTTCGGTGGGGCGGCCGCGGGAGCGCTGGCCGCGCTGGGAAGGCCGCAGCAGGCGATGGCCGAGACCCTGGACACGCCGTTCGTGCCGGTGTCGGCGCCGCACCTGATCGTCGCCGAGCAGTTTGTGCAATATCAGCGGCTGCTGGCGGCGGGATACCTGACCGACGGGCTGGCCGGGCACTGGCCGCTCACCGGCGACGCACTCGATCGGGTCGGCCAGCGTGCTCTGACGCTGGGGAGCGGGGCGAGCTTCACGACGTTGCGCGCCGGTGGGGAGCTGAGCTTCGACCAGGCGTACGCCTCGACCCCGGCCACCCTCGACACGAGTAAGCCGTTCACCGTCTCGGCCTGGGTCCGGCTCAGTCCCACTGCGCTCCTGACCACCATGTACACGGCGGTCAGCCAGGACTCGGGCGCCAACAGCCGTTTCCTGCTGCAGTGGGATCCCGATCTCGGCTGGGTCTTCAAGGTGCGCGACCCGGCCGGCACGGTCAAGGTGTCCGCCCTGGCTCCCGATCTGGTGGGCAAGGAGCCGAGGGGCAACTGGTTCCACCTCACCGGCGTCAGCGACGGCGGCAAGCTCCGGCTCTATGTCGACGGCCGGCCGGGTCCCGAGGCCACCACCACGATCTCGTGGATCGCGACTGCGAATCTCCATATCGGCCAGGCGATCTGGAACAGCGCGCCCGCCAACCGCTGGAACGGCGCCGTCTCCGACGTCCGGGTATACCAGCGCGCGCTGAGCGAGGCCGAGGCCGGCGTCGTCTCCGGCCGGACCGCCAGGATCAACAACGTCTACGACATGGAGCGCCCGGCCCAGTTGGCGGCCGGCGCCCCGGGCGACCCGGCCTCGTGGATCGTCCGCGCGCGGTGCGCCTCCTTCGTCTCCGGGGTGCTGAAGCACGCGTACCCCTGGGCCACCGACGCCTTCTTCGACCAGTACTTCGGCGAGTCCCCGGAAGCCGAGGACTACCAGCGGATCTTCGCGGCCAACACGTGTCCGCGGCTCAAGCGCGTGGACAAGGTCACCGCGCTGCGGCCGGGCGACCTGGTCGCGATCGATTACGACCCGGCCCGCACCGGCCCGGGTCAGCTGAACAGCGGGCACATCGTGATGGTGCGCGAGCTCAAGGGCGAGAACCCGAACGGCCCGTCGATCCCGGGCGCCAAGCAGTACGCGGTCGAAGTCGTGGACTGCACCGCCGACCCGCACGGGGTTTACGGCAGGGCGACCTACGCGCCGTACCCGGACACCCGGATGGTCGACGACGTGACCAACTTCCAGGGCGCCGGCATCGGCCACATGATGTTCTACGCCGACGCGGCCGGGAGCTTCGCCGGATACCGCTGGAGCGCCAACAGCGGCAGCGACGGGACGTACGCGGTCTCGGCCCGCCCCGTCGCCGCGGCCCGGGTGTTCTAGTCGTAGTAGATGTCCATCGCCTCGCCGACGCGTTTCGGCTTGGTGATGGCGACAGGCTTGCCGTGGGCGCTGAACGTGGTGGTCATGTTCAGCGTCTCCTTGTTTCTGACCTGCACGGTGATCTTCGTGATCCAGCCCTGGGCGTCGGTGAGGGCCGTGAAGGTGGCCGTGCCGCCGAGGATCCAGATGCTGGGGGCGCCGATCGGCAGGAACTCGTCGGCCGAACTCGGGTCGAAGGCTCCGCTCCAGCCGCGCGGGCCGGTCTGCTGAGCCGACTCGATGGCCTTGGTGAACGCGCCCAGCCCGTTCGGGTCGGCCATGTTCACCTGCAGGTACGAGTCCTTCTTGACGCGCTTGAGGTCGAGGTGCACCCACGTCCTCTCGCCGGGCTTCTTCTCGTAGAGGTCGCCGGCGATGACGATCCGCTGGCGGGACTGCGGGTCCTTGCCGCCGGTGACCTTGATGGTGTTGGAGAGTTTCTTGCTCCTCGGGTCGAACGACCCGGTGGCCTGGATGCGCTGTTTCTCCGGCGCGGCCGCGCTGACGGCGAACTTGTAGGCGGTCTTGCCGGTCTTCTCCAGCGCGGCGACGAACTCGTCCTTGCCCGGCTTCTCGGCCGGAGCGGGCGCCGGCGCCCGCCCCGGCGAAGTGCTCCCGGCCGCGGCGAACTGTCCCGTCTGCGCGCAGCCGGCGATGAGAAAGAACCCAGCCGCGAGCGCGAACAACCTCTTCTTCATTTGTCCCCCGTAAAAGCCTGACGTGCATCGATACCCTAGGGCAACGCCCTGTGAGGAGCGACTCCGTTGCGCCGGCGACGGCGGCGGGTAGGTAGAGCCCGTCCAAGACGGCGGGAGGCCCGGGATGTTCGGTAAGAGTCAGACGGTGGCGGATCAGCTGGTCGAGGTGCTGGTCCAGGCCGGTGTACGACGGATTTACGGGATCGTGGGGGACAGCCTCAACTCGCTGAGCGACGCGATCCGGCGCAGCGACGAGATCGAGTGGGTGCACGTCCACAACGAGGAGGCCGCGGCGTTCGCGGCCGCGGCCGAGGCGCAGCTCACCGGCCGGCTGGCGGTCTGCGCCGGCAGCTGCGGCCCGGGCAACACGCACCTGATCCAGGGGGTGTTCGACGCGCATCGCTCGGGGGCGCCGGTGCTGGCGCTCGCCTCGCACATCGTCTCCACCGAGATCGGCACTGGTTTCTTCCAGGAGACCGACCCCAAGCGGCTTTTCGAGCAGGCCAGCCACTGGACCGAGATGGTCTCGTCGCCCGAGCAGATGCCGCGGATGGCCCGCGTCGCCATCCAGACCGCGGTCGGCAAGCGCGGCGCGTCGGTGCTGGTGCTGCCGGGTGACGTGCTGTCGATGGAGGCGACCGGCGAGACCGGCACCGGACACCCCGTGGCGGGCCCGGTGCTCGGCGCGCCGCCGGCCGAGGTGCTCGAGGATCTGGCCGTACGCATCAACGCGGCGGACCGCGTCGCGATCTTCGGCGGGATCGGTTGCACGGGCGCGCGCGACGAGGTGCTCCAGCTCGCCGGCGTGCTGAACGCGCCGGTCGGGCACACGCTGCGCGGCAAGGACGTGCTGCAGTACGACAACCCGTACGACGTCGGCATGACCGGTCTGCTCGGCTACGGCTCGTGTTACGAGGCGATGCACGAGGCGGACCTGGTCCTGCTGCTGGGCACGGACTTCCCGTACCGGCAGTTCCTGCCGCAGAAGAACACGATCCAGGTCGACATCGACCCGTCCCGCCTGGGCCGGCGCACCGTGCTCGAACTGGGCGTGGCGGGCGACGTCGGCGCCACGATCCGGGCCCTGCTGCCCAAGCTGCGGCAGAAGGACGGCCAGTTCCTGCGGAAGATGCTGCACAAGCACGTCGAGGAGCTGGGCAAGGTCGTCGAGGCCTACACCCACGACGTGGACAACCTCGTGCCGATCCACCCCGAATATGTGGCGCGGGTGCTCGACGAGGAGGCGGCCGACGACGCGGTCTTCACCGTCGACACCGGCATGTGCTGCAGCTGGGCCGCCCGTTTCATCACCCCGAACGGGCAGCGCCGGATCCTCGGCTCGTTCGTGCACGGCACGATGGCCAACGCGCTGCCGCACGCGCTCGGCGCGGCCAAGCTCGACCCGCGCCGCCAGGTGGTCTCGATGTCCGGCGACGGCGGGCTGGCCATGCTGCTCGGCGAGCTGCTGACGGCTCGTACCCACCAATTGCCGGTCAAGGTCGTCGTCTTCAACAACTCGAGCCTCGGCATGGTCCGCCTCGAGATGCTGGTCGCGGGCGACCCGCCTTACGAGACCGACCACGACGCGGTCGATTTCGCCGCCATCGCGAAGGCGGCCGGCTTCCACACCGTACGGGTGGAGAAGCCGGGCGATCTGCGGGCGGCCATGCGCTCGGTGCTCGATTTCGACGGGCCGGCCCTGCTGGACGTGGTGACCGACCCGAACGCGCTGGAGATCCCGCCGCACATCACCAAGGAGGAGGCGAAGGGCTTCGCGTTGGCCGCCGGCAAGACGGTGCTCGCCGGTGGCGTCGGCCAGATGTTGCAGCTGGCCCGCACGAACCTCCGCAACTTGCCGCATTAGCGTCGGCGGCTGCGGAGGTCGGCGCCGACCTCGTGCAGGTGGCTCAGGGCCTGACGGTAGGACTCGGTCAGGCTGGTCATCTCGTACGGGACGCCGATCTCCGCGCAGTACGCCTGCACGATCGGCTGCGCCTTGGGCAGGTTGGGCGTCGGCATCGCCGGGAACAGGTGGTGCTCGATCTGGTAGTTGAGCCCGCCCAGGGCCACGTCGGTGAACCGGCCGCCGCGGACGTTGCGCGAGGTCAGCACCTGCTTGCGCAGGAAGTCCTCGGTGCCGTCGGGATGCGGCATGCCCTTGTGGTTGGGCGCGAACGTCATCCCCAGATAGACCCCGAAGATCGCGTGATGGACGGCGAAGAACGCGAGCGCCTGCAACGGGGTCAGCACCAGGACCAGCGCCGCGACATACCCCACGAAATGGGCGCCGAGCAGGATCGACTCGAGGCGGCGCTGTTTGACCGTCCCGTTGAGCAGCGCCCGCACGCTGTCCTTCTTCAGCGACAGCCCGAGCAACGTCAGCAGCGGGAAGAACAGATAGGCCTGGTACTTGCCGAGGAACCCGCGCGCGTTCTCCGGCGACCAGGCCAGCACACCCGGACCGACATCGGGGTCGAGGTCGTCGTGGTTCGGGTTGGCGTGGTGCTTGGTGTGCTTGTCCATCCAGTAGCCGTAGGACATGCCCATCGCCAGGTTGGCCACGATCATCCCGGCCCGGGAGCTCGGCTTGTTGGTCCGGAACACCTGCCGGTGGGCGAGGTCGTGGGCCACCAGCGCCGTCTGCGCGAAGGCCACGGCCAGGAACGCGGCCACGGCCAGCGTCCACCACGAGGCGCCGATCACGAAGAAGGCGCCCCAGCCGTAGACCAGCGCCGCGCCGACCAGGCTCAGCCGGAGCGCGTAATAAGCAGGCCGCCGTCTCAGCAGGCCGGCCGCGTTGATCCGTCGGTTGAGCTCGGCGAAGTCGCTGCCGGCCGTCGCTCGCGGCCGCTCTGCCATAGTCGTCATGCCGGTAGAGCCTTCCCGGCTGGAGGCGCTGAGGCAGTAAGGCCAGACCCCCGAAATGGGTAGGGCTAGCACTACTGCCCTGACGGGCCCCGGTGGGCCACGATGAAGCGGTGGAGACACGAGACTGGATTCGCGACGGGCTGCGGGCGGTGGCCACCGGGCTGCTGACCATGGTGCTGGCCATCATGAACATCCCGCTGTTCGTGTTCTTCGTGCTCGGCCTGGTGCTGACCCCGGTGCTCGGCCTCGGCCTGGTGATCCTGCCGGCGGCGACCGCGCTGATCCGGTTCCGGGCCGATCTGGCGCGGCGGCTCGCCGGCTGGTGGGGCGTGCCCATCGCCCGGCCGTACCGTCCTCGCCCCGAGGGCAGCCTGCCCATCGGCTGGGGCGCCTTCCGGCGCATCGTCACCGAGCAGGCCACCTGGCGCGACTTCGCCTGGCTGCTGCCCGGCGCGGTGGTCGGCCTCGCCCTGGGCATCATCACGCTGGCCCTGCCGGCCTACGGGCTCGAGGGTGTCCTGCTGCTGCCGCTGTGGCTCTACCTCGGCGGCGTCTGGTACGGCTACGGCGTCAACTGGCCGATCGAGAGCGTCGGCCAGGGCTTCCTCTCGCTGCCCCAGGGCGTGCTGATCCTGATGCTGGGCCTGGTCGTGGCGCCCTATCTGCGCCGCTTCGACGCTCTGTTCAACCGGCTGCTGCTCGGCCCGACCCGCGCCGCCGAGCTGCGCCTGCGGGTCAGCCAGCTCACCGTGACCCGGGCCGACGCGGTCGACGCCCAGGCCGCCGAGCTGCGCCGCATCGAGCGCGACCTGCACGACGGAGCCCAGGCCCGGCTCGCCTCGCTCGGCATGACGATCGGCCTGGCCGAGGAGCTCGTCGAGCGCGACCCGGCCACCGCCCGCAAGCTGCTGGCCGAGGCCCGCGAGTCCAGCTCCGACGCGCTGACCGAGCTGCGCCACCTCGTGCGCGGCATCCACCCGCCGGTGCTGGCCGAGCGCGGCCTGGACGGGGCGGTCCGGGCGCTCGCGCTGACTTTGCGCATTCCGACCTCGGTCGACTCGACGCTGGCGGTCCGGCTCGAGACGCCGGTCGAGTCGGCGGCCTACTTCGCGGTCGCCGAGTGCCTGGCCAACATGGTGCGACATAGCGGCGCCACCTTCGCCTACGTCAGCCTGCGGCTTGAGAACGACGTGCTGCGCATGGAGGTCGGCGACGACGGCCACGGCGGGGCCGACCCGGCCCGGGGCACCGGCCTGGCCGGAATGGAACGCCGCCTGGCGGCCTTCGATGGCACGATGTCGGTGTCCAGCCCGTCGGGTGGACCGACCATCGTGACCATGGAGCTGCCGTGCGCGTCGTCATCGCCGAGGACCATGCTCTCCTCCGGGACGGACTGACCCGGATCCTGCAGGCGTTCGACTTCGAGGTGATCGCCGTCGTCGACAACGGTCCGTCGGTGCTGCCCACGCTGCTCGAGCAGAAGCCCGACGTGGCCGTGCTCGACGTGCGCCTGCCACCGACCTTCACCGACGAGGGGCTCCAGGCCGCCATCGCCGCCCGGGCCGAGGTGCCCGGCCTGCCCGTCCTCGTGCTCTCCCAGCACGTCGAGCCGCTGTACGCCCGTGAGCTGCTCTCCGACCGCCGGGGCGGGGTCGGCTACCTGCTCAAGGACCGGGTGTCCGACGTGGCGCACTTCGTCGACGCCGTGCAGCAGGTGGCCGGCGGCGGCACGGTGATGGACCCGGAGGTCGTGGCCCGGCTCCTCGAGCGCAACCGCCCGCTCGACGTGCTCACGGCCCGCGAGCGTGAGGTGCTCGGCGAGATGGCCGCCGGCCGGTCCAACGCCGCGATCGCCGGCCGGCTCTTCGTCACCGAGAAGGCCGTGAGCAAGCACATCAACAACATCTTCACCAAGCTCGGCCTGCCGCCGTCGGAGGACGACAACCGGCGCGTGCTGGCGGTACTGGCCTATCTGGACAGCTGAGGCAGCACTTCCGACGCGATCAGATCGACGTGATCGAGGTCGTCCATCTCGGTGATGCGCAGGTGGACGCGGGTCGCGCCGATCTCCTGGAGCTCGCCGAGGCGCTGGACGAGCCGGTCCGGCGACCCGACCACCGGGTCTTCCGGAGGCAGCACGCTCTTCGCGTGCAGCGGAGCCTCGCGGCGGGCCGCCTCAGCATCCGTACGGCCCAGAGCCACCACCACGCCGGCCGAGAACGTGAGCGGTCGAGTGCGGCCCTGGGCGGCCGCGCGCACCCGCTCGAAGGCCTGCGCGGTGTCGGCCACGCTCTTGAACGGCATGTTGTACTCGTCCGCGTACCGGGCGGCCAGCTCCGGCGTCCGGCGCGGGCCCTTGCCGCCGACGATGATCGGGGGATGCGGGCGCTGGACCGGCCTCGGCAGCGCCGGCGCGTCGCTGAGCTGGTAATGCTTGCCGTCGAACGAGTACGACTGCCCCTCGGGCGTGGCCCAGATGCCGGTCAGGATCTCCAGCTGCTCCTCGAGCCGGTCGAAGCGCTCACCCAGCGGCGGGAACGGGATGCCGTACGCGGTGTGCTCGATCTCCACCCAGCCGGCGCCCATGCCGAGCTCGACGCGGCCGCCGCTCATCTGATCGACCTGCGCCACCATGATCGACAGTGGACCGGGCAGCCGGAACGTCGCCGAGTTGACCAGCGTTCCCAGGCGCAGCGTGGTCGTCTCGCGGGCCAGGCCGGCCAGGGTGATCCAGGCGTCCGTCGGGCCCGGCAGCCCCGGCTCGGGGGTCAGCGAGCGGTAGTGGTCGGCCCGCAGCAGCCCCTCGAATCCGGCGTCCTCGGCGTGCCGCGCCAACCTCAATTGGGTGGCGTACGTCGCACCCCGGTGCGGCTCGATGAACAGACAGACACGCATCATCGTCCCTAATAATCCCTGATCCGGACGCATACCGGCTCATCATGATCGATAGTGCGAGATCCGTCTACTTCGTCGTTTGAGACAAACTTGTCATCGATGCATGCACCAGTTTGCCCTACGATCCCCGGTCGGGGCATCCCCGTCCCTCGTTCGACCCGCCTCGGCGTTTTGCCGGGATCACACCCCCACCGGAGGATCACGGTGCAGAGAAGGACCTTCGTACGATCGGTCGTCGCGGGCGCCCTCGCCCTCACGATGAGCGCCGCGGCCGGCTGCAGCGACGACTCCGGAGACGACGGTGGCAGCGGCAAGGGCGGCTCGCTCGAGAAGATCACGTACCTGACCTCGTTCGGCACCTTCGGCCGCGACTCGTACGCGTACGTCGCCCTGGACAAGGGCTACTTCAAGGACGCGGGCTTCGACGTCGAGGTCAAGCCGGGCTCCGGCACCGGTGAGAACATCAAGACCATCGTGGCCGGCAAGGCCCAGTTCACCCCGGTCGACCTCACCGGCGCCCTGCTCAACGCGGGCGGCAAGGACAAGGTCACCGGCTTCACCGCGGTCGCCGCCGTGCAGCAGCGCACGATGGCCGCGATCATCTCGCTCGAGGGCAACGGCATCAACTCGCCCAAGGACCTCGAGGGCAAGACCCTGGCCGACCAGCCCGGCTCCGTGGTCCAGGGCCTGTTCCCGACCTACGCCAAGCTGGCCAACATCGACGACAAGAAGGTGACCTGGCAGCCCACCGCGGCGACCGCCCTGATGGGCACGCTCGCCTCGGGCAAGGTCAAGGGCATCGGCCAGTTCGTCGTCGGCAAGCCCACCGTCGAGGGCATCGCCAAGAAGCCCGCGGTCGTCCTGCCCTACAGCGACTACCTGCAGGACCTGTACGGCAACGTGATCATCACGTCGTCCGACTACGCCAAGAACAACCCCGACAAGGTCAAGAAGTTCAACGAGGCGTTGCTCAAGGGCCTCCAGGACTCCATCGACAACCCGGCCGACGCCGGCAAGATCATGACCAAGTACGTCCAGACGGCGAAGGCGGAGGCCGTGGCGGCCGAGCTGACCCTGATGGCGCCGTATGTCCGTTCGGCCGCCGCCGGCATCCCGGTCGGCGCGCTCGACGCCGAGCGCGTGGCCCGCAGCATCGCGATCCTGCAGGGTTCCGGTCAGATCGACCCGGGCCTCAAGCCCGAGGCGGTCATCAACTTCGACCTGACCCCCAAGGCCTGACGCCGAAGGCATTGCCGGGCGCGTCGTGAAACGCGGCGCGCCCGCCTCTTAAGGAGCCCCCCGTGGTGCAGGAGACTCTCGTGCGGACTGATCCCGTGGCCGTCGCTCCGCAGCGCCGGCGCTGGTCACCGTCGGTGGTCCTGTGGCCGCTGCTGGGCATCGTGGTCACGATCGCGGTGTGGTGGCTGGCGGTCGAGATCTTCGACCTGCAGACCATCATCCTGCCGTCCCCGCCCGAGGTGGTGGACGCGTTCGGCCGCTACCCGTCGCTGCTGCTGAACGCCACGTGGGGCACCACCAAGATCACGCTGATCGGTTTCGCCCTGTCCGTCGTGGTCGGCGTGGCCATCGGCGCCGCCATCGCCGCCTGGAAGCCGTTCGAGCGGGCCTTCGCCCCGCTGCTGGTGGCCCTGAACGCGGTGCCCAAGGTGGCCCTGGCCCCGCTGATGATCGCCTGGTTCGGGTTCGGGCACACCCCCGTACTGGCCATGGCCTTTCTGGTGTGTTTCTTCCCGATCGTCCTCTCCACCGCGACCGGCCTGACCAGCACGCCGGCCGACCTGGCGGAGCTGGCCCGTTCGCTGGACGCGACCCGCCTGCAGACCTTCCGCCGGATCCGGGTGCCGGCCGCCCTGCCGCAGTTCTTCACCGGCCTCAAGCTGGCCATGCCGCTGGCCGTGATCGGCGTGGCGGTGGGCGAGATGCAGTCCGGCGCGGTCGACGAGGGCCTCGGCACGATCATCGTCCAGACCAGCGGTCAGGGCGACACCGCGACCGCCTTCGCCGCCCTCACCCTGATGGCGATCGTCAGCATCGTGCTCTACTACGCCCTGGTCTGGCTCGAGAGCATCTCCCTGCCGTGGGTGCGCGGAACAACCGGCTAGAAGTTTTTTCGCCGGCCGTGTCGAGAACTCGTGGCCGGCTCCGTCCCCGGTGGTGAGAGCGACCAGAATAGGGGTCGCCCAGCCTCGAGGAGATGCTCACCATGGCCAAGTACCTGCTGCTCAAGCACTACCGTGGCAACCCGAGCGCGGTCAACGACGTCCCCATGGACAAGTGGACGCCCGAGGAGGTCTCGGCCCACATCCAGTACATGAACGACTTCGCCGCCCGGCTGGAGAAGACCGGCGAGTACGTCGACGGCCAGGCGCTCGCTCCTGAGGGCGAGTGGGTCCGGTACGACGGCGAGGGGCGCCCGCCGATCACCGACGGCCCGTTCGCCGAGACCAAGGACCTCATCGCGGGCTGGATGATCATCGACGTGGACAGCCGGGACCGCGCCGTGGAACTGGCCGGCGAGCTGTCGGCGGCCCCCGGCGCGGGTGGCAAGCCGATCCACGAGTGGCTCGAGCTGCGCCCGTTCCTGACCGAGATGCCGACCATCACCGAATGAACCAGCCTCTTCTGAGGAGCCTCACGCCCAGCGTGATCGGCGTCCTCGTCCGCCGCGGAGCCGACTTCGCGGCGGCCGAGGACGCCGTGCAGGACGCGCTGGTCGAGGCCGTCCGCTCCTGGCACCGGGAAGAACCCCGCGACCCCAAGGGCTGGCTCGTCACGGTCGCCTGGAACAGATACTTGGACGCCGTACGCTCCGACGCCGCCCGCCGCCGCCGCGAGGACCTGGTCGACGCCCAACCCGATCCCGGCCCGGCCGCCACCACCGACGACACCCTGCGCCTGTACTTCCTGTGCGCCCACCCGTCGCTCACTCCCGCCTCAGCCGTCGCCCTCACCCTGCGCGCCGTCGGCGGCCTCACCACCCGCCAGATCGCCGAGGCCTATCTGGTGCCCGAGGCGACCATGGCCCAGCGCATCAGCCGGGCCAAGAAGACAGTCTCGGCCGTACGCTTCGACCAGCCGGGCGACGTGGCCACCGTGCTCCGCGTGCTCTACCTGGTCTTCAACGAGGGCTACTCCGGCGACGTGGACCTGGCCGCCGAGGCCATCCGCCTCACCCGCCAGCTGGCCGCCGCCATCGACCACCCCGAGGTGGCCGGTCTGCTCGCCCTGATGCTGCTCCACCACGCCCGCCGCCCCGCCCGTACGGCCCCCGACGGCAGCCTGATCCCGCTGGCCGCCCAGGACCGCACCCGCTGGGACACCACCCTGATCGCCGAGGGCGTCCGGATCCTGCAGACCGCCCTCTCCCGCGACCGCCTCGGCGAGTTCCAGGCCCAGGCCGCCATCGCCGCCCTGCACGCCGACGCCCCCACGGCCGGGGAAACCGACTGGCTCCAGATCGTCGAGTGGTACGACGAACTGACCCAGCTCACCGACAACCCGGTCGTCCGCCTCAACCGCGCCGTAGCCCTCGGCGAAGCCGACGGCCCTCGAGCCGGCCTGGCCGCCCTCACCCCGTTGGACCCCACCCTGCCCCGCTACACCGCCGTGGAGGCCCACCTCCACGAACGCGCCGGCGACCTGGCGGCGGCCGCCCGCTTGTACGCCGAAGCCGCCCGCAAAGCCACCAACACCGCCGAACGCGACCACCTGACCCGCCAGGCCGCCCGCCTCAACACCAACGGCCACGAATGACGCCGAGCGTGTACAGTCGTCTCCAGAATCGCTGAGAGCCCCGGCCCATGGCCGGGGTTCTTTTGCTTCCGACAGCAGGGCGACATCACACGTCGGGCTCGAGAAGGTCGGTCACGGTCAGGCCGGTCTCGCCACCGACCAGCTTCAGGCCGACCTCGGCCCGGGCGGCAAGGTTGAGCGGCGCCACCCCTTCGGCCAGCACCGCGTAGGCGATCCGATCGAGTCCGGCACCGACCAGTGGAGCCGCGATGCGCAGCGCGGCCTTCGCCGCCGGCCCCTGCGTGGAGCCGCCGTGCAGCACGATGTTCCGGGTTCGGTACAGGCGGCGCAGGGCGATCCGGAAGGCGCCGGCCACCGCCACGACCTCTCGACCCGAAATCCACGCGCTGTGCTGCTTCGCCTGCTCCGGCTGAGGCACACTTTCCACGACAGCAAGCACGGCGAACTCGCGCGGCGTGGACGCGTCGAGCGCGACCGCCTCCGCAAGGATCTCGTCCGTGTTCGCCTGACCGCGGACGTCTGAGACGGCGCGGCCACGGCTGGCCGCCGAGGGTGAAGAAGTCGATCATGCGAGCTCGGAAGTGCCTGTCGTACTGATCTTGCGTGTGCGTGGATTTCATGGTTGTGGAACGCAGGGATCGGCGATCCGAAGTGGACGCTCGTCAGCAAGACAATGCGAAAGAGACCTTCACTCGTTCGGGTGAACCGCCAGGGTTAGCATGTTGTCCGTCCACTTCAGACTGGCGAGGGGGCGGCGATGGCCGACGCGCAGTTCGATACGAGTGAGCCCCAGACGGCGCGAATCTGGAACTACTGGCTGGGCGGCAAGGACAACTTCGCGGTCGACCGCCAGGTGGGCGATCAGATCCGGCAGGCGTTCCCGGACATCGTGGAGAACGCGCGGGCGTCGCGGGCCTTTCTCGTACGGGCGGTGACCTTCGCGGCCGGCGAGGCCGGGATCCGGCAGTTCCTCGATGTGGGCACGGGATTGCCGACGGCGGACAACACGCATGAGGTGGCGCAGCGCGTCGCGCCCGAGTCGAAGATCGTTTATGTGGACTTCGATCCGATGATTCTGTCGCACGCGCGGTCCCTGCTGACCAGCAGCCCGGAGGGCGCCACGCAGTACGTCGACGCCGACGGCCGGGACTCGGCCAAGGTGCTGGCGGCGGCGGCCGGGACGCTCGACTTCAGCCGGCCGGTAGCACTGATCATGTCCGGTCTGCTCGGGCACGTCACGGATGACGCCGAGGCCGACACCATGGTCCGGGCCTACCTCGACGCGCTCGCCCCGGGCAGCTATTTCATCGCGCTCGACGGCTCGCACAGCCCCGCCCACGGCGAGGCCGAGACGATCTGGAACGAGCAGGCCAACCCGCCGTACGTGCTCAGGAGCCACCCGCAGTTCGCCCGGTTCTTCGACGGTCTGGAACTGATCGAACCGGGCGTGGTCTCGGCCCCGCTGTGGCGCCCCACCGCCGACGACCCGAAAAAGCTCGACGTCGTCTGCGGTGTGGCCCGCAAGCCCTGATCGGGAGATGGACTGAGGCGATCAGGCCTGCCGAGCGGCGAGGCCGGTGGCCGGCTGTCCCCGCACGGCGCGCTTCTTGCTGGCTTTGCGGGCGGCCCGGGCCAGACGGGCCGAGGTGAGCAGCCGGCGGCGGTCGGTTTCGGCGAGCAGTTCGCGGTGGTGCTCGTTGGCCAGGGTGAGCATGAGGTCGGAGTGGATCAGCATGGCTTGGTCTCCTTCTCGGCTGGTGATGTCTTCATCCTCGGCCGTAAGGAGGGCTGCCACATCGGGCGTGATTTCCTATTCTGGCTGCTCAGACCACCTTAGGTGGGTGACTGGGGCGGCCTAGGCATGCTTAGGCCATGACTGATGCGCTGACATCCCTCACGGTCGTCCGCAACGGGAAGGTTCGGGCGGCGGGCCGGCGGCGAGGGGACGTGATCGCCTACGACTGGGAGTTCGAGCACGAGGGCCGGCCGCGGGTGCAGCGCTGCTTCGTCTTGCTCGACGACGGTTTCCAGATCTGCCAGCCGGTGGTCTTTCCGCCGGCCGAGGTTGGGCAACTGTCGGACTAATCTACGATCATGACTTCCTTCAATGACACGGTGATCGAGAACTTTCGGGCCAACAACGGGGTTCTGGGCGGTCACTGGGAGGGCAAGACCACCCTCCTGCTGCACACCCCCGGCCGTAAGTCGGGCAAGGTGACCATTAACCCGCTGGTCGCCGCGCCGGACGGCGACTCGTACCTCGTCTGTGGCAGTGGCGGCGGCGCGCCGCAGGACCCGCAGTGGGTGGCGAACCTGGAGGCGCTCGACGGCCCGGTCACCATCGAGCTCGGCGCCGACACTCTGAAGGCCGACCACCGGGTGGCCCGGCCCGGGCGGGACGCCGACTGGGAGCGGCTGTACGGCGTGTGGCGCGCTTACTGGCCCGACGCCGCCGACTATGAGACCAAGACCGACCGGAAGTTCCCGATCGCCGTGATCACGGTGCGCTCATAGCCGGCGGCTCGGGAGCTACCGTCGCACCACAGTGAAGCCGCCGGGCAGGACGACCGCCCGCGACCCGCTGGTGCGGGCCCGCAGCACGCCCGTGGCGTCGTAGATCTCCGCAGTGCCGGTCACTGCGGCGGTCTGGGGCGTACGGGCGGCGCTGCGCAGCAACGTCGTCGTGCGCCCGCCCCCGCCGATCGCGTAGCGGGAGACCAGCGGCTCCAACATGACCGCGTCGACCACGGCCTCTCCGCCCGACGCAACCGCGGTCAGAACCCGGCCGGCCGGCAACTCCCCGGCCTCGACCGGCAGCAGCGCCCCCGGCGCCGGCGAGGCGCCCTGCGGACCGACAGCCCCGTGCCGGACCGCGCCCCCGGACGACCAGCGGGTGACCGCCTTGCTGCCGGGCCGCAGGTCGACGATCGGCAGCACCAGGTGGGTCTGTGTCAGGGCCGGCACCTGCCACCGCAGGGACGCCCCGGCCGGCAGCGTGACGTAGCTGCCGTTGCTGTACTGAGATTCCCCGGTCCACGGCGAGGAGGGAGTGACCACGGTGGCGCCGCCGCTCAGGGTGGCGAGCTCGGCCTCCACCGTCGTCGTCCCCACCCGTTCCACGACGTGGCCCTGGCCGGCCAACCGGGCCACGTCGGGATGGGCGTCCAGCGCGAGCATGCTGAGCAGCCCGTGGATCGTCGATTCGGCGCCGGCGTTGCGGTTGACCGTGCCGTCGGCGGCGATGCCGTCGACCGTGCGGCCGGTCGCCGGGTCGTAGGCGGGTACCCCCGCGGCGTTGGCGCCGAAGTACCACGCGGCCACGATGCCGGCCAGCCGCCGGAAGCCGGTGCGGCCGGTCGCGTCGGCCACGGCCAGCAGCGACTGCAGGCGCGAGTCGATGCCGTACGCGATCTGGTTGCGGTCGATCCGGGCCGGCAGCCGCCCGTTGTCCGGGCCGCCCGAGGTGAGCAGCCACGGCGTGAAGACCGCGGAGTCGGTCACCGCCGGCCGCAGCAGGTCGGCCGCGCCGAGGACCTGACCGGCCCGGGCCAGCGCGGCCGGCATCTGTGACGCCCACGCGTGCCAGTCCGACAACGACAGCCCCCACGGCAGCACCGCCCCGAACGGCCACGTCCGCGCGTTCCCACCACCGAGCGCCGCGATGCCCTCGGCGAACTGCCGCAACGCCTTCCGGGCGGGACCTCCGGCGGAGACGTACGCCGAGAGCCCGAGCACCGCCTCCGCGGTCGCGTCCGCCCCGTCGACGACGAGCCACGCGGGCACCCGTTTGCCGTCGACGATCTGCCAGTCCCCGTACCGCACCAGCACTTGACGTTGAAGGGCGGCGACGGCCAGGTCGAGCCGCTGCTTGAGGAACGGCTCGCGGAAGGCGGCGTAGCCCTCGCCGAGGGCCCAGACCGCGCGGGCCAGCCAGTACGACGGCCCGCTGTCGGACGGGTCGGGCAGTTCCACCGGCTCGGGGCTGGGGTGCAGGGTGCCGTCGGGCTGCATCCAGAGCACGAAGTTGCCGGCGTTAGGGCCACTAACGGTCTGGAAGTAGGCCAGCCCCCGCAGCAACTCGAGGGCCGCGGCCTTGCTCGCCGGGGCCTTGGTCTGCTTCCAGTGCCGGATGTAGACGACGGCGGCGCGGGCGATGTCGTCGGAGTTGAACGCGCCCTGCCCGTACGTGTTGGTCGCCGGATCGTAAGGGCCACCACCGATCCGGCGATAAGTTCCGTCGGCGTTCGGCTCCGCGTACGTCCACAGCACACCGATCGGCGCCGGCGCTCCCGGCGGGGTGACCCGGTCGCGCAGGAAGTCGAGATGGGCGAGGTTAGTGAGCGGGGTTGCGGCCGACGCCGGCGTCGAGGTCAGCAGGGGAGCGGTCAGAGCCAGGCCGCTGCCCAGCAATACGGATCTGCGCTTCATCAGGTACTCCTCGGGAGAGGCGGGCGACACCGATCTTGGAGTCGGCCATGCCGTAGAAGACGTAGTGGACGCCGTCGATCTCCTCGATGGCGGTGGGGAAGACGACGTTGGGCACGGTGCCGGACTGCTCGTCGGCGGTCTCGGGCACAAAGATCGGCTCGGAGGTACGGGACAGCACTCGCCCCGGATCGTTCGCGTCGAGCAGCATCGCCCCCGCCGCGTACGTCACCCGCTGGTTGGTGGGGTCGAAGCCCGGCGGGATGTAACCGGTGACCCCGTGGTGGATCAGCAGCCAGCCCTCCGGCACGCGCAGCGGCGGCGGCCCGGCCCCGATCTTCAGTTCCTCGTACGGGTACTCGGAGAGCGCCACGCATCGGTGATGGCGCGGCCGGACCAGCGCGGTGAGGTCGGCTTCAACCTCAGAAGCCGGGATGTACGAGATCCAGATGCCGGCCCGTTCGTCGGAGATGCCGGCCGGCAGGTGCACGCCCTCGCCGGGCCGGAACCAGCCGAGATCCCACATCGGACGGTGCAGCATGGCGTAGCTCGGCTGCCCGTCCGGCCCCGGCACGACCTCGGGGAAGAACACCGCGTCCTTGTTGGGGAACAGGTTGAGGTCGGTGTCCAGGTCCTTCTGGTACGTGAACTGGATCGGGCCGAGCCGCTCCCAGGTGCGCAGGTCGGTCGAGGTGGCGAGGGCGAGCTTAGGACCGAGGGGCCCGTACGCTACGTACGTCATCAGGTGTTTGCCCAGGCTGGGCACCCAGGTGGTGCGCGGATCCTCGACGCCCGCGTTGTTCTTGCCGCGCTCCCAGCCCTCGTCCGGGGCCAGCACGACGCCCTGGCGGCGCACGCCGACGGGCACGCCGTCGCGCAGCTCCACCTCGGCCAGGCCGACGCGGGAGACGTTGCCGGGCGCGACCAGCCGCGGCAGCAGGTAGAGCTTTCCGTCCGGCCCCCAGCCGCTGGCCGGGTTGAGGACCCCTTCCGCCTCGAGGGTTTCGCCGGGGTCGGGCGCCATGATGACGCCGAGCCGGGTCATTGCGTACGAGACCGTCATGTCAACCTTTCACACCGGAACCGATATCGGTGGAGACGAAGTGACGCTGGAACGCGATGAACAGCGCCACCGCGGGCGCGGCCAGCACGCACGCGCCGGCCAGAATGGCGCCGAACGGGTTGGCCGCTCGCGACGCCACATTGCTGATGTAATTGGCGAGGGAGACCGCGAGTGGCTGCATGTCCGCCTGCTTGGTCACCAGGAACGGCCACAGGAATTCGTTCCAGGGGCCGATGAACGTGAGCAGTACGGCCGTCAGCAGCGCCGGCCGGACCAGGGGCAGCGCGACCGACCAGAGGATCCGCATCTCGCCGGCCCCGTCGAGCCGGGCCGCGGCGAACAGATCGTCCGGTAGGGCCAGGAAGAACTGCCGGAAGATGAAGACCGCCGTCGTGTTGATGGCGAACGGCAGGATCATCCCGAGGTACGAGTCGGCGAGCCCGTAACCGCGCACGATGAGCACGTAGAGCGGGATCAGCAGCAGCTGGAACGGGATGACCTGAACCAGCAGCACCAGCACGAAAAGCGTGCCCCGGCCCCGGAAATGCAGCCGGGCCAGCGCGTAACCGGCGAGCACGCCGAAGACGACCGTGCCGAGCAGCACCCCGCCGGTGAAGATGCCGGAATTGATGAGCGAGCCGACCAGATCGACCCGCGAATTGATGTCCCTGTAGTTGTCGAGCGTCAACCCGCCGGTCGGGAACGCGCCCTTGACCGAGGTGTCCGGCTCGCTCTGCAGCGAGCCGATCAGCATGTAGTAGAAGGGGAACAGGAACGCCAGCGCGCCGAGGAACAGCACGATGTAACGGACCGCGGTGGGCCATCGCGACATGTCAGTCCCTCTCTATCAAACGGCGGTTGATGTACGCGACGACGAGCACCCCGATGACCAGGAGCACCCCGAGCGCGGCCGCGAAATCCGGCTCGCCCTGCTGCAGGCCGCGCTGATACATCACCAGCACCGGCGAGGCCGAGGCGCCGTTCGGACCGCCGCCACCGGTGAGCAGATAGGGCTCGGTGAACAGATTCGCCCCGGTGATCAGCGACAGGATGACCACGAGAGCGGTGGCCGGCCGGACCGCGGGGACGGTCACCGACCAGAACTTGTTCCAGGCCGACGCGCCGTCCACCGACGCCGATTCGTACAGCTCCTTGGGCACGTTCTGCAGCGCGGCCAGATAGAGCAGGATGAAGAAGCCGAGCTGCTTCCAGGTCACGAAGACGGCAATGGTCGGCATGGCCAGGTTGTCGTTGATCAGCCACGACGGATCCGGCGCGAGCGAGCCCAGGGCCGAATTGACCAGGCCGTTGGAGTTGAACAGGAACAGCCACACGCCGACCACGGCCACGCTCGCCGTCACGTACGGGACGTAGAAAGCGACCCGCAGGAACGTCCGCGCGTGCACCACCTTGTTCAGCGCGACCGCCAGCACGAGCGCCAATCCGGTCGTGAGCGGCACATTGATGACCAGGAAGACGACGATGTTCTTGAACGCCTGCCGGACGCCCGGATCCGACAGCACCGCTTTGTAGTTGTCGAGGCCGACGAACGGGTGGTCCACGATCGCGCCGGGCGCCGCGAAGAAGTAGTCGTGGAAGCTCATCCAGATCGAGAACCCGAACGGATAGGCGAAGATGACCGCGATGTAGACCGCGTACGGCGCCGCCAGAATCATGCCGACCGGGTGGCGGCCAAGTAGTTTGCGCGGCTTGGCCCTTTTTTCAGCGACCGCCGTCGTCATCAGGAACCGCTGGCCAGCTGATCGACCTTTTCGGCGGCCCCGTTGAAAGCATCCGCCACCGGCTGCTTACCGAAGATCACCGACTGGGAGTACGCGTCCCGGAAAGCCTGCCAAATGGCCACGCTGTTCGGCACGTTCGGCACCTCGACCGTGCGCGCGGCCTGGTCGGCGAACTGCTTGTAGTCGGCGTTCTTGGCGAAGTAATCCGGGTAGGCCGTCTGCAGGTCCTTGCGCAGCGGCATCTGACCGGTCTTCTCGAGCAGCGCGCCGTCCTGCTCCTTGCTCGTGGCGAACTTGATGACCTCCCAGGCGGTGGCCCGGTTCTGGCAGGCGCTGTACATCGCCACGTTCTTGGCGTCGCTGAACGTCTTGATCTGCTCGGCCGGCTTGCCGGTCGAGGTCGGCACCGGCACGGCGCCCCACTTCACCTTGTCGCCGTAGACCTTGACCGCCCACGGGCCGACGATCGCCATGGCCGCCTTCTTGTCAGCGAACGAGTCGCCGTTGTACTGCTCCTTGCCCGCCAGGCCCTCGTCGTACATGGTCTTCCAGAACGCGGCCACCTTCTGGCCCTCGGGCGAGTTGAACTGCGCCTTGTTGTCCTGCACGAGCTGCTTGCCGTCGGTCTCGGCCGCGAACAGCGGGTAGAAGTCGAACCAGGACTGGAAGAACTCGCTGGTCGGCGCCGGGTAGATGGCGTTCGGGGCGGCGTTGCTCGACTTGATCTTCCGGGCGGCCGTGAGGAACTCGTCGTACGTGCTCAGGGCCGGCTTCTCCGGGTCGAGACCCGCCTTGGCGAAGATGTCCTTGTTGTAGAAGATCATGACCGGGTTCGACTTCCACGGCATCTGGTAGAACTTGCCGTCCGGCGACTTGTACTGCTCGGCGGTGTCCCCGGTCCGGTCGGCGATGTACTGCGCGGCCCCGTCGAACGAGTCGAGCGGCACCAGGCCACCCTGCTTCTGGAACTGCGGGATGGCGGCCGGGGCGGTGTTCCAGATCAGGCAGGGCGCGTTGCCGGCCGTGATGGCGGCCCCGATGACCTCCTCGGAGCTCTTGCCGGCCGGGATCTCCTGCGCGGTGATCTTCTGGTCGGCGTGGGCGCCGTTCCAGGAGTCGACCATGGCCTTGCCCCAGGCCAGCTCCTCCTGGTTGTTCGAGAGCCAGATCGTGATCGGGCCGGTGGCGGCGTTCGCCTGGTCGGCGTCGCCGCCGCCGCTGCCGTCGCAGCCGGCCGCCAGCAGGAGCGTCGTGGTCATGAGCAGGGCCGGGAGGGTGCGTTTCATCGGGTTTTCTCTCCTGTCGGAGCGGTGGATCCCCGGACGACGAGGTGGGCCGGTGGGACGGGGATGTCGGGCACGTGCTCGCCTTCGATCAGGTCGAGCAGGGCTTCCGCGGCTTTCCGGCCCCAGAGGTACGGGTCGGTGCGGACGCTGGTGAGCGCCGGGCTGACGTAGCCCGCGAGCTCGGTGTTGTCGAAGCCGGTGACGGACAGATGGGCGGGGACGGCCACGCCGTACTCCTGAGCCACCGCCATGCCGGCGATGGCCATCAGGTCGTTGGCGTAGACGATCGCCGTGGGCGGGTTCTCGCTGCTCAGCAGGTCGCGGGTGGCCTGAGCGCCGCCCGCCGCGGAGAAGTCCGCCTCGACGTAGGGGGCTTCTCCGGCGGCTTCCGCCCACGCCCTCCGCCGGATCGACGCGTGCAGGAAGTGGGCCGGGCCGCCGACATGCGCGATGCGGCGGTGGCCGAGGCCGGCCAGATGCTCGACGGCGGCGATGATGCCGGGCCGGTCGTCGACCAGGACGGCCGGGAAGCCGCTGGGCACATCGGGGCGGGCGATGGTGACCGCCGGCATCCCCAGTTCCTCGAGCAGCGCGATCCGCCGATCCGCGACGTGCAGGTCGAGGACGAAGACGCCGTCGACCCGCTTGGAGCCGGCCAGCCGCCGGTAGCCGGCCTCCTCCTGATCCTCGGGCACGACCTGAAGGACGAGGGCCTGACCACGGTCGGAGAGCGTGCGCTCGACTCCGGCGATGAAGGCCGGGAAGAACGGGTCGGCCCCGAGCAGCTCGGGCTCACGAGCCAGGACCAGGCCGACCGCGAACGCGCGGGAGACGGAGAGCGCGCGGGCCTGGTGACTCGGCGTGAAGCCGAGCTCCCTCGCGGCGTCCAGAATCCGGCGTTTGGTCTCCTCGGCCACCCCCGGCCGTCCGTTCAGGACGAACGAGACGGTGCCCTTGGAGACTCCCGCCGCCGCGGCCACGTCGCGGATCGTGGGCCTGCTCATGCCACCTCCGGTGCGTCTTCAAACCGGTTTGAACGCGAACCTAAACCGGTTTGAAGAGGCGCGCAATCGGAGGCGAACTCGTTTTGTCCGTGTTACGGACGTGTTAACACAGAAAATTTATTGCCATCGGGGTCCGTCATCGTCCGGTCATCGACACGTCCCGCCCCCAGCTTGACCAGGCGATCCACATCGGCCGCCCCGTCGACCGCGACGGCCAGAAAAAGATCCTTGCCGACTCGCGGTGAAACCGGCGGCCCACTCCAGGTGATCTTGGTGCCGCCGTACGGGGACTGGATCGCCGTCTCCTCGTCCTGATCCCAGACGAGCGGCCACCCCAGCGCCTCGCTCCAGAAGTACCCGAGCGCCCGCGACCCGTCGCAGTTGATCGCCCCCACCCGCCCGCACCCGGCGAGGAAGTTGTTCCCCGGCTCGATCACACAGAACTCGTTGCCCTCCGGATCGGCCAGCACGACGTGCCCCTCGTCCCCCTTCTGCCCGACATCGCAGGGCCGGCCGCCCAGCTCGAGGGCCCGCTCCACCAGCCCCCGCTGCTCCTCAGCCGACCCGCTGGTCAGATCAAAGTGGATCTTGTTGTGCTCGACCTTGGCCTCCTCGGCCGGCGCGAACCACACCGGCACCCCGGCGTCGTCCTCCGGCACAAGCCTCAGCGGATCGTCCCCCGCCTTCCAGCCCAGCAGCCCACCCCAGAAGGCGGCCAGCTCCCGCGGCCGATGCGCCTCGAAACAGATAGCGGCAAGTCGAATAGCCATGCCCCTTCATAGACGCCCACCGACCCACCCGCACCTCAGTTTCGCCGATACCGGCCCGGTGCCGGCCCTCCACACCACGACTTCGCTCGCCGCCGACCTCCGCACCCTCGGCCTCGCCCCCGGCGACACCGTGCTCGCCCACTCGTCGATGCGAGCCATCGGCCCCGTAGCCGGCCAGGTCCAGGCCGTCGTCCAGGCCCTGCTGGACGTCCTCGGCCCCGGCGGCACCCTGATCGTGCCCACCCACACCCCGTTCAACTCCGACCCGGCCGCCTGGGACAACCCACCGGTCCCGCCGGAGTGGTGGCCGATCCTGCGCGAACAGAGCCCCGGCTTCGACCCGGCCCGCACCCCGAGCCGCTGGATGGGCGTCCTCCCCGAAACCGTCCACACCTGGCCCGGCGCCCACCGCAGCACCCACCCGCAGGTTTCCTTCGCCGCCCTGGGCGCCCACGCCGCCACCATCACCGCCGGCCACCGCCTCGGCGACGCCCTCGGCGAGGATTCCCCGCTAGGCGCCATCTACCGCCTGCACGGCAAGGTCCTGCTGCTCGGCTGCGGCCACGGCAGCAACACCTCGCTCCACCTGGCCGAGACCCGGCAGCCCCACCCCCCGACAGCCACCCACGGAGCCGCCGTACGCAACCACGACGGCACCGCCCGCTGGATCACCTGGACCGCCCCCACCGCCGACTTCCCGCAGATCGGCGCCGCCCACGAAGCATCCGGCCCGTTCACCCTCGGCCCCGTCGGCAACCCCCCCCCGCCCGCCTGATGCCCCAACGCCCCCTCGTCGACTTCACCACCACCTGGCTGCAAGCCCACCGCTGACCCGCACCCGCCAGCCAACCCGCATCACCGCCCCCACCCGACTCTTCCCCGCGCGACGCCCACATCCCGCAGGCGCCCGCACCCCGCAGGCGCGGTGTCCGCATCCCGCGCGGTGTCCGCATCCCGCAGGCGCCCGCACCCCGCAGGCGCGGTGTCCGCATCCCGCGCGGTGTCCGCATCCCGCGCGGTGTCCGCATCCCGCGCGGTGTCCGCATCCCGCGCGGTGTCCGCATCCCGCGCGGTGTCCGCATCCCGCGCG
>NZ_JBFAOX010000022.1:0-146075 GCF_040675435.1 Actinoplanes sp. NPDC049598 | reverse complement strand
TCCTCCTCATTCCTCCACGTGTGTGTGGGTGTGGTTTTGTTTGTTCTCGTGGCCCCGGCCGCGGCCCCCGCCCGCGGCCCCCCCCCCCCCCCCCCCCGCCCGGGTCGCCGCGGATGCGGCACAGATCACCGCTCCTTTGCTGTTCCACGTTCAGCACGACGACGAGATCTTCTCTCGCGACGGCCAGCGGGAATTGTTCGAGCTGATCGGCTCGACGGACAAGCGCCTGGTCATCGAGCCTGGTCCTCATGGGCACACGACTCCCATGGCGATGGCGCGGTGGCGGGCCCATCTGGCCGGGCACCTCACCGTGAGTTGACTGCCGATGATGCAATGGATCATGTGAGTCCCCAGCGCGTCGTTGCGGTCAGCTTGTTCGTCATCGCCTTCCTGGCGCTGGCGGCGTCGCGGGCTTTTCCGTTCCTCGACGACATGCCCGGTGTGGTGGAGACCGTGATCGTGGCCTTCGGCGCGATGTGCGCTCTGGTCGGCGTGGGTCTGTGGCTTCGCAAGACCCCCGACGCGAAGGAATAAGCCGCGGGCGAGGCCGGCGTCGCGTTCCGGAACCGGCGCGAGCTGGTGAGTGACCCCTTCCCGGCCCGGGCCGCGCGCCGCGCGCGGCCGAGGGACTTTTCGACGGATGACGTAAAAGTTAAGTCGGTCGATCAAAAAGTCTGGACACGGACAGCGCTTACTTCATAACGTGAACGGCACTACGGGAATGTTTCCGGCAGATGTCCCCCTCGCTCATCCCCAGGTAAGGAAGGGACTCCGTGAACCATCAGACCCGAATCCATCGAATACTAACGATGGCTTCCGCTACCCTCCTCCTCTCCCTCGTGGCCGCCGCCCCAGCGGCCGCAGTCATCAACCCGGCCGACTTCCAGCAGGTCACCCTGGCCAAGGGCGTGGCCGAGACCGGTGAGCCGATCGGCCTGGCGATTCTCCCCGACCGCTCGGTCCTGCACACCTCGCGCGACGGCACCGTCCGGCGCACCGACGCCAACGGCACCACGGCGGTGGCCGGCACGATCCCGGTCTACACCCACGACGAAGAGGGCCTGCAGGGCGTCGCCGTCGACCCCGGCTTCGCCACCAACCGCTACATCTACCTCTTCTACGCGCCGCCGCTGAACACCCCGGCCGGCGACGCCCCGGCCACCGGCACCGCCGCGACCTGGGCCACCTGGGCCGGCGTGAACCGCCTGTCCCGGTTCACCCTGAACGCGGACTTCACCATCAACCAGGCCAGCGCGGTCACCGTGCTCGAGGTGCCGACCGACCGGGGCATGTGCTGTCACGTCGGCGGCGACATGGACTGGGACGCGGCCGGCAACCTCTACATCTCGACCGGCGACGACTCGAACCCGTTCGACTCGGCCGGTTACTCGCCGATCGACGAGCGCACCAACCGCAACCCGGCCTACGACGCCCAGCGCAGCGCGGGCAACACCAACGACCTGCGCGGCAAGATCCTGCGGATCAAGGTGAACGCCAACGGGTCGTACTCGATCCCGGCCGGCAACCTGTTCGCCCCGGGCACGGCCAACACCCGGCCCGAGATCTACGCGATGGGCTTCCGCAACCCGTACCGGATCAGTGTCGACAAGGCCACCGGCGTGGTCTACGTCGGTGACTACGGGCCGGACGCGGGCACCACCTCGGCCACCCGCGGGCCGTCCGGTCAGGTGGAGTTCGACCGGGTCACCGCGCCCGGCAACTTCGGCTGGCCGTACTGCACCGGCACCAACACGACCAGCGAGACCTACAACGAGTGGGATTTCGCGGCCAACACCGGCGGGGCCAAGTACAACTGCGCCGGCGGGCCGGCCAACAACTCCTTCCGCAACACCGGCTTGGGCGTTCTGCCGCCGGCTCAGCCGGCCTGGATCCGGTACGCGGGTGACGCCGGCTCCCCGCCCGAGTTCGGGGGCGGCTCCGAGTCGCCGATGGGCGGCCCGGTCTACCGGTACAGCGCGAGCAACCCGTCGACCACGAAGTTCCCGCAGTCGTTCGACGGGCAGTTCTTCGCCGGCGAGTTCGGCCGGGGCTGGATCAAGCCGATCGTGGTCAACGCCAACGGCACCCCGGGCACGATCGACACGTTCCCGTGGGGCGGCAAGCAGGTCATGGACTCGGCGTTCGGGCCGGACGGCTCGCTGTACGTCCTCGATTACGGCACCGGTTACTTCAACGGCGACGCCAACTCGGCCCTCTACCGCTACGACTACGTGGCCGGGGCCAATCGGGCGCCGACCGCCGCCGCCAGTGCCACCCCCACCTCCGGGGCGGCGCCGCTGACCGTCGCGTTCTCGTCGGCCGGCAGCAGCGATCCCGAGGGCGGCGCGCTGACGTACAGCTGGGCCTTCGGCGACGGCACAACGTCAACGGCGGCCAACCCGACCAAGACGTACGCCTCGAACGGCACCTACTCGGCGACCCTGACCGTCCGTGACCCGCAAGGGGCGACCGGCTCGGCCAGCGTGACCGTCACCGTGGGCAATACGGCCCCGACGATCACGATCAACACCCCGTCGGCCGGTCAGCTGGTGTCGTTCGGCGACAGCGTGCCCTGGAGCGTGACCGTCACCGACCCCGAGGACGGCACGATCGACTGCTCCAAGGTGACGATGGCCTACGTGCTCGGGCACGACCAGCACGGGCACCAGATCACGTCGCAGACCGGCTGCTCGGGGACGATCGCCATCCCCACCGACGGTGAGCACGACGACGCCGCGAACATCTTCCCGATCTTCGACGCGTCCTACACCGACAAGGGCGGGCTGACCACCCACGCCCAGAACATCCTGCAGCCCCGCAAGCGGCAGGCCGAGCACTACAAGACCTCGTCCGGGGTCAACAAGTTCGCCAAGGCCGCGGCCGAGGGCGGGCAGACGGTCGGCGACATCAACAACGGCGACTGGATCCAGTTCGACCCGTACAAGCTCAACAACGCCACCTCGTTCACGGCCCGGGTCTCCTCGGCCGGCAGCGGGGGCACGCTTCAGATCCGTACGGGCTCGCCGACCGGCACGGTGATCGGCTCGGCCGCGGTCGCGCCGACCGGTTCGTGGGACACGTTCGTCAACGTCACGGGCGCCATCTCCGGCGCCCCGGCCGGGACGACGTCGCTCTACCTGACCTTCGCCGGTACGGGCACGGGCGCGCTGTTCGACCTGGACAGCTTCACCTTCGCCACCGGGGCCGCGGCGTCGCTGCTGTCGCTGAACAAGCCGGCCACGGCGTCCAGCAGCGAGAGCGCCACCTACCCGGCGTCCGCGGCCGTGGACGCCTCGACCACGACGCGGTGGTCGAGCGCGTTCGCCGATCCGCAGTGGATCCAGGTCGATCTGGGCGCCTCGAAGTCGGTCTCCCGGGTCCGCCTGCAGTGGGAGGCCGCGTACGGCTCGGCCTATCAGGTCCAGACGTCGCCCGACGGCGCCACCTGGACCACTGTCCGTTCGGTGACCGGCGGCGACGGCGGAGTCGACGACCTGACAGGCCTGACCGCGCAGGGCCGCTACGTTCGCGTCAACGGCACCACCCGGGCCACGGCCTGGGGTTACTCCCTCTTCAACTTCGAGGTGTACGGCAGCTGAGCCTTATCCGAGATAGGAGGTGGGCGCTCGTCCCCCCACGCGGGCGCCCACCATCCCCCCGACTCAACGGAGGTTCCATGCGCAAGCTTCTGGCCGGTGCGATGGCTTTAGTGGCCCTCGGCGCCTGCACGATGAGCGCGTCCCCCGCTTCGGCGGCCGACGCGCCGTACGACGTCCTGGTCTTCTCCAAGACGGCCGGCTTCCGGCACGACGCCATCGGAGTCGGTATTCAGACGATCCGCGACCTGGGCGCGGCCAACAACTTCACCGTCACCGCGACCGAGGACGCGAACGCGTTCACGGCGGCCAACCTCGCCCAGTACGAGACGGTGGTCTTCCTCAACACGACGGGCGACGTGCTCAACGCCACCCAGCAGACGGCCTTCGAGGCGTACATCAAGGGTGGTGGAGGTTTCGCCGGTGTGCACGCGGCAGCCGACACCGAGTACGACTGGGCGTTCTACGGGCAGCTCGTCGGGGCGTACTTCCACTCGCACCCGGCGATCCAGCAGGTGACCTCGCGGGTCGAGGATCGGGGGCACGCGAGCACGGCCCACCTGCCGCAGGCCTGGACGCGGACCGACGAGCTCTACAACTACCGGACCAATCCCCGCAGCAGCGCGCACGTGCTGGCCACGTTGGACGAGTCGACGTACTCGGGTGGCAACATGGGCGCCGACCACCCGATCTCCTGGTGCAAGACCGTCGACTCGGGCCGGAGCTGGTACACGGGCTTCGGGCACACCCAGGAGTCGTACGCCGACGCGAACTTCCGCAATCACCTGCTCGGCGGTCTGCGGTACGCCTCCGGGCGCTCCAAGGCGGACTGCCGGCCCGAAACCGGCTACACGCCGCTCTACAACGGCAGCACCAGCGGCTGGACCCAGGCCGGGCCGGGCAGCTTCACCAACACCGACGCCACGCTGACGTCGACCGGTGGCATGGGTCTGCTGTGGTACTCGGCCAAGCAGTTCACGTCGTACTCGCTCAAGGCCGACTGGCGGCTGACCGGCGACAGCAACTCCGGCATCTTCGTCGGCTTCCCCAACCCCAACAACGACCCGTGGGTGGCCGTCGACCAGGGGTACGAGGTCCAGATCGACGCCACCGACGCGGCCGACCGCACCACCGGGGCCATCTACACCTTCAAATCGGCCGACCTGGCCGCCCGGGACGCCGCGCTGAACCCGCCCGGCGAGTGGAACACGTACGAGCTGCTCGTCGAGGGCCAGCGGATCCGGGTCTACCTGAACGGCCGGCTCATCAACGACTTCACCAACACCGACCCGGCCCGCAACCTGGACGGCTACATCGGACTGCAGAACCACGGCACCGGTGACACCGCCGCTTTCCGCAATGTGCGCGTCAAGGAACTCACCGGGCAGCCGCCGGTGACCAATGTGGCGCTGAACAAGACGGCGACCGCCTCCAGCACTGAGAACGCCGGCTACCCGGCCTCCAACGCGGTCGACGCGTCCACGACGACCCGCTGGTCGAGCGCGTTCAGCGACCCGCAATGGGTCAGCGTGGACCTGGGCGCGACGTATAACGTCAGCCGGGTCCGCCTTCAGTGGGAGGCGGCCTACGGGTCGGCGTACCAGATCCAGACCTCTCTGAACGGCACCACCTGGACCACCGCTCGCTCCATCACCGGCGGCAACGGCGGTGAGGACGACAACACCGGCCTCAGCTCCCAGGCCCGGTACGTGCGGATCTACGGAACCGCGCGCGGGACCCAGTGGGGCTACTCGCTCTACAACTTCGAGGTCTACGGCAACTAGGAGGTACTTCATGACGACCGGCGTGTGGTTGATCGGAGCACGAGGATCTGTAGCGGTGACCAGCATGGTCGGGGCCACCGCGCTACGCGCCGGGCTCGCCGAGCCGCTCGGCTGCGTCACCGAGCTGCCGGCCCTGGCCAGCGAGGCCGTTCCCGGCCTGGGCGAGCTGGTGTTCGGCGGCCACGACATCAGCGACATCACCCTGGAGAAGAAGGTCGAGGACCTGGTCGCCGCCGGCGTGCTCCCCGCGCGCCCGGCGGCGGCCGTGGCCGACCAGCTGCCCGCCCTGCAGCGCGAGCTGCGCCCAGTCCCGGTGGCGGCCACACAGCTCGAGGTGGCGCGGCTCATCGCCGAGGACATCGACGACTTCCGGCGCCGCCGCGGCCTGGTCCGCGTCGTGGTCGTCAACGTCTCCTCGACCGAGCCGGCGGTCGTTCCGCATCCGGCTCATGCTTCGCTCTCCCTTCTGGAGCCGGCCCTCTCGGAGTCGTCCGTGCTGCCGCCCAGCTCCCTCTACGCCTACGCCGCCTTCAAGGCCGGCTGCCCCTACGTCGACTTCACGCCGTCGACCGGGACCCGCTTGCCCGCCCTGCGTGAGTTGGCCACGAAGGCCGGCCTGCCGTACGCCGGTCACGACGGCAAGACCGGCGAGACGCTGATCAAATCCGTCCTGGCCCCCATGTTCGCCATGCGCAACCTGCACGTACGCACCTGGGCCGGCACCAACCTGCTCGGCGGCGGCGACGGCGCCAACCTGGCCGACCCGGCCGCCAACGCGGCCAAGGCCGTCAGCAAGCAGCGCGTCCTGAAGGAGACGCTCGGCTACCAGCCCCAGGGCAGCAGCCACATCGAATACGTCGACGACATCGGCGACTTCAAGACGGCCTGGGACCTGATCACCTTCAGCGGCTTCCTGGGCACCCGCATGCGCATGGAGTTCTCCTGGCACGGCTGCGACTCCGCCCTGGCCGCCCCGCTGATCCTCGACCTGGCCCGCCTCACCGCCGCCGCCCACGCCGCCGGCCGCACCGGCCCCCTGACCGACCTGGCGTTCTTCTTCAAGGACCCGATCGGCGAGGTCCCGCACGCGCTGCCGGACCAGTGGGCCCGGCTGGTTGCCTTCGTGCGGGGTCTCGATGGCGCTGCGTGACCTGGCCGAGCTGGTCCGGGCGCCGGCCGCCCTGTCCGTGCCCGGCGACGTCCTGGCCGGCGCGGCCGCGGCCGGCTCCCTGCGCCGGTCGACGCCGGGGTTGATGGCGGCGTCGGTCTGCCTGTACTGGGGCGGGATGGCGGCCAACGACTGGGCCGACCGGGAGCTCGACGCCCACGAACGCCCGGAGCGCCCGATCCCCTCGGGCCGGATCAAGCCCCGCTCGGCCCTGCTGACGGCAGCCGGCCTGACCGCGGCCGGCGTCGGCCTCGCCGCCCTGACCGGGGGCCGGCGAGCCCTCGCCGTCGCCGCGCCGCTGGCCGCCGCCGTCTGGGCCTACGACGTCTGGGCCAAGAACACGGCCGCCGGCCCGGCCATGATGGCGGCCTGTCGCGGTCTCGACGTGCTGCTCGGCGCGGCCGGCGGACGGCTGCGAGACGCCGTTCCCTCGGCGCTGACCGTCGCGGCCCACACCTACACGGTCACCGCCTTGTCGCGACACGAAGTCTCGGGCGCCACCCCCGCCCTGCCGCTCGCCACGCTCGCCGGAACGCTCGGCCTGGCCGCGACGACAGCGGGGACCTCAGTGCCCGCCGGGACACTGGCCGCCTGGTACGTGGCGGGATACGGCACCGCCCAGGCGCGGGCCGCAGCAGAGCCGTCGGCCGGGCGCATCCGGGCCGCGGTCGGGGCCGGGATCACCGATCTGCCGCAGCTTCAGGGGGCTCTCACGGCCCGGGCCGGCGCGCCCGCGTACGGCCTGGGTCTGGCTCTTGTCGCCCCGCTCGCCCGCCGGCTCGCGAGGAAGGTGTCGCCGACATGAGATTCGGTTACGGGACCAACGGGTTCGGCAACCATCGGCTGTTCGAGGCGTTCGCCGTCATCGCCGATCTCGGCTATGACGGGGTGGCGCTGACCCTCGACACCAACCACCTCGACCCGTTCGGCGCGGATCTCGCGCGGCGCACGGCCGAGGTGGCGGACGAGCTGCAGCGGCGCGGCCTTGGCGTGGTCATCGAGACCGGGGCGCGGTATCTGCTCGATCCGTGGCGTAAGCACTCCCCCACGCTGATGGACGACGAGCCGGAGCGCCGGCTCGAATATCTGCGCCGGGCCGTCCGGGTCGGGGCCGATCTGGGCGCCGAGGCCGTCTCCTTCTGGGCCGGAGTCGGGAAGGCCGAGGGCTGGGCGCGGCTCGTCGACGGGTGCCTGGAGATCGTCGACGTCGCCGAGAAGGCCGACGTCACGCTTGGGTTCGAGCCGGAGCCGGGCATGCTCGTCAACGACATCGCGGACTGGCGGCGGCTGCACAAGGATCTCGGCGAGCCGCCGAACTTCGGCATCACCCTGGACATCGGGCACTGCCGGTGCCTGGAGCCGATCCCGGTGGCCGACTGCGTGCATGCCGTCAAGCCGAACCTGGTCAACGTGCAGATCGACGACATGCGGCGCGGCGTGCACGAGCATCTGGAGTTCGGCACCGGGGAGATCGACTTCCCGCCGGTGCTGGCGGCGCTGGCCGATTATCCGGGGCTCATCTCGGTCGAGTTGCCGCGTCATCCGCACGCGGCGCCGGCGATCGCCGCGCAATCGCTGGAGTTCCTGCGGAACGCCGCCAAAGAGGCAGGAGTCGGCTAGTGGCCACATTGGACGTCCTGAAGAACGACCTCAGCGAGAACACCAACCTCAGAGATGACCTTGCGCGGGTGACCAAGGACCCGAACGCCATCGCCGGGTTGTTTCCCGCCGCGCGACGGCGATACGGGCAGGAGCCGCTCGCCGACGGCTGGACGACCGACGAGGCGGCCCGGGCCCTGCTGCTGGCGGCCGCGCCGGCCGAGCAGATCGGTGAGGTCTACCGGTACGGGGACACGGCCGAGAAGCTGGCGGTGCTGAAAGCGTTGCCGCTGCTGCCGATCGGCGACGCCGGCGTCCCACTGCTCGAGGACGCGTTGCGCACCAACGACACCCGGCTCGTCGCGGCCGCCCTCGGCCCGTACAGCGACCACCTGGCCCAGGACACCTGGCGCCAGGCCGTGCTCAAGTGCGTCTTCATGGGCGTACCGCTCAAGGGCGTGCACCGCCTGGCCGAGCGGGCCGACCCCGAGCTCGGCGCGATGCTGCGCGCCTTCGCCCTCGAACGTCACGCCGCCGGCCGGGACATGCCGCCCGACGCCCATGCCCTGCTGGACCAGCTGAAGGAGGCCTGATGCGCATCTTCGATCCGCACATCCACATGACCTCGCGCACCACCGACGACTACCAGCGGATGGCCGAGGCCGGGGTACGGGCGGTGGTGGAGCCCGCGTTCTGGCTCGGGCAGCCGCGCACGAACCCGGGCTCGTTCACCGACTACTTCGACTCGATCATCGGGTGGGAGCCGTTCCGGGCGTCGCAGTTCGGCATCCGGCATCACGCCACGATCGCGCTCAACCCCAAGGAGGCCAACGATCCGCGCTGCCGGCCGGTCCTCGACCTGCTGCCGCGCTATCTGGCCAAGGACGGCGTGGTCGCGGTGGGCGAGATCGGCTACGACTCGATGACCCCGGCCGAGGACGAGGTGTTCGCGGCCCAGCTCGCCCTGGCCCTCGACCACGACCTGCCGGCGCTGGTGCACACGCCGCACCGGGACAAGGCCCGGGGCACCCTGCGCAGCCTCGACGTCATCAAGGAGTCGGGCATCGACCCGGGCCGGGTCGCGCTGGACCACCTGAACGAGGTGACCGTCGAGGACGCGCGGGAAGCCGGGGTGTGGATCGGTTTCTCCATCTACCCGGACACGAAGATGTCGCCGGACCGGATGGTGGAGATCCTGCGCAAGTACGGCACCGAGCGGGTGCTTGTGAACTCGGCGGCCGACTGGGGCAAGTCCGATCCGCTGCTGACCGTGCGCACGGCCGAGGCGATGCTGGCCGGCGGTTTCGGCGCCGGCGACGTGGACCGGCTGCTGTGGCGCAACCCGGTCGAGTTCTACGCGCAGTCGGGGCGGCTCGACCTCTCCGACATCGAGGAGGCCGAGGCGACCTTCGCCGGCAACTCGATCCTGCGGGGAGGCAGCTGATGCATCTGAGCTACTGCACCAACGTGCACCCGGCCGAGGACCTCGACGGCATCATCGCCCAGCTCGACACCTACGCCCTGCCGATCCGCAAGCGCCTCGACTCGGAGGTGCTCGGTCTCGGCCTGTGGCTGGCCGCTCCGGCCGCGGCCGCGCTCGCCGAGGACGCCGGGAAACGGCGACTTCTGAGACACGAGCTGGACGTACGCGGTCTCGAGGTGGTCACGCTCAACGGCTTCCCGTACGAGGCGTTCCAGGCGCCCGTGGTGAAACACGCGGTCTACTACCCGGACTGGACCGAGCGCGAGCGGCTCGACTACACGCTCGACTGCGCGCGGGTCCTGGCCGACCTGCTGCCGGAGAACGCCTCGTACGGCTCGGTGTCGTCGCTGCCGCTGGCCTGGCGCACGCCGTGGGACACCGAGCGCGCGGCCGCCGCCCAGCGCCACCTGGACGAGCTGGCCGAGGGCCTCGACCGGCTCGCCGGCGAGACCGGGCGCACGATCAAGGTCGGGTTCGAGCCCGAGCCCGGCTGCGTCATCGAGAACACCACCCAGGCGGCCGGGCTGTTGGCCACCGCGGACACGCGCTGGCTGGGCGTCTGCCTCGACCTGGCCCATCTGGCGTGCGCCTGGGAGAAGCCGGCCGAGGCGCTCGACCGGCTCCGGAAGGCCCGCATCCCGGTGGTGAAGACGCAGGTGTCGGCCGCGCTGCAGGCCGACGACCCGCTGGCCTCGGGGGACGTGCTGGGGGCGTACGTCGAGCAGCGGTTCCTGCACCAGACGCGCTCGGCCTCGGGCGAGTACGTGGACGACCTCGACGAGGCCCTCGACCGGAAACTGCCGGGGCCGTGGCGGATCCACTACCACGTGCCGCTGCACGCCGCGCCGGAGACGCCGCTGACCTCGACCGTGCCGGTGATCCGGGAGGCGCTGCACGAGCTGCTGACCGCGCCCGGCCCGCGCTGCGAGCACTTCGACGTGGAGACGTACACCTGGGGTGTCCTGCCGCACGCGCAGCGACCGAGAGACGAGGCGGGGCTGGCCGACGGGATCGCGGCCGAGCTGGCGTTCGCCCGAGACCTGCTGGAGGCGGAGCGATGAGCGCGCTGTTGGTCCTCGATGTGGTCGGCCTGACGCCGCGGCTGCTGGCGCACATGCCGCGGCTCAAGGCCGTGGCCGGCCAAGGCTTTCAGGCCGAGCTCGGTACGGTGTTGCCGGCGGTGACCTGCTCGGCGCAGTCGACGTTCCTGACCGGGGCGCTGCCGAGCGAGCACGGCATCGTCGGCAACGGCTGGTACTTCCGGGAGCTCGGCGAGGTCTTCCTGTGGCGGCAGCACAACGCGCTCGTCGGCGGCGAGAAGCTGTGGGACGCGGCCCGCAAGGTGCGGCCGGACTACACGGTGGCCAACGTCTGCTGGTGGTACGCCATGGGCGCGCGGGTCGACTGGACCATCACGCCGCGGCCGATCTACCGCGCCGACGGCCGCAAGGACCCGGACTGCTACACGTACCCGCCGTCGCTGCACGACGAGCTGCCGCCGTTCCCGCTGTTCACCTACTGGGGTCCGGGCGCCGGGATGCCATCCTCGCAGTGGATCGTCGACGCCGCCCGCCACCTGCTGAAGACCAAGCAGCCCGACCTGACGCTCGTCTACGTGCCGCATCTCGACTACGATTTGCAGCGCTTCGGCCCGTCGGCCCCGCAGGCGGCGGCCGCGGCGGCCGCCCTCGACAAGGTGCTCGCTCCCCTGCTCGACGACGCCGCGGCGCGCGGGATCACGGTGGTCGCGCTCTCGGAGTACGGGATCACCGACGTGAGCCGGCCGGTCGACATCAACCGGATGCTGCGCTCGGAGGGGCTGCTCGAGGTCTACACCCAGGACGGGATGGAGTACCTCGACCCGTGGGTGTCGCGGGCCTTCGCCGTGGCCGACCACCAGGTGGCCCACGTCTACGTCCGCGACCCGGCCGACATCGCCGCGGTGGCCAAGCTGTGCGCGGCGCTGCCCGGGGTCGACCAGGTCATCGAGGACAAGGCGGCGGCCGGCCTCGACCACTCCCGCGCCGGCGAGCTGGTCCTGGTCGCCCAGCCGGATTCGTGGTTCACGTACTACTACTGGCTCGACGACGCGAAGGCGCCCGACTTCGCGCGGGTGGTGGAGATCCACCGCAAGCCCGGCTACGACCCCGCCGAGCTCTTCTTCGACCCGGTCAACCCGGGCGCGGCCAAGCGGCGGGCCATCACCGCCGTGGCCCGCAAGAAGATCGGCCTGCGGTACGTGATGGACGTGGTCGGCCTCGACGCGGGGGCCCAGGCCATCCGCGGGTCGCACGGCCGGCTGCCCGACGACCCGCTCGACGGTCCCGTGCTTCTGTGCTCGGCCCCCGCCTGCGTCCCCGGCCGGATCGCCGCGACGGAGGTGAAGGCCCTGTTGCTGGAACTGGCGGGGCTGGCGTCATGACGCTGCAGGCGACGCGTCAACCCCTGAGCCAACGGTTCGACACCGCGCTGGCCGCCTTCATCGACCACCAGGACCCGGCCTGGCCCGACGGCGCCCCGCGGGGCGCCCTCGACTCGCTGCGCCGCTTCGTCCTGGCCGGCGGCAAGCGGTTGCGGCCCACGTTCGCCTACTGGGGGTGGCGGGGCGGCGGGGGCGAGGACTGCCCCGAGGTGATCCGGGCCGCGGCCGCGCTCGAGCTGTTCCACGCCTTCGCGCTCATCCACGACGACATCATCGACGGCAGCGACCGGCGCCGCGGCCAGCCGTCCATGCACCGGTTGTTCGCCACCGTGCACGACCGGCACGCGTGGCGGGGCGACTCGCTGGCCTTCGGCCGCAACACCGCCCTGCTCTGCGGCGACCTCTGCGCCGCCTGGGCCGAGCAGATGTTCCACGAATGCGGCCTGCCCCCACGGCAGATCCACCAGGGGTACGCGGCCTTCGCGCTCATGCGGACGGAGGTCATCGCCGGTCAATACCTGGACCTGGTGTCCGGGGTCGGCGACGGCTCGGTGGCCAGCGCCCTGACCGTCATCCGGATGAAGTCGGCCCGCTACACGGTCACCCGGCCCCTGCAGATCGGCGCCTGCCTGGCCGGCGCGCCGCGCTCGCTGTACGCGTCGTTCACCGACTTCGGCGACCCGCTGGGCGACGCGTTCCAGCTGCGCGACGACGTCCTGGGCGTCTTCGGCGACCCGGCCGTGACCGGCAAGTCCACGCTGGACGACCTGCGCGAGGGCAAGATGACGGTGATGATGGCCCTGGCCCGCGACGCCGCCGACCGCACCCAGACGGCCCGCCTGGCCGAGCTGCACGGCGACCCGAACCTCGACGCCGACGGCGCCGAGGAGCTCCGCTCCATCATCAAACAGACCGGCGCGCTCGACCGCATCGAACAGATGATCCGGGTTCGCGTCGAGACGGGCCTGGCCGCCCTGGCCCAGGCGCCCCTGCCCCCGCCGGTCACCGAGGCGCTGACCGACCTGACCCGGGCCGCCGTCGACCGCGAGCAGTGATCACGGCCGGGCCGGCGGCCGCTCAGGGGCGTCGCTGACGATCCAGCCCGGCGTCGATCTCCCGCAGCTCGTCGTCGATGTCGCGCTGGTCGGCCTCACGCTCGCGCCTGTCCAGGACCCGCTCGCGCTGGTCGGCGAGCCGGTCGCGCTGGCCGGCCAGCCGATCGCGCTCGTCGGCCAGCCGGTCCCGCTCGTCGGCCAGCCGGTCCCGCTCGTCGGCCAGCCGGTCCCGCTCGTCGGCCTCGCTGTCCCGCCGGTCGGCGGCGACGCCGCGGGCACCGGCCGCCACGTCGCGCTCGCCGGCGTGGCGGTCCCGCATCTCCGCGGACTGCTCCCGCCGGGCGGTCAGCGACTCGCGTTCCTCGGCACCGCCGAGGCGGGCCTCAGTGTCGATCTCCCGCTGGTCGGCGGCCTGGTCGCGCTGGTCCGCGGCCTCGTCGCGCTGGTCCGCAGCCTCGTCGCGCTGGTCCGCGGCCTCGTCGCGCTGGTCCGCGGTCGCTTTGCGAGCCGCGAGAGTCTCCGCGCGCGAATCGTCGTCGTCGTGGCGGCCGGTCACCACCCGGCCGTGCTAGTCCGGTGGGGGCATGATCGGTCGATGCCACGGCGGGTCAGGCCGGATTGAGGGTGAACTCCGCCCGCTGGACCTGACCGGCGACCTGGAACTCGAGGAAGGCCCGGTAGCGGGCGGCGGCCGGGATCGAGACGGCCACCTTGACGGCGCCGCCGGTCAGGGCCGGGTCGGGGTGCACGTGGACGTAGCCGAGGTCGCCCTCACGGAGGATGACCAGGTGGCCGTAGGAGCCGAGGTAGGGCTCCAGGGTGACCGGACCGCCCGAACGGGTGACCCGGAACAGGACCGGCACGGTGGCGCCGGCCTTGGGTGTGCCCTCCATCGTGACGGTGAACGGCCCGGCCGTGGCGCTCGTGGCGGCCGGGGGAAGGGCGCCCGGGGTCGCGGTGCCCGGGACGTGATGGTCCACGCCGAGCACCAGCGGGACGGTGGCGCCGGCCGCGGTCTCCACGGTGAAGTCGGCGAAGACCCGGTAGGCGCCCGCCTGGGGCAGGGTCAGCGGCACCGACCACAAGCCGTCGGGGGTCATCGTGGGGTGCAGGTGCTGGAAGTGCCCGAGGTCGCGGTTGACGACGACCAGGTGAAGCGGCTTGTCGTGGACGACGGCGTAGCGGGTGGCGGGCTGCCGGTCGGCGCCGACGATCCGGAACGCATAGGAGGCTCGCGCGCCCGCGGGCTGTGACCGCTGCACCGGCTGAAGGGTGTAGCCGCCGGCGCTGACCTCGGTGCCGGACGCCTCGAGGCTGGCCGCCCCGCCGTCGCTGCCCCCGTGCTGGTGGGCCGGTCCGGAGTAGGCGGCGGGCGCGGCCGGGCGGGTCGAGGGCGGCGCCTCCGAGCCGGCGGTCGTCCGGCCCAGCGCGTAGCCGCCGATCAGCGCGACCAGGACCGCGCCGACCGCGAGCGGCCCGACCGGCAGCGACCGGCTCTCTCCCGCGGACCCGCTCTCGGCCGGCCCGCTCTCGGCCGGCCCGCTCTCGGCCGATTCTCTCTCCGCCGATCCGCCCTCCGCCGGCTGCGGATCGGCGCTGCCGGCCGTGACCGGCTGCGGATCAGCGCCGCGAGCAGCAGCCGGCTGAGTCTTGGCACCGCGGGCAGCAGCCGGCTGAGTCTTGGCACCGCGAGCAGCAGCCGGCTGCGGCTTGGCGGTGGTCTTCCGGCCCGGAGGCCAGGTGCGGGCCGGGGCAGAAGGAGCCGGGCGCGTCCGGCGTCCGATCACGACGCCGGCGGCCAGGACGACCAGCGCCACGGCGGCGGCGCCGAGCCAGAGGAGCAGGTTGTTGCCCTCTTTCTCCTCCATGGGCGGCGGCCCGGCCACAGCGGCGGCCGGCGCGGACGCGGGGGCGGAGGCGACGCCGTGCTCCGACGACAGCGCGGGGTCGGCCTGATCCGTCGGGGGCGTCCACCCGGCGGGCGCGGGCGTGAGCGGCCCCGTGTACTTGAAAGTCAGCGTGCCCCGTACGGGGTCGCCGTCGGAAGCTTTCGACACGTAGTCGACCCGGTACTCCCCCGTGGCCGGTAGATGCGCCACCCGCACCCGGGCCGGGTAGCCGGTCGTGTACTGCCGCGGCTCGAACTTGCCGTTGACCATGAAGTACTCGGTGACCGGCTTGTCGAGCGGCCGCGGCCCCGCGTGCTCCCAGCCGTTGTCGACCCGGCCGCCGCCGGGCGCGGTGACGGCGAAGTGCGCGTTGTCCGGCACCTTCTCGGTGAAGAACAGCTCCACGCTGCCCAGCGGCGCGCTGACCGTCGCTCCCTGGGCCGGCACGGACATGCCGAGCGTCCCGTGGGCCGAGGCCGGCGACGGCGGGAACCCGAACAGGACGACGGCGACCGCGACCAGCGCGAGAAGACCCGGCTTCATCCCCTCAATCTTCGGAGTCGTGCATCTTTAGTCAAGACATCGACAACTTTTTACTTCGTTGAGAAAAGTTACGTCCCATTGCCACATAGAAATATCTAAGATTTTATGGCTCCACGGACGAAGCTTTCTTGAAGGAGTGACCCTCTTGCGGAAGAGAATCAGCGTCGCGCTGGCCGGCGCGGTGGTGGCGACCCTCATCGCCTCGCCGGCCGGCGCCGCGCCCAACCCCGGGCCGGGAAAAGCCGACCGCGAACCCACCGCGTCGCTCGGCGAGGACAACCTGCCCCACCCGCTGGCCGAGCAGCGCGAGGCAGAGCGCACCGAGGCCGTGCGCAAGCTCATCGAGGGCCAGGCCACCACCGAGAAGAAGAACGGCTCGGAGGTCGTCAAGCTCGGTAAGGGCAAGTACGTCGAGTACCGCAAGAAGGAGACGAAGACCGACCCGGTCCTCACCTTCCTGGTCGAGTTCGGCGACGCCACCACCCCGGCCACCGGCGGCACGGCCGGCCCGGTGCACAACCAGATCCCGCAGCCCGACCGCAAGGTCGACAACTCGACGATCTGGCAGAGCGACTTCACCTCGTCGTACTACAAGCAGCTCCTGTTCGCCAAGAACAAGGAGTCGATGACGAACTTCTACTACAAGCAGTCGGGCGGCCGGTACACGGTCGGCGGCGACGTCTCGGACTGGGTCAAGGTGCCCTACAACGAGGCCCGCTACGGCAGCAACGAGATCGGCGAGGACGACGGTTACTGGAACTTCGTCAAGGACAGCGCCACCGCGTGGTACGACAGCCAGATCGCGGCCGGCAAGACCCCGGCCCAGGTCGCCGCGTACCTCAAGACCTTCGACGTCTGGGACCGCGACGACTACGACGGTGACGGCGACTTCAACGAGCCCGACGGCTACGTCGACCACTTCCAGGCCATCCACGCCGGTGAGGGCGAGGAGGCCGGCGGCGGGGCCCAGGGCGAGGACGCGATCTGGTCACACCGCTGGTACGCCTTCTCCGACCTGGCCGGCACCGCGGGCCCGGCCAACAACCTGGCCGGCGGCGTGCAGATCGGTGACACCGGCATCTGGATCGGTGACTACACGACCGAGCCCGAGAACGGCGGCCTGGGCGTCTTCGCCCACGAGTACGGCCACGACCTCGGCCTGCCCGACCTGTACGACACCGCGGGCGGCGACAACGGCACCGGCTTCTGGACCCTGATGTCGGCCGGCTCGTGGCTGGGCCGCGGCGCCCCGACGATCGGCTCGACGCCCGGCTACATGGGCGCCTGGGAGAAGATCTTCCTCGGCTGGTCCAACTTCGTGACCGTCAAGCCCGGCGGCAGCAAGTACGTCACCCTGGGCTCGGCCGCCAACGGCGAAAGCGTGCTGCCGCAGGCCGTCGTGGTCCCGCTGGCCGACGGTTCCTACTACGCGGCGGAATACCGGACCTACACCGGTTACGACGAGACGCTGAAGCTGGGCCCGTACAACTGGGGCTGGGCCGACACCAAGCCCGACTGGGCCGAGCGCTTCCCCTACCAGGACGGCCTGCTGGTCTGGTACGTCAACCCGGCCGTGGGCAACAACAACACGAGCCGGCACCCCGGCACCGGCCTGACCCTGCCGGTCGACGCCCGCCCGGCCCCGGTCGTCTTCCCGGACGGCGTGCTGCTGGGCAACCGGCGCCAGCCCTTCGACGCGACCTTCGGCCTGCAGCGGACCGACCCGGTCACGTTCCACCGCAACGGCGCCGCGGTCTCGGTCCCCCGTCAGCCGGCCATCCCGGTCTTCGACGACTCCGACCCGCTGAAGTACTACAACAGCGCCAACCCGCAGGGCTCGGTCAAGGTGGCCGGGGCCGGGGTGAAGATCGAGGTCAAGACGCAGATCACCGGCCCGCTGCCGCTGATGACGCTGAAAGTGACCCCACCCAAGAAGTAAAACTTCGATAGGTTCCCCGGCATGGCCGATCCGCAGCCGCTGTTGAGCATGCCGTCGTACGTGCCGGGGACCACTTTGAACGATGCCACCCGGCAGCTGTGCGGGGCGCCCTATCTGGACGCCGACTTCGCCAACGCGGTCGTGCGGGAGGTCGTCGAGTCGGAGCGCAAGGCGGTGCCGCCCTCCTACGGGTTCGATCTGGACCCGGTGGTACGGCATTGCCTGCGCGCCCGCCGGCTGCTGCTGATCCGCTACGCGATAGTCACCGCCCTGCTGGTCGCGGGGCTGTGCGCCAACAGCGTCGCGACCGTGGTGTGGCTCGGGTTCTGCGCGGTCATCGTGTTCGTGCGCTCCGCGGCGTACAAGGAGCTGCCCCGGGCGATCCGGGTCGCCGGCTGGGCCGCCGTGGCCGGTCTGCTCTTCTGCTTCCTCGGGTACCTTCTGCTGCAGTTCGTCGCGGCCAGTTATCTGAGCTCGTTCGGCGTCTCCCGCAGCCGCGAGACCTTCGTGGTCGACGACGGCTCCGAGATCTTCGCCGGCGGGTTGCGGACCTTCATCATCCTGGCGCCGTTCGCGTTGGCGTTCGCCATGTTCGTGACGCTGTTCCTGTCACGCCGGCACGCGTACGGCATCCTCACCTCCGAGCTGGCGCCGGGCATCGCACCGGTGGTGCCGCGGGGTTTCCACCCGCGCGTCGAGTGGCGGCTCGGGGTGGCCGCGGCGATGCAGCGCGGCAACATCTGCGTGCAGGACATCAACCCGTACGCGGGCGCGGGCTTCCTGGAGCACAGCTGGTCCTTCGCCATCACGCTGCGCTCGGCGGCCGGCGACGACGGCCGGATCACGCTCGACACCGTGGCTCTCAACCAGCGCGTGCACGACGCCGTCATCGGGCTGCGCGACCAGCGGCTCAGCGAGGGTGAGCGGATCCCCAACATCTACGTCGTGCCGTACGTGGCGGCCGACGGCGAGCGTCGCGGCGACGACCCGCTGATCGACCCGCAGACCCGTACCCCGCGCACGATGGCCTCGGCCGAGACCATCCAGGCCATCATGGGCAGCCCGCAGGGCGGCCTGCGGCACTACCTGCGGGCGGTGATCCCGGCCAACGGCAAACAGATCCGCACCCCGGACGGCCGTCTCGTGCTGCCCGCGCAGGACTCCGGCATCGGCGTCACCGCGTTCATCCATCTGGCGGCCGAGGGCGGCATGCTCTACACAGAATTCGTGTGCACGGTGATGCCGCAGGTCAAGCCGCTCTACCAGTTCGTCGACAACGTGCGGCCGGAGCGGGTCGCCACCCACGCGGCGGCCGACACGCTGCGCAACTTCCTGCGGGACAACATCCTCAGCCCGGTCCGCCTCGCCCGGCTCGGCTGGGACACGCTGCGCCTGCCGAGCCGGATGGCCCGCTCGGGGCGCAGCGCCGACGAGTTCCGCTTCTACGACTACGGCGCCCACTTCAGCGTCCGCGAGCTCGCCTCGGAACGCCCGACGGTCAAGTTCATGCAGGTGCTCGACGCCGAGAAGTACGTCAAGCTGCTCGACCGGGTGGTCAACGAGACGGTCCTCGACCACCTGGGCGAGCAGGGCGTCGACACGGCCGAGTTCCGGGCCGCGGTGGCCCAGGTGTCCATCGAGAACGCCACCTTCTACGGCGGCCAGCAGAGCTTCGGCGGCCGCAACACGTTCAATCAACGCAACTGACGGAGGATCCCGTGTCCGAGCCGCAGATCAACATCGGCAACATGAACATCCACGGCGGCCAGCAGGGCATCGGCGGCCAGAACACGTTCCACCAGCACAACACGTACGCCGCCCCGGCCGACCAGGTGCGCGAGCTGCTGGAGGCCATCCGGGCCCAGCACCCCGATCAGGCCCGCGCGATCGAGGGTGAGATCGAGGAGGGTACGCCGGAGGCGCGCGGCCGGGTCCAGACGCGCCTGCGGGAGCTCGCGGCGAGTGCCACCAGCACCCGTACGGTCGTGGAAGCCGCCGCCGCCATCGGCGCGATCGTCGCCACCCAGTGGCCGTTCTGACCGTCAGCGCCGGGCCTCCCCCACGACGCTGAACTTCGGCCTGCTCTATATGCCCTGGCGGGTCCGGGTCGGCAGGCCGAGCTGGGCGGCGACCGGGTTCCACACGCCGAGGAATGCGATCTTCGAGCTGCCCGCCTGGTCGGAGGCCGAGCGACCGCGGGCGTAGGCGGCCCGGCGGCCGGCCGTGTCAGTACATCCGGAGGAGACGGCATCCTGCGCCCACTCCACATAGGCCGCGTCCGCGTCGAGCGAGTGCTGCAGCGCGGTGATCAGGGTGGAGCGGATGGACTCGCCGTTCGGCACGGCCGAGAGGTCGGCGCCGCGCACCTCGGCGATCTGGGCCCGCCGCTCGTCGCCGACCGTGCGCATGTCGGCCAGGGCACGGCTGAGGCCGGTGCAGCGCAGGACCTTGTCGATGGCGAGGTTCAGCTTGTCGCGGCTGCCCTTGCTGCGCACCAGCACCCGGTCGACCACCTGCGCCTGCGGCCGCGGATCGGCCGCGGTCGCCGGTGGTGCCGTGGTCGCCTGAGTGGTGGCCTGAGTCGCCGGGTCGGTCGTGGGCTGGGTGGCCGCGGTGGTGGTGGCCGGTGCCGGGGCCGGGTCGGCCACCGGCTCGTTCTGCCCGTTGCGGTAGATGACCAGCCCCGCGCCGAGCGCGATCAACACCAGCACCGAAAGCGCCGCCACCAGCGGCGCCCAGTTGCGCGGCGGCCGCCCCGGCTTGCCGTAATCAACCGTCGGCGGCGCATAACCGGGCGGCGGGGACGAGGGCGGCGCGTAGCTCTCCGCAGGCGAACCGGCTGGCGGCACGTAGCTCCCGCCGGCCGAACCAGATGGCGGCGCATTGCTTCCGGCGGGCGATCCCGGCGGTGATGAATAGCCGGGCGCCGGCGCATTGCTTCCGGCGGGCGATCCCGGCGGCGCGGAGTAGCCGGGCGGGGGCCCGTAGCCGGGCGGCGGCGAGTAGCCGGGCGGGGGCGACGACGGCACCGACGGCGCGTAGCCGGGCGGCGGCCACGCCGGCCCCGCGACCAGCGCCGTGTTGCACCGGGCACACGCGGCGGCCGAGGGGTCGTTGTCGAGCCCGCAGGTCGGACAAACCATGCGGCAACCCTATCGATCGATGTCACCCCACGTATGCCCCGCAAGAGCGACATGTGATGACCGAAAGTCGACGAAACGCTTATGGACGTCCGTACGCATCCGGCGGTAGCATCCTCGCTTACACGTATAAGTGAAGATGACCCTGACGGCCCAGCCGGCGCTCCACTGATCGGAAGGAACACCATGTCGGACTCATCACGGATCGACGCGCTGCTGGCGGCCATGACGCGGGAGGAGAAGGCGGGTCAGCTGACCCAGTACTTCTACTTTCAGCTGCCGGCCGGGGCCGAGACCGAGCCCGCCCTCGAGCTCGACGCCGCCCAGCAGCCGCGCACCGTCGAGCAGGCGCTGAGCCGGGGCGGGGCCGGTTCGCTGCTGTTCGTGACCGACCCGGCCGAGATCAACCGGCTGCAGCGCCTCGCGCTCGAGGGCAACGCCCACGGCGTACCGCTGCTGTTCGGTTTTGATGTGATCCACGGCCTTCGCACGATCTTCCCGGTGCCGATCGCCATGGCCGCCTCGTGGGACGCCGCGGCCATCGAGCGCGGTCAGGCCGTCGCCGCCCGGGAGGCGCGCGCGGTCGGCATCCACTGGTCGTTCGCGCCGATGGTCGACATCGCCCGGGATCCGCGCTGGGGCCGCATCGTCGAGGGCGCCGGCGAGGACCCGTACCTGGGCTCGATCGTCGCGGCCGCGCAGGTGCGCGGCTTCCAGCGTGAGATCATCGCCGGGCCCAAGCACTTCGGGGGGTACGGGGCGGCGGACGGCGGCCGGGACTACGACGAGGTCAACCTCTCCGATAACGAGCTGTGGAACACGTACTTCCCGCCGTTCCGGTCCGCGGTCGAGGCCGGCGCGGGCAACGTCATGACCGCGTACATGGACCTCAACGGCATCCCGGCCAGCGCCAGCCACTGGCTCTTCACCGAGGTGCTGCGGGAGACGTGGGGTTTCGACGGCTTCGTGGTGAGTGACGCCAATGCCGTACGCAACCTGGTGACGCACGGCTTCGCGCCGGATCTGCCCGAGGCCGGGGCCCGCGCGCTGGCGGCCGGGGTCGACATGGAGATGGCGATCTCCGATCCGGCCTACGCCCAGCTGCCGGCCACGGTCAGTGACGAACTGCTCGACGCCCGGGTGCGCAAGGTACTGGAGGCCAAGGAGCGGCTCGGGCTCTTCGACCAGCCGTACGTCGACGAGGACCGCGCCCGGGAGGTGCTGGCCGACCCGGCCCACCGCGAGGCCGCGCGCGACGCCGCCCGGCGCTCGGCGGTGCTGCTGCGCAACGAGGGCGACCTGCTCCCGCTCGACGTGGCCGCGCTGGGCTCGATCGCCATGCTCGGGCCGCTGGCCGACTCGAAGCGCGACACCCTCGGCCCGTGGGTCTTCGATTTCGACCTGGACGAGACCGTGACCGTGCTCGACGGCGTGCGCCGGGCCGTGGGCGACACCGTCCGCGTCGACTACGCGCCGGGGGTGCCGGTGGCCCAGCGGACGTTCCCGTCCATGTTCGACATGTTCGGCGGGAACGCGGCCAGCGACCCCGAGGGCTTCAACCCCGAGGCCGAGTTCGACCGGGCCGTGGCCACGGCCGCCGCGGCCGACGTGGCGGTCGTGGTGGCCGGCGAATGGCAGAACATGATCGGCGAGGCGGCGTCCCGCTCCTCGTTGGACCTGCCCGGGCGTCAGCTCGAGCTGCTGCAGGCCGTGGTGGCCACCGGCACGCCGACCGTCCTGCTGGTGATGAACGGCCGGCCGCTCGACCTGCGCTGGGCGGCCGAGCACGTCCCGGCCGTCCTGGACGTCTGGTACCCGGGCACGAGCGGCGGCGACGCCGTGGCCGACCTGCTGTTCGGGGCCGCCTCGCCCAGCGGCAAGCTGCCCTTCACCTGGCCGCGCACGGTCGGGCAGGTGCCGATGGTCTACTCGCACACCCGCTCGCACGAGCCGCAGAACCAGGTCCGCCGCTACTGGGACGAGGCCAGCACGCCGCTGTTCCCGTTCGGGCACGGGCTGAGCTACGGCCGGTTCACCTACTCGGGGCTGGTGATCTCGCAGGAGGGTGACACCGCCACCGTCACCGTCGACGTCACCAATGACGGCGACCGGGATGCTGACGAAGTCGTACAGCTCTATCTGCACCAGCGGCACGGCAGCGCGTCACGGCCCGTACGGGAACTGAAGGGTTTCGAGAAGGTGACCGTACCGGCCGGCGCGACCAAGCGCGTGACCTTCACCGTCGGCGCCGCCGAGCGGCGCTACTGGAACGCGGCCACCCGCGACTGGACGCTCGACGCGTCCACCTTCGACGTCTGGGTCGGCGGCAGCTCGGCGGCCGAGCTCAACGGCGCCTTCGAGGTACGCCCGTAGCCGCCGGAGCCGGATGGACAGGGGCCGGTAAGGTTCGATCCGTGAGCCAGCCGCTGCGCCCCGACGACCCGCGCATGCTGGGCCGATACGAGCTCGACGGACGCCTCGGCGAAGGCGGCATGGGTACGGTCTTCCACGGCCGTACCCCCGCCGGGCGGCCCGTCGCGGTCAAGGTCGTGCGCAGCGAGTTCACGGCCGACCCGGAGTTCCTCCGGCGCTTCCGCAGCGAGGTCAACCGGGCCCGGCAGGTGCCGCCGTTCTCCACGGCCGAGGTGCTCGACGCCGACCCCGACCACCAGCCGCCCTACCTGGTGGTCGAGTACGTGGACGGCCCCAGCCTCGACGCGGTGGTCAAACAGAAGGGGCCGCTGGGCGGGGCCGCGCTGCACAGCGTGGCGGTCGGCATCGCCACGGCCCTGTCCGGCATCCACGGGGCCGGGGTCATCCACCGCGACCTCAAACCGGCCAACGTGCTGCTGGCCATGGGCGGCGTCAAGGTGATCGACTTCGGCATCGCCCGCCCGCTGGACGTGACCAGCCGGCACACCGGCACCGGCAACATGGTGGGCACGGTCGCCTACATGGCCCCGGAGCGCATCGACTCCGACGACGCCGGCTTCCCGGCCGACATCTTCGCCTGGGGTGTGGTGGTCGCCTTCGCCGCGACCGGCCGCACCCCGTTCGGCGGCGACTCCCCCACCGCGACCGCCATGCGCATCCTGACCCAGCCGCCGAACCTGACCGGCCTGGACGGCCCGCTGCGGTCCGTCGTCGAGCGCACCCTGGCCAAGGACCCGGCCGCCCGCCCGACGGCCCGCGAGCTGCTCGACACCCTCCTGGGCGGCTCGACAAGCAGCATGCCCCCGCCTACGTCGCCTGCGGCATTGCCGCCCGGCCCTTCGCTAGCTGCGCCTCTGACGGCGCCCGCGCAGCCGGCCCCCGAACTGGTGCCGGCCGACCATACGCCGCATTCCGGGCGGCGCCGGGGATGGGCGTTCACCGCCGCGATCGTGGCCTGCGCGGTGGCGGCCGGCGGCGTGGGCATCATCCTGCGCGACCGCCACAGCGACGCCTCGACCGCCACCCCACCGCCGGCGACGGCGTCGCGGTCCCCCGCACCCGCCCCGGCCCCGGAGAAAACCGGCCTGCCCGGCGTCCTGGACGGCAGCCGCCGCACCCTGATCCACCTGGCCAACATCGACAAGGACCTGGCCCTCCCGCAGAACGCCCCGGCCAAGGCGGGCGGCGGCACCACCCCCGAGTCGGTCTTCGTGCTGATCCCGCACGGCAAGCAGTACCAGATCGCCTCGACCGTCCCCAGCCTCTCCAACGAGCGCCGCTGCCTGGGCATCGAACCCTCGGACACCCAGGCCTCCTCGCCCCTGGTCCCCACCACCTGCAAGGTCTCCGACGAGACCCTGTTCACCCTGGCCCCCACCGACGAGTTCGACGACAAGAACCGCCCCACCTACTCCCTGGTCAGCGAGCCCTACGGCATCGTCCAGTGGAGCGAGACCGACGCCCGCCTCTACATCGAGCTGGCCGGGGACTTCCCGGCGAGCGTCCCCTTCAGCTTCGTCGACCGGGGCCCGGTGTAACGCCCGGCAGCCGCACGGTGAAGGTCGTGCCCAGGTGGGGCTGGCTGGTGACCTCGATCCGGCCGGCGTGGTCGGTGATGATGCGGTGGGCGATGGTCAGGCCCAGGCCGGTGCCGCCGGTGGCGCGCTGGCGGGCCTTGTCGGCGCGCCAGAAACGTTCGAAGACGTGGGGCAGGTCGCCGGCGGCGATGCCGACGCCGGTGTCGCGGACGGTGAGGACGGCCTCGCCCTCCTCGGCGGCGACGCGTACGGCAATGTGCCCGTCCCGGTCGGTGTAGCGGATCGCGTTGCTCAGCAGGTTGCCCAGGACCTGCCGGAGGCGGTCCTGGTCGGCTTCCACCCAGACCTCGTCCGGCGCGTCCAGCTCCAGCGTCACGCCCGCCTCGGCGGCCCGGGCCCGGTGGGCGGTGACGGCGGCCGCGGCCAGCTCGGACAGGTCGGCCGGGGTCTTCGTGTAGCCGAGGTCGCCCGCCTCGGCCAGGGCCAGCACCTGCAGGTCGTCGAGGATGCGGCCCTGCAGCAGGGTCTCCTCGTGCAGCGAGGCGAACAACTCGGGGCTCGGCTGCACCACCCCGTCGGAGAGGGCCTCGAGATAACCCCGGAGGTTCGACAGCGGCGTACGCATCTCGTGGGCCACGTCGGCGATGAGCCGGCGCTGGCGGGCCTCGCTCTGCTCGAGCGCGCCGGCCATGGTGTTGAACGAGTCGGCCAGCCGGGCCAGCTCGCTCTCCCCCTTGATCCGGACGCGGACGTCGAGCATGCCCGCGGCCAGCATCTGTGAGGCGCCGGTGAGCCGGCGGACCGGGCGGCTGACCTGCCGGGCGATCAGGAACGTGCCAATCAGCGCGACCATCACCAGCCCGGCCACGCCGATGATGGCGGGCCGGCCGAAGTCGGCGATGTCGACGGTGCCGCGGGCGCCCAGGAAGAGCTGGACGGGGACGGCCGAGCTGGTGACGACCGTGTCGGCGAAGGCGCCGTCGATGCATTTGGTGCCCAAGGGGTCGCCGACGAGACGCCGGGGCTGACCGGTGCAGTTGTCGAGGTAGTCCCAGTAGCTGAGGAACCACGCCTTGTCGCCCAGCACCTTGGCGGTGGCCTGTTTCAGGCAGGTGGGTGACTGGGCCCGCTGTTTCGCGGTGACGTACGGCGGTTGGGTGCTGCCGAGCGCCGCCTCGGTCCCGAGGGTCTTGTTCAGGCAACGGACCAGGACCAGGCCGGTACGGTACTGGGCCGCCTGCCGGACCGCCAGCGCGGCCGGGCTGCCGTACAAAGCGTCGGTCGGCTTGGGGCCGAACAGGTCGCGCGGGACCAGGCCGATCCGGCGGTAGACCGACGGGGCGGGGTAGGCCTGCGGCGCCGCCGGCTCGGCCACGGACGGGCCGGGGCTCGCCGCCGGCACCGGGGAGCTGTCCTCCAGGCCGGGCTGCGGGTCGATGTCGTAGCCGACGGCCTGCACGGCGCCGGAGGGCCGGCGGGCTTCGGTGTCGGAGTCGACCAGCACCTGCTTGTCGGCCGTCTGGAGCTGGATGTGCAGGTGGGTGCGGTCGGACAGGTCGGTCACGAGACGGTTCACCCCGGGCCAGTTGCCGTGCGTCAACCCGTACCGCTGGATCTCCTGCATGATCTCGGCCCGGTGCCGGCTCTGGGCTTCGAGGGCGCCCGAGACCTCCCGCTGGGTCAGGTTGAGGGTCAGCCACGCGGTCGCGCCGATGGCGCTCACGGCCACCAGCATGACCAGCAGGAAGATCCGGACGCGGAAGCTCAATGCTCGGCCATTCGATAGCCGCGGCCGTAGACGGTCTGCACGTACTGCGGCTCGGCCGGGTTCTCCTCGATCTTGCGGCGCAGGTTGACCACGTGGGCGTCGACCGTACGCTCGGAGACGTCGTGCTCGAAGCCGAACGCCTTGTCGATGATCTGGCCGCGGGTGTAGACCCGGCCCGGTTCCTTGGCCAGCAGCTCCAGGATGGCGAACTCCTTGGCCGTCAACGTGACCGGCTCGCCTCTCAGGCGTACCTCGAAGCGGCCGGCGTCGACCTCGAGATCCCCAACCTTGATCAGCTTCTCGTCGGACGAGCCGGCCCGCCGCAGCAGCGCCCGGACCCGGGCCGTCAGCTCGCGCGGGCTGACCGGCTTGGCCATGTAGTCGTCGGCCCCGATGTCGAGCCCGAGCAGCATGTCGTTCTCCGAGGAGCGGGCCGTGACCAGCAGGATCGCCACGTCCGACTCGGCCCGCAGGATGCGGCAGACGTCCAGCCCGTCGACCAGCGGCATCATCACGTCGAGCACGAGCAGGTCGGGCTTGCGGGCCCGGGCCACGTCGAGGGCCGACCGGCCGTCACCGACGGTGATGACCTGGTGCCCCTCACGCTCGAGGTAGAGGCGGATGAGCTGGGCGTGTTTCGGGTCGTCGTCGGCCACGAGGATACGTGCGGTCACGCGGCGATTCTGACCGAGCTTCGCAAGTTCGACCACCGAATGTTGGATTCCTGTGAAGGTCCGGCCCGATTGCGATGAGGCCACAAGTTCTTCACAGGATGCGCCCTACCTTTCGGACCGAACCGAACCTGGGGAGGTACGTCATGTGTGGGTTGAGCGTCTTCGTGAGCAGCCGACCGGCCGCCGGAACGCCCGACGACGCGTCGGCGGCCGCGTTCGCCGGCGCCCTCGAGTCGATGCACCACCGCGGCCCGGACGACACCCAGGTGGAGTTCGCCGACGGGGCCGCGTTCGGCTTCAAGCGGCTCGCGATCATCGACCGGGCCGAGGCCCAGCAGCCGGTGCACTACCGCGACCGGTGGACCGTCGTGTTCAACGGCGAGATCTACAACTACCGGGAGCTGCGCGAGGAGCTGATCCGCGACCACGCCGCCACCTTCGCGACGGAGGGTGACAGCGAGGTTCTGGCCGCAGCCTTCCACTTCTGGGGCCCGGCGGCTCTCCCCCGGCTGCGCGGGATGTTCGCCTTCGTGGCGTACGACCACTGGACCGGCACCCTGCACGCGGCGCGCGACCAGTTCGGCATCAAGCCGCTCTACATCCTCGAGACCGTGGACGGGTTGTTCCTGGCCAGTGAGCGCAAGGCGCTGCTGTCGTTCAGCGGTAGCTCCCGCTCGGGCCTCGACACCGACGCCCTCGCCCACTACCTGACCTTCCAGTACGTGCCGGACCCGCTCACCCTGCACCGCCAGGTGAAGCGGCTCCCCCCGGGTCACCGGCTGACCTGGACGGCCGGCGGCGGCGTGCGTATCGAACGCTACTTCCGCCCGTCGCTGCGCCCGCTGGCCATCAAGGCCGAGGAGGCTCAGCAGGGCATCCGCGACGCCCTGCGCGACAGCGTGCACAAGCACCTGCACGCCGAGGTGCCGGTCGGCGCGTTCCTGTCCAGCGGCGTCGACTCGTCGGCCATCGTCGCCCTGGCCCGTGAGGTCAAGCCCGACCTGCACGTGTTCACGGCCGGCTTCGGCACCGACGGCTACTCGGAGATCGAGATCGCCCAGGACACGGCCCGCCAGCTCGACGTGAAGCTGACCCCGACCCTGGTCACCGAGGACGACGTGATCCGCGAGCTGCCCCGGATCGTCTACCTGCTCGACGACCCGGTGGCCGACCCGTCACTGATCCCGCTCTACTTCCTGGCCCAGACCGCGTCCCGCTACGTGACCGTGGTGCTCTCCGGCGAGGGCTCGGACGAGCTGTTCGGCGGCTACACCATCTACCGCGAGCCGGCGTCGCTGTCGAACGTCGAGCGCCTCCCGGCCGGTCTCAAGCGCGGCCTGCGCGGCCTGTCCCACGCGATGCCCGAGGGCATGCGCGGCCGCAGCTTCATCGAGCGCGGCACCACCCCCATCGAGGAGCGCTACTACGGCAACGCCCGCATCTTCACGGCCGCCGAGAAGGCCGAGCTGATGCGCTTCACCGCCGAGCCCCACACGGCGATCACCTCCCACCTGTACGCGGAGACGGCCGACGTCGACGACGTGGCGTCCATGCAGTACGTAGACCTGCACACCTGGCTGCCCGGCGACATCCTGACCAAGGCCGACCGGATGTCGATGGCCCACTCCCTGGAGTTGCGGGTGCCCTTCCTCGACCAGGCCGTCTACGCCGCCGCGGCCGGCCTGCCGACCGACCTGAAGCTGCCCCCGCACAGCCGGGCCACCAAGCACGCGTTCCGCGAGGCCATGCGCGGCATCGTCCCGGAGTCGGTCCGCGAGGCCCGCAAGCTCGGCTTCCCCACCCCGACCCGGCTGTGGCTCAAGGGCGCCATCGGCGACTGGGTGGACGGCCTGCTGGCCGGCTCCGGCGCCCGCCACCTGCTCGATCTCGACTACGCCCGCCGCCTGCTGGCCGAGCACCGCGCGGGCCACGCCGACAACTCCCGCAAGGTCTGGACGGTCGCCATCTTCTGCCTCTGGTACGCCATCTTCGTCGACGGCACCATCCGCCCCTCCTTCACCGCCCTGGCCCCCGCCTCAACCGTCCTCACGCCCGCCTGATCGCCCGGTATGGTCGTTTGGTGGCAATAGTCGTCGCCTACGACCACTCCCCGGACGCCCGCGCCGCCGTCGGCTGGGCCCTCGACGGCGGCGCGCCGGTCACCCTGCTCTACGCCCACCTGGTCCCCAGCTGGATCCCCTCGGGGGCCGGCGAGACCCTCCCCGGCGGCGAGTGGGAGCAGACGGTCGTCGCCGCCCTGGAGGAGATCGTCGCGGCCGCCCGGCAGACCCACCCGGCCGTGCCGGTCTCGTTCCGCGCCGTGCACGCTCCCCCGGCCGAAGCCCTGCTCGACGCTTCGTCCGATCCCGCCACCGACATGGTCGTGTTCGGCAGCCGCGGCCACAGCGCCCTGGCCAGCCTCCTCGGCTCGGTCAGCAGCAACGTGAGCGCCCACGCCGACTGCCCCGTCGTCGTGGTCCGCGGTCAGGCTCCCTCCCACGCGCCCATCGTGGCCGGGCTGGACGGTTCGCACGCCGAATCCGCCGTCCTGGAGTTCGCCGCCGCCCAGGCCAGCGCCCGAGGTGCCCCGCTCCGGCTTCTGCGGTCCCCGCGCTCCACCGTCTCCGAGCCGGATCTCCCCGCCTTGGTCATCACGTCCGAGACCGTGAGCTCCCACCCCGCCGCCACGCTGACCGAAGCCGGCGCCACCGCCCAGCTGATCGTCGTCGGCAGCCGGGGCCGAGGCCCGCTCAGCGGCCTCCTGCTCGGCTCGGTCAGCCAGCACCTCCTACGCCACAGCGCCTGCTCCGTCGCCGTCGTCCACGCCGCGAGCTGACACGCGCCCACGTTTCATTCACCGGGAAGCGGGGCACCGTTCGTCCATGGTGGACATCAAGGCCAAGTCGGTCCTCGGCTATCTTCTGGAGCTCGCCGCCGGGCTGGCGATCATCGTCGGCGTCCTGATGCTGGTCTCCAGCGTGTACCGGGGCGACCTCTTCGGCATCCTCCTCGCCGTCGTTCTCACGGTCGGGGGCATCCTCGTGTTCAAACGCCCGGGCCGCTCCGGGGCCAGGTGAAGCAAGCGCCTCACCGGTGGGTCCGCTCCGGCGCGAAGTCGGCCGGCTTGAACTTGCCTTCGGCGAGGTGGTTCTCGATCTGTTCGAGGCTGCGGCCGGTCAGTTCGGGCATCTTCCGGTAGAGGAAGACGAACGCGACGATGTTGAAGGCGGCGTACATCCAGAAGGTCTGGCCTGTGCCGATGGCCTTCATGGTGCTCAGCAGCGTGAGGGTGATCAGCACGTTGGTTCCCCACAGCGACGCCGACTGCGCCGCGGCGCCGGCCGCGCGGGTGGCCAGCGGGTAGATCTCGGAGCCGGTCAGCCAGCCCATGAGCTGGATGCCGCCGGCGGTGAAGGCCATGAAGGCGATCAGGGTGGCCACGATCCACGGGATCATCGACTTGCCGTCGTGGCCGGTGACGAAGAACGTGCCGAGCACGATCAGCGCGACCGCGGCGCAGGGCAGGGTCAGCAGCGTCAGGCGGCGCCGGCCCACCCGGTCGATGATGGCCAGGCCGATGAGCTGGGCGATCAGGTAGGTCAGGCCGAGGGCGACCGAGACCCGCAGCGCGGTCGTGTCGGAGAAGCCGTTGTCGGTCAGGATGGTCGGCGTGTAGTAGACGATCATCTCGATGCCGGACAGCTGGGTGAACACGGCCAGCCCGCAGCCGACCACGAGGGCCGGCCGGACCCACGCCGCCTTCAGCCCGGTCCATCCCCGGGTGCTGGCCTGCTTCTCCGTCCGTACATTCGCTTTGATCTCGTCGATCTCGGCGGTCAGGTCACTGTCACGGTGCCGTACGCGGGCCAGCGCCTCCCGAGCCCGGTCGAGGTGGCCTTCGCGGGCCAGCCAGCGCGGGCTCTCCGGCAGCCTCAGCATCAGCGCGAACATGATCGCGGCCGGGACGGCGGCCATGCCGATCGCGACACGCCAGTCGATGACCTCGGCCGCGCCGGTGATGGTGGCGATGACGATGCCCACGCCGATCGCGATCTGGAAGAAAAGCACCAGCCGCCCGCGGTAGGCGGTCGGTGCGAGCTCGGCGACGTACACCGGCGCGGTCTGGGTGGCGCCGCCGACGGCGAAGCCCAGCACGAGACGGCTGAGCGAGAGGGTGACCGGGTCGGGCGAGAGCGAGGCGGCCAGCGACCCGACGACGAACACGATCCCGATCAGCAGCAGCGTGCCGTGCCGCCCGCGCCGCTCGGCCAGCCGGCTGCAGGTGAGGGCGCCGATGACCGCGCCCACCAGGATCGAGGCCGCGATGACCTGCTCCCAGCCGTGCCCGATGTCGAAGTCCTCCCCGATCTGCAGCAGAGCCCCGGAGATGATCCCGGTGTCGTACCCGTACAGCAGCCCGGACACGGCCGACACGAGGGCAACGACGATCACCGATCCCGTGAGCCGCTCCTGAGTGGCCGGTCCCGCCGCATCCTTGCTGGTCTGACTCATGTGACCCCCTGGCCCATCCCGCTGCCCGGTGGCAGGTGCCCCGGTGGTTACCCCGGGCCGCCCCGATCAAGCCACCGGCGTGGCGCATCCCTTTATCGATGGCATCGGCTGGATAGTCGCGGCTAGGTTTAGGCGGTGAGTGGCGGGCCGGGGTTCGCGGAGTTGATGGCCGATGCGGCATCCGTGCCGATCCGGGGCTGGGACTTCGGTCGGCGGTTGAGGTGGTGTTTGCTCCCGACGAGTGGTTGCCCGTCAGTGCCGGTGCTTTCGACGTCGTCCTCGACCGGCATGGCCGCCTCGATGCGGCGGAGACCGCGCGCGTCCTGAGCCACGGCGGAACGCTGCTGACCCAGCAGGTCGGGAGTGACGACTGCGCCGCCATCAACGAAGCGCTGGGCGCGCCGCCGGCCGACGCCGAGGAGTGGAACGCCGACGTAGCCGTCGACCGGCTGTCCGCCGCCGGGCTGCGCCCACAAAGTAGGGCAGGATGGGGCGCTGTGATTGAGCTGAGGGTGCTGAGCACCGATGACTGGCCGGTCTGGCGGGAGTTGCGGCTGGCCGCTCTCGCTGAGGCGCCGTACGCGTTCGGGTCGCGGTTGGCCGACTGGCAGGGGGACGGCGATCGGGCCGAGCGGTGGCAGGGCCGGCTGGGGTTGGCCGGGTCGCACAACGTGGTGGCGCTGCTGGACGGCGAGCCGGTGGGGATGGCCAGCGGGGTGCCGGCCGAGGAGGCCGGCGTGGTCGAGCTGATCTCGATGTGGGTCAGTCCGGCGGCTCGGGGGCGCGGCGTCGGCGATCGGCTGATTCACGAGGTCGAGGAGTGGGCCCGGCGGGGGCGGGCGAGAGTTCTCCGGCTTTCCGTCATGCGCGGCAACGCGGCCGCCGAGAAGCTCTACCGGCGCTGCGGCTTTGTCGCCACCGGGGTCTCGGAGGGCCAGGAGGACGTGATGGAGAAGCGCTACGAGGCGTAGATGGAGAACTTGGCGGCCCAGCGGCTGGCCGGGCCGAAGGTGGTGGGCCAGGTGCCGAAGGGGCGGGGCTGGCTCCAGGCGCCCTGGTTGGCCGAGCCGGTGTCGTAGCTGAGGTTGTTGTCGCCGTTGGTGTTGTAGACGAGCCAGTAGGCCGTGTTCGGGGCCAGCGTGGCGGTGACCGGGCGGCTGTTCCACGCGTTGGCGGTCAGGGTGCCGGACGTGCTCGAGGCGACCAGGGCGCCCGGGGCGCCGTTCGCGTCGGCGTAGACCGCCACCTGGTACTGGTTGGCGGGGGCGGCCTGCACCGCCTTCGAGTAGACGGAGATCTGGCTTATCGGCAGCGCGGTCGGGCCGTTGACGAAGCGCGAGCCGTTCATGTAGTTCATGTCGCCGGAGTCGAGGGACGCGCCGACCTGGTCATGGCCCATGCGCGGGGCGTTCGGGTCGGTGGTGGTGAACGAGAACTGGTGGTTGGCGGCGAGCGCGTTGCCGGCCGCGTCGGTCACGCCGGTTCGTACGGTCGCCGTGTACTGGGTGGAGGCGGCCAGGGCGGCGGTGATCGTCGCGGTTTCGGTGGCCGCGTCGTAGGACACGGTCCGGTTGACCAGGGAGCCGCCAGGGCCGCGCAGTTCGAGGTTGGCGGCGGTGACGGTGGCGGGCGCCACAGGCTCGCTGAAGCGCACGGTGATGGGCGCGGTCAGGCCGACCCCGGTGGCCCCGGCGGCCGGGGTCGTCGCGGTCACGGTGGGCGGGGTGGTGTCGGCGCCGGTGGTGGCGTAGATGGAGAACTTCGCGTTCCAGCGGGAGGCGGTGCCGAAGCCGGCCGGCCAGGTGCCGAACGGTGTCGGCGCGCTCCACGCGCCCTGGTTGGCCGAGCCGGCGTCGTAACTCAGGTTGTTGTCGCCGTTGGTGTTGTACAGCAGCCAGTACGGCGTGTTGGCGGTCAGCGTGGCCGCGATCGGCCGGGTGTTCCACGAGTTGGCCGTCAGAGAGCCCGTCGTGCTCGTGGCCACCCGGGCGCCGGGTGAGCCGTTCGCGTCGGCGTAGATGGCCAGCTGGTACTGGTTGTCCGGGGCCGCCTGCACGGTTCGCAGGTAGACCGACATGGACGTGACCGTCGCCGGGTCGGCGCCGGTGACGAAGCGCGAGCCGTTCATGTAGTTGGTGGCGCCGTAGTCCACCGACGCGCCGGGCTGGGTGTAGCCGATCCGCTGCACCGCCGGGGCGGCCGTGTAGGTCGCCGTGTACGTCGTCGCGGTGGCGGGCGCGGTGATGACGTGGGTCGCCGCGCCGCCGTCGGACCACGAGGCGAACGTCGACGAACCCTGCGGAGACGGCGCCGAAACCGAGTTTGTCGAGCCCTGAATCACCGTACGGCCGAATGGTGTTTGCCCTGAGGACGAGCCGACGGTCAGCTGCAGCCCGGACGGCACCGTGGCGAAGGTCAGGTCGACCGTCTTCGGGTCGAGCCGGCGCGTCACGGCGTGGGTCAGGCCCTCCTGGTCGGTGGCGACGAGCTTCAGCTCCAGATAGGACGGGTACTCGTGGTCGGGCGCCTCGAAGGAGCCGGACGCCGCGCCGGTCCAGCTGCGGATCGCGTGCTCGTGGCAGTTGTCCGGCGCCGAGCAGTGGTGCATGACCAGATCCCAGTTCAGGCGGGAGGCGGGCAGGGCGCCCTGCTGGGGATCCGTGGCGTGGCCGGTGAAGGCGATCGTGTCGCCGACGGCCCAGGTGGTGCCGACCGTCGGGGTGTCGATGACCGCGGTCGGCGCCTCGTTGCCCGGGGTGATGCCGATCGTGCTGGTGTGGGTGGCGTTCAGCGTGTCGGTCACGGTCAGCCGCGCGGTGTAGGAGCCGGCCGTGCTGTACGTGTAGTCCGCCGTCGGCGCGGTCGAGTCGGTGGTGCCGTCGCCGGTGAAGTCCCAGGCGTAGCGCAGCCGGCCGTCGTCGGCCGGGTCGGGGTCGGTGGAGCCGGTGCCGTTGAACGTGACGGTCAGCGGGGCCGGGCCCTGCGTCGGGGAGGCGTCGATGACCGCGGTCGGCGGCTGGTTGCCCGGGAAGTAGCGCACCCGGCGGATGGTGCCGCCCAGGTCGGCGTAGTAGAGCTCCCCGCCGGGGCCGACCTCGAGGTCGACCGGGCTGGCGGCGTCGGAGACGAACGTCTGCAGGTTCGCCGGGTCGGGCAGGCCGCCCGGGGCCGCCGGCAGCGACGCCCAGATGCACCGCCGGGAGTAATCGGCGAAGAAGACCGCGCCGTTGTACGCGGCCGGGTAGGGGCCGCCGGCGGTCGGGTAGAACGCCACCCCGGTCGACGACGAGCTGCCGGTCGGGCAGGCCTCACCGGCGACGAGCTTGCTCGAGTGGTTCCAGGCGACGAAGGGCGGGGTGTGGGTGGTGGCCGGCGCGGTGTAGAGGCTCTCGCAGATCGGCAGGTTGGCGCTGTCGTAGCCGGACTGCCGGGCGTTGCCCTCCCAGCACGGCCAGCCGAAGTTGGTCACGCCCGCGGTCGGGTCGGTCACCCGGTTGACCTCCTCCCAGGTGTTCCACCCGGTGTCGGAGATCCAGCTCTCGTTGGTGCCGGGCCGCATGGTGACCCGGTACGGGTTGCGCAGGCCGTGGGCGACTATGCGGCGGGTGTTGGCGTCGGCCGCGCCGAGGTTCGGGTTGCCGGGGGCGGCGGCGCCGGTGGCCGGGTCGAGTCGCAGCAGCGCCCCGTCCAGTTGGGTCGGGTCACCTGACGTGCGTACGTCCTGGGCCCGTAGTGCCCCTCCCTCGTTGGCCGGGTCGCCGCACGGATTGGTCGGCGCGCCCGCGGGGAACTGGCCGTAGTCGACCGCGCTGAAGCTCGCGCCGTCACCGGCGGCCACGTAGAGCATCCCGTCGGCGCCGAACGCGATGTCGCCGACGGAGTGGCTCGGGAACTGCTGGCACCAGTCGCGCAGCAGCACCTGCTCGCCGCCGGTCATCGTGTCGCCGTCGGCCCGCAGCCGGGACAGCTGGCCGGTGACCACGCAACGGCCGTCGTTGGCATTGGCGCAGACGTCGTTCCACACCGGAGCGGTCTGACCGGGTGGCGCGTCGTACGTGTAGAGCACGTAGACATACGGATCGGCTGGGAAGTTCGGGGCCAGCGCCAGGCCGAGCAGCCCCCGGTCCCACTGGTTGTGCACATTGGCCGACAGATCGGCGAAGACCGTCGGCGTCGTGTCGGCGAGGTCGTCGAAGACCTTGATCCGGCCGCCCTTCTCGGCGACGAAGACCCGCCCGTCGGCGGCGAACTCCAGGTCGACGGGCGAGCTCAGTCCGCTGTAGACGATCTGTTCCTGGAATCCGCTCGGCAGCGCCACCGCGGTCGCGGGTGGCGAGCCGACGAACGACGACATGGCGACCACCGTCGCCACTGCGAGGAACCCACCGAGCACACGCCGCATGGCCGAACCTTAACGAGACGTGACAACGCGAGTACTCGCCGTCCAGGTCGAACCTGCCGACCGTTCGAACGATGTCCGTCCATGTCCGGGGCCTGGATATTCCGGTGATGCCCTCGTTTGCCCGCCGCCGGTGGCCGGTGCTCGGCGCCTGGCTCGTCCTCGTCGCAGCCGGGCTCGTCTTCGGGGGCCAGGTCTTCGATCGGCTCACCGACACCGGCAGCCTGGGGCCGGACGCGGAATCGCAGCGTGTCGATCGGTTTCTGCGCGAAGGCCCGCTCATCGTGGCCGTCGTCGGTGGGCGCGACGTGTACGACCCGGCACTGGTCGCCGACGTCACGGCGGTCACGGAAGCGATTCGCGCCATGGACGGCGTCGTCGAGGTGGAGGATCTGTACGGCGCGCCGGGCGGGCGGATCGGCGCCGACAACCGCAGTTCGCTGATCCGGGTCGAACTGGCGCCCGGCCTGTCCGACGACCGGCGCGAGCGGGTGGAGGACGCGGTGGCCGGCGCGCTGCACCGCATCGACGCCCCTGAGGTGCTGGTCGGCGGCGAGAAACTGGCCGAGCGCGCCTTCGCCGAGCAGGCCGTCGCGGACGCGGCCGTCGGCGAGTCGATCGCGATCGTCGTCCTGGTGGTCGTGCTGGTCGTCCTCCTCGGCGGCTTCGCGGCCGCCGCGATTCCCCTGGCGGCCGCGCTGGCCACCGTCTCGGTCACCCTTCTCGGGCTGTACGGGCTGAGCGCGCTCACCGGGGTCAGCCAGTTCACGGTCAACGTGGTGACGCTGCTCGGCATCGGCCTCGCCGTCGACTACGCGCTCCTGATGATCGCCCGGTTCCATGAGACCGGCGCCGGCGCCCCCCGGGAAGAACGGCTGAACCGGACGATGGCCACGGCCGGCCGGACGGTGCTGATCGCCGGGCTCGCCGTCGCGGCGGCGATGGCCGGGCTGTCCGTGTTCGGCGACCCGCTGCTCAGGGCGATGGCGCTCGGCGGCGCGCTCGCCGTGCTTCTGGCCACGGCGGCCGGATTGACGGTCGTACCCGCTCTCATCGCCCTGGCCCATCGGCACATCCACGCCCCGCGCGCCTTCGGCCGCAACCTGCTGTCGCAGTTGGCCGGCTTCGCGCAGGATCGGCCGGCGCCGGTCGCGCTCGCCGTCACGGCCGGCCTGCTCGTCCTGTCCCTGCCGTTTCTCGTCGCGGTCGACCTCGAGGACTCCGGCGCCCGTGCGCTGCCCGCTTCGTCCGAGGCCCGGCGGCTGTACGAGACGGTGCAGCGCGACTTCAGCGGCGGCCAACCCGATCCGATCGTCGTGGTGGCCGACACGACCGATCCCACGCGCGACTTCCTCGACGCGCTCAACAACCTCGACGGCGTGGTACGGGTGCAGCCCGACCCCGATAACGGGGCCGTCATCGACGTCATCCCGTCCGGTGAGGCGGCCGAGGTCGTCCGCGCGATCCGGGCTCTCGACCCGCCGTTCCCGGTCCTGGTCGGCGGTCCCGCGGCCGAGCTGGTCGACTACCGCGACTCGGTGGCCGACCGCTTCCCCATCGCGATGCTCGTCGTGCTCTTGTCCACGGTGGTCCTGCTGTTCGCTTTGACCGGCTCTCTGGTGATTCCGGTCAAGGCGTTGCTGATGAACGCGCTCACCGTGCTGGCCACCCTTGGCCTGCTGGTCGTGATCTTCCAGTGGGGCGCCGGCCAGGCGATCGACGTCACCACCCCCGTCCTGGTGTTCGTCTTCGTCTTCGGCCTGTCGATGGACTACGAGGTGTTCCTGCTGGCCCGGATCAAACAGGAGGGCGACGTCCGCGCCGGCATCGACAAGTCGAGCCCGGTCGTCACCGCCGCCGCCCTCTGCATCGGCGTGGTCTTCCTCGGCTTCCTGCTCGGCGACCTGACCGCCGTCCGGCAGATCGGCTTCGCCATGACGACCGCCCTGCTCCTCGACGTCACCGTCGTCCGCGGCCTGCTCCTCCCCGCCACCATGGCCCTGCTCGGCCGGTGGAACTGGTGGGCCCCGGCCCCCCTGCGCCGCCTGCACGAGCGCTACCTCGCCCGAAATTCATAAGACCTTTATGCGCCCGGCTCATTGACGCATGGCAAAACGTGGATTTAACGTGAGCCGCGCTCACGTGCAGCGCCGCCGTCTTCACGGCGTCACGGGGGAAAGGTCCGGGGTTCCTATGCGAACTCAAGGGCGATTCGGCGTGCGCGTCATCCACGCCTTCGCTGCTCTGCTCACTTCTTTGACGGTCGTTCTCGCGGTTCCCGCGCATGCCGCCGTCGCCGACGGCCCCACCGACACCTGGACCAGCGACGGCCGGCTCGACGACGGCCTCGGCGTCGCCCGGCTCGACCGGTGCCGGCTCGGTTTCGTCAACCAGGCCGGCGGGCCCGCCATCCGCGCGGTGGCCCAGGCGGCCCTCAACGGCACCGACGCCCAGATGCACACCGCGGCCGACCCCGATTACTGGGACGACACGCCGCTCTCCGTCGCCTACAAACAGGACGACGACTCGTACCTGGCCAAGATGGACCAGCTCTACGCCCGCAAGGACGTGTGGAGCAACTCCATCCCCAACAACTTCGAGATCACCGGCGAGACCACCACCGGTTTCCAATGGGCGCCCGACTTCTACGGCGACCTCGGGATCAGCAGCTTCTACGGCAGCCAGTTCTTCGCCGACGAGGAGCGGCTCTACGCCGACCTCGAGCCGCTGGCCTCGGCCGAGTCGCTGACCACCGCGACCGACCTGGCCAAGCAGAAGCACTACTACGTCTACGACGGCGGCGACGCGGCCGGTTTCCGGGCGTGGAGCGCGGTCGGCGACTCCGACCCGTTCAACTCCGGGTCGGTGGTCTTCCACGGCAACCACCACGCCGACGACATCCGCGAGTGGCTGCAGTTCGGCGGCTGGCCGTCGGCCGCCATCCCGGCCGGATCGGCCGAGTTCCGGCAGGAGGTGGAGACGCTCAAGCAGCGGTTCTCCTCCTGCGACGCCGACAACCCGCTCGACCCGCGCCAGGTGCTGGCGCCCGTGGTCAAGACCGCGGCGGCCGAGTGGCAGGCCGAGCTCGACTCGCAGAAGAGCCAGCGCTCGGCGATCCTGGCCGCCCAGTCCAAGGCCTACACCGACCTGGAGAACGCCGCGATCGCCATGGGCGAGGCGGTGGGCCAGTCCTGGATCGCGCGGCAGCTCAGTCGCTGGCAGGCCTGCTGGACCGCGGGCGGTGAGTGCACCGCCGGCTCCGGGCCGATGACCGTCAAGTACAAGGCCAACACCGGGCTCTGCCTGGACAACGCCGGCAGCTCCACGGCGGCCAACGGAAAGGTCCAGCTCTACACCTGCAACAACTCCAACGCGCAGAAGTGGGCGCCCTCCGCGCCGTGCGACATCATGTCGACCAGCTGCTCGTTCACCTGGCTCAACGCCGCCCTGCGCAACGGCGTCGCCGGCCGGTGCCTCGACCTCAACGGCACCAACGTGGTGCAGAACGCCTGCACAACCAACAAGGCCACCCAGCGCTGGCAGTACACGACCACCGGCGGCCAGACGCGGCTGTTCAACGTCGGTGCGCAGAAGTGCCTCGACTCGGCCACGGCCACCAGCGGCCTGCAGGCCACGGTGCAGGCCTGCAACGCCGGCACGACCCGGCAGCAGTTCGTCACCGCGCAGAACAACGCGGGCACCTCGACCGGTACCGACTCGATGTTCGCGCCCAAGGCGGCCGACTTCACGTACGCCGTCAACGAGATCAAGAACGCCCAGAACCGGGCCGCGGCCCAGCTGACCATCGCCAACAACGCCTCGGCGGACGCCCAGGCGCAGGCCACCGCGGTCACCAACGCGCAGGCGGCGGCGACCACGATCGCCACCACCAGCAACTACCCGGTGGGCCGGGGTCTGGCCTACGCGCAGCAGTCGGCCCAGGTGACCAAGGCGTCGGCGGCCGGCGCGGTCGCCGCGGCCAAGGCCACCGCCACGGCCGTCCAGGCCACGAAGGCGTCGGTGGCCGACAGCGCCACCCTGGTCACGCTGGCCCAGACGCAGGCCAAGGCCATGCAGGCGGAGTACGCCAAGACGGCCGCCCAGGAGGCGGCGCGCCAGGCCAAGGCGGCGGCGACGTCGGCCGCGGCCGAGGCGAAGGCGGCGGCCGACGCCGCGGCTGTGGCCAAGGCCAAACGGGCCGAGGCCGAGAAGGCCAAGGCGACCGCGCAGACCGCCGCCGACAAGGCTGCGGCCCAGCGCAAGATCGCCGAGCAGCAGCGGCAGGTCGCGGCGAACCAGCGCGCGATCGCGGCCTCGAAGCACCAGGAGGCCGCGGCGGCCGACGCCGACGCCCAGCGGCAGCAGACCGCGGCCGCCACGGCCCGGGCCGACGCCGAACGGTACGAGTCCACGGCGGCCGACCGCGACCACGACGCGCAGACCGCGGCCAACGGCGCGCACATCGCCCGGCTCGCGGCCGAGACCGCGCGCGACAAACACGACGCGCTGGCCTCGCGGGCCGAGGCGTTGCAGGCCAAGGCCGACTCGCTCGAGGGCACCTCGCAGGCCGGGGAGGCCCGCGAGGCCGCGAACAACGCCCAGGCCGCGGCCGACCGGGCCGACGCCGCGGCCGACCAGGCCGAGCGGGACGCCGACATCGCCACCCAGGCCGCCCAGGAAGCACGGGAGGCCGCGACCCGGGCCCACGCCGCCGCGGCCCGGGCCCAGGCGGCCGCCGACAAGGCCGATGAGCAGGTGGCGATCACCCGGTCGGCCGCCGCGACCGCCCACGCCGCGGCGGCCGACGCGCTCGAGGCCTCGAAGGACGCCAAACAGCACGCGAACAACGCCGACGCCGACGCCGCGACCGCCGCGGCCGAGATGCGGGAGGCCTACCGGCAGTCCGCGCTCGCGCAGGCCGCGGCGGCCGAGGCCCGCTCGCTGAGCGCGGTCACGGCCGGCCGGGCGTTCGCCACCTCACTGGCCGCGACGGCCGCCCGCGACGCCGCGGCCGAGGTGGCCGCGCCGGCCAACGAGGCGGTCGCGCTCGGCTCGCCGTTCGTCGAGCGGGACCCGACCGCGGCCCTCGCGGTGCTGGTCGGTCAGGGCGCCCTCACGGTCGCCCAGCAGCAGACGGCCGTGGCTCAGGCCCGCGCCGACGAGGCGCAGACCGCGGCCACCACGGCGGCGGCGCTGGCGGCGCAGGCCACCGGCGACGCCAAGATCGCGGCCCAGGCCGCGGCCGACGCGGCGGCCGACGCGTTGGCGGCGGCCCAGTCCGCGAAACAGGCCCGGGCCTCGGCCGCCGCGGCCGCCTCGGATGCGGCCGCCGCAGCCGCCGCCGACGCGGCCACGCAGCAACTCAACGCCCAGGCCGAACGCGACGCGGCCGCGGCCCACACCGCCGCCAACGCCGCCTCGGCCGACGCCGACGCGGCCGACGCCGAGGCCGACGCGGCCGAGCGCAACGCCGCCTCGGCCCGGGCCGCCGCGACCCAGGCCCGCGCCGACGCGGACGCCGCCCAGGCGGCCGCCACCCGGGCCGACCAGTACGCCGACGAGGCCGAGGCGGCCGCCCAGCGCGCCCGCGACGACGCGAAAGCGGCCGAGGCGGCCGCCCAGCAGGCCGAGAAGGACGCGCAGGTCCAGGACCAGACCGACCAGATCAAGGCCACCTGGGACGGCGGCTACGCCTTCCTGCAACTGGTCCCGGATCTGACGGTCGACGCCTGGAGCGGCTCGTGCAGCACCGGCGGCGGGTCGCACACCTGCGACATCGACGTCCCGCTGCACGTCCACGGCACGATCTACTACAACATCGTCGTCTGCGTGCTCAACGGCACCGACAGCGCGACGTGCGTCCAGCGCCCGCTGGGCACCTCGGCCGCCGACTTCACCCAGCACCGCACGCTGCACATGGACGTGCGGGACACGCTGAAGGCGTCCTGGGACAACCTGGTCCACCTGGTCGTGGGCGACTTCATCGACTGCGGCAAGGCGATCAGCGCGGGCACCGTGAACACGGCCTGCGCGTGGGCGGCGGCCAACTTCATCCCGTACGCCCGGATCGCCGAGTGGCTGAAGGCGATCATCCTCGCCGACGACGCGCTGCGCACCGGGATCGGCATCGAGCGGGCGCTCGAGTTCGCCCGGGCCAGCGACCTGCCGATCGAGGCGCTGCCCCGGATCACGGCCGAGGCCGGCAACGTCACCCGGCTGGTCGAGTGCGCGGTCGGCGTGGCCAAGGTGGCGCCCGGCGCCAAGGCGGCCGCCGCCCCCGAGGTCTGCCCGGTCTCGCTGCTCAACGCGTCGGGCAAGGCCAGCTACCAGAAGCTGCTGGACGCCCTGCTGGCCGTGCGGGGCAAGACCGCCACCCAGTTCCGCGCTCTGCTCAGCCCGGACCAGCTCCGGGCCGGCAAGGAACAGCCGTACCTGCGCCGGATGTTCCTGGGCTCGGTGATCGAGAACGAGGTGGCCAAGAGCGCCGCGGTGGCCGGCGACGCGCAGATCACCCACCTGGGCACGTCGAAGCCGGGCCAGGCCGTGGCCGACTTCGTGATCAACGACGGGAAGGCGTCCGCCAACATCGACATCACCGGCGGCAGCGCCTCCTCGATCAGCGACCACCTGGGCCGGTCGTACATTGTGGGACGGGATCAGATCCTGGACTACAAGAGCTTCACCGACGACGCCCTGGACGACATTTTCAAGTAAGCGGGAGACCGGCCGTGCTGATCGAAAAGCAGACGTTCCTCAACGCCAAGGCGATCGGCGCCGGCCGGACCTTCGCGGACCTCGAGCTGGTGCGATGCGAGTTCACCGCCTCGCACCTGGCCAACTACGACGATCCCGGGCTGAGCCTGGTGGTCCGGGACGTCGTGGCCCGCCGCCCGGTGGTGAAACGGTCCGGCGTGCACGGCGTCCGGTTCGAGAACGTGCTGGTGGAAGGTCTCACCGGCACGCTGACCCAGCCCGCGGGGTGCGTGTTCCGGCACGTCACCCTGCGGGGCCGGTCGGGCGCCCTGATGATCGTCGGCCCCAACGACGGCCTGCCGCCCGAGGTCCAGCAGGCCTTCACCGACGCCATCGTGAAGTACTACCAGGACGTCGACTGGGCCCTGGACATCACCGAGGCCGAGTTTGACACCGCCGACCTCTACTACCTGCCCGGCGACCTGGTCCGCCGCGACCCGGAAACCCAGTTCCTGCTCCGCCGCCCGGATGCGGTCCCCGAGAACCTGCCCGCCTACGCGAGCATCGCTCTGAGCCGCTTCGAGTCCACCCCCTTCGACACCATCGTGGCGGTGGCCCCCAAACGGTCCAAGAACTTCGCCGAGATCAAGGAGCACTATCAGGAGCTCCGCGTCCGGGGCCTGGCCGACTGACCCGCCGGGGTCAGGATCGCGATCAGCGCCGACCGGTCGAGGATGTTGCTGAGGTTTGACGCTGCTCAGATAGCCCGGCCGGCCCTGGCGCGCTGATCACGCAGGCGGAAGCTGCGGCTTCCATGCGTACACCTCGAGGCCGACGCGATGCAGGCCGATCTCCGTGAAGGCGTGACCCAGCACGAGCAGCGTCGCTTCCGTGCCCAGGCCCCGATCACGCCCGGCCGGGCCGATCGAGATGCGGAAATTGCAGCTCTCGTTGGCCCTTTCCCACTCGTTGAGCACCACTTCGCCGACGCATTGACCGGAGGCATTGTCGACGACGGCCAGATCGAGCCGGTCGGCCCGATCGTTGCGCGATTCGTACCAGGCCCGCAGGCGCTCGTCGACGACCGGCTCACGACCGGTCGCGGCCTCGGTGGAATGGACGCTCCCGGTCAGGCGCAGCACCTCGGGGTCGGCCAGGACGACGGCCATCGGCTCGAGATCCTCGGCCCGGAACGGCCGGAGCGTGACCCTCCGGCCGGTCAGGGTCGGCTTGACGATCACCGGCGACTGGTGGCCAGCGTGACGAGGAACTGACCGCCGCCCGGATCGACCGTGGCGGTCACCGGCAGCTCGGGCATCAGCCGGGAGAAGCGGTCGACCAGCCAGTCCGCGGTCTCCTGGGCGTCCTTGCGGCTGGGGCAGCGGGCCACGAGCTCGCGGCCGCCCTTGCGCCCGAGACGGTCGGCCACCGCGGTCAGCGGCGCGGGCTCGACCACGTTCAGCCGGTCGGGCCAGGCGATGACGACCTTGACGGCGCCCTTGCGGCTGTTGCAGGCCCGGTGGGCCAGTCGCTCCGGGAGCTTCGCCTTCTTGTCGGTGGTACGCGTGTCGACGCTCGGCCCACGCGGGTCGTTGACCGACATGTCGGGGTCGACGGGCTCGTCGCACACCCAGCAGCGCCAGCCGTCACGGTCGGCCACATCGTCGAGGAGACTCATGGGGAGCAACGTAACTTGTCGGTGGCCGGTCGTAGGGTGGGGGTGACAATCGAAGAAGGGACTTACCGATGGCCAGGACCTGGTTCATTACGGGTAGCTCGCGCGGCTTCGGCCGGGAGTGGGCGGTGGCGGCGCTCGAGCGCGGCGACCGCGTCGCGGCCACGGCGCGCAACACCGGCACGCTGAGCGACCTGGTGGAGAAGTACGGCGACAACGTGCTGCCGCTCGCACTGGATGTGACCGACCGGCCGGCGGTGCTCGACGCGCTCAAGACGGCCGACGACCACTTCGGCCGGCTCGACGTGATCGTCAACAACGCCGGGTACGGCCAGTTCGGCATGATCGAGGAGATCTCCGAGCAGGAAGCCCGCGCCCAGTTCGAGACGAACCTGTTCGGCGCCCTCTGGGTCACCCAGGGCTCCCTCCCCTACCTGCGCAAGGCCGGCGGCGGCAACATCATCCAGGTGTCCTCGATCGGCGGCATCTCGGCCTTCGCCAACATCGGCATCTACAACTCCTCGAAGTGGGCCCTCGAAGGCTTCAGCCAGGCGCTGGCCCAGGAGGTCGCGCTCTTCAACATCAAGGTCACCCTCGTCGAGCCGGGCGGCTTCAGCACCGACTGGGGCGGCTCCTCCGCCCAGCACGCGACCAAGCTCGAGACGTACGAGGAAGTGCGCGCCCAAGCCGCCGAGGCCCGCAGCAAACGCGTGGCCAACCCCGGCGACCCCACCGCCACCGCCGCCGCCCTCCTGAAAATCGTCGACGCCGACAACCCACCCCTCCGCGTCTTCTTCGGCGAGGCCCCGCTGGGCATCGCCACCGCGGACTACGAGTCCCGCCTAGCCGAGTGGCGCAAGTGGCAGCCCCTGTCCATCGAGGCCCAGGGCTGACCCGGCGGGAAGCCACCGCCCCCGCTGGAAGCCACCACCGCGGCTCACCCCGTGGGAAGCGCGGCCCCCGATCGACCTCACGACAGGCAGCAACGCCGAAGCCGGCGTGTGAAGCCGAAGCCGATGGGCTGACCCCCGTGAGGCCATGGCTCCGGGCTGACCTCGCGGGAAGCCGGGCCCGGAGGTGGCATGGGAGCGGTGGCGACGACGCGGAGCTACTACGTCTGGGTGCGCTAGTGATGCTGGGCGTCGCGGTGCCCTTCCAGGAGTGCCTCCAGGCGTTCGGCGGGCATGGGGCGGGCCAGCAGGGCGCCCTGGCCGAGGTGGCAGCCGGCGGTTTGGACCGTGTCGAGGTCGACCAGGTCGTCCACGCCGTGGGCGATGACCTCCATGCCCAGGCGGCGGCCGAGGGTGACGGCGACGTCCAGGACGGCGGGTTCGGCGAAGACCTCCTGGTCGATTTTGAGCAGGTCGACCGGGAGGACGCGCAGGCGGCTCAGGGAGGTGGGGCCGGTGCCGAAGTTGTCGACGGCGGTGCGGACGCCCTCGGCCCGTAAGCGGCCCAGCAGGGCGGCCACCTCGTCGACGCCGGGCTGGCGGACGTCGTCCTCGGAGATCTCGACGACCAGGGCCGAGTGGGGCAGGCCGTAGGTCTCCAGCGCGGTGTGCAGATGCGCCTGGAAGGCGGGGTCGGCCAGCTGGCGGGGGCGGACGTTGACGGCCAGCCAGAGCTCCGGGTGCAGGCGGCGCCAGTCGGCCAGCAGCCGGCAGGCGGTCTGCAGCACCCGCTGGCCGACCTTGGCCAGGATGCCCAGCTCCTCGGCCAGGGCGAGCAGCTCGGCGACCGGTACCGGCCCGAGCGTGGGGTGCCGCCACACCGGCAGGGCCTCGACGCCGGCCGGCCGCCGGGTGGGCAGGTCGACGATCAGCTGGAAGAGCAGGTCGAGGTCGGCCCCCGGCAGGTCCTGCTCCAGCGTGGAACGCCGCATGAGCCGCGTCTCCATCTCGGCCTCGTACCACTCGACCGCCCCCGGCGGCCCCGCCCGCACCGACCGAAGCGCCAGCGCGGCCCTCCGCAGAACCTCCTCCGCTCCCCCACCAGCGGAGCCGCCCACCACCCCGTGGCCGTCCGATGAATCCGTCAAGTCGGATTTGTCCCGAGCAGGGGGCTGGACGGGCGGTGGGGCCGAGGCAGCGGATGAAGCAGGGGTGGGCCGGGATGAAGTAGGGGTCGGCGCAGATGAGGGGGTCGGCCCGGATGCGGCAGGGGTCGGCCCGGAGGAAGGGGTCGGCCCGGAGGAAGAAGGGGTTGACCGCGAGGTACGGGAGGTGAGGGCGGCCCCGGCATTAGCGCCAGGTGCGGCGGCGTCCGCGACGTCGGCCAGGCCGGCCCAGGCTGAGAGGTGGGAGACGGCGCCGGCGGCGGTGTAGGGGGCCGAGAGGGCGTTGACCAGCTGGCCGGCCAGCAGGTGGGCACGGACGGCGCCGCAGTGGGTGAGCACGGCCAGGCGGGTCTCGCCGACGCGGGCCGGGACGTCGGCGGTGGGGACCGCGGTGCGGAGGCGGCGGGCGGCCTCGACCAGAACCGAGTCGGCCAGGTCGCGGCCGTGGACGTCGGCGATGGCGGTCAGGCCGCCCAGCTCGACGACGATCATCGCGGCCGCGTCGGGGAGCAGGTCGGCCGCGCGGAGCAGGCCCTCGCGGTTGGCCAGGCCGGTGTGCGGATCGAGGTGGGTCTCCTGGCGCAGCGTCTGGGCCAGGTCGTGGGCCTGGCTGATGTCGCGGACGTGCAGCACCAGGGTGCGTCCGGGTTCGGCCGGGTCGGCGCCGCTGGTCGTCCATTCGGTTTCGCGCCAGCGACCGGAGCCGTCACGGAGGCGTACGGCCAGGGCCTGGCCTTTGATCGTGGGGTCGACCAGGCGTTTCATGAGGTACGCGTGGACGTCGTCGACCTGATCGGGGCCGACCAGGATCGACACCGAACGGCCGAGGGGGAGCCCGAACTGGCGGAAGGCGGCCGGCGACTGCCAGCGTACGGCCAGGTTGGCATCGAGGATCATCGCCACGTCGGCCGCCCCGAACATCAGGCTGCGGAGCCGGTTGCCCTGGTCGGTGAGGTGGCCGGCCTGGCGGCGCAGGGCGACCGCCGACACCCACTCGCGGGTCGCCACCGCGGCCACGCCCAGCGTGCCCAGCATGATCGCCGTGGCGTCGACCCGGCCGCCGTTGAGCAGATGATGGACGGTGATCAGGGCCGAGCCGAGGATCGCGACCGTGAGCAGCGGGAAGCTGGCCGACGGCTCGCTGCCGGGTGGGGGCAGGGGCGCGCGGTCGGGGCAGATCCGCACCGACCCGTACCAGAGGAGGCCGCCGGCCACGTTGATCGCGGCGGCGGCGATGACGGCGGCGATGGCCGCGTTCGGCACGCCGGGGTAGTCGAGGGCGATGACCAGCGCGCTCAGCCCGATCAGGGAGAGTGCCGCCGCGGGCCCGCACCATTGCAGCGCCGACCGCTGGCGGATGGCGTGCACACCCGCGATGCCGGCGGTGGTCGCGGCGCCCCCGCCGAAGATCAGGGCGGTGATTGTGGCGCCGCGCCGCTCACCGCCGTCGCTGAACAGCAGCAACCACGCCGAGAACATCAGGCAGGCCCACACCCCCAGGACATCCAGGGCCGTACGCAACCGAGCGAGCACCGAGCGTTTTTGCGGCGGCCGCAGGATCGCCGGGAGGTAGAGCGCCGCCACGAAGAACAGGCTGACCAGCGGGATCTCGGCCGGCAGGGGGACGCCGTCGACCGTCGCGTCCCGGGCCACCAGATAGGCGATGCCACTGGCGAGGCCGGCGGCCGCGGTCAGGCCGAGACCACCGGCCAGGGCGAGGGCCCGGGCGCGCGGCCCGGTCAGCCGGCCGGAGAGGGCGGCCCGCGCCATGATCACTGCCGTCGTTCCGGCCGCAGCCGTCAGCAGGCCCGCCACGCTCCCGGCCGGGAGCAGGGCGAACGCGCAGATCACCGCGACCGTCGCCAGCAGCACGGGCACGATCAGCCGGAGAGGGGTTCCGCCTGTCATGATGCATGGCTAACGACGGTGCGCGGCTACGGTTACGGCCGGGGAGAGAAAATGGCAACGATCGATCGGGTCGAGGTGCTCGTGACGTCGCCGGGACGCAACTTCGTGACCCTGCGGGTGACCACGTCGGACGGCGCGACCGGGCTGGGCGACGCCACGCTGAACGGGCGGGAGCTGGCCGTCGCGTCCTATCTGCGCGATCACGTGGCGCCGCTGCTGATCGGCCGGGATCCGGCCCGCATCGAGGACACGTGGCAGTACCTCTACAAGGGCGCGTACTGGCGGCGCGGGCCGGTGACCATGACGGCGATCGCGGCGGTCGACGTCGCCCTGTGGGACATCAAGGGGAAAGTGGCCGGGCTGCCGGTCTATCAATTGCTCGGCGGCCGCTCCCGCGACGGGGTGCTGGTGTATTGCCACGCGAGTGGGGTGGACGCCGATGCGCTTGTCGATGACGTGGCCGCGTACCGCGAATCGGGCTTCACAGCGATCCGGGCCCAAGCGGCCGTGCCCGGCCTGAGTGGCACCTATGGCGTCCGCAAGGGCGCGTTCTACGAACCGGCGGCGACGGCACTGCCGGACGAACAGCAATGGAGCACCGAGGCCTATCTGGATTTCGCGCCCGGCTATCTGGCCAAGGTGCGGGAGAAGTTCGGCTTCGGGCTGCACCTGCTGCACGACGTGCACCATCGGCTCACCCCGATCGAGGCGGCCCGATTCGGTAAAGCAGTCGAGGATCTGCGGCTGTTCTGGATGGAGGATCCGACGCCGGCCGAGAATCAGGAGGCGTTCCGGCTCATCCGGCAGCACACGACCACGCCGATCGCGACCGGCGAGGTGCTCAATTCGATCTGGGACGTGAAACAGCTCATCACCGAGCAACTCATCGATTACGTCCGCACCTCGGTCGTGCACGCGGGCGGGATCACCCACCTGCGGCGCATCTTCGACCTGGCCGCCCTCTATCAGGTCCGGACGGGCTCACACGGCGCCAGCGACCTTTCCCCGGTGACGGTCGCGGCCGCCGTGGCCGTCGACATTTCCCAGCCCAATTTCGGCATCCAGGAACACATGGGCCACCCCCCGGAGACGTACGAGGTCTTCCGCGGCACGCCCGAACCCGTGAACGGCATGCTGTATCCGTCGGAGGAACCGGGATTGGGCATCACCTACGACGATGCGGTGGCGGCGAAGTTCCCTTATCAGCCCCGGTACCTGCCCGTCGCGCGCAACCTGGACGGCTCCGTCCACGACTGGTGAAGCCCGATCTGGGTAAGTGCCGCCTCATGACCGACGATGACGTCACTCTCGACGCGGCTCTCGACCCGCTGGTGCTGGCGCTGGACATCGGGTCCACGGCGACGCGGGGTGGGGTGCACGACGCGGCCGGGCGGCGGGTGCACGGGCTGCAGCACAAGGTGCCGCACGCCTTCCGGGTGGCGCCCGACGGGACCTCGGTCATCGACCCCGACCAGGTGGTCGGGGAGGTCGAGCAGGTCATCGACGCGGTGACCGGCGAGGGGCGGCTGGGCACCCGGATCGCCGGGGTCGCCATGGACACCTTCGCCGCCTCGCTGATCGCGGTCGACCGGGCCGGGCGGGCGCTCACCCCGTGCCTGACCTACGCCGACTCGCGCAGCGCGGGTGAGGTGGCGGCGCTGCGGCAGGAGCTCGACGAGCACGCAGTTCAGCAGCGGACCGGCACTCGTCTGCACACCAGCTATCACGCGCCGCGCCTGCGCTGGCTCGCGAAGACGCAGCCGAAGGTCGTGGCCGCGACCGCGAACTGGTGGTCCCTCGGCGAGTACATCTGGGCCCGGCTGATCGGGCAGCCGCTCGCCGGGACCTCCACGGCCGCGTGGACCGGGCTGCTCGACCGCCGCACCGGCGAGTACGACGCCGAGCTGCTGGCCGGCTTCGGCCCCCTCACGCCGCCGTCGGACACGCCGGTACCGGCCTCGTCGCGCTGGCCCGCCCTGGCCCGGGCCGCCTGGTTCCCCGTCATCACCGACGGCCTGGCCAGCAACATCGGCGCCGGCGCGATCGACGCCACGGTGATGGCCGCGGCCACCGCCACCAGCGGCGCGCTGCGGGTGCTGCTCGACGGCCCGGCCGACCCGCTGCCGTTCGGGCTGTGGAACTACCGGGTCGACGCCAAGCGCACGCTGCTCGGCGGGGCGATCAACGACGTCGGCCGCGCCGTCAGCTGGGCTGAGAGCACGCTGCGCCTCAGTCCCTCCCTCGCCGAGGTGCTGACCGCGCCGCCGAGCGACGCCACCCCGCTCGTGCTGCCCTACCTCACCGGCGAGCGGGCGCCGGGCTGGGCCGGCAGCGCCCGGGCCGTCTTCGGCGGGGTGTCGGCGGCCACCGACGCGGACATCATGTTCCGGGGCATCATCGAGGGCGTCGCCATGACATACGCCCGGGTGGCCGACGAGCTGCACCCCGCCGCGCCGCAGGTGGTGCAGGTGGCGGCCGCCGGCCGTGTCAGCAACGACCAGCCGGAGTGGCTGCAGGTCCTGGCCGACGTCCTGGGCCGCCCGGTCACCCACGTGACCCGGCGCCGCGCCACCCAGCGCGGCACCGCCCTGCTCGCGCTGGACGAGCTGGCCCCGGACGTTCCGCGGGCGCCGCGCGCCACCGGCGCGACTTACGAACCTCGCCTCGCCGATGCCGAGTACTACGCGGGACGGCGGGCTCGCTTCGCTGAGACGTATGACGCCCTTGTCTCTCGAGCGGTCTGAGTCAGTCCGGCCGGCCGATATGAGCACCGTCCGCAAAGCGGTCGGTGCTGCGGATGAGACGGTCGGTGATGCCCGGCTCGAGCGATGAATGACCGGCGTCGGCGATCATGTGCAGGCCGGCTTCCGGCCAGCGACGGGCCAGCTCGTACGCGGTCACGGGCGGGCAGCACAGGTCGTACCGGCCCTGGATGATCGTGGCGGGCAGGTGCCGGATGCGGTCCACCCCGTCGAGGAGCTGGGTCTCCGACTCGAAGAACCCGCCGTTGACGGCGTAGTGGGCGAGGATCCGCGCGGCCGGCAGCACCGTGTCGTCGGCGGTCAGCGTGGCGATCAGCGCCGGGTCGGGTGTCAGCGAGGAGTTGACCGCTTCCCAGCGCATCCACGCGTCGGCGCACCGCCGCGCGGCGTCGGGGTCGTCCCCGGTCAGGCGGCGGTGGTAGGCCGCCAGGATGTCGTCGCGCTCGGCGACGGGGATGGGCGCGATGAAGCGTTCCCACTCCTCGGGCTGCAGATGGTGCAGGCCGCTCTGGTAGATCCAGGCTCCCTCGCTGCGGCGGAAGAGGCAGATCCCGCGCAGGATCAGCCCGGTCACCCGGGCCGGATGGGTCTGGGCGTAGGCGAGCCCGAGCGTGGAGCCCCAGGAGCCGCCGAACACCAGCCAGGCGTCCACGCCGAGGTGGTTGCGGATCAGTTCCAGGTCGTCGACGAGGTGCCAGGTGGTGTTGTCCCGCAGCTCGCCGACCGGGGTGCTGCGGCCGGCGCCCCGCTGCTCGGGCAGGATCACCCGGTACCGCGCGGGGTCGAAGAAGCGCCGCATGACCGGAGTGAGGCCGCTGCCCGGACCGCCGTGCACGAAGAGCACCGGAAGGCCCGCCGGGTTGCCGGCCTCCTCCACGTAGAGCTGGTGACCGCCGCCGGCGTCGAGGCGGTGGGTGGCATATGGCTCGATCGGCGGATACAGCGTTCGCAGCGGCATCGGACCGATCCTACGGGTTAAAGTCTGGTGTGGACGGCTCGCAGCGGGATCTGTTCGAGGTGCCGGACGACGTCGCGTACTTCAACGCGGCCAGCTTGTCGCCGGTGCTGCGGTCGGTGCGCGCGGCCGGCGAGGCGGCGCTGCGGCAGCGGGCGCGGCCATGGGAGATCGGCGAGGACGACTGGTTCGCCGGCGTCGAACGGCTGCGCGGGCTGGCCGGGCGGTTGTTCGGCGGGGATGCCGAAGGCGTCGCGCTGGTGCCGGCGACCAGCTACGGGTTCGCGGTGGCGGCGGCCAACCTGCCGCTCGGGCCCGGGCAGGAAGTTCTCGTCCTGGCCGACGAATACCCGTCCGGCGTCTACACGTGGCGACGTCTGACCGAGCGCATCCGGACCGTGCGCCGGGCGGCCGGGCAGAGCTGGACCGAGGCCGTGCTGGCGGCGATCGACGAGCGGGTCGGGATCGTGTCGGTGCCCAACGTGCACTGGACCGACGGCGGCCTCGTCGACCTCGAGCGGGTCGCGGCGGCGACCCGTACGGCCGGAGCCCGGCTGGTGATCGACGCGAGCCAGTCCCTGGGGGTCATGCCCCTCGATGTGGCCGCCCTGCGGCCGGACTTCGTCGTGTCGGTCGGCTACAAGTGGCTGCTGGGGCCGTTCGGGCGGGGCTACCTCTGGGTCGCGCCGGAGCACCGCGAGGGCCGCCCCCTGGAGGAGAACTGGATCCTGCGGGCCGGCTCCGACGACTTCGCCCGGCTCGTCGACTACCGCGACGACTACCTGCCCGGGGCCCGGCGGTACGACCAGGGCGCGCGCACGCTGTTCGAGGTGACCCCGATGGCCGTCGCCGCCCTGGAGCAGATCCTCGCCTGGACCCCGGCCCACATCGCCGGCACCCTGGCCACGGTCACCGCCGAGATCGCGGGGCGGTTGACCGCCGCCGGCCTGACCGTCACCGGCCCCCGCGGCCCGCACCTGCTCGGCGTCCGCGTCCCCGCGGACACGACCGACCGGGTGTTCACCGCCCTGAAGGCCGCCAACTGCTTCGTGGCCCGGCGCGGCGACGCCATCCGGATCTCGCCTCACCTGCACATCAACCAGGCCGACGTCGACCGCCTGACGACGACTTTCACCGCGAGCCTCTGATCGGCGGGGCCGAGCGGGCCTCCCCCACCAGGGCCAGCCGGCCGGGTCCGGGTGGTCGCGCATCGTGGCCAGCATCGCCTGCCGGAGCGCCTGACCAACTTGCTCCCCGCTGGTCACATGCGCGTAAAAGTGCTTCATCAGGGCGGCGGTCAGCAGGTCCGGTACCTCCCACAGCGAGACGACGACGGTGGGCGCCCCGGCCGTGATCAAGGCTCGCGACAGCCCGATGACGCCGTCGCCGCTGATCCGGCCCTGGGCCGTCCGGCAGGCGCTCAGCACGACCAGCGTCGCGCACAACCGGAGCCGGAGGATCTCGCCGGCCGTGAGCCAGCCGTCGTCGCCGTCGGCCGGGGCGATCGCTCCCGGCACCCCGGTCTGCTGGACGTCCTCGAGCGGTCCGAGCCGGCGTTCGCCGGCCCACTCCATCGCGTCGCGCAGGGTCGGCTCCCCCCGCGCTTCCGGGTCGTGGCCGGGTCCGAAGACACTCATGTCACTGCACCGGAACGCCACCCGCCCGGCCGAGTCGATGACCCAGATGGAAACGGCGTTCGCCTCGGCGAGGATAGGGGGACGAATTCTGGCTCTCTTCGGAGTTGATCAACGCTCGTACCCTGTCGCGGTGACGACTGTCTGGGTGAAGCGCGGCCTCATCGCCGGGTCTGTGGTGGTGGCCCTACTGGCGGCGTTGTGGGGGCTCTGGTTCCTGGCGTTGCTGGTTTTCGGCAGCGAGGAATCGCTGCCGCCGAAGTCGCGGATCCCCGACGTGCCCGCCGGGGCGACCGTGGCCGACCAGCGCCAGGCGTGCGGCTCCGGCGGATGCTCGTGGCTGCTGACCGTGACCCCACCACCCGGGCAGTCGCCGGAGGATCTGGCCCGCGAGATGGGCGTCGACCACGAGCAGACCCTCTCACCCCGCCCCCTTGACCCCGCCTTCGTCGCCGTCGGCTCGGAGGTCCGCGACGGCCGGCTGGCCATCTACGTCAACTACCGGTGAGGAAGCGCTGGACCTGGCCCGAGTCGATCGAGGCGCAGTAGACCGTCGACGGGTCGCCGAGCAGCGCGCGCACCCAGCGGGAGGGGTCAGATCGCGTAAGCGGCGGGCGGCAGCAGGATCCGGCCGGCGCCGGGGGCGGAGGCGAGGAGCGGGAGGCCGTGGGTGATGGCGGTGGTGGGGTGGTGCCAGCCGACGTCGATGCTGATGGTGGCGGCTACATTGTTGGCGTCGGTGATGTCCCAGAGGTCGTCCGGGTGGTCTTCGGGCTTGCCGGTCAGGTTGTGGGCGGCCATCCACTCGCGCTCGATGGGCAGGGGCTCGCCGGAGGACGTCTCGGGTTCCTCGCTGTCGAAGGTTCGGACGGGTACGCCGGCGCGGGCGATGTGCCAGGCCGAGCCGTCGCCGCGCTCGCCGAAGTAGAAGGCGTGCACCTCGCCGAAGCGGCGGCTCAGGTCGCTGATCAGGGCCCGTACCTCCTGGCGGCGGTCGCCGAAGGCGTCGCACCACGGGCCCATCACCGGAACCCACCCGTCGACCGACGGGCCGACGTAGACCAGGCCCTGCTCGGCCTCGCGGTCGTGCTCGAGGGTGTCGATCGCCTCGGCGGCCAGTCGGTAGGTGACCGGCCGTGGGTGGGTCAATCCGAGCGCGGCCACCACCTCGTCCTGGTCCGTGCTGCGCATGGCCCACCAGTACGTCCAGCATGACGTGACCGGGCCGATCGGGTCGGACCGGCGCCGGATACCGGCCAGCCGCTCCACGATCCGGACATCGGCCGGCGACAGGGCCGCCTCCCCGCCGAGATAGGCGAGGGCGTCGAGCGCCGCCCGCCGCAGCCGCCCGGGACCGTTGCGCCGGATCTCCGCCAGCGTCCGCCGATTCTCCGGCGAGTCCCCGATCCTCCGCAGCGCCTGCCAGCGCTCCTCCGGGCCGGCCGCAGCGAGTTGATCGAGCAACATGGCCCGGCACGATACCGCCGGCACGCCCGCCCGAACAATCTGCGCGCCAGGCTCGAGGAAGCCAGCCGGCCCGCCCGATCCGGACAACCGTCACGCCCAACCCGAAAGAATCAGCCCAGCCGACCCGGACGACCTGCACGCCCAACCCCGGACGACGTCGAACATCGACTACCGCTATCCGGGCGACGAGGCCGCCCAGCACTGGGTCATCTGCTACCGGTCCACCGGAGCCGGATCTGCCCGCCGGCAACCCGGGCCAGCGCACCGCCGACATCCATCGCCTGGTTGACCGACGAGAATCCGCGTGGCGGCAGCGGTGGGACACCCACCTCTATGAGAACCATGTGGCGAGCGCAGTGCCGGACCTGCACTACATCGGCGACACGGGCCGGCGCCGGCCGGAGAGGGCGAGCACCAGATCAGCGGCGGTGGCCTCCAGCAGGGGACCGTCGCCGTGTTGCCAGGCGAGGTCGGTGGCGCGCAGGCGCCGGTCGCTGAGGTCGACGCCGAAGTTCTTGCTGACGCCGCCGGCCAGGCCGTCGAGGACGAGGCGGGTGGCCGGGTCGTCGGCGGTGCGGGGCAGGCCGAGGGCCGAGGTGATGTCGAGGCCGTGGATGACCGCGTGGCTGAGGGCGCCGGCGGCCCCACCGCCAGGGGGCGCCCAGGCGGCCATGGTGTCGCTGCGCAGGTCGGCCACCAGGGAGCCGAACGGCAGGTCGCCGTCGCGGCGGGCGATCCGCTCGGACAGGGCGGTGAAGTCGTGGCCGACGGCGGCGAGCTCGGCCATGAAGGCCGGGCCGTCGTAGCGGGCGGCCATCGTCATGTGCGCGACCACGTGGCGTACCTCCCAGCCCTCGCACAAGGACGGGGCGGTCGGCGACTGGTTCTCGATGGCGTCGGCGAGCGCGCGGAACTGCGGCCCGACCAGCGCTTGAGTCTCGTTCTCGGATGTCACGTCGTCTCCCGGGTGAGCTTTTTGACGTAGGCGGCGGCGCGGTCGAGGGCGGTGGCCCAGCCGGCCCGCGCTTCCGGCGTGCGCATGTGCGGGGGCAGGCCGTGCTGGACGGTCACGACCTCGGTGGTGCCGTCGCCCCGGTCGGTGAAGGTGATCTCGGTGAGCACGTCGGAGCCGACCTCGCGCCACGACAGGAACTTCGGCGGGTCGACGGTGACGTAGACGGCCCGCATGGTGTACGTGTCGCCGCTCCGGTCGTTGACCATCGTGGTCTGGAAGGCGCCGCCGGGCCGCAGGTCGACCACGATGTTCGCCAGCGGCGTGTGCGTGCCCGCCGGACCCCAGAAGTGGGTGAGGTGCTCCGGCGTGGTCATGCACGCGAAGACCAGCTCCGGCGGCGCGTCGTGGAGGTATCTCACCCCAGCCGCCGCAGGTGCTCGGCCAGGCGGTCGTGCCGGGCGGCCCACTCGGCCCGGCGGGCGTCGATCCAGGTCAGGATCTCAACGAGCCGTTCGACTTCGAGGCTGGCCGGGCGGGCTTGGGCCTCCTGCCGCCGGGTGACCAGGCCGGCCTCCGCGAGCACCTTGAGGTGGCGCGACACCGCCTGCTGGGTCAGCTCGAACGGCTCGGTCAGCTCCTTGACCGTGGCGTCACCGGTGGCCAGGCGGGCCACGATCGCCACCCGGGTCGGATCGGCCAGGGCCGTGAACGTCCGCGCGAGGGTCTCAGCTTCCACAACCTGAGCCTTGCACAACCAATCAGTTGTGTAAAGGCGGCGCCGTCGACTCGCGATGCACCAGCTCCCGTCCACGCGGGCCCGGCTGCCCTACAGGCGCCGGGCGCGCCGCCTGGCCCGGGCCATCCGCCACAGGTAGAGCGGCGTGGGTGGCACCCAGCCGAGCTGAGTCGCCAGGCCGAGATCGTCGCGATTGGCCCAGTGCTCCACGACCAGGCCGTCCTTCAAGCGGAACCAATGGGTCTGGGTGATCGCGAACGGGCGGCCCCTCGGCGGGAACGCCTGGGCCACCTCACCCTGCTTGTCGTACCCCACGAACGGGCCGACCTGCCGCCCCGACATCGTGCAGTGCACGACGACCAGGTCGCCGTCGGCCACCGTGTCGTGGATCTCGAAGCGCAGGTCGGCGAAAGCGTCCCGCAGCCAGCGAGCCGTGGCCGCGAACGCCGCCGGCCCCTGAACCCGGCACGCCGGCGGCTCGTTCTGCGCCTCCCGGTTGACCGCTTCCGGGTGGACGACCTCGGCCAGCTCCGCGAGGTCGCCGGAACCCATGATCGTCATCGAACGTACGCACAGCTCGGTCTGCATGATGCCTCCCCAACGGAATCGGATACAGTTGGGAAGTATTCGATACAGCCGAACGGTAGGCAATGACTCGTCGCCCATACGACAACACCCGCCGCGCCGAACAGGCCCGGCTCACCCGCCGCCGCGTCCTCGACGCCGCCCGCGAACTGCTCATCGAGCGCGGACCCTCGGCGGTCACCATGCGCGACGTGGCCACCCACGCCGATGTCTCGGCCGAGACGGTCTACAAGACGTTCCGCACCAAGGCCGCGCTCATCAAGGACGTCTACGACGTCACCCTCGCCGGCGACGACGAACCCGTCCCGATGATCGAGCGCCCCGAGCATCAGGCGGTCTTCGCCGCCGGCAACCCCAAGGACAAACTGCGGCGGTACGCCTTCGTCGCGCGCCGCATCAGCGAACGCGCCGGCCCTCTGCTGGCCAAACTCCTGGCCGGCGCCCGCGGCGGCGACCCCACCCTGGCCGCCTTCCGCGAGACCATCAACCACGAACGCCTGCTCGGCGCCACCGCCATCGTCCGCCACCTGTCCGAAACCGGCGGCCTGCGCCCCGGCCTCGACCCGGCCCACGCCGCCGACATCGTCTGGACCCTGATCTCCCCCGAGCTCTACGAACTGCTCGTCAGCGACCGCGGCTGGTCCCTCGACGCCTACGAACAGTGGCTGGCCCAGTCCTTCATCGACGCCCTCACCCCACGCTGAACCCCGCGTGAGGCGGCCTCACGCGGGGTTCGGGGGCGGGGTTACTGGGGTTCGATCCAGACGTTGCGGTACTGGACCTTGTTGCCGTGGTCCTGGAGGCGGATGGAGCCGGTGGCGGGGCCCTCCGGGATGTTGCCGCCGGTGCCGTTCGGGATCTCCACGTTGTTCTGTACTGTGCGGCCGTTCCAGACGACGGTCACGCGGGCGTTGGCCGTCTTGGCGCCGGTCGCGTCGTAGCGGGCGGCGCGGAACGTGATGTCGTACTTCTGCCAGGTCTCGGGGGCGGTGGCCATGTTCACGTCCGGGGCCTTGACGGTGTAGATGGCGCCCGCCTCGTTGTTGTCGAGCGTCGTGTCCCCGTACGAGTCCAGGATCTGAATCTCGTAGCGCTCCTGCTGGTAGACGCCGCTGTTGCCGCGGTTCTGCCCGGTCACGTCCGGTGGCAGCAGCGGGACCTTGAACTCGACGTGCAGCTTGTAGTCGCCGAACGCCTCCTTGGTGCGCAGGTCGCCGCAGCACACCTCGGTCGCGGTCCTGTCGATGATCGGCCACTCGGGGCGCCGGCCGTCGGTGTGCTGCCAGTTGTCCAGGCCGTGGCCGTCGTAGAGGACGATGCGCTTACCGGGTTCGCGGATGCTGATCAGGTCGAGGTTGACGTGGCCGGTGTCGAGCGCGTCCACCCGGTACTGGATTTTGTTGACGCCCTTGTTCAGGCGCAGCGTCTCCGTCGCGGTGGCCCATTCGTCCCAGGTCACCGTGGACGGCAGCGAGATCTGCTTCACCTTGCGGTCGTTGACGTGCACGCTGATCGTCTTGGGGCCGCTGAACGGGTTGGGGCCGTTGGAGTACCGCAGCCCGACCGCGTACTCGCCGGCCTTGTCGACCGTGACGTGGGTGGTGGTCGCGGCGTTGAGCGAGCCGAAGCCGGCCACGAAACCGATGCCGGAGTAGCCGCGGTGGTCGTTGGCCAGCGACGCGCCGCCCTCCCGGTTGCCTTCCTCGGCCTCGTAGAACACCTGCTGCGGCTGCTTGCCCGGGAGCGAGTTGAGCGTGTACCAGGCCTCGGTGCTCCACAGTGTCTCGCCGTCGCGGGCCGCGAACGGGCGCGGCGACCGCAGATGCACGACCCGGTCCGCGCGCAACCCCTCGACCGTGAGCGTGACCGTCCTGCGGTCGCCGGAAACCTTGGCCCCGGTCACCTTCAGCGTCTCCTTGTCGACCTCCGGGCCGCCATATTGCGCCGTCGGGACATAACGCCACTGCTCCAGGCTGTACGCGGTGGGCAGCTTGGCGATCGTCTCGTCCGACAGCGGCTTGGTGTACTCGATCGCGAACCCGGTCGACGTGGCCTTCATGCTCTTCATGTCGAAGACCGTCTTGTTGTTCGGCGTCAGCTTCTGCAAACCGAAGCGGAGCTTGCCGTCCTGCCCCCAGTTGCCGTCGGCGCCGAGCCCGCCCACGTAGATGGCGCCGTCGGGGCCGATCGACACCCGGTTGATGCCGGCCTCCAGGCCCTGCGTGTGCCGGAAGACCGCGCCCTGCTCCTGGCCGTTCACCTTCTCCAGGTAGGCGCGCTGCAACCCGCCGTACGTCACGTCGCCGATCACGAACTGGCCCTTGAACGGCCCGGATTTGAGCAGCACGGGCGTGCTGGGCGAGTTGGCGATCTGATTCTGCGGCAGCCACAACACCGGCTTGGTCACGGGCTTGGCGTCGTACGGCCCGTCGGGGTTGGTGTAGTGGTTGAAGAACGCGCCCGGCTCGATCCTGACAAGCTTGGACGACGGCAGCCAGCCGCCCTGGTTGTCGGTGACGTAAAGACCGCCGTCGGCGCCCCAGCCCAGACCGTTGGGCGTACGGAGCCCGCCCGCGACCGTGGTCACCTGACCGGTCTTCCGGTTCACGACGATGCTGGTGCCACGCCCGCCGACCGGCTGGGGGTCCGTGGTGGCGCCACCCAGGTTGATCGAGACGGACAGGTTGGCGTAGAAGTTGCCGTCCTTGTAGAGCAGCCCGAACGCGAACTCGTGGAAGTTGCCGCCGAACGGCCAGACCGCGACCGTACGCCGTACATCCAGGATCTGATCGCCGTTGGTGTCCTTGAGCTCGGTCAGCTCGTGCTTCTGCGACACGTAGACCAGGCCGTCGACGACGGCGATGCCCATCGGCTCCTTGAGGTCACCGGCGAGCTTCTTGTATGTGACTCGCTCCGGCCCGGTCTTCCCGGTGACGTTCTCCACGAGGTAGACCTCGCCGGCCACCTTGTCCGAGCCACCCCAGGTGGTGATGAGCATCTTGCCGTCGGGCCGCCACGCGATGCCGGTGACCTGAGGCTCGAAGCCCGGCGGGCGCAGGTTGGTGAGGTCGTAGCCCGGGTTGACCGTGCTCAGCGGCAGCCCGTCGCCTGGCGTGTCGGCGCCGGAGGTGCATTCCTTGCGCCCGGGCGCGGTCACCCGCACCACGCCGGCATCGGTGCTGAGCGCACTCGCCGGGACGACGGCGAAGTCGCTCGCGCCCGGGGTCTTCCAGCTCAGCGTCAGCCGCTGGCCGCCGTCCCGGTCGAAGTGCTCGATCCGCAGCGGGTAGACGCCCTTGGCCAGCTCGATGGTCGCCTCGCCGGGCGGCTCGACGTCGTGCAGCCCGTCGTGGTCGATCAGCAGGCTGTCGTTGAGATACAGCTTCGACCCGTCGTCACTGACGAGCCGGAAGACGTACGCCCCGTCGGCCGGCACGGTCAGGTTGGCGATCGCGTGCGTGACGAAGTGGTTCTCAAGCCCGAACTGCTCGGTCGTCGACCAGTCCACGGCCGGCATCAGCTTGTCCACATTGGGCGTCTGGCCGGGCTTGAGCTCACAGACCTTGCTCATCGGCGTCCCGATGTCATACGTGCGAAGGGTGACCCCCGGCTCCTGCGCGGGCGGCTCGGCGGCATAGGCGGGCAAGGGAGTAAAGGTTCCAACGAGCAGGGCGGCCACGAGCAGACGTTTCATCGGCGCTCCCGGTTACGGCTCAGATTCGAAATTGTGAATATCCTGAGCCACTTTCCCTCCTCCGTCCATAACTTCTGAAGATCCTGCCCGAACTTTCCTCATTGGAGTCAAAAGTGCCGCACGCGGTAGCGCAGGTGGGTCACGCCGTCGCCCTCCACCACCTCGACCCGGTCCAGGGCGGCCTTATCGCCGGCGATGTTCTCGAAGTATCGGATCCCCTCGCCGAGAAACACGGGCACCAGGTCGATCCGGACTTCGTCCAACACACCCGCGTTGAAGCACTGCTGGGCGATGTTCGGGCCCGAGACTCCGACATTGCCGTCCCCGGCTGCCCTGGCCTGGGCGATCGCGCTCTCGACGCCGTCGTGAACGAAGGTGAACGGGGCCAGTCGCTCGGCCGGCCAGTCCGCCGGCGGTTCCCGGTGGGTCACCACGAAGGCGCGCCCACCGCCGGGCGGTCGGCCGCCCCACCCGCCGGTGTAGTCGAACACCCGGCGACCGCACACGAAGGCGCTTCCACGCGTCGAGTCCATTTGCGCCCGCAGGTAGTCCGCGCTGGCCGCGGACACCCGGAAAGTGATCGGGTAGCCGACCATCGGCACCTCGACGTCGCCGTTGGTATACCAGTCGAACAGAGGCCCGACACTGCCGTCCGGGCGGGCGACGAATCCATCCAGGGACATGCAGAAGCTTGCGGTCACGGTCATGCCACTAAGACCAAGGACGGCGTACGAACTCATCGCTCGGCGGCGGAGTAGCCTGCCGGGCATGCAGCCGGTTACCAAGTTCGAGCGCCGGGTGGTGGGCGCGGCCGAGCAGGCGCTGCAGCGGCAGCGGTATGTGAGCCCGCTCGACGTGCTGACCGGGATGGGGTGGGTGACGCCCGGCTCGGTGACCGAGTGGCGGCAGGGGCGGGCGGCGAGCATCGAAGCCGTGGCGGCGGTGTCGGGCGATCGGCTCGCGGACGCGCTGGAGGTCTTCCACCGCTGGGTGGCGAGTCGGGGCATGCTGGCGAGTGAGGTGGAGTACGTGGCGGCCACCCGTGATCGGCGACCGTTGCAGTTCAGCGCCGCCGGCCAGGCCGGGATCGAGCTGCGTTACCGGACGCACTGGACGCCGGCCGATCTGCCCGAGAGCAAGCGTGAACAGCTGACGGCAAAGCAGAGCAAGGCGCCGGACCTGGTCGTCGTGGTGCCGCTCAAGGAGTTCACCTGCACCGGCTGCGGGCAGACCGACACCGGCATGCTCATGATGGAGGACGCCGGGCCGATCTGCCTGACCTGCGCCGACCTGGACCATCTGGTGTTCCTGCCGGCCGGCGACGCGGCCCTGACCCGCCGGGCCAAGAAGGCCAGCCGCCTGTCCGCGGTCGTGGTCCGCTTCAACCGTTCCCGCAAGCGCTACGACCGGCAGGGCCTGCTGGTCGAACAGGCCGCCGTCGAGCAGGCCGAGCAGGAATGCCTCTCCGACGAGGACGCCCGGGCCCGTCGCCGGGAACGCGACGCCGTCCGCCGCGAGGCCGCCGACGAGGTCTTCCAGGCCAAGTTCGCCGACGAGATCACCCACCTGTTCCCCCGCTGCCCGGCCCCGCGCGCCACCGCGATCGCCCTGCACGCCGCCGTCCGGGGCAGCGGCCGGGTCGGCCGCAGCGCCGCCGGCCGCGCCCTCGACCCGGACGCCGTGACCCGCGCCGTGATCGCCTCGATCCGCCACCAGGACACCCCGTACGACGAGCTCCTGATGTCCGGCGTTCCCCGCGACGAGGCCCGCGCCCAGATCCGCACCGCCATCGACCAGGTCCTCGAACGGTGGCGGCGGGCGGGCGGCTAGCTTCCGGTCAAGGGATACGACCGGGCTATCAGGAGGCGTACAGGTTCGCTGGCTAGGGTCGGCGGCGAGGGGAGTACCTCGCTCAGAGCGCTGCGGTCATCACGGACGTCCCGGTACGTCCCCGTACGCTCGCCCGTGCTCTAGCGGGTGAGGGAGACCTCGGACGATGACGTGTGTCCGAGGGGGCCCTGTGCTTGAGTCGATCGCTACGCCGCAGCTGTGGGTGATCAGCATTGTGGTGCTGGTCGCGCTGCTGGTGGCGGATTTCTTCGTGACCCGCAAGCCGCATGACGTGCCGATGCGCGAGGCGGTCGGCTGGTCGGTGTTCTACCTGACCCTGCCGGCGGTGTTCGGCCTGGTGCTGTGGTGGGTCTACGGCAGCACCCCGGCCATCGAGTTCTTCACCGGCTTCGTGGTCGAGAAGTCCCTGTCGGTGGACAACCTGTTCGTCTTCATGCTGCTGCTGGCCTCCTTCGCCGTGCCTTCGGCCCTGGCTCAGCGGGTCCTGCTGTACGGAATCGCGGGCGCCCTGGTGTTGCGGGGTGTCTTCATCGCGGCCGGGGCGGCCGTGCTGCAGGCCGGCACGTGGGCGTTCCTGCTGTTCGGGGCGGTGCTGCTGGTCACCGCGATCAAGGTCATGCGGGACGCGATGCGCGGCGAGGACCATCAGGTCGACATCGACCAGATGCGCAGCGTCCGGTTGATGCGCCGGTTCTTCCCGGTCACCAAGGAGTACCACGGCGACAAGCTGACCGTCCGCCAGGCCGGGCGGCGGGCCCTGACCCCGCTGGCCGTGGTCGTGGTGGCCGTCTTCATGACCGACATCGTGTTCGCCGTCGACTCGGTTCCGGCCGTGTACGGGGTGACCGAGGACCCGTACCTGGTCTTCGCCACTAATGCTTTTGCTCTGATGGGCCTGCGGGCGCTGTACTTCGTGCTGCGCAACGTGCTCGACAAGCTGCGCCACCTCAACTACGGGCTGGCCGTCATCCTCGCCTTCATCGGGGTGAAACTGGTGCTGCACTGGGCGCACGGCGTCTGGCCGTCGCTGCCCGAGGTGCCGACCCTGGCCTCGCTCGGCGTCATCGCGCTCACCCTGATCACTGTCACCATCACGAGCCTGGTCGCGAATCGCCGGGACGAGGCCCGGCAGCTCGTAGGGTGAAGGCGAGGCGTGCCTGCGACGCTCGGTACTCGGCTGCGGGGCGTACGGCCGGACCGCAGGCGGCCGAGCCGAGACCGGTCACGCCGGCCGCCAGGTGTACGTGGAGCAGGTCGCCTTCGACCAGCTCGGAGGCGTGCCGGGCCTGTTCGAGCTGGGCAGTCGACCACGGTCGTACGGCCGCCTCGAACGGCTCGTCGCCCTCGATGGTGAGGGCACCGCGCGGATCCGAGAGGGTCAGACGGCGTACGGCCGAGCGGTTGCCGTTCTCCTGCGGGACCACGTACGGAGTCTGGGCGTCCCGGACCGTCATGCCCCAGCGGCCGTGCCGGACGGCGGCGCGGGAATCCGGGTAGGCCTCCCCCGGCCCGAGGCCGAGCCAGTCGAACCGCACCGACCCCGGCGAGGGCGTGCGCAGGGCGAGGGTGACGCCGAGGCGGGGCAGCGGCAGGCCCCCATCGCCGCGGCGGTCGATGTCGACCTCGAGCCGCAGCGCGTCGCCGAGGGCGGCCCAGCGGAAATCAACGTCGAAGCCGCTGTCCAGGCCGGGCGCGCCGTAGTAGGCACGGCGGCCGTCCTCGCGCTCCTCGACGATCCGCTCGACGAGTTGATGGAGCCCGGCCTCGCGCCAGCGCCGCTCCATCGAGACGCTGTTGCCCCAGCCGGGGGCCCGGTCGTTCTCCGTCGGTGCCCGCCAGGCGTCCAGGGTGAGCGATTCGAGGGGGAACGGACCCAGCATGGCCGGCCGGATCGATCGGGCCGGCCCGGTGGCGAGCGCCGCTGAGGCGGAAGTCGCTGAGGCGGGAGTCGGCCGCTGCATCCACGAGATCTCATGTCCGTCGACAACGGCGGTGACGGTCGACGCGTTCGCCGGCAGCCGCACGCGGCACGAGGAGAGCGGCTCGGTCACCGGGACGGCCAGCACGCCTTCGTCGACGATCAAGCCGTCGGCCGCGGCGGACCACGCGAAGACCACGTCCTTGGTGGTGGTGAAGCTCCACCGGTTCTCCACGACGAGGTCGTCGCCGTCCAGCCGCAGGCGCACCGGCGCGATCACCGCGGCGAACTCCTTCAGGCCGGGCGACGGTGTACGGTCGGGGAACACGAGCCCGTCGATGACGAACGAGCCGTCGTGCACCGTCTCGCCGAAGTCACCGCCGTACAAGCCCTCCTCCCCCATCCCGTGGTCGATCCACTCCCAGATGAAGCCGCCGGCCAGCCGCGGGTGGGCGTCGATGATGGCCTCGTAGTCGGCCAGCCCGCCCGGCCCGTTGCCCATCGCGTGCCCGTACTCGCACATGATCATCGGCAAGGCGCGGGCCTGTCTCTCGTGCCGGCCGATCGCCGCCAGCTCGTCATAGCCCGGGTACATCCGGCTGTAGACGTCGACGACCTCGCATTCCTCGTCGGCCTCGTAGTGGATCGGCCGGGTCGGGTCGCGCTCGGCCGTCCAGCGGGCGTTGGCGGCCAGGTTGCGGCCCCAGCCGGCTTCATTGCCGAGCGACCACATCACCACGCTCGGCGCGTTCTTGTCGCGCTCGACCATGCGCCGCATCCGGTCGAGGTAGACCTCGGCCCAGGCCGGGTCGTCCGACGGGTTGCCCCGCCAGCCCACCAGCGAGAAGCCGTGGGTCTCGATGTCGCACTCGTCGATGACGTACAGGCCGTGCTTGTCGCACAACTCCAGGAGGTACGGATCGGGTGGGTAGTGGCTCGTCCGTACGGCGTTGATGTGGTGCTGTTTCATCAGGGCGACGTCGCGCTCCATCTGCTCGCGGGAGACGGCCCGGCCGGTGTGCGGGTCGAAGTCGTGCCGGTTGACGCCGCGGAAGACGAGGGGGCGGCCGTTGAGCAGCAGGCGGTCGCCGTCGACGCGGACGGTCCGGAAGCCGACGTCGACCGTCACGGTCTCGGCGCCGGTGCTGATCCGCAACGGGTACAGCCGCGGATTCTCGGCCGACCAGGGTTCCACAGTGGACAGGTCGGGTCCGTCCCACCGTACGGGAAGGGAGCTCGACGCCTCGACGTGCAGCGTGCCGGTGCCCGTCGTGTGGTCGTAGCCGGCCACGACCCGTACGTCGTCGATGCCCCCGGCCGGGCGATGCAGCAGGGCGACCGAGCGGAAGATGCCGGACATCCACCACTGGTCCTGATCCTCGACGTAGCTACCGAAACTCCACTGGTGGACCCGCACCGCCAGGACGTCGTCGCCGCCGGTCAGCAGGTCGGTCACGTCGAACTCGACGGTCAGCCGGCTGCCCGAGGAGCGCCCGGCCGAGACGCCGTTCACCCAGACCTCGAACCACGAGTCGACACCGTCGAAGCGCAGGAACACCCGGCCCCCGTCCCACTCCTCGGGCCGGTGGACGACACGCCGGTACTCGCCGGTCGGGTTGACGTCGGGCACGTGCGGCGGATCGATCGGGAACGGGTACCGCACGTTCGTGTAGGCCGGCGAGCCGTACCCGTGCAGCTGCCAGTGACCGGGAACCGGGATCTCGTCCCAGGACCGGCCCGGATCGGCCGGATCGCGCCCGGTCTGCGCGGTCGGCGACCAGGCGAAGCGCCACCTGCCGTCCAGCGACAGGACACCGGCGGTCGTCGCCACGCGCGCTCGCGGGGGCAGGGCGCCGGTCGGCGGCTCGATGATCTCGTAGGCAGCGCTCATACGGCGACGGTAGCCGCATTCGGCTATGTTGCGATGATGGCACGATTCACCCGGGCCGCCGGGCTCGCTGCGGACGTCGCGCTGGGACTCCCCCTCAAGGCGGTGCCGTACGAGGTACGGCGTGACGTCAGCGTGCCGATGCTCGACGGGGTCACGTTGCTGGCCGACCACTACCGTCCGGCCGGGCACGACGGGCCGCTGCCGGTGGTGCTGATCCGCCTGCCGTACGGCCGGGCCGGCGCCTTCGGCCAGCTGTTCCCGGCCCCGCTGGCCCGCCGCGGCTTCCAGGTATTCGTGCAGGCCACCCGGGGCACGTTCGGCTCCGGCGGCCAGTTCCGCCCGTTCACCACCGAACGCGACGACGGGCTGGCCACCGTCGACTGGCTCCGCAAACAACCGTGGTGCGACGGGCGGGTCGCGATGGTCGGCGGCAGCTACTTCGGGCACACCCAATGGGCGGTGGCGCCGTACGCGGACCCGCCGCTGACCTGCGTGTCACCCCACATCACGTCGGCCAACGTGACCGACCGCCTGTTCTACGAGCACGGCGCCCCGCAGATCCACACGGCGCTGAGCTGGTCGGCCCAGATCGGCCGGCAGGAGCGCTCGTTCCCGTTCCCCGACCCGCGCGTCAAGGGCCGGGTCCAGCGGGCGCTGTGGAAGCTGCCGCTGCAGGCAGTGGACGTGGCGGTGGCCGGCGCGCCCGTGCCGTTCTGGCGCGACTTCGTCGCCCACTCCGACGACTCCTTCTGGTCCCAGGCCGACCACGACCAGGCCGATCTCAGCCGGATGCCGCCGGTCAGCACGGTCACCGGCTGGTGGGACCTCTTCCTGGCCGGCAACCTGGCCGACTACACCGCCCTGCGCGCGGCCGGGGTCGAGGCCCGCCTGGTCGTCGGCCCGTGGCTGCACGGCGAGCCCGGCGAGTTGAGGACCGTCGTCCGTACGGACGTCGCCTGGCTCAACCATCACCTGAACGGCGGACCGGCGCCCTCGGGCCCGCCCGTCCGGGTGTACTTGCAGCAGGCCCGCCGCTGGCTGTCGTTCGACTCCTGGCCGCCGCCCGCCGTGGCCCGTCCCCTCTACTTGCAGGGCGACCGTAGTCTCGCGTCCTCACCCGGCGAGGCCGAACCGAGCCGCTTCACCTACAACCCGGCCGACCCGACCCCGACCGTGGGTGGCCCGCTGCTGCAGCCACCCGGCAAGCAGGCCGACAACGCCCCGGTCGAGTCCCGCCGCGACGTGCTGGTCTTCACCGGCCCGGTCCTGTCGGCGCCGCTGGACGTCGTGGGCCCGGTGACGGCCACCATCCACGTACGGACCGAACTCCCCCACGCCGACGTCTTCGTCCGCCTGTGCGACGTCGACGAGAAGGGCGTCTCCCGCAACGTCGTCGACGGCATCCGCCGCCTCACCCCCGCCGACTCCGCCTCGCCGGACGTTCTCGCGGTCGAGGTCGAGTTGTTCCCGACCGCCTACCGTTTCCGCGCCGGCCACCGGCTGCGGGTACAGGTCAGCGGCGGCGCTTTCCCGCGTTACGCCCGCAACATGGGCACGGACGAGCCGTTCGCCACCGCGGTCCGGGGCCGGACGAACCGCTTCGAGATCTTCCACGACCCCACCCACCCGTCCCACATCACCCTGCCCGTCCTGGCGAAGTGACCGGTGGTCCTCCGCGTCGCCCTGCACGACCTCGGCACACCTGGCTGCGCGTGGGCCCTCAAGTCCACCCCCGGCGACCGCCTGACCCTCGAACCACCCCGCACCAAAATCACCATCGACCCGACCGCCCGCCACCACCTGTTCCTGGGCGACGAGACCGGCGCCGTCCCGCTGCTGGCCATGTACGCCGCCCTCCCCCGCACAGCCGTCGCCCACGGCGTCTTCGAGGCCGCCACCCCAGCCGACGAGGTCCCCCTCCCCGCGCCCACGTTCCGGTGGGTCCACCGCGGCCAAGCCTCCGCCGTCGCTTCCCGCATCTTTCTGCGGGCCGTGCAGGACTTGGAACTGCCCCCAGCACCCGGCGCCGCCTACATCGCCGGCGAAAGCGACACCTGCCGCCTCCTGCAGCGCCACCTCATCGAACAGCGCGGCTGGCCCCGCCGCGCCGTCCACCCGCAACCCCAGTGGTCCCCCAACCACCCCGGCTTCGGCGCCGGCCGCGACTGACCGCGGCGGACATCACGGGCGAACGGCGTGCGGATCAGTACGGAACTGTACGGAACAGGCGGAACACTGTCATCGCGGCGCCGAGATCGATTGGCTGGAGTGGACCAAGCCCCTCGATCGGGAGAGTTGCGATGATTCGAAAGAGCTCCGTGCTGTTGCGCCTGGCGGCAGTCGGCGTCATCGGCGCCGTCATGTTCGGCACAGCCGGGTCGGCCGCCGCGGCGCCGGTTTCCGCCGCGGCGTCGTTGTGTCCCTCGTTGATTCCCGCCCGTCCCCAGCCCGGCGCGATCACCAACCGGAGCAGCGTCGGCGTCGGCGTGATCCACTTCGCGGACGGCGCCTGTACCAAGGACACCCACGACACGGTCCTGCCCCCGAACCAGGACACCTTCCACTACCAGCCGATCAAGTGGTCGGAGGTGGCCGGCGTGTACGTCGGCAAGGGCTACTTCGGCGTCATCAGCGGCGGCCCCAACGGCCTGAGTTACTACATCGAGCCCGGGCACTGGAACATGGATCCCTGGGGCCAGGGCGGAAACTGGACGATCACCGTCACGAAGCTCTGATAGCGGGTCGCCCAGGCCGGCCGCTTGCGGTAGCAGGCGGCCGGTCAGCGCGGTGGGAGCGGCGGCAGCGGGCGGCGGTCCAGCCACGTGGTGAAGAGGGCGTCCAGCGGCTGCGTGGTAAAGCGCTGCGCATGCGCGCGGAACTGGGCCGTGGTCACCGTGGCGTGGCGGTGTTCGGCCACCCAGGAGCGGAGCAGGGCGAAGAAGGCCGCATCGCCCACGTGGCGGCGCAGGGCGTGCAGGGCCAGGGCGCCGCGCTTGTAGACGACCGGGTCGAACATGCGGGACACGCCGGGGTCGGAGACCACGACGTCGGCCGGGCGGGACCACAGGGCGGCGTGCCACTCGGCGGCCAGGGCGTCGGTCGACGGGCCGCCGGAGACGCCGGACCACAGCCATTCGGCGTACGTGGCGAAGCCCTCGTTGAGCCAGATGTGCTTCCAGTCGGCGACGGTCAGGCTGTTGCCGAACCACTGGTGGGCCAGCTCGTGGGCCACCAGGCGTTCGTGGGTGCGCCAGCCGTCGAGGTGGTTGCGGCCGAAGACGGCCATCCCCTGGGCCTCGATCGGGTCGTCGAGGTCGTCGTCGGCGACCACCACGACGTACTCGCGGAACGGGTACGGGCCGAACATGTCGGTCAGCACGGCCATGATCTCCCCGTGCCGGCCGAAGTCGTGGCGGAACAGGTTGCGCAGGCGGGGTGGGATGGCGGCGCGCTGCGGCACCGGGCCCGACGCGAGGTCCAGCAGCTCGTAACGGCCGATCTGCACACCCATGAGGTACGGCGGGGTGGGCTCGGTCCGCTCGTACACCCAGGTGGTGTTGCCGGCGCCGCGGCGGCGGGAGACCAGGTCGCCGGTGGCCACGACCGTGTACGGGGTCGGGGCCGTCAGCGTGACCAGGTAGGTCGCCTTCTCGAGCTTGTCGTTGCACGGGAACCACGACGGCGCCCCGTTGGGCTGGCTCGCCACGAGGGCGCCGTCGGTCAGCTCGTCCCAGCCGATGTCGCCCCAGCGTCCCGAGATGGGCACGGGCGCGCCCGCGTACCGCACCTCGATCTTGAACGTCGAGCCGTAACCGAGGGTCTTCTCCGGCTTGATCCGCAGCTTGCCGCCGCGGTGGGTGAACGGGGTGCGCCGGCCGTCGATCCGGACGTCCTGCACGCGGAAGACGCCGAGGTCGAGGCTGAACCGGGACAGCGACTGCACGGCCTGCGCCGTGATGGTCGCCTTCCCGGCGAGCCGGTTCGACACGACCCGGTAGTCGAGCTCCAGGTCGTAGTGGAGCACCCGGTAGCCGCCGTTGCCGTGGGTGGGCAGGTACGAGTCGGTGGAGCGGTCGGTGCCCGGAGGCGTCATTGCCAGGTCGCGATCGGGTTTCCCTGCCAGCGGCTGTCGGCCGGCACCACGTCGCCGCGGGTGACCAGCGAGCCGGGGCCGACGGTGGTGCGGGCGCCGATGCCGGCGCCGGGCAGCACGATGCCGTGCGGGCCGAGCGTGGCCCCCTCGGCCAGGGTGACCTCATCCATGGCCATGATCCGATCATGGAAGAGGTGGGTCTGCACCACGCACCCCCGGTTGACCGTGGCCCCCTCACCAAGGGTGACCAGGTCGTACTCGGGGAGCCAGTACGTCTCCAGCCACGAGCCACGGCCGATCTTCGCGCCGAGCGTCCGCAGCCAGATGTTGAGCAGCGGGGTGCCGGCGGCGACGCGGAACAGCCACGGCGCGGCCAGGACCTCGACGAACGTATCGGCCAGCTCGTTGCGCCAGACGAACGACGTCCACAGCGCGTGCTCGGTGACCCGGAACCGGCCCACCAGCAGCCACTTCATCAGCGTCGCGAGCAGGGCGCCGGCGATGACCGCGGCGAACAGCACCGGACCGGCGGTGGCTGCGGCCACCCAGCCGTTGGTGGCCCGCCAGATCACGTCGAGCGCGGCCAGCACCAGCACACCCAGCACGCCGGCGACCATCACCGGGATGATCCGGCACAGCTCGATGGCCGCGCGGGCGATCTTGAGACGGAGAGGCGGGGCGTACGTCCGGCTGGCGTCGCCCGACTCGACGGTGCGCCGCAGCGGCATCGGCGGGGCACCCAGCCACGACGAACCCTTCTTCGCCTTGCGCGGGGCCGACGACAGCACCCCGACCAGCCCGCGCTTGGGCACCGAGCGCCCGGGCGCGGCCATGCCCGAGTTGCCGAGGAACGCCTGCTTGCCGATGCGGGCCGGCGCGACCCGTAGCCAGCCGTGACTCAGCTCGTAGGTGGCGACCATCGTGTCGTCGGCCAGGAACGCGCCGTCCTCGACGGTCGTCATCTTGGGCAGGGCCAGGACCGTGGACAGCTCCGCGTTGCGGCCGATCTTCGCGCCGAGCAGCCGCAGCCACACGGGTGTGAACAGGCTGGCGTAGATCGGGAAGAGCGCGATCCGGGCCATGCCCATGAGCCGCTCGGTGGTCCACACCTGCCAGGCCACCCGGCCCCGGACGGGGTGGTAGCCGGCCCGGATACCGACGCTGAGCAGCCGGACGGTGGCCAGCACGAGCAGCGCGTACGTCAGGAAGTAGGCCACCGCCGCGACCGGCGCGACCAGCAGCGCCGCCCCGAGGTCGGGCCCGTCGGTGACGGCCCACCCGAGCAGGGCGAGCGCGGGCAGCACGGCGATCACCGGCAGCAGGCCCAGCAGCTGGGCGGTCACGCTGTAGACGCCCACCCACAGGCGGGAACGGCGCGGCGGGCGCTGCGCCGGCCAGGCCGCCCCGTCCTTCGAGGGAGCGGGCGCGGCGGGCGAGCCGGCCCACCGCTTGTTCGCGGGCACGGCCCCGGTCACGGTCGAGCCGGCGTCGATGTGCGCGCCCTTGCCGACGCGGGCGCCGGGCATGAGTGTGCTGCGGCCGCCGACCCGGGCGCCGGCGCCGATGCGGACCTTGCCGACCCGGACGACGTCGCCGTCCACCCAGTAGCCGGAGAGGTCGACCTCGGGCTCGACGGCCGCGCCCCGGCCCAGCTTGAGCAGGCCGGTGACCGGCGGGGCGGAGTGCAGGTCGACGTCGCGGCCGATCTGGTTGCCGAGCGCCTTGGCGTACGTGATCATCCAGCCCGCCCCGGCCACGCCGGTGGCGCCGGTCAGCTCGGCCAGCCGCTCGGCCGCCCACAGCCGCAGATGGACACTGCCGCCGCGCGGATAGTTGCCCTTGCCGACGCCGCGCAGCAGCAACCGCGCCCCGCCGGCGGCGATGGCGATCCGCCCGGCCGGGCTGAACAGCACGAGCCAGCCGGCGGCGATCCACCACCAGGAGATCCCGGGGCCCCACGAGGTCAGGTTGAGCAGGGTGGCGGCCACGGTGAGCCAGCGCAGGCCGACCAGGGCCAGCATGGGCGCCATCAGCAGCGCCTGGAACAGTCCGGTGCGGCGCGGCGCCGGCTTGATCTCGCGGCGGACGGTCTGGGTCGCCACCAGCGCGTCGAGCGCCGCCGCCATCTCGGACAGCCGCGGCCTCTGGTAGACGTCGGCCACCGCGACCTGCGGATGCTTGAGCCGGATCCAGGCCACCAGCTGGGCCGCGTTGAGGCTGCTGCCGCCGTTGCTGAAGAAGTCGGCATCGCTTTTCGAGGGGCGCAGACCGAGGATCTGCTCCCAGCCGTCGGCGAGCCAGGTTTCCGTGGCCGTCATTTCGGTTGAGTCCGAAGATACGACCAAAGGCCACGGGAGAGCCGCCCGGTCCACCTTCCCGGAGGTTCGGGTGGGCAGCGTGTCGACCTCGGCCAGCAGCGGCACCAGCGCGGCCGGAAGCTGCTCGCGGATGCGGGCCGTCGCCGCGGCGTGGTCGAACCCCTCGCGCGGCACGACATAGCCGACCAGGAGCTGGTTGCCGGCGGCGGTCTTCTTGATCGCGGCGGCCGCGCCGGCCACCCCCGGCAGCGCCTGCAGCGCCGCGTCGATCTCGCCCAGCTCGATCCGCCGGCCCCCGAGCTTGACCTGCTCGTCGCCGCGGCCGAGGAACAGCAGCCCCTCGGGCTCGGCCCGCACGATGTCGCCGCTGCGGTACGCCCGCGACCAGCCCAGCGACAGCAGCGGCGCGAACTTCTCGGCGTCCTTGGCCGCGTCGAGGTAGCGGGCCAGGCCGACGCCGCCGATGACCAGCTCGCCGGTCTCGCCCATCGCGACCGGCTGACCGGCCGCGTCGACCACGGCCAGCTCCCAGCCGTCCAGCGGCAGCCCGATGCGCACGGGACCCTCGCCGGTCAGCGGCGCCGCGCAGGCGACGACGGTGGCCTCGGTCGGCCCGTACGTGTTCCAGACCTCGCGCCCCTCGACGGCCAGCCGCTCGGCCAGCTCGGGCGGGCAGGCCTCGCCGCCGAAGATCAGCAGCCGGACCTCGTCGAGGGCCTCGGCCGGCCAGAGCGCGGCCAGCGTGGGCACGGTGGAGACGACGGTGATGCGCTGCTCGGCCAGCCACGGGCCGAGATCGACGCCGCTGCGGACCAGCGAGCGGGCGGCCGGCACCAGGCAGGCGCCGTTCCGCCAGGCGAGCCACATCTCCTCGCACGAGGCGTCGAAGGCGACCGACAGCCCGGCCAGGACCCGGTCGCGCGGCCCGATCGCCTCGGTGTCGTCGCCGGTCAGGAACAGCCCGGCCTCGGCGTCGACGAACGCGGCGGCCGAGGCGTGCGAGACGGCGACACCCTTCGGGGTGCCGGTGGAGCCGGAGGTGAAGATGATCCAGGCGTCGTCGTTCGGTCCGGGCCGTCCGGGCCGGCCCTCGGGGGTACGCCTCGGAGCGACACTCAAACCGTCACCGAGCACCGCGGCCACTCCGGCCTCGGCCCAGACCAGCTCGGCCCGCTCGTCCGGGTCGTCGGCGTCGACCGGCACGTACGCGGCGCCGGCGGCCAGCACGCCCAGAATCGCCAGATAGAGCTCGGCCGTGCCGGAGGAGACCCGGATGCCGACCCGGTCGCCGACCCCGATCCCGTGCCCGGCGAGCGTGACCCGCACCGCCTCGACCTCGTCGGCCAGCTCGCGGTAGGTGAGCACGCGGCCGCCGGCGTCGAGGGCGGGGGCGCCCCCGTGGGCCTGCACGGTGGCGTCGAGGATGTCGACGAGCGTGCGCCTGACCGGAGTGGAACGGGAGTGGAACAGCGCCGGAGCCTCCGGCGCGAACGCGATCTCGGGAAGGTCGATCAGGCGCAGGTCAGTCGTCACGGTCACCGGGCGTTAGCTCCATCTCCACCACTGCGGGTTCACGTCGGCCAGGCGCACGGCAAGAAGCCGCCCGGGGCGACATTCCACGTTACAGGCGGGAAACGGGAAGTGACGTCGATGTGTCCAACGTGACAGATGATCAGTCGGCCTCCCCCATGACCAGGCCCTCGATGGTGTGCTTCTGGGTGATGGGGGTCAGCCGGTCGACGACCGGGCAGTTCAGATGCCGCCGTACGCCCTCGGGCAGCGCCGCCCAGTAGGCCTCGGTGACCGCAAGGTCGTGCTTGTCGGCGTTGGTCGCGTCGGCCGCGTCCACGCCCAAGACCAGCACCGGGCGCGACAGCTGCGACCGGTTCTTGGTGCCGCGATGGATGGTCAGCGCCGACCGAGCCGAGATGTCCCCTTTTTTAGGATATTTACGGACGGCTCGCTCGTCGTACCGCTGGTAGTGGCTCTTGTGTGGGAACATGCCGTGACCGAAGTCGGGCTCGTCGTCGAACTGGGTGCCGGGGGCGATCTCGAACGGGCCCATCTCGTCGATGGTGTCGACCGCGGTGAGGTTGAAGGCCAGCGAGTCGAGCCGCCCCTGCGCCCGGGTCACCTCGGGCATCGGGAAGTCACGGTGCCAGGGCTGGTTGACCGCGCCCGGGAACGGGATGTCGAAGCCGAGCTCGACGATCTTGTAGTCCGGCCCCAGCACCGCGGTGCACACCGCGTCGACCCACGGGTGGCTGACCAGCTCGACGAAGCCGCGCAGCTGCTCCGGGTGGATCTCCACGTACCAGCGTTGGGGGCCGCGGCCGACCGCGCCGCCCTCCCGCGACCGGGCCTCGGCGAACGCGGCCTCGATGTCCTCGCGCATGGCGTCGGCCCACTCCGCGCTGAACGCGCCGCGCAGCGCCGTGATGCCCTCGTCGTAAATGGCGGCCCGGGCCCGCCGGCCCGCGTCTGCATCGATAGAAGTCGTCATCCTCTCTGCCTACAGCCCCGTTTCCAACGTTGCAAGTCGACGGGAGCGCTTCCAACGCCTACCGTCACACCGCCCTGACCCAGTCGGCGCGCAGGTCACCACGCGCAACGCCGGCTGCACCGGCGCCGTGCAAGGCTTCTCGCTCAACTACAGCTCAGCCGTCCCTGCGTCACGGCCCGCCGAACGTCATCGTCGGGCCGGGCGCGGAGATGTTGCGGATGGTCAGGCCGGACTTCCTCCCGTTCCACCAGCGGCTGTCCGGGGTCGTGTCGTCGGCGAAGCGCCGGGCCCGCGGCGCGCCGAACAGGTCGCCGGCGTCGCCGTCGTGGTTGGCGGTGCGCTCCAGCTGGAAGCGGCCGTCGGCCTGCTCCAGCGAGCACTCGTAGTGTCTCTCCGGGGTCATCTGCTCGTCGCTGTTGCTGCCGCGCTCGTCGACGTGCCAGATGGCCAGGCCGCTGGCGGGCAGCGAGGCGTCCCGGCCGGTCTGCTGCCGGTTCTCGACGATGAAGTACTCCTGGTCGTCCTTCTCCCAGACGTGGAAGTCGTTGCGACCGGCCTCGACCGTCGCGACCTGGGACGGGTCGATGACCGTGCGGCGGCTCGCCCAGCCGGCCTCCGCCTTGAGGTACGCGCCGACCTGAACCGGGTTCTTACCGCCGCTGGTGGACATCAGGCAGAAGCGGCCGGCCCCGGAGGAGTTGTATTGGTAGTCGTACAGGTCGGGGAAGTCGCACAGCATGTGGCCGTTCTCGTGGCAGAACGTGCCGATCGTGAGCTGGTCGCCCATGTCGGTCCACTGCAGGTCGCGGAAGATCGGGCCGCCGCCCGGCACCCGGAAATCCGGCTCCAACGCCGTAGCCCCCGGCCACAGGCCCTCCGACCAGCGGTTGACCCGCTTCCCGGCGTAGAAGAGGTTGAACGCGTAGACGAAGCCGCGGTCGTCCACCGACAGCCGCCCGAAGTCGAACCCCTCGTCCACGAGTTGCTGGAGCACCTCCACCGCGAGCTCCTTGGCCCGGCGCGGCCAGCGCACACTGGGCTCGGCGTAGTAGCGGCGGGGACGGGAAGCCGTGAGATAGCGCGTTACGACATTGGTGTAGCTGAGCTTGCCGTCCGAGACGTCCCGGAAGTAGTCGCGCACGGAGCCGTTGTTGCCGAACCCCGTGTAGCCCTGCTGGTTGCAGAACTTGTCGACCTCGTCCGGTGGGATAGCGCCGTCCACGTCCGGGAACTGGACCAGCACGCAGAGGCCGACGTAATCACCGGTGATGCCACCGGTCGCCCGGCCGGTGTGCCGGATCGCCCGGCGCTCGGCCCGGCGTTCCTCCCAGCGGCGCGGCGCTTCGTCCTCATCGGAGTCGGCCGCGGTCACCCGCGCCGCCCCCCGATCGGGGCGCAGATGCGGCGCGACACCGAGCGTCGCGGGATCGACCTGGCCGACCCGGGACCCGCTCGACGCGAGCTCGCCGGCGCCCGCCACCGCGTAGCAGTAGTCACCCGTCTCCGGGTCGGGCACGACCGTGTAGCCGTCCGGCGTCTCGAACACGGCGTGGTACTGGTTGCCCCACCCCCGGACCTCGACGGGTGTCCCGTCCGGGTCGTGGAAGGTGAAGGGCTCGGCCACAAACGGAGCGGGCATGACTTGAGGCTTGCACGAAGAAGGGGACCGCCGTGGCGGTCCCCTTCTTTTCCACTCCGTGGATCAGTGATCGGCCTCGAGCTCAGCCGGCTTGCCGTTGACCGTCTTGTTCTGACCGAGCTTGGCCAGCAGACCGGCCAGGTCGATGCCGGTCAGGTCGGTGCCCAGCTGCAGGCCCTGGGCCACGTTGTTGGCGACCGACTTGGTCAGCGAGGACGCGCCGTCGGTGGAGATGACGGTCATCTTGTCGATCGAGCCCATCGGGGCCGCCGCGGCCTCGACGACCTGCGGCAGGACGCGGACGAGCAGGTCGAGGACGGCCGCCTCGCCGTACGCCGCGAACGCCTCCGCCTTCTTGGCCATGGCCTCGGCCTCGGCCCCGCCCTTGGCCAGGATGGCCGCCGCCTCGGCGGCGCCCTCCCGCTCGATCGCCTCGGCGATCGCCGAGCGCCGGCGCTGCTCGGCCTCACCCTCCTTGGCGCCCTCGATCGCGTTGGCCTCGGCCAGCGCGGCCCGGCGGGCCCGCTCACCCTCACCGGTCAGGCGGGCCTGCTCGGCCGAGGCCTGGGCGGCGGCGATGACCGCCTGCCGCTGAGCGTCGGCGTTGAGCACGGCCGCGGCGCGCGACGCCTCGGCCTCCTGCTCGACCTTGTACCGCTGGGCGTCGGCCGGCTTGCGGACCTCGGTGTCGAGCTGGCGCTGCTTGAGCTCGGCGTTGCGCTCGGCCACCTTCTGCTGCTCGGCCAGCACGGCCTGGTCCCGCTCGGCCTGAGCGAGCGGGCCGGCCGCGGCCGACTTGGCCTTGGCCGCGTCGATCTCGGCCTGGATGCCGGCCTGCTTGAGCGAGAGGTTGCGCTGGGCCTCGGCGATGGCCTCCTCGGCCAGCAGCCGCTCCTGCTCGGCCTGCTGCCGGGCCCGGGCCTCGGCGATGGCCGCGTCCTTGAGCACGCGGGCCGCCTCCGGCCGGCCCAGATCCTGCAGGTACGAGCCCTCGGCCAGGATGTCCTGCAGCTGGAACGTGTCGAGCACCAGACCCTGGTTGGTCATCGAGTGCTCGGCCTCCTCGGCCACCGCGCTGGCGAACGCGGCCCGGTCCCGGATGATCTCCTCGACGGTGAGCCGGCCGACGATCGATCGCAGCGCGCCCGCCAGCACCTCGCGGGTGAACTCCTCGATCTCGGCCTGCTGGTGCAGGAAGCGCTGGGCGGCGGCCCGGATCGCGCCCTCGTTGCCGCCCACCTTGACGATCGCCACGCCGTGCAGGTCGGCCCGGATACCCTGCTTGGAGACCGCGCCCTTGATGCCGACATCGATGCGGCGGCTGGACAGGTCGAGCGACTGCAGCTTCTGCACGACCGGCAGCACGAACACCGAGGCGCCCATGACGACCTTCTGCCCGGACAGGTCGGTGGTGTTGGTGCCGTCGGCCGACTGCGTCACGCGGCCCTTACGGCCGGTGATGATGAAGGCCTCATTCGGGCCGGCCACCTTGATCCGGGACAGCACGAACAGGATCACGAGGATGATGAGCAGGACGGCGCCGCCGATGGCGATGAGCAAAGGTGACATCTAGGCCTTTCCCGGGGTGTGTGGGGTGTTTCCGTCGATCCGGAGGGTCTCTTCGACCACGACGCTGGTGTCGGACGGCGCCTCGACCACGAAGACGTGGGCGCCGGCGGCGATCGGGTGCTCCGCGCGGGCGTACAGCTTGACGGGTTGACCGCCCAGCAGGACCCGCACCTCGCCGTAACCGCCGCCGAGCGGCACGGCCGTGACCACCACGCCGAGCGTGCCCACCAGATCCTGCCGCCGCGGAGTGGCGTCGGTCGGCATCGTGCGGGCGGCGCGCGAGAGGCGCAGGGCGAACCAGGCGGTGGGCACGGCGGCGGCCAGGCCGACCACCGGCGGCAGTACGGGTGAGCCGGAGAGCTCGGCCGTGATCGCAGCGGCGAACCCGAACGCGCCGAGGAAGCCGGTGACCACCTCGAGCGAGACGGGGCCGTCGCCGACGTGCAGGAAGCTCATCAGCTCCCCGCCGAGCAACGACAGCGCCAGCACGACGACACCGACCGCGCCGATCGCCAGATAGATCGCCGTGGCCGTTGCCATCCGCACCGCCTCCCCGCCCGAACGTCGAGGTCAGGGTAGATCAGCGCCGCCAGCCACCCGCAGTCGGATCATGGACCCAGAGGGCCGCCGTGCTGGCCGGGCGCGCTTCGATGGTGCATGGACTCGGATCCCCAGACAATCGTCGTCTCCACTGAGCAGTTCCGCGGTCAGGAGGCCGGTGCTCGGCGTGTCGCCAGCGACCTCGACGAGGCCGACAAGGCGCTGCTCGCCCGGGCCTACGCCGCGATGGCGGACGTGCCCCAAGCGCCCGGGGTGCTCAGCGCCCCCGACGATCAGGCGGCGTCGCTGATGCTGACCTACCTGGCCGAGCACGCGCAGGAGCTGGGCGAGATCCACCCCAGCCCGGCCGGCGGCCAGGAAGCCCGCTCCTTCGCATTCGACCAGTGGGACATCCGCTGGGCCAAGACCCTGCTGCCGTGGCTGCGCGAGAAACTCGGCATCCCGCACCGCTCCCTCCGGCCGCCGCTGCGCGACGCGCCGGTCCAGCTGCCGGCCCAGGCCAAGGTGGCCCTCCTGGGCGACTGGGGCACGGGGCTGTACGGGGCGCCGGCGGTCGCCCGCAGCATCGAGAAGCAGGGCGACTACGACGCGCTCGTGCACCTGGGCGACGTCTACTACTCCGGCAGCGAGAGCGAGATTCAGCACCGCTTCCTCGACCTGTGGCCGCAGATGCCGAGCGCGGTCAGCCGGGCCTGCAACTCCAACCACGAGATGTTCAGCGGCGGCGAGCCCTTCTTCCGGCTCACCCTCGGCGAGTTCAAACAGCCCTCGACGGTCTTCTCCCTGCAGAACGACGACTGGGTCTTCGCCGGCCTCGACACCGCGTACGACGACCACGACCTCGACGAAGGTCAGGTCGACTGGCTGAACGGCCTCGTCGGCCAGCTCGGCGGCCGCAAGCTCGTGCTGATGTCGCACCACCAGCTCTTCTCCACCCTGGCCGGCCAGGGCCCCCTTCTGCGGCAACGCCTGGCCCACCTGCTCGACCGGCGCGCCATCAACACCTGGTACTGGGGCCACGAGCACCGCTGCGTGTTCTACGAGCCGCACCCGCAGTGGGGCCTGCACGCCCGCTGCATCGGCCACAGCGGCTTCCCCTACTTCCGCGAATCGATCCGGGACCTCCCCGGCGGCGTCCCCCTGCCCGGCAACCAGCGCTGGTGCACCCTCCCGGCGACCACCACCGTCCCGGAGGCCGGCATCCTCGACGGCCCCAACGAGTACCTGGGCGACCACCCGGAGCGTTACGGCCCCAACGGCTACCTCCGCCTCGAGCTCGACGGCCCCCGCCTGGCCGAGGTCCTCTGCGCCGCCGACGGCACGGTCTTGTGGCGCCGGGAAAGAGAGTGACCGACCGGGCCGTACGCGCCCTGGCCGCCATCGACCCGACGGCGCTCTTCGGCCAGTGGCGCGAGATCATCGGCCCACCGTCGGACCAGCTCGGCGATGACGCCGCCGCCGGGCTGGCCGCCCTCAAACGCGGCACACAACCGACGGCGCGGCAGATGCAGGCGCTGGAGCTGGCCATCCGCCTGCTGCGCCCGTCCGTCCTGGTGCGGGACGGCCAGGTCGAGACCCTGAACGGCCCACCGGCGGACGCCTTCCCGGTCTGGGAGACCTTCCGCAAGACCGTCGAGCCCTACCTGACGGTGGTGGGCCGGGTGGACCGCGTCGGCGGCGGCGCACTTCCGGCCGGGCCGGTCGCCACCGCGTTCCTCATCGCGCCCGGCCTGGTGGTGACCAACCGCCACGTGGTCGACGAGCTGACCCTGGGCACCGGCCGGTTGGTCCGCGGCCAGGCCGTCATCCGCTTCGGGCAGCAGTACGAGCGCGGCGCGGAGCCACCACCTGTCAAGATCGCCGCCGTCCACGCGACCCATCCCGATCTCGACATCGCCGTCCTCCGTCTGGCCGCCGAGCCGAACCTCGGCGATCCGATCCCGCTCAGCGGCGACACGGACGCCGAGGACGTCGCCGTGGTCGGCTATCCGCTGGAGCCGGAGCGTGTCCCGCCGTTCGTGCGCGCCCAGTTCGGCGATCATTTCAACGTCAAACGGGTCGCCCCCGGCCAGATCATGAAGCGCGTGGACGACCTCATGCACCACGACTGCACGACACTGCCCGGCAACTCCGGCTCCCCGGTCCTCTCCCTCGACGGCGCCCACTTCGTCGGCGTCCACAGCGGCGGCTATTTCCTGGCCCGTAACACCGCGATCACCGGCAACCGCCTGACCGACTTCCTCGGAGCGCTATGACCGGCACGTACGCCCTCGTGGTGGCGATCGAGAAGTACGGCAAACGATCCGGCCTGGCCAGCCTGCCGGGCACGCTGGAGCGCGCCTACGAGTTCTGCGACTGGCTCGTGCAGGTGCGCGGCACCGACCCGGAGAACATCTTCTTCTGCGGCGGCGAACCACCCTTGGCCGGCCCGCACACCTTCCCCGGCACGCGCGCGGGAATCCGGACGGCGACCAAGAAGCTCGTCGCCGCCGGCCGTGACACTGGCGGCGATGTCTTCGTCCACTGCTCCGGCCATGGCTACCAGGTCGCTCTGTCCGAGCAACGGCAGATCTACTCCGACGTACTGGTCGGCGCGAACTACGACCAGGACGGCGAACGCTGTCTGCGGCTGGACGAACTGCGCAACGAGCTGCAGTTCTCGATGGGCCCGGCCAGCCACTTCTGGTTCGTGGACACCTGCCGCAACCGGTTGGCCGTCCAGGTGCCCGAGCTGGCTCTGGGCCTGGCGAACTCCGATCGGGGCGCCGCCGTTCCCTACACGATGTTCAGCGCGGCCGAGGGGATGCCGGCGTTCAACGACACCCAGTTCGGCGACGCGCTCCTGGGCGAGTTGCACGGCCGGGGCCGCGCCAAGATCAGGGTGGGCGGCGCCTACTGGGTGACCTTCGCCCGGCTGTCGGAGACCCTGGGAACGCTGTTCCACGGCCGCGGTCGCGAGATCACGGCCCAGCCCGGCCCGGGCGAGGGCCGGATCGCCCGGATCGTCGACGTGCGCCGCACCCCGGTCACCGTGACAGTGGACGGTCTCCAACCCGGTGAAACGCTCCGCCTGCTCCTCACCGGCGGCGAGCGGCAACCCCGTCGCATCACGATCGTCGAGGCCGTGACCCACCTCGAGGTCGACCCCGGCGACTACTTCGTCCAACTGGAACGGGGCGATCAGCTGGCCCGGCGGGTCGACCCGGCCGGGACCGAGAAGCTCGACCTGTACGAGGCCCGGCAGCTCCGGTTCGACGCCAGGTCCACCGAGCCCGAGCCGGCCGACATCTTCGACAGCCTGCCGTCGGCGGATCCGGGCTACCTCGGACTCTCGTATTTCGGCGATCTGGCGACCCCGTACCGCATGGCTCCGCGCGGCGGCCTTGTCATGGATCCACGGGCCGACCTCGAGACGTTTCTTTCCGTACAGGGCGCGGTCGAGGTCCCCGGAAGTCGCGGCCACACCGCCGGCGTTGCTGATATCCGGGTCCTGAGCGACCTGCCGCGCGGGCAGGCGCGACTGCTCGGCCGGCCGTCCGCGGCCGAACTGGTAAGCAGGCGGGACGGCATCGCCCGGGCCGGCCTGACAGCCGAAAGCGGGCCGCACCGGCTGCACCTCGACGGCGGCGAACAGTTCGCCGTCGCCACCGCGGCGTTGCCGGGCCGTGTCACCCTCGTCGTCGCGCCGGCGTCGGCGGCGCTTCCCGTCTTCCAGTACTCGCTGGCCGGACGTCCGGGCGCCCTGACGGTCCATTTCCTCGAGAAAGTCGGCTTCTCGGCCTGGGTCCAGCGCCGATTCGGCCAGAACCGCGAGGTGATCAGCGAACATATGCCACCCCGCCTCCAAGGACTTTGGCGGCAGCTGCTCAGCGGCGACTGGCCCGACCCCATCACGGTCCTGGTGGCCGGCTTCGAACTCGTGCGCCGTGGCGCCCACGCCGCCGACCCTGCGGACCTCCGGCGCCTCGTCGGCCGGCTGCGCAACGAGTACGACGAGGAGCTGCTGCCCGACCTGGGTGTGCTGTCCGCCCTGGCCCACGGGCGGCGACCGGTACGGCGCAGCGACGCCGATCCGCTGCTGCTCGACGCGAGCACGGCGATCGGGATCGGGGGGCCGCCGGAGGGGATGGCCACCGACTACAGCGGCCCCTGGACGATGTGGCGGCCCTGGCTCGCGGCCTAAGGGCGGGCGCCGTCGTCGATCCAGCGGCGGAGCACGGCGGTGTTCTCCTCGGGCCAGCCACCGTCGCAGGGCATGGCGTTGCAGGCGAGGGCACCGTAGATCGCTTCCGCGTTCTTGCGGACGTCGTCGAGGGACCACAGGTCGAACATGAAGCGCATGGCGTTGCGGTCCTTCTCGCGGAAGAGGGGACGGATGTCGGTTTCGAAGCTTGTCGGCATGCCGCTAAGACTGCGCGGGTGGGGCGGTTGTGACGGCGGGGCCAGAAGTCGGTGATGCTGCTGACGTAGCCGGTCATGTAGGCGCGGGCCTTTTTGCGGATCTCGGGGCCGATGTCCTCGATCGCGGTGCGGCTGATGGAGACCTTGGCGCTGGTGCCGCGGAAGCGGGCGTGCTCGGCGCGGTATTTGAAGAACAGCACCTGGGTGACCGAGGGCGTGCTGGCAGTGCTCGCCAATCTGGCGGCGACCACGGATGACGAGGGCCTGCTACAGGTGGCCGTCCCCGCCGTGGCCGCCCGAAAACCTCGTACAGACCGGGAAGGGTCTTTGTCCTGGACCCACTCCGCAACACCGGAGGCCACCGGAACCGTCGCGGGCTTCTGGCCGGTGCTGCGGCAGGGCTGGGCCTATCTGGACGACGACCCCGACTCGGCGCTGATCCGTCCCGGCCTGCCCGAGCTGGCCGGCGAGCTCACCACGGCCCGGTTCAGCACGTTCCCGCACGCCGCCGGTCTGCGTCTGGCCCAGCTGTTCGGGCTCACCCCGTAAAGCCGATGTCGATGCGATGATCTTCGATGCTAAGCTCCGGCGCCCCCGCACGAGGGGCATCGGGGAGAACGAACATGCATCGCACCGTACGGGCGCTGCTGTCCGCGGCGACCGCCGCGCTGAGCGCCACCATCGTCCTTGTCGGTCTGTCGCCCGCTGCGGCGCAGGCCCAGACCTACGGCAACGTCCCGCTGACCGCCTGGACCTACACGGACCAGGCCCAGCCCACCACCACCAACCCCAACCCGGCCGGCGATTTCCTGATCGGCACCCGGGACGGGCACACCGGCCGGGCGTACTTCACGTTCGACCTGACCGCGCTGAAGGGCCAGGTCCTGCACCGGGTCACCTTCTACACCAGCGAGCGCTCGGTCAACGACTGCACGCAGGCCGCGCCGATCGAGGTCTGGCGTACCAAGCCGGTCACCGCCACGACCACCTGGCAGAAGCCGCCCAAGGAGCTCGAGCTGCTCGACGAGCGCTCCTACGGCAGCGGGGCCATCTGCCCGGGCGCGTACCTCGGGGTCGATCTGATCCCCGCGATCCAGGCGGCCTTCGCCCGCGGCGAGAAGAGCATCACCCTTGAGGTACGCATCGCAGCCGGCAGCGAAAGCAACGGGACCGTCGGCCGCACCATGACGCAGGCGCGGATGAGCTACGCGGCCAACCACGCGCCGACGGTCAGCGGTCTCAAGCTGAAGTACCCGGACGCCGGCTGCGGCACCCTGGAGAAGCACCCCACGGCCGGCACCTTCATGCAGGCCCAGGCCACAGCCACCGACGCCGACCCGAACGATCACCCGCAGATCACGTACGCGTACTGGCCGGTCGAGCACCCGGATCAGCGCAAGGAGTCCAGCGGGCCGAGCCTCGACCTCAACGGCTTCGCCGAGGGCACGGTGGTCGCGTGGACCGCCCAGGCCAAGGACTACGACGACGCCGGCCCATGGGGCAAGACGTGCTACTTCGCGGTCGACACGGTCGCGCCCAGAACCCCGCCGGTCGTGTCGTCCAAGAAGTACCCCAGCGCCGACTACCCGGGCACCGGTGGTCCGGGGGTGGCCGGCGCCTTCGTCTTCGACGCGGGCGGCGACCTCGACGTCACCGGCTTCGTCTGGGACGAGCTGACTGGCCGCATCGGCGAGACCGTCAAGGCCAACCACCCCGGCGGCCGGGCCAAGGTCACCGTCACTCCGGCCTCCTCGGGCCGGGGCCGGCTCCAGGTCGCCCCGATCGACGCTGCCGGCAACCGCGGTGCGTACGTCCGGTACGAGTACCAGGTCCGCAACACCACGCCCTACGCCACCTTCGAGGTGAACGGGGTCGGGCTGACCAGCCACGTCAAGCTGCAGACGGCGGCCACCGAGGCCACGTCCTTCGGGTACGCCCTCGACGGCGGCCCGGAGGTCGCGGTGCCCGCGATCAACGGCAAGGGCGAGGGCGATCTGGTGTTCGACAGCGTCGGCACCAAGTCGGTGGTCACCCGTGTCTACAAGGGCACCAAGCTGCTCGGCGCGCAGACCGACACCGTCACCGTCACCGACGCGCCGAAGGTCACCTCGGCCGAGTTCCTCGGCGAAAACAACCCGATCATGGGTGAGCCCGGCACGTTCACCTTCGCCCCGCGCAGCCCGAACGTCGTCGCCTACTACTACAGCCTCAACCGGGGCGAGGAGCAGCGGATCGACGCCGGCGCCGACGGCACCGCGCAGCTGACCTGGACATCGGAGCTCGGCGGCACCCGTAACACCATCGCCGTGTACTCGGTCGACGCGGCGGGCCGGCGGTCACAGGCGACGCAGGAGTCGTTCACGGTCATCGCGAACTACCCGGGAGTGACCGCGTACTCGGCCGGCGTCCACATCGGCGAGCCGATCACGGTGAGCGCCTGGTCGGACCTGCCGGACGCGGTCGCCATCGTGTACAGCTTCGACGGCGGCCCGCGCCAGACGGTCGACGGCTCGTATGTGAACTTCCAGGTCGTGCCGGCCCACTCGGGCGACAACACGCTGGAGGTCTGGGCCAAGCGGGCCGACGGCAGCCTGTCGCCGTCGGTCACGCGCGTCCTGCACATCGAGTCGTCGCCGCGGCTCACCCGGGAGGGCCCGTTCAGCACGGAAGCGGTCGCCGGGCGGGCTCTGAAGCTCACCTTCACCGCGGGCCAGGAGGGCGCGGCCAGCTTCCGCTACCACCTCGGTTCGCTGCCCGAGCAGACCGTCCCGGCCGGCCCGGACGGCGCCGCGACCGTCTCGGTCGACGTGCCCGAGGGCTGGACCAGCACGTCGATCTCCGTGGTGAGCCTGACCGCGGACGGGACGGTCTCCGACCCCACCACCCAGTGGATCATGGTGCAGAGCCCGCTGGTGGACGTCACCACAACGCTGGGCGCGGCCGGTGAGCCGAGCCAGTTCGGGTTCTCCGCGTGGGATCTGGCCGAGGTGACCGAGAAGTTCCTGTGGCGGGTCGACGACGGCCCGGTCCAGGAGGTCCCGTACGACTGGTTCAGCTGGGAGACGATGGTCTCCTACACGCCCGAGAGCGCGGGCGACCACACCCTCACCGTGCAGCGGGAGTTCACCGACGGCTCGCTGTCGCCGGTGACGACCGTGCCGTTCACGATCTACTAGCGGGAAGGGGGCCGGCATCAACCGGCCCCCTTTCGCTCACTCCTCTTCGATCTTCGTCTCGGCCGGCAGGCTGTCCATGAACGAGCTCACCGAGAAGACCGCGTTGCCGGCTCCGGGCGGGCCGTAGCCGGGTGGGCTCGACAAACCGTTGGCCTCCATGGTCGCGCGGTAGGCCTCGAGCAGGCGGATGTGGTACTCGAGCGGGGCGCCCTGCGGATTCGTACGGCCCAGGGGTGTTGTCGGCTCGGGGCACCAGGTGGTGAACCGCGGGGTGATGCCGCGCGACATGAAGTACTGCAGGCCCTCGGTGGTCGACTCGATCGCCTCGTCGACGCTGCGGAAGCCGTACGGCTCGGCCATCTCGACCCCGGCCACGAAGTTCGGGATGACGTTGCGCGGGCCGAAGACCTCGGCCGACTCCAGGATGCGGCGGTGCCACTCGGCACGGCCCACGTAGCGCTCCTTGCCGGGGCAGTAGAGCTCGAACAGCCGCTTGTCCCACACCTCGAAGTTGGGGTGGTAGATCTGGATGCCGTAGTCCTTGAAGCGCTGCACGTCCTCGCGCGGCAGGGCCTGGGCGACCACCTTGCCGATCCAGCGGCCGGGGAAGCGCTCCTCGATCGCCTGGGCGTACCGGCCGTAGAAGTCGGCCTCCTCCAGCCCGTCGACCTTCGAGGTGACGCTGCCCCCGGTCAGGGTGTACGCGTGCGAGGTCTTCGCGGTGTCGTACTTGTCGATGATCGCGAGGGCCTCGAGCACCTCGTCGACCGGCTTGACACCGGTGTACGGCCGGCCGGCGGCCTTGTGCTGGCGCCAGTTGTGGTTGATGTCGCAGTACTGGCACTCCTCCTTGGCGCCGAAGTACTGGCAGACGCGGAAGACGGTCAGGTAGACGAGGTAACCCCACTGGATCGTGGGCGCGACCTCCATGACCTGCTTGCCGTTCTCCAGGGTGTGCCGGTAGTAGTCCGGCATCGGGGGCAGCCCGACGTCGGCGATCGGCTTGCCGTCGAGGAAGAGCTGGAGCTTCCCGTCCTCGCCGGGCTTGACCCGGTACGGCGAGTCCGGGTTGGTGCGGACCGAGACGACGGTGCGGCGCAGCCCGTACGGCCCGCCGGTGAGCACGATCTCCTCCGGCGGCCGCCGCAGGGCCGCGGTACCCAGCTCGGGCAGCGTGCGGTGGTCGAACGAGAAGATGAAGTACGACTTCGGCTTGACCTCGCCGCCCTCGTTGTCGGTCAGCGCGGAGTCGTCGAAGGCCAGCCCGCCACGCAGCAGGTCTTCCTTGATGACCGCTTCGCGCGGAACGTGCGGGAAACGGCCCATCAGATCTTCGACGAGATCCGTCCGTGACGACATGCGCCCTCCTGCCATTGCTGAGTTGACCTCATTCCATGTCATCACGCCGACGGCCTGTCACCGGGTCCCGGGTGAGAGACGTTAGCGACACCTAGCAGCTCCGCGAGCACGGCGGCCTCGCTGATCGCGACCTCCTTGCTGGCGGTGAGCAGCAGCAACGGCCGACCCAGCTGCCGGAGGTGAGCCAGCGCTTCGGCCTGCTCCCCCGCGGCCAGCTCGGCCTCGTAGCGCCGGCGGAACTCCGGAAACCTGGCCGGGTCGTGGCCGTACCATTTGCGCAGCTCAGGGCTGGGAGCGATGGCTTTGCACCACTCGTCAAGGGTGGCCCGCTCCTTGCTCACCCCCCGCGGCCAGAGCCGGTCGACCAGCACGCGGGCGGCGCCGTCGCAGCCGGGCTCGTCGTAGACGCGCCCGGCGTGGACTCCTGATCTCATGTCGACCATTCTTACTCGGTGGCGTAACCTAGGGCCCCTAGGTTTTGCCAAGGGGGTCCGAGGATGCCGCGGGTGGGTCTGACCGCCGACCGTGTGTCGGCGGCCGCGGCCGAGATGGCCGACGAGGTCGGGCTGGACCGGCTCACGGTGGCCGCGGTGGCGCGGCGTTTCGGGGTCGCCGACGCCAGCTTGTACGGGCACGTGCGCAACCGGGAGGCTCTGCTGCACCAGGTCGCCGTGCGGGCCGCCGCCCTGTTCGCCGACCGGCTGTCGATCGCGGTGGCGGGCCGCTCCGGCCGCGACGCCCTGTCCGCCTTCGCCGGCGCCTACCGGGAGTTCGCGGTCACCCACCCCGGCCAGTACGCGGCGACCAACCTGCAACTGCCGGCCCCGATCGGCCTGGCTTCCGCCGGGCACCTGCGCCTGATCGAGTTGAGCTACGCCACCCTGCGCGGCTATGACCTGCAGGAGCCGGCCCTGACCGACGCCCTCCGTTTCGTCCGCAGCACCCTGCACGGCTTCGCCACCCTCGAAGCCACCGGCGGTTTCGGCCACCCCCGCGACCTCGACGCCTCCTGGCGCAGCCTGATCGACGCCCTCCACACAACTCTTTTTAGGTGGACCCCATGACCCTTGACGTACGCTCCGCCGACGGCACCCGCCTCTCCGTCCGCCGCCTCGGCGCCGGCGACCCGATCCTGCTCCTGCACGGCTCCGGCGGCGGCCTGCACAGCTGGAACCCGCTCGTCCCCCTGCTCGAGTCGTCCTACGAGCTGTGGATCCCAGCCCGCCGCGGCCACGCCCCGAGCGACGTCCCACCCACCCGCAAGTCGTTCAAGGACGAGGTCGCCGACGTAACCGCGCTCCTCACCGCCATAGGCCGGCCAGCCCACCTCGTCGGCGCCTCCTACGGCGCCCTGGTCGCTCTGCACGCAGCCGCCCAGCTCACCCCGGACGCCCCGCACGCCGTCTCGTCCTCTCTCGCTGGCGATGGCTCGCCTGCGCCTGCTCCGCTCATCCGGTCGGTGGCCGTCTTCGAGCCGCCGCTGTTCGCCACCGGGCCACGGATCGCGCCGCTGCTCGACCGCTACCGCTCGGCGTGGGAGCGGGACGACCACGCCGGCATGTTCGCCGTCCTCAACGAGGTCACCCAGGTGCCGGCCCGGATCCGCGCCGCCTTCGGCACGCCCGCCCCGAACCCGGTCGCGGCCACGGGCTGGCTGCACGATCTGGAGGCCCTCGCCGACGACACCCCACACTTCTCCCCGCTGCCCGTGCCCACCCTGATCCTGCAGGGCGCCGACACCTGGGAACCCATGCCGACCAGCATGGACACCCTAGCCGCGGCCCTGCCGGGCGCCCACCGCATCAGCTGGCCCGGCCAGTCCCATTTCGCCCCGAGCGCCGCCCCCGAGCTCATGGCCACCGCCCTACGGGACTTCTACGCCGCCCAGCAGGAGTGAGCCGCCCGGCGCACCCGCGCTAGGCATAGGCAGGCCGCGCGCTCGCCCGCCCACCAAGGGCAGGCCGCACGCTCGCCCCTCAGCAGGGGCAGGGGCGGTAGGCGACCGCCGCGGCCGGTCTCGGCTGTTTCACTCTCGTCTCGATGTCGGTGAGTATCCGGCGGCGGCGGGCCGGGGCGATCAGCTCGCCCCGCACGACGACGCTGTTGATGCGCGTCGTGTTGCGGATGTCGCGCAGCGGGTCGGCGTCGAGCAGGACCAGGTCGGCCACCGCGCCCGCCGCGACCACCCCGAGGTCGCGCCGGCCGAGGTAGCGGGCCGGGTTCAGCGTCGCCGCGGCCAGCGCCTCGATCGGCCTCAGGCCTGCCCGGACCAGGTGCTCCAGCTCGTCGTGCAGGCTGAAGCCGGGCATCAGATACGTGGTGCCCAGGTCGGTGCCGGCCAGCAGCGGCACCCCGGCCGCGGCCAGGTCGGCCGTCGCCCGCAGCCGCCGGCGGTAGATCTCGTGTGATTCGGCCACCTGACGGGGCGTACGGCCTGGCAGGTAGAGCTCTTCCAGCGCCCAGTCCCAGTAGCCGATCATGTCGGCGCTGACATACCGGTAGCGCGGGTCGTGCCGGTCGATCGCCTCCGGCCGGTCGTTGGTGTCGTGCAGGACCAGGGTCGGCGTGACATACGTGCCGTTGCGCGCCAGCCGCTGGAACACCCGCCCGGCCTTGCCGCGGTCGTAGCTCGTCGCCGCCGCGTACTCGAGTGGCCGCATCCGGTTGAACCAGGCGTTGTACTCCCCCGGCCCGATCGGCACCGCCGCCACCGCCCGCCGCAGCTCCTCCTCCCGCGACGACGTGTCGTAGAAGACGGTGAACAGGTGCTCGACGGTGCGCAGCCCGCGGTCGCTGGCCTCGGTGAGCTGAACGACGTCCGGCACGTGCCCGAGGAACGGCAGCCCGAGCTTGCGGCACTCGTCGGCCACGGCCAGGAACGACTCCCGGCTCAACCGCGAATACGTCTTGATGAACGCGGCCCCCGCCGCATGCTCCTGCCGGACCGCCGCCCGGGCCCGATCCGGGCTCGCGACGGCGACGTGCACGCCACCGTCCTCGTCCAGGACGTCCCAGAGCGACGGCGCCCCGTCCACGATCCGGCTCCCGATGATCCATCGCGGCCCGGTCCGCTCCCCCGCCTCGACCTGTCGCCGCAGTTCCCGCGCCTGGGCCCCGCCCGACATCTGCCGGGTAGTGGTGACGCCGTTGACCACGTACAGCTCGGGGTCGGTGTCGTCGATCCCCACCACATGCGTGTGCATGTCGGCCAGCCCCGGGATCAGGAACTTCCCGCCCCCGTCGACCACCGTGGCGCCGTGCGGCACCGGAACCCGCTCCGCGGCCGCCACGTCGAGGATCCGCTCCCCCTGGATGATCGCGGTCTGCCCCCGCCGAACACCCCCGCGCGCGTCGATCACCGTCACGTTCGTGATGGCCAGCAGCCCGCGCCGCCGCCCCGCTTCCGCCACCCGCGGAATGCCCAGAGCGGCCACCCCGAGCGCCGTCCCCGCCAGAACCGTCCGCCGCTGCATGATCATCCCCTCCGTTGATGTCACGGACCAGCTTGTCGGCTGGCAGGGCGGGGGTCACGGGTGTTAGGGCTACTCCCGGGGTAGGCCTAGCTATCCCTTACTGGCCGGTACGGCCGTCGATGCACTCGCGGAGCAGGTCGGCGTGGCCGCAGTGACGGGCGTACTCCTCAACCATGTGGATCAGGATGTCCCGGACGGTGGCCTGCTCGCCGTTGGCCAGGTCGACCAGGTGCGCGAGGTCGGTCGCCGAGTCGAGCCACCGATCGGCCGCGTCGATCTGTTCCCGCCAGACGGTGAAGGCGTCCTCGACCACGGCGGGGTCGGCCGTCGCGCCGTCGAAATCGAGGTCTCCCTCGTAGAGCCGCGGCTCGGCCAGGTGCCCCTGCAGGGTGCGGAAGAACCAGTTGTGCTCGACGCCCGCCATGTGCCGAATCAGGCCGAGCAGGCTCAGCGTGGACGGCGGCACCGACCGGGTGGCCAGCTGCTCCGGGGATAGTCCCTCACACTTCATGCCCAGGGTCAGGCGGTAGTTGGAAAGGTACTCCCGGATCGTTTCCAGCTCACCGATCGGGTTCTTGGTGGAGCGGGAGTCCTTCTCGGGTGGCGCCCACATGCCGCGGTAGCCGACTGCGCGTTGATCACTCATGCATGCATCTTGGCCGATGGCTCAGGTCACCGGGAACACGGGCTGGGCCCACGGCGGGCGCGCCGACGGCTGGATCGCGTCGACCCATTTGACCCACCAGAAGCCGCGACGGCCGGGCGCCGCGATGCGGGCGGGAAAGCCATGGCCGTACGTCAGGGGCCGTCCCCCGACCGCGGTGACCAGCCAGATGTCGTCGAGGGTCTCGGCGCCGAACCAGCGGGTGAACCCGGTCGTGGAGTGCACCTCGACGCTGCGCCACCCGCCCCGGGTCACGCCGGCCCGTTCCAGCAGGGCGCTGAGCCGGACGCCGTCCCATTCCTGGCTGCTGTACCAGCCGCTGGTGCAGTCGAGGATCGCGGTGAAGCGCTCGTGGGGCAGGGCCAGCACGTCCGCGTAGTCGAGCGTGGCCGAGCCGACCCGCAGCCGCCAGGTGGAGGGGTCGAGGCGCTGGATGCCGTCGTTGATCCAGGAGGTGACCTCGAGCGACTCCTTCGTCACGGAGCCGGTGAAGCGGCGGGCGGTGGCCGCCCACGTGTCCCAGGCGGCGGTGGCCACGGCCGCTCCGGCTCCCAGCGCGGCCAGGCGCAGCAGGGCCCGGCGATCCGGGTCGGTACGCCGCGGGCGTACCCAATGCCCGAAGAAGTGGGCCACGACGGCGAGCGCCGCCCCGACGGCCGCGCCCACATGGATCTGCATCAGGGTGAGCGGCCCCACGTGCTCGACCCACCCGGTCGAGTGGAGCAGCCCGCTGCCGATCGTGGTCAGCACGAAGAACAGTAGGGCCAGGGAGACAGCCTTGGTGGGCCGCCGCTGCCGCGGGTTGCGCAGGCCGCGGCGGATCACCACGTACTTCCACGGCGCGAGGAGCAGGATCGCCAGCGCCCCCGCCGCGTGCAGCTGAATGAGGTTGAGCGGCCATCGAACCCCGATGGTGTTGGCCGCCAGCCCGGTGAGAACCCCGAGAAGCACGAGCAGGCCGAGTACGAGGTCGACTCGCCGCCCGCCCTGTCTCATGCCTCTCTTCTACGCGCCCGAGGGCCGCCGGTTCAATGCAGCGGGGTTCAGCGTCGGGCGAGCTTCCACACCGCCGGCAGCAGCCCGGCCGCCAGCGCCGCCTTGATCGCGTCGCCGAGCAGGAACGGCGTCAGGCCCTGGCTGATCGTCTGGCTGAAGGTCAGGTCGGCCGCCACGGCCAGCCAGGCCATGCCGATGCCGTACATGACCACCTCGCCCGCGAGCATCACCGGAATCGAGCGCAGCACCGACCGGTCCGCTCCGCGCTCGGCCAGGTAGCCGCAGAGGGTGGCGGCGGCGAAGAAGCCGACGATGTAGCCGAACGACGCCATCGAGTAGCCGCTGTGCGCACCGGCGAACCAGGGCACGCCGAGGACGCCCGCGACCGCGTACAGCGCGATCGTGGCGGCGGCCCGGCGCATGCCGAACGCGGTGCCGACCAGCAGCACGCCGAGGGTCTGGCCGGTGATCGGGACCGGGGTGCCCGGGATGTGCACGGCGATCTGGGCCAGCACGCCGATGAAGCCGGCGCCACCGGCGACCAGCGCGACGTCGCGGGCGAGCGCGCCCGGGACCAGGTCGGCCAGGACGAGCGGCCGAGGCCGGGTCAGCGCGACGGACTGCGTCATGAAAACCTCCGTAGGGTGACGGTGCCTGCAGATCATAAGGACGGCTCGGTGGCGGCGTTCCTGCGCGGCCGCTGGCGGGTGCGCCGGCGCATCCTCGATCACCGGGCCGGCGTCGAGGGCGCCTTCATCGGCACAGCCGAGTTCGCTGACGATTTATCGTATTTTGAAGACGGCGAACTCGTCTATGACGACCATCGCGGCCCGGCCACCCGAACCCTGCGGTACGAGGACCGCGGCGGCCACCGCCTCGACGTCAAGTTCGCCGACGGTCGCGACTTCTACCAGCTGGACCTCAGCGGCGAAGGCTGGTCGGCCGAGCATCCGTGCGCCGCCGACACGTACGTCGTGGCCGGCCGCATCACCGGCCCGGACAGCTACACCGAGCACTGGCACGCCACCGGCCCGGCCAAGGACTACGAACTGTTCACCACCTACGAGCGCGACATCAGCGTGGCGCCGCCTTCGGCATGATGCGCCGCTCCCCCGTCTCGGCCATGGAATGGAGCATGCCGCCGGCCACCGGAATGAGCCGGGCCAGGCCGGGCCGTCCGTTGCGCCGGGCCAATTCGGGGCCGAGCCGATTCATCAGCAGTGTGAGCGCCGGCAACGGGCGGATGAAGAGCGTGATCTCCCGGATCAGGCCGCCGGGAGCGAGCCGGAGCCGCTGCGCCTCGTACAGCCGGCTCTTTCCGATCGTGCCTTCGTAGAAGAGCGCGACCGTTTCTCCCTCGGCCACCTGATCGGTGTAGACGATCGAGTCGATCACTTCAAAGGCCACTTCCAGGAGCGTACGGATCTGCTCGCGCCCGTCGAACGTGAACTGCTCGGTGATCGGCGAAATGAGCCGCACTTCCGGATCGAGCGCCGCCACTGCCGCCCCGGCGTCGCCGGCCTCCCCCGCCGCCCGCCAGGCAGCCACCGATTCGTACGTCATGGTCCCAGCACACACGCTGAGGGGCCGGAGCGGAAGCCCCGGCCCCTCAGCCACCGCTCAGCGCAGGGTGTCGATGTCGATGACGAAGCGGTAGCGGACGTCGGACTTCATGACGCGCTCGTACGCCTCGTTGACGTCGTCGGCGCTGATGACCTCGACCTCGGGGGCGATGCCGCGCTCGGCGCAGAAATCCAGCATCTCCTGGGTCTCGGCGATGCCGCCGATGCTGGAGCCCGCGAACGAGCGCCGGTTGTTGAACAGCGTGAACACCTGGATGGGCAGCGGCTCCGGCGGGGCGCCGACGCTGACCATCGTGCCGTCCAGCGTCAGCAGGCCCAGGTGAGCGGCCATGTCGATCGGGGCGCTGACCGTGTTGATGATCAGGTCGAAGGTGTTGGCGAGCTTCTCGAACGTCTCCGGGTCGCTGGTGGCGTAGTAGTCCCGGGCGCCGAACGCGAGCCCGTCCTCCTTCTTGCTCAGCGTCTGCGAGAGCACGGTGACCTCGGCCCCCATCGCGGCGGCGATCTTCACGGCCATGTGGCCGAGGCCGCCCATGCCGACCACGGCGACCTTCTTGCCGGGTCCGGCGTTCCAGTGGGCCAGCGGCGAGTACGTGGTGATGCCGGCGCACAGCAGCGGCGCGGCCTTCTCGTACGGGATCGCCTCGGGCACCCGCAGCACGAAGTCCTCGTCGACCACGACGTGCGTCGAGTAGCCGCCCTGGGTGATCGTGCCGTCGCGGTCGACCGACGCGTACGTCCCGGTGTTGCCCTTCAGGCAGTACTGCTCCTGCCCGGCCTGGCAGTTGGCGCACTCGCGGCACGAGTTGACCATGCAGCCGACCCCGACCCGGTCGCCCACCTTGTGCCGGGTCACGTCGGCGCCGGCCTCGGTGACCACGCCGACGATCTCATGACCCACGGTCTGGGGGTACGCGATGTCGCCCCATTCGCCCCGGACGGTGTGAATGTCCGAGTGGCAGATGCCGGCGTACCGGATCTCGATCAGGATGTCCCGCGGCCCGAGGTCGCGCCGCTCGACGGTGGTGCGCACCAACGGCTCGGTGGCCGACGGCGCGGCGATGGCGTTGACGGTAAGAATGACGCTCTCCCAAACAATGTGTTGTCACGGACGCGGCAGGGCCTTGACGGCCCGGCGCTCGTCCATCGCCCTGTACCTCCGGCCGCCTGCTCAAGCGGCAGCTCCGGCCGGTCCTCGCATGTTTCCACGAAACCAGGTCGCGGGCGCTCGCAGGAGTTCCTGTGGAAAGGTGTACCGGCAGTACATCCCAGCTCAGCGTCACCGGTCGTACCGTCGATGGGTGAGCAACCGAGTGGAAGTCCACGAGTTCCTGACCTCGCGCCGGGCGAAGATCACCCCGGAGCGGGCTGGGATCCCGGCCGCCGGGCCGCGCCGGGTGCCCGGGCTGCGGCGCAGCGAGGTGGCGGCGCTGGCCGGGATGAGCGTGGAGTACTACGCGAAACTCGAGCGCGGCGCGCTGGCCGGCGTCTCGGCCGGGGTGCTCGAGGCGATCGCCCGGGCCCTGCAGCTCGACGACGCCGAGCGGGCCCACCTCATGCACCTGGCGCAGGAGGCCAACGGCAGCGGCGCCCTGCTGCGCCCCAGCCGGCGCCGAACGCCTGCGGCCGTACGGCCGAGCCTGCAGTGGTCCCTCGACGCGATCACCGCGCCCGCCATCGTGGCCAACCACCGCGCCGACCTGGTGGCGGCCAACCACCTCGGCCGGGCCATGCACAGCGACCTGTACGCGGACACGACCGCCCCGCCGAACTTCGCCCGCTTCACGTTCCTGGACAGCGCGGCCCGCCGCTTCTACCCCGACTGGAACCGCTTCGCCGACATGACCGTGGCCAACCTGCGCACCGCCGCCGGCGTCGACCCCCACGACAAGGGCCTGCACGACCTGGTCGGCGAGCTCTCGACCAGAAGCGACGAGTTCCGCCGCCGCTGGGGCTCCCACAACGTCCGCCTCCACGGCACCGGCATGAAGCATTTCCACCACCACGTGGTCGGCGACCTGCATCTGGCCTACGAGACCATGGCTCTGATCGCCGAGCCCGGCCTGCACATGACCATCTACGCCGCCGAGCCGGACTCGCCTACCGCCCACGCGCTTACTTTGCTGGCTTCGTGGGCCGCCACCACGTCCTTGCAGCCCCGCTAGTCTCCGTGCCGTCCGAGGCTTAGGGTCGAGCCCGTTCACGCCGCCTCACAGCGTCCATGAAGGGATGCGGGGCGCCAATGTGCGGATCTGCCGAAGAGCGCGCGCTCGATCGCTGCCCTCGCGCAGCCCCACCTCGTGGTCGCCGTGCGTGCCGCCTAACAGGGTGGCGGCGCCGGTGACGCTGTGGCGACGGTGCGGACTGGGCGAAGATCGACGGCTGCGCCGGTGTGCTGGGAGTTTCGGCGAAGTTTGTTGACTATGGGTGATCTGCCGGTGAGCCCATGCTGGTTATGCCGGCTGTGGTTGTTCGGCGCGTGTGCGGGCGCCAGATCGTGGCGACGGCGACGAGGCCGACGGCGCCCAGCGCGGCGCCTCGGGAGAATGCCAGGTACAGAGATCCGGTGAGCAGGCCGTGCAGGAAGCCGGTGGCTGCCGGGCCGAGGATCGCCGACCACGCGAGCAGGCGGATCCGCGAGGGTAGAACGTCGACTCGGGCGCGCACGGGCGCACGACGCCACCAGGCGACGACCCACCCGATGACGATCGCCGTTCCGGCGGTGTCGCTGATGTGTTGCATCCATTGCCAGCCCATCAGCGAGCCGTGGCGAGACGCCAACCAGGGAACGTACCTGGGACCCCACATCCAGTCGTGGGTGATGCCGTCCCAGGCCAGATGGGTCGCCGCGCCGATCAGGACGGCTATGAGGACGCGAACGCCACGATCCTCACGGGTGAAGTGGAACGCGATTCCTCTCGGAACGTCGGCTGGTAAGCGGGCGGACAGTGGGCGTGGTGACAGGGCGATGGCCGCCGGAGCGAACAGCACCTGCCACAGTACGAAAACGACGGTGCCGAGAACCAGGTCCAGGGTCACCAGGCCCAGCGGCGTGTGCGCGAAATGGACCGGCGCCGCAAAGGGCGACACCATCAGGAGATCTGGGGTGATGGCGCCGATCACGAGGGCGGAGCCCGCCAGCCCGCGACCCACGACGGGAAGTACTGCGGCCGGATGGACCGGGGTGAAAGGCATTCCGCATTTTAGACGAGCAAGTCTTAACTGAAGTCGATGGCAAACCGTGGCCAGCCGAATAAGCCAGACGGCACCCACCTAACCAGCCAGCGCGCACATCTGCCGTGATCCGTGCGCGACCTCGGGTCGAGCGGACGTGTTTGGCGGAACGGCTGAAGCCGTCCGACGGCAGCTGAAGAATCGATGTTGTGGTAGCCGACATTCACACAGCTGTCGAGGTTCGCCGCGGTGGTCGCTGGAAGCGCGTTCGTGAGACGTTCCCGGCTTCGAACGGTGACCGGACGAGCGAAGTCTTCGAACACCCGGACTACCGGATCTTTGGCTTCCTGGCCGACGTCCGTAATTACTCGCACTCACCAGTGATCGCCCAACCTCGTGGCCTGCCCGTCGACCTCGACGTCGTCGGCGATGACTTCGACTCATGGCGGGCGGACCTGTTCTCAACATCGTGGCTGACGTTGGCCGAACTACAAACCTACGATTACGACCAGGTCTTCTGGGACCGCCGTCGCCGCGACAGCGTCTTCGGCACCGCACCGGCCCGCGAGGGTGAAGGCGAACAGCTTCGGCTGCGCGACTTTCTTACCCCGTACTTCTTTGAGCGGCTGACGATACTGGCCGCGTTCGGTGCCCCAGACGAAGTCCGGATCGTCATCGGGTTCGACGAGTGAGCCAAGACGGACTCCCGCACTGATCTGCCGCCGACAGCGCGCCTCAGACGGCGCAAGGCTAGGCCGGGTCAAGCCGATCGGCGGCATTGAGAGCCGTCACGCGAAGAATGACTTCGCCTTGATCGCGTTGCTGAACCTGCTCAGTCTGTGGATCTTCGAAGCCCGCGGCGCCAGTGCTGGCCTTCCGGTACACAGCGATGAAGTCCTCGGGCCTCCGGGTGGTAGGCCCGCTCGATGCCAGAACCCCGCACGGTGGTTTCCTTCCCAACGCGCCAGCGCCAGCAGCCAATCCAACCGGCGGCGAGGCCACCTGATCAATGACGGAGGCCGATTGTCGCGGCCTTGACATCTTGCCCGCTCCGAATGGGGGTGCCGGCTATGACCGACCGAACGCGGCGCGGAAGGCGACGGGGGCGGAGTCGGGGTCGAGCACGACGGCGTTGCGGACGGTGTCCATCGCCGCGATCAGTGGGTCGGCGTCGCGGGCCATCACCACTGTGTGTGTCGCCAGGATCTCCGGATCGATCCGCGGCGTCGGCTCGGCATCGCCGATCGAGAGGCTGGCCGTGTGGGTGATGCTCTCCCGGGGGACGTCGAACAGGCGGGCGAACGCGGCATCGTGGTCGGCGAACCACGGCGGCGGCGGATCACCGTTCTCGAGGGCATCCAGGCCGGCCTTGGCCCAGTCGCGCGCGATCAGGCCGGATCGGGTGCAGCAGTACCGGGCCGCCCAGACGGCCATCCTCCGCTGGTCCGCTGGCTCAGCGTCGGCGATCAGGTCGATCAGAGCCCGGTCGTACGGAACTAGGCCGAGCGTTCGCGCCGAGACCTCGGGCTCCAGCAGCCGCGGATTCGACGGGATCCGGCCGCCCCATGTGCGTTTCAGGTCGGCCAGCCGCCACTGCTCCTCCTGATGCTCCTGGGCCTCACGCTTGCGGCGCACGGCGTCCCGTTCCGGAGGCGGCGGTGGTGGTGGCGGGGCCACGATCTCACCGAGCTCGGGGAAATCCCGGCGCAGGGCGGCGAACATCTCCGGCCACGAACCGCCTCCGGCCCCCTCGGCCCGGGCGAACGCCCAGCAGAGGTCGGCCGCCGGGCCGTACGAGTCCCACTGCACCACCAGCCCTCGCGCGATGTTGCTCCGCTGACCCTCGTCGTCGCGAAGCCACGGCGGCAACACCGTGCGCAGGTACGGGTCCAGCTGCTCCTCGACCAGCCGAACATCCTCCGGCGGCACCACCTCACCACGGCGCACCCGCTCCCGGATCGGCGCCAGCCACGGCTCGTCCAGGATCCCGGCGGCGCGGAAGGGGCGCTCCCACGCCCACTCGCTCATGCGTCCGATCAGCTCTTCCGGCGCGTACGCGATCGCCAGGGCGAGTTCGCGGTCCTCCTCGTAGAGCCTCGTCCCAGCCGACCCGAGCGCCTTCACCCTCCGGTCGGTGACCCCACGCTCACCCCACCGATCGAAATCGTCGTCGATCCACTCGCCCGGATCCTCGGCGTATGCCGCCAGCTCCTCGCGGACCTCCGCGTACCAGGGCTCGACCCGGCAGCCCACCCCGGCGACGCCGGCGCAGCGGAACGTCGCGGTCTCCAGGAAGGCGGCATCCCACCCTACGCCGGTGATCCGTTCCATCAGCGCGAGCGTGCGCTGCTGAAACTCCTGGTCAAAGTCCTGCCGCTCGTCATCGAGCCCAAACCCGACCTCCACCAGCAGCGGGTCGAGCCGGCTGCGATCGATGCCGTGCCGATAGGCCGGACTGCCGGGATCGAAGGCGACCACCGTGACGCCGCCGACCGACCAGGCGAATTGGGGCGTGGTGTTCTCGTTGTAGTAGAACGACACCATCTCGCCGCCCGCGGACAGCACCCGGACCACTGCGTCGTCGGTGCAGAGGAACCCGTTCGGCTCGATGATCATCGCCCAGTCGCCGGCCCGGGTCACCGCGATGAAGTCAAGCTCAGTCGAGTGGGTGCCACCGCTCTGGTCGACCCACTCCTGCACGGCCTCCGCCGCCCCGAGGGCCGCCTCGGCCGACACGATCGGCACCGGGTCCGCGCCGCCGAGCCGCGCGATCACCTCGTCCGGCTCGAGCCCCCGCACGAACGTGAGGCAGAAATTCAGGTTCAACGCGTACGACTCGATCGCCCACGCATAGTCCTCCGCAACCACACACCCAGCCTGCCTCAACCCATCTACCGGGTATGTGGGTTTGCGAAGCCGATCGTGAAACGGCTAGGAACGTGGGAAGCGCAACCGCTTCCCGGACAGCGGCATATCGGTGGGCTGGCGTGGCGGCCGCCGTCATGCTCGTGTGGGGCTGCTGGCGCGCCATGCCCCGCCAGGGGTTCGAATCCCCTCCGGCCCGCAACGCGCTCTCAAGCAGGCGAGGCGAGGTCGTGGTCCCGCTAGTCCTCGCCGAATTCCCGGACGATGGCGCTGTCGTCCGAGCGCCGCGTGCCGTCGTCGTCGACCTCGGGGTGCACGGCCTTCAGGTGGGCCGCCATCTCGTCGTCGGGCACTTCACGGCTTTCGGGCGGGCACAGGTTGCACGTTGCCATGACGCCTCCGGGAGAAAGCGAACGCGCGCAGGGGCTGGGCCCCTGCGCGCGTGGACAAGTAGAAACTCAGAGGACCTCGGTCGACAGCTGCTTGCGGAGCTTGGTCAGGGCCTTGGTCAGCAGCCGCGACACGTGCATCTGGGAGATGCCGACCTGGTCGGCGATCTGCGACTGGGTCAGGTTGCCGTAGAAGCGCAGGGTGAGGATCTTCTGCTCGCGCTCGTCCAGCGTGGCCAGGGCCGGGCCGAGGGCGACGCGGGTCTCGGCCAGCTCGAATTCGCTGTCCTCGCCGCCGAGGGTGTCGCCCAGCTCGGTGGAGCCGTCGGCCGAGATGGGGGTGGACAGCGACGTCGCGTTGTAGGCGCGGGCGCCTTCCAGGCCCTCCAGCACGTCTTCCTCGGTGACGCCGAGGTGGACGGCGATGTCGGCCACCGTCGGGGCGCGGCCCAGCGTGTGGGTGAGGGTGTTGTTGGCCTCGGTGATCGAGAGGCGCAGCTCCTGCAGGCGGCGGGGGACGCGGACCGACCAGGTGCGGTCGCGGAAGTGGCGCTTGATCTCGCCGATGATGGTCGGGATGGCGTAGCCGGCGAAGTCGACGCCGCGGGTGGCGTCGAAGCGGTCGACCGCCTTGATCAGGCCGACGGTGGCCGTCTGGACCAGGTCGTCGGTGGGCTCGCCGCGGCCGGAGTAGCGCTGCGCGAGGTGGCGGGCCAGCGGGAGCCAGGCTTCGATCGCCCGGTCGCGCAGGGCCGCGCGGGACGGGTGGCCGGCCGGCATCGCGGCCATCGCCGTGATCAGCTCGCCGGCGCCGTCGGCGTTGGTCTCCTCGACCTGGCCGGTGCCGGTGGTGCGGGCCGAAGCGGTGATGACTGCCATGAAACCGTGCTCCTTTCCTGCGGGGCCGGATCTTCGCGACCGGCGGGCAACCATTGCCCGCGATCCAGTAGGGGGCAAACTCATCTTTTCGGGTGACAACCGCCGACGAATGGGTAGGACGGGTCGGCCGGAAGGTTGATAAGCCGGTCCGGTTATCTTTGCTGAGCTGCAGGAATTGACCCGGGGAGACTTCGAGACGATGAGCGAGGCGTCGGCGGCGGAGGTGTTCGCCGGTGGTGGTGAGGTCGGTCATGACCTCGCGGCCGTGGATTGGAAGTCCACCCCGCTGGGTTCCCCGCAGCGGTGGCCGCAAAGCCTGCGGACGGCGGTCAGCATCCTGCTGTCCTCCCGTTTTCCCATGTGGATGGCGTGGGGGCCGCAACTGACCTTCTTCTGCAACGCCGCCTACCGGCGCGACACCCTGGGCCGTAAGTACCCGTGGGCGCTCGGCCGGCCGGCGAGCGAGGTGTGGGCCGAGATCTGGGGCGACATCGGCCCACGGATCGAGACCGTGCTCACCACCGGCCAGGCGACCTGGGACGAGGCGCTGCTGCTGTTCGTCGAACGTTCCGGCTACCAGGAGGAGAGCTACCACACGTTCTCCTACAGCCCGCTGCGCGACGACGAGGGCGCCACGGTCGGCATGCTCTGCGTGGTCAGCGAGGAGACCGAGCGGGTCCTGGGCGAGCGGCGGATGACGACGCTGCGCGATCTGGGCTCCGACCCGAGCGCGATCCGCACCGAGCAGCAGATGCTGTCCTTCGCGGCCGCCCAGCTCGACCGCAACCGCAAGGACCTGCCATTCACCCACATCTACCTCTTCGCAGAGGACGGCACGGCACGGTTAACTACATCGACCGGCGTCGATCAGAATGGAAGAAGCTGGCCGGTCGAGGCCGTCGCTCGCGGCGAGTCCGAGCTGGTCACCCTCGACGACGGCCAGGCGCTGCTGGTGCCGCTGCTGCAACAGGGCGGTTCGCCGTACGGCTTCATGGTGGCCGGTCTCAACCGGTTCCGCGCCCTCGACGAGAGCTACCGCGGCTTCATAGAGCTGGCCGCCGGGCACGTCGCGGCCGGCATCGCCAGCGCCCGCAGCTACGAGGCGCAGCAGCGCCGGGCCGAGGAGCTGGCCGAGCTCGACCGGGCCAAGACGGCGTTCTTCTCCAACATCAGCCACGAGTTCCGGACTCCGCTCACGCTGATCATGGGCCCGGTCGAGGATCTGCTCGACCGGGCGGGCGATCCGGAGACGCGGGCCGAGCTCGACGTCATCCAGCGCAACGCGCTGCGGCTGGGCAAGCTGGTCAACACGCTGCTGGACTTCTCGCGCATCGAGGCCGGCCGCATGCAGGCCCGCTACGAGCCGGTCGACCTGTCCGCCGCCACCGCCGAGCTGGCCAGCGTCTTCGAGTCGGCCGTGGAGCGGGCTGGGCTGACGTTCAAGGTGGACTGCCCGCCGCTGCCCGAGCCGGTCCTGCTCGACCGCGGCATGTGGGAGAAGGTGATCCTCAACCTGCTCAGCAACGCGCTGAAATTCACCTTCACCGGTGGCATCCGGGTGACCGTGCGGGCCGAGGGCGACGCGGCGGTGGTCACGGTGGCCGACACCGGCATCGGGGTGCCCGAGGCGGAGCTACCCCGGCTGTTCGAGCGTTTCCACCGCATCGAGAACGCCCAGTCGCGCTCCAACGAGGGCAGCGGCATCGGCCTGGCCCTGGTCAAGGAGCTGGTCGAGCAGCACGGCGGCACGATCAGGGCCGACAGCACGCTCGGCGAGGGCGCCACCTTCACCATCCGGCTGCGCTTCGGCGCCGAGCATCTGCCGGCGAGCGCGATCGTGCCCGCCGGGTCCGCGGCCCCGGTCTCGCCGGCCGCCGACCCGTACGTGCAGGAGGCGCTGCGCTGGCTGCCCGACGGCGGCGGCGAGGACGGCACGCCCACGCCGCGGCAGGCCACCCACGCCCGGGCCCGGCTGCTGGTGGCCGACGACAACGCCGACATGCGCGACTACCTGACCCGGCTGCTGCGCTCGGCCGGGCACAACGTGGAGGCGGTGGCCGACGGCCGGGCCGCGCTGGAGGCGGCCCGAGCCCAGAACCCCGACCTGATCATCAGCGATGTGATGATGCCCCGGCTGGACGGCCTGCAGCTGGTGGCCGCGCTGCGCGGCGACTCCCGGACCGCGAGCACCCCCGTGCTGCTGCTGTCGGCCCGGGCCGGGCAGGAAGCCTCCATCGAGGGGCTGGAGGCCGGCGCCGACGACTATCTGGTCAAGCCCTTCTCCTCGGCTGAGCTGCTGGCCCGCGTACGGGCGAATGTCGAACTGGCCCGTCTGCGCAACCACCACGCCCGGTGGCGCACGGCGCTGATCGACTCGCTGCAGGAGGCGTTCTTCGTCTGTGACGAGGCGGGCGCGGTCATCGAGATCAACCCCACCTTCACCGAGATCCTGGGGTACGGACCGGAGCAGCTGCCCTATGCCCCGGTGCACCCGTGGTGGCCCGATCCGGCGTCCGACCCGGACGGGTACCGGCAGGTGGAGGAGGCGTTCGCGCTGCTGGTCGATCAGACGCACGGCTCGTACACGATCCCCGTGACCCACCGCGACGGCCACGTGCTGTGGGTGGCCGCCTCGTTCAACCAGGTCGAGGATCCGGACACCGGCCGGCGGGTCATCGTCGGCACGTTCCGCGACGTCACCGCCGAGCACTACGCGGTGCAGCGCGAGGGCGCCCTGGCCGCCCTGAGCCTGCGCCTGTCCGAGGCCGAGAGCCTGCCCGGGACGCTGCCGGCCGTGCTGGAGGAGCTGCGCGGCCTGTGGCAGGCGGCCGAGGTCTCCGCGGCCGTCTTCACCGGCGCCGGCGTCCCCGTCGTGACGACCGCGACCGACACCGCCCTGCGCTGGGAGGGGCTGCCGGAGGATCAACGGCAAAGGCTTCTCGCCGTACGCGACAAAGCGCTGCTCACGCCGGTGGCGGAGGAGTCCGGGGGCGCGGGGATAGCGCTGGAGCACCCGGACGGCACGATGGCGCTGTGGGTGCAGCTGGGGGAGAACCGGCCCTTCACCGAGCAGGACCGAACCCTGCTGGCCCTGCTGGCCGGCCACCTCGGCCAAGGGCTGCACCGCCTCCATCAGATCGATCAGCAGCGGGAGACCGCGCTGGCGCTGCAGCGGGCCATCCTGGGCCCGGCCCAGCTGCCCGCCGGTTTCGCCGTGCGCTACTCCCCCGCGACCCGGCCGCTCAAGGTCGGCGGCGACTGGTACGACACGATCGCCCTGCCCGACCAGCGGATCGGCATCGTGGTCGGCGACTGCGTCGGCCACGGCCTGCAGGCGGCCACGGTGATGGGGCAGCTGCGCAGCGCCTGCCGGGCCCTGCTGCTGCAGAACATCGACCCGGCGCAGACGCTGACCGCGCTCGACCGGTTCGCCGTGCAGCTGCCCGGCGCGATGTGCGCCACCGTCTTCTGCGCCGTCCTCGACCCGGGCACCGGCGATCTGGCGTACGCCAGCGCCGGTCACCCGCCGGCCGTGGTGACCCACCCGGACGGCACGATCGACCTGCTCGACCAGGGCCGTTCCCGCCCGCTCGGGGTGCGCTCGGCCATCGAGCGGCCGGAGGCCCGCTACACGGTCCCGAGCCGGGCCACCCTGCTGCTCTACACCGACGGGCTGGTCGAGCGGCGCCGCCGGCCGCTGACCGCCGGCATCGAACGGGTGGCCGGCACCATTCAGCGGGGGCGCGGCGCCGCCCTGGAGGAGCTGGCCACCGAGGTGATGGAGAGCATGGCCCCCGAGGGCGGTTACGACGACGACGTGGCGCTGCTGCTCTACCGTCAGCCGGGCCCGCTGGAGCTGGACTTCCCGGCCGAGTCGACCCGGCTGGCCACGGTCCGCTCGGCGTTGCGGGGCTGGCTCGCCCGGGCCGGCATCGACCCCACGACCGCGCAGAACGTGCTGGTCGCGACGGGTGAGGCGTGCGCCAACGCGATCGAGCACGGCCACCGGCACGGCCCGGCCGGGTGGATCAGCCTGCGCGCGGCGGCCACCGCCGACTACCTGCGGCTGACCGTGACCGACAGCGGCCGGTGGAAGACCCCGCGGCCGGCCGAGAACCCGCACCGGGGCCGTGGCCTGACGCTCATGCGGGCGTTGATGACCGAAGTGACCGTGACGACCGGCGCGGCGGGCACCGTCGTCGGCCTGCAAGCGAGGATTCCCCGATGAGCACCGTACTGAGCTTCGCCACCAGCCGGGACGCCGACGGCGCGACCGTGCTGGCCGTCACCGGCGAGGTCGACATGAGCAACGCGGCCGAGTTCTCGGCCGCCCTCGACGGGGCCCTGTCCGAGGCCGGGGCCGGCCCGGTGGTGGTCGACCTGAGCCGGGTCGAGTACATCGACAGCGCCGGCCTGGCCGTGGTCTTCCCGCACGTCGACCGGGTCCGGCTGGTCGCCTCGGAGCTGCTGGCGCCGCTGCTGACCGTGGTCGGCCTGGACGATGTCACGTCGGTGAGGTCATGACGCCGCGGGCTTGACCGGCAGCCGGGCCCAGACGACCTTGCCGGTCGCGGTGAGCCGGCTGCCCCACTCGTCGCTGACCGCGTCGACCAGCAGCATGCCGCGCCCGCCGAGGCGCCGCGGGTCGGGCCCGATCAGGCGGGGCAGGTTGCGGCTGTGGTCGAACACCTCCACGAGAACCTGGCCGTTGCCGGTCAGCGCGACCTCGCCGCCGTCGCCGGTGTGCTGCACGACGTTCTGCACCAGCTCGGTGATGACCAGCAGCGTGTCCTCGACGACGTCGCCGTCCTGCCAGGAGATCAGCCATCCGTGGGCGGCGTGCCGCAGCGAAGCGGTGTCGGTCCGGTGATCGAACGGCAACCGCAACGCCTGCATGACCGGCTTCTGTACCCGCTGTACCCGCAAGCACACCTTGAGACAGCGGGACGTCCACGACGGATGCGGCTCAGCCGGGCAGGTTGAACATCTCGGTGACGCCGCAGATCTGCAGGACCTCGCGGACCTGGGGGCGGGGCCGGCGCAGCTCGACACGGCTGCCGAGCCGGTCGGCGTCGGTCTGGCAGTACACCAGCGCGTGGACACCGGCCGAGCCGAGGAAGGTCACGTCCTGCATGTCGATGAGCAGCCGGCCGGGCCGGTCGCGCTCCAGCATCCCGGTGAGGAACTGCCGGACCTGCGGGGCGTTGTCCATGTCGATCTCGCCGCCCAGGGCGACCAGGGAGTCCACGCTGCCGTCGGCCAGGACGGTCATGACCAGATGACCCGGTGCAAAAGCGGCATCATGCGAAGTCATATCCAGCAAGCCCTTTCAGGCTGACTCTTCCATCGAACTGATCATTTCGCGCTGACCGTCGTGAGGGACGGTGCCGAGAGGAGAGCCTGGCTAAGGGCCGCAGAACCCGACTGCTTACAAAAGCGATCCCACTTTACCGCGGCCGGCCCGGCGGGGATACCGCGTCGAGGCCCGTGACATGACTCGCAGGTTTCTGGGGAACAATGAGCGCGCACTCACTCAGCCCTTACTGAACGGAAGGACTGTTCCTTGGCCGGAGGACTCGTAGCCCTGCTGGACGACGTGGCGGTGCTGGCCCGGGCGGCCGCCGCGTCGGTCGACGACGTCGGCGCCGCCGCCGCGAAGGCCGGCGCCAAGGCCGCCGGGGTCGTCATCGACGACGCCGCGGTGACCCCGCAGTACGTGCGGGGGCTGGCCGCCGAGCGTGAGCTCCCGATCATCAAGCGGATCGCGCTGGGGTCGCTGCGCAACAAGTTCCTGATCATCCTGCCGGCCATCCTGCTGCTCAGCCAGTTCGTGGAGTGGCTGCTGACCCCGATCCTCATGCTCGGCGGGGCCTACCTGTGCTTCGAGGGCGCGGAGAAGGTCTGGGCGAAGATCGCCCACCACGACGCGCACGGCAAGGACGAGGCGGCCAAGGACGAGAAGTCGCTGATCTCCGGGGCGGTGCGCACCGACCTGATCCTGTCGGCCGAGATCATGGTGATCACCCTGAACGAGGTCATCGACGAGCCGTTCTGGAGCCGGCTGGCCATCCTGGCCGTGGTCGCGCTGGTGATGACCGTGCTGGTCTACGGCGCGGTCGGCCTGATCGTGAAGATGGACGACGCCGGGCTGCGCCTGTCGCAGCTGCCGGGCGCGATCGCCGGTTTCGGCCGCGGCCTGGTCAAGGCGATGCCGAAGGTCCTGACGGCGCTGACCGTGATCGGCACGGCGGCCATGCTCTGGGTCGGCGGCCACATCATCCTGGTCGGCACCGACGAGCTGGGCCTGCACTTCCTGTACGAGTTCGTGCACCACCTGGAGGAGGCGGCGCACGACGCCACCGGGGCGCTCGGCGGCCTGGTCGGCTGGCTGGTCAACACGATCGCCAGCGCCATCCTGGGCATCATCGTCGGCGCGGTCATCGTGGTGGTCGTGACCTTCACCCTGCACCGCCGCAAGGCCGAGCCCAAGCACGAGCCCGCGTAGGTCAGGTCCAGTAGAGAATGCGGCAGGCCGGGATCCGGTGGGCGATCTCGGCCTCGAACCAGCCGCGCAGCTCACGCATCGTCTCGGGCGGGTAGACGTACTTCACCGCCCCGAACTTGCCGTGCTTGCGGCTGCGGCCCTCCTCGTCCAGGTCGAGCTTGGTCCGCGGGTACCAGCCGAGCAGGACTTCCTTGCTGCCCGGGGTGAACCGGTGCGTGATCAGCTCGGCCGTCAGGTCCAGATCCGGTACGCCGTCGACCGCGGCCGCGATCGCGTCGAGCAGGGCCCCGTAATGATCGGGCCAGTCGGGCACCGCCATGATCGGCGCGATGGTCAGCCCGACCGGGTAGCCGTCGAGCGCGAGCCGGCGCAGCGCGGCCAGCCGGGCTTCGAGGGGCGCCGTGCCGCCCTCGAAGCGGGTGGTCACCGGCAGGCAGTTGACGCTGAGCCGGACCCGGGTGCGGCCCTCGTGGCGCAGCCCGACGAACCCGCCGACGTCGTCGAACTTGGTGGTCCAGCGCAGCTGCACCGGCGCCGCCCACTCGCCGAAGAATGTGACGGCCCGCCGCCAGCTGCCGGTCAGGTGGTCCAGGGCGAGCGGGTCGGTGTAGCAGGACGCCTCGAAGGTGGTGCCCTCGTCGCGGCGGGCCGCCTTGCGGGAGGTGATCGTGCCCCGGCCCGCGTAGCCGGCCAGCCCGGCCAGGATGTCGTCGAGGTCGGCGTAGACCCGGGTCACCGGCGGGCCCGACAGCGAACCGGCCAGGTAGCAGTACTGGCAGTGGGCCGGGCAGCCCTCGGCCAGGTCGAAACGCCAGTCGGCGCTGGGCGCGATCGGCTGCAGTTTGCGGCGCGCGGGCGGGCTGACCACGATGGCCAGGGTGCTTTTGGCCCGGGCGTACGTCTCCCGGTCGGTCTCCCCGCGTACGCCCGTGAGCCGGTTGGCGGCGAGCCGCTCCACCTCGAGCCCCAGCTCCCCCAGCCGTTGCATGATCCGCAGGCCGTGCGGGTGGTCGTAGGCGGCCGGCGTGGCCACCACGCGCTTGGGCATCCAGCGCCGGACCGGCCGGGCCGGGAGCGCCACGTCACTCAGGTCGTGCGTCCAGACCTGCTCCCCGCTGGCGCTGTGCGGCGCCGCCGGCGCGTCCGGGGCGAGGGTGGTGGCCAGGTCAACTGTGTCGCTCACCCCGCCCAGATACCCCACCGGGGAGGTGCTACGCCGCGGTCGCCAGGATCACCGACGGGATCTCGGGGAACGAGTCGACCGACGCGGTCACGTACCGCGGGTCGAACTCGTCGAGCCGGCGCACCCCGCTCTGCAGGCAGGCCACGAACCGGATGCCCGCTCCCCCGGCGGCCACCGCGTCCCCCGGCGAGTCCCCCACGTAGACGCAGTGCTCGGCCCGCAGGCCGGTCTCGGCCAGCAGCTCGTCGAAGACCCGCGGGTCCGGCTTGCGGAAGCGGGTGTTGCCCTGGTGGTACGCCCCGGTGACCCGCCCGGCCAGCACATGATCGGGCGCCAGCAGATGCCGCACCTCGGCCTCGGTGCGCGAGGTGAGCAGCAGGATCGTGCAGCCGCTCTCGACCAGCCGGTCCAGCGCCGCGAGGTTCTCGGCCGGGATGACGTCGAGGCGCCCCTCGGCCAGGTAGCGCTGATGCAGCACCGGGAACAGCTCGGCGAACAGCTCCAGATCGACGCCGGGCGACCGCAGCGGCATCGCCGCCAGCAGCGTCTCGCCCCACGTCGCCAGGTGCACCTCGCGGGTCATCGGAGGCCGCCCCATCCGCGCCAGCACCTCGTTCTCCAGCTCGAACGAGGCCGCCTCGGTCAGGCACAGCGTGTCGTCGACGTCAACGATGACTGCTTTGATCACGGGGTAAGCGTACGAAGAACCGCCGGGCCGGCGGCCACAGGACCACCAGCAGGAAGCAGCCGAGCGGCACGTCCGGGCCGGCGCCTCGGCCGGCCGCAGCGGCGCCGCCACCCAGGCCATCGCGGCAGACGCTCGAAAGCTAGAGCGGGGTGAGGGCGGCGGTCGCCTGCCACAGACTCCGGGCGGTGGCGGGGTTCCGGGCGGCACGGCTGGGCTGACGGACCACCGGGTAGCCGGTGAAGCTGAACAACCCGTCCGGGCCGACATAAGCATTGCCGGGCACATCCTGCGTGGCCGCGTACAGCAAGGGCAGTGCTCCTCGCTCGGCGTCCTGGACCAGGAAGGGGAGCCGGTTGATGACGCCTAGCGGTGAGTGGCTGACCAGGCCGGTGCGGGCGACGCCGGGGTGGGCGACGATCGAGCGTACGGGGCTGCCGGCCTCGGTCAGGCGGCGCTGCAGCTCCAGGGAGAACAGGATGACAGCCAGCTTGGAGGACTCGTAGGCGGCCAGGCCGTTGTACTTGCGGGCGCGCCAATCCAGGTCGTCCAGCTTCAGCTTGGCGAAGCGGTGCAGCTGGCTGCCCACCGTCACCACGCGGTCGGTCAGCCGGGGCAGCAGCAGGTTGGTCAGCAGGAACGGGCCGAAGTAGTTGGTCGCGGTCTGCACGTCCAGACCCTGGGCGGTGCGGGCGGCCGGGATGTCCATGACGCCGGCGTTGTTGATCAGGATGTCGACGGGGCCGGTGTAGGAGCGGGCGAACGCCCGTACCGAGTCCAGGTCGGCCACGTCGAGGCGGTGGGCCTCGACGTCTCCGGGCACCAGGCGGCGGGCCTTGTCGACGTCGCGGGCGGCCAGGACGACGCTGGCGCCGGCCCGGGCCAGTTCGCGGGCGGCCACGAGGCCGATGCCGCCGGTGGCGCCGGTGATCACTACGGTCGTACCGCTCAGGCTTGGCAGTTGATCTGCGGTCCATTTGGTCATGGGTCCAGTGCACGCCGGCCCGGCCGGCGGATGAAGTGACTGCTCAGCCGCTGAATGGCAGGGCGTGGATAAGCGCCGACCGGATGCCGGACGATGAAGGCATGACCGACACCGCGCTCGACCGTGACGGCCTGGCCGCCTTCCTGCGCGGCCGCCGGCTGGCCCTGCAACCCGAGGACGTGGGGCTGCGCCGCGGCGCGCGCCGGCGGACGAGCGGGCTGCGCCGCGAGGAGGTGGCCGAGCTGTGCGACATGTCGGCCGACTACCTGGCCCGGCTCGAGCGTGGCAGCGGATCGCAGCCGTCGCCGCAGATGGCCGCGGCGATCGCCCGGGGCCTGCGCCTGACCCCGCAGGAGCGGGACCACCTGTTCCTGCTCTGCGGGCATCGCGGCCAGCCCCGGCAGCTGCGCGACAGCCACGTCAGCCCGGGCCTGCTGCGGGTCATGGACCGGCTGCAGGACACCCCGGCCGAGATCCTGGGCCCGCTCGGGGAGACGCTGCTGCAGACACCGCCGGCCGTCGCTTTGCTCGGCGACGAGACGGTGTACGCCGGGCCGCAGCGCAGCGCCCTCTACCGGTGGTTCACCGACCCGGCCGCCCGATCGCGTTACCTGCCCGACGACCACGACGAGAACAGCCGGGTGTACGTCTCGATCCTGCGCGCCGTCGCCACCGGGCAGGGACCCCGCTCCCCCGGCGCGGAACTCGTGGCCGAGCTGCGCCGCATCAGCCCCGAGTTCGCCGCGTTGTGGGAGCGCCAAGAGGTCGGGCTGCGGTGGAGCAACGCCAAACGCTTCGTCCATCCCGAGGTGGGGCGGCTCGACCTGTACTGCCAGACCCTGCTCGACCCCGACCAGGGGCAGTCGTTGCTCATCTTCACCGCCACACCGGGCACCGAGAGCTACGAGAAGCTGGCCCTGCTGACGGTGCTCGGCTCGGACACGTTCACCTGACGCCGACGGTCTGACGCCCGGGCTCGATCACGGCGACGACGCGGTCCAGGTCGCGCGAGTAGGGCGCGCCGATGTACTTGGTGGCGAGCGCGTCGATGATCTGCCAGGCCGGGTCGCCGTCGAGCCAGGCGACGACGCGGCCGCGGATCACGACCGGCTCGAACGGGTTGTCGGCCGGGGCGATCGACAGCGCCACCCGGGGGTCGCGGCGCAGGTTGCGCGCCTTGCGGGAGCCGGGCCCGGTCAGGAAGACGATCCGGTCGCCGTGGGTGCCGACCCAGAGCGGGACGGTGTGCGGCGAGCCGTCGGGCAGGACGGTGGCCAGGTGGGCGATCGGGGTGCCGTCGAGGACCTCACGCACGCGGGGCTCGAGCATCACCGGATCACCTCGTAGTGCAGATGGGTCACGCCGGGCGCCGCGACGGCGTCGAGCAACTGCAGGCGTACGGGCCCGGGCAGTGCCTGGAAGTAGGGACGGCCACCGCCGAGCAGGATCGGCACCTGGTGCAGCACCACCTCGTCGACGAGCCCGGCGGCCAGGGCCGCGGTGGTGACGCCGCCGCCCATGAGCGCGACGTCCTTGTCCCCGGCGGCGGCGCGGGCGGCCGCGACCGCGTCCTCGATGCCGGTGGTGACGACGGTCTGGCGCTCCCGCGTGCCGGGGATCGGGCGATGGGTGAGCACGACCAGCGGCGCGGCCGGATGCGGCGTGCCGCCGTCGATCCAGCCCGAGTCGTCGTAGGTGTTGCGGCCGGCCAGGGAGGCGCCGACCCGGGCGGCCAGGGTGTCGAAGACCCGGGCGCTGGGCTCGCTCAGCCGGAAGCCGTCGAACACCTGGCTGGGCGTGTCGCCGTCGAAATACCAGTCGAAGAGCATCGCCGGGTCGCCGGTATCGCGGCTGGTGATGTAGCCGTCGACCGAGACGGACAGTGCGCTGATCACTCTGCTCATGCTCACCCCTCCTGAGTTCCTTGAGGAGACCCTAGCAATCTCAGTTCCTTAAGGGAACCCTGAATGCTAGGGTCGGGCCATGCAACGCACGAGCTTCAGCGAGATGGCCTGCTCGATCGCGCGCACCCTGGACGTGATCGGTGAGCCCTGGTCGCCGCTGATCCTGCGGGACGTGTTCGCCGGCTTCACCCGCTTCGAGCAGATCCAGGCCGACCTCGGCATCTCCCGCAAGGTCCTGACCGAGCGGCTCAACCACCTCGTCGAGCAGGGCGTCCTCGAGCGGCGGCCGTACGACCGCCGCCCCCGCTACGAATACGTGCTGACCCAGAAGGGCACCGAGCTCGTCGACCTGTTGATGGTCATGGTCGGCTGGGGCGACAAGTGGCTCGCCGGCGAGGCGGGGCCGCCGGTGCTCTACCGCCACCACGCCTGCGGCGAGATCAGCCGGGTCGACCTGCGCTGCGCCCACTGCGGCCGGCCCATGCACGCCGACGACGTCGACCTGCTGCCGGGGCCCGGCGCGGCGGTCTGACGCTCAGACCTCGATGTGCGAGCCCATGATGACCGTGCGGTCACGCGGCAGGCTGAAGTACTCGGCCGCGTCGGCGGTGATGAAGGACGTGGCCACGAACAGCCGTTTGCGCCAGAGGGCCATCGTGTGGGCCCGGCCGATCCGCAGCTCGATCTTGGAGAGGAAGTACGAGGCCTGGTCGAGCTGAAGGTCGCCCTCGGTGGTGCCCGGCTCGAGCAGGCTCAGCGCGGCGGGCACGTCCGGCGTCTCCATGTAGCCGAAACGCGCGATCACGTGCACGATGCCGTCGTCGGCGTACCCGAGGTCGTCCACGGTGATGCGGTTCTCCGGGGCCACCCGCGGCACCGGCTCGGTCTCCAGCGACATGATGATCACTTGCTCGTGGCGGACGTGGTTGTGGTCGACGTTGGCCCGCATGGCCAGCGGGGCGGTCAGCTTGCCGCGGTTGAGGAACACAGCGGTCCCGGGCACGGTCTGCGTCTTCGACCGGTGCTCGTGCAGGTCGGCGATGAACTCGCGCAGCGAGCCCTCGCGCCGGTTGCGCTCGGCGGTGACGATGCGCCGGCCGGCCTGCCACGTCGTCATCAGCGTGAACGCGGTCAGGGCGATCAGCAGCGGCAGCCAGGCGCCGTGGATCAGCTTGGTCAGGTTGGCCGACACGAAGAGCAGATCGACGGCCAGCAGGACGCCGGCCCCGACGCCGATCAGCCACAGCGGAGCCAGCCGGCGGCTCCGGGCGACATAGAAGAACAGCAGCGTCGTGATGGTGATCGTGCCGGTGGCGGCCATGCCGTACGCGTACGCCAGCGCGGCCGAGCTGCGGAAAGCAAAGACCAGCGTGAGCACCGAGACCATCAGCAGCCAGTTGATCCACGGCACGTAGATCTGGCCGAACGACGACTCCGACGTGTGCGCGATCCGCAGCCGCGGCAAATAGCCCAGCTGCGCGGCCTGCGAGGCCACCGAGTACGCACCGGTGATCACGGCCTGCGACGCGATCACGGTCGCGGCCGTGGCCAGCAGCACCAGCGGCAGCCGGCCCCACTCGGGCACGAGCAGGAAGAACGGGCCGTCGATGTTGGCCGGATTCTTGAGCACCAGCGCGCCCTGACCCAGGTAGCTGAGCGTGCAAGCCGGCAGCACGAGGAACAGCCATCCACGCATGATCGCCTTGCGCCCGAAATGACCCATGTCGGCGTACAGGGCCTCGGCCCCGGTCACCGCGAGCACGATCGCGGCCAGGGCGAAGAAGGCGATGTGGAAATGGCCGGCGAGAAAACTCAGGGCGTACGTGGGCGACAGCGCCTTGAGGATCTGGGGGTGCTCCGTGACGCCCGCGATCCCGAAGCCACCGATGACCGTGAACCAGAGAATCATGACGGGCCCGAAGACCCGGCCCACGGCGGCCGTTCCCCGGCGCTGGACCAGGAACAACACGACGATGATGACGGCGGTGATCGGGACGACGGCCTCACCCAGCGACGGCTCGACGGTCTTGAGCCCCTCGACCGCGGACAGCACCGAGATGGCCGGCGTGATCATGCTGTCGCCGAAGAACAGCGAGGCGCCGAAGATGCCCAGCCCGGCCAGGATCATCGCCGCCTTGCGCCCCTGCTGAGCACCGCTGCGGCGCAGCAGGGCGATGAGGGCCATGATGCCGCCCTCACCGTCGTTGTCGATGCGCAAGGCCAGCAGTACGTACGTGACGGTGACGATGATCATCACGGACCAGAAGATCAGCGACACCACGCCGTACACGTTGTTGTCGCTGACCGGCACCGGATGCGGGTCGTCCGGGTTGAAAACGGTCTGCAGGGTGTAGATCGGGCTCGTGCCGATGTCCCCGAACACCACCCCGAGCGCGCCGATCACAATGGCGAGCCGCGCGCTGTCATGGCGGTTAGCGGACACGGAGAACTCCTTGGGACCGGCGATACCAGGCGCGACGATACCGTTCTGCCCTCCTTGCCCGACCCGAATCGTGACACCCCTCGCACCGTGTAAGGCGTCCTAGGAACCTGGGTCACTGATCTCAGTCACCCGCCGGATGCCAATGGCCCCCGATCCGAGCAACACTTCCGCCTGTGAACGACGCTCACCCGCGCCCACCCGGCTACCACCGCGCGCCGGCCCGGGCCGCAAATGCGCACGACCGAGGCGTGCCCGAAGCGGTCCGCTACACGGACGACGCCGGGCGACCGGTGTCGGATGCGGGCACGCTCGCGCACATTCACGCGTTGAAGGTGCCGCCGGCCTGGCGGAATGTCTGGATCGCGGCCGATCCACACGCGAAGGTGCAAGCCGTCGGCACCGACGCCGCCGGGCGCACCCAGTACCGCTACAGCGCCGAATGGACGACCGCCCGGGCCGGTGACAAGTTCGCGCACCTTCCCGACTTCGCCGGCGCCCTGCCCGTGCTGCGCGACCACGTCGGCGCGGAGCTCGGCGCCGGCCCGCGCGGCCGGCGCACGCTGGACCGCGACCGGGTGCTGAGCATCGCCGCCCGGCTGCTCGACCTCGGCTTCTTCCGGGTCGGCTCCGAGCGGTACGCCCGCGACAACGAGACGTACGGCCTGACCACGCTCCTCCGCGATCATGTCCGGGTGAGCCGGGACGCTGTGCACTTCGACTACATCGCCAAGGAGCACAAGCACCGCGTCGTCGAGGTCACGGATCCCACCGTCGCCGGCTGGGTCCGCCGTCTGATCGCCCGCGACGACCACGGCCCGGAGTTCCTCGCCTGGCACCGCGCGGACGGCACCTGGCAGCCCGTGCACAGCGCGCACGTCAACGCCTACATCCACACGCACACCGGCATCGACGCCACCGCCAAGCAGTTCCGCACCTGGGCCGGCACCGTCCTGGCCGCCGCGGCCCTCGGCGGCGCCCGCCACGATCAGAAGGCCAAAACCCCGATCAACGCCGCCGTACGCGCCACCAGCGCCCTGCTCGGCAACACTCCCGCCGTCGCGCGCGCTTCGTACATCCACCCCACCGTCCTGACCGCCTTCGAAGCCGGCCGGACCATCACCCCCGCCGTCACCGAGGCCGCCACCCGCCTGAACGACGACCGCCTCTCGGTCCTCTGGCGCGACCCCACCCTCCAGGCCGCCACCGCCACCCTGATCGCCGAAACCTGACGTCCGCGCCACCCGCCGGCGTTGTCGAGCTCGACTACATCGATCTCTCCTGATCAGGCTCGATCTCCTTGGTCGGGGCCTCGTCGGCCGGAGCCACGGGAGCGGCCGGGGCCGGCGGGGCCCAGGCGAAGGCCAGGGCGCTGCCGATCAGGCCGAGCAGCAGGCCGATGAAGAAGCCGCCCAGGTTCGAGGTGATCCACGCGCCCAGGCTGAGCCCGGCCGCGACCAGCGAGTAGAACAGCCGCTGAGCCGGGTTGGCCAGCAGCAGGACCCCGCAGAGAAGCAACACCATCGGTACGAGGAAGCCGGCCAGCCCCTGCATGCCGACGTGCACGACGATCGGCAGCGGCGCCTTGACCGTCAGCAGGATCTCCGCCCCGGCCAGCGTGACCAGCAGACCACCCCAGAACGGGCGGGCGTGCCGCCATCGCGAGAAGGCCGACGTCCGCCCGTTCACGTCAGCACCCGCCGTCGGTGAAGGTCATCCGCAGGTGCGGCAGGGTGAACCGCGCCGCCGTGGTGGCGTAGTTGTTCTGCCGCAGGTTGGCGATGTCCACCGTGTCGGCCTGCTGTCCGAAAACGCCCTCACCGCCGGTGATCTTTCCACCGTGGCGCCGGTCGTTCACCTTGTCGAACGTGCTCGCGTCCTGGCCGATGTCGATGTTCTTGAAGTCGGCCTCACCGGAGATCAGATCCGAGTCGACGACCAGGCTGTCCGCCTTCACGGGCGTATTGCCGTCGCCCGCGGTGATTTTCAGGAACATGCCGCCGAGCGACACGCTCTGGCACAGCTTGGTCAATTCGGCCTTGTCGATCGCCGAGACGATGACGACCACCTGGCCGCCGGTGTCGCCGGCGTTCGGGCTGTCCTCGATCATGTTGTCCAGCGTCGCGAACTGGGCGAACCCGTCGCCGTGGAGCTGGGTGGCGGTCACCGTGAAGGGCATGCCGGAGATCGAGAAATTGGCGGCCAGGACGCCTTCCGCGGTCAGCGCCACCAGGCCGGCGGTCAGCGCCGTGGTGATGCCGAACATCGCGCCGAATCGCTTCCAGCGGACGCCGCCTTTTTGTGGGTCCATCGGATACTCCTAGATCGACTGAGACTGAAACACATTGTCGAGCGTCAATGTCGATGGCGGCGAAGTTACTCCCGGGTAGCGGACCGGTCAAGTCGAGCGGCCGAGGATCGCAGGTCGTGCTTTGTTACGCCGCGATTGCCTTGACGTTGCGTACGGCCGGGGTCTATAAACCGACAAGTCGAGCGTCAACGTCGGTACCTGCGCTAATCGACCTTCCAAGGAGAGAAGCCATGCGCGTGTACCGGTCCCTGTTCGTGATCACCGCGGTCGCCGCCGCGGTCGGCCTGGGTGCCACCCCGGCCCTGGCCGACGCCCCGGCCGTGCTCACCGTCGGAGCCGCCGGCGGCACCGCCGTCGCCGTGGGCGACGTCCTGACGGCCGCGGTCGCCACCGGCACCACGGCCGACTTCACCACCACGGCCGGCGGAACCACCGGCGTCAAGTGCGCCCAGTCGGCCTTCACGGCCACGGTCGTGGACAACCCGGAGGCGCCGGGAGTGGCCACCGAGTCGGTCACCGAGCACACCTTCGCCACCTGCACCGCCAACATCCTCGGGGTGACCCGGGTCAACAGCGTGACGGTCAACAACACGCCGTTCGCCACCACCGTCGACAGCGCGACCGGCGCGGTCACGGTGACCGGCACCGACACCGCCCCGATCCAGACCACGCTGAGCCTGGGCACCATCCTCGGCTCGGTCACCTGTGTCTACCGCGCCAACGGCAACGCCATCGCCGGCGTGTCGGCCAACGAGGACAACTCGATCACCTTCACCCAGCAGGCCTTCACGAAGTCGTCCGGCCCGATCACCTGCCCGGGCGCCGGCTTCTTCACCGCCCGCTACGCCCCCGTCCTGGACAGCACGGTCGAGGGGACCCCGGCGGTCTTCACCAATTAAGAACGGGGACGCTCGCCGGGCACCCGAAATGCGCCCGGCGAGCAGTCCTACTGGGAGAGAGCGCGGTAGACCGCGTCGATGCGATCCCGGACCGGGCCCGGCTCGGTCACCTGCTCGCCGGCCCGGTCCCGCAGGGCCTCGAAGGCGGCCATGTCGGCCCGGGCCGCCGCGAGGTCGCCCAGCGCCACGTGGATGCTCGCCCGCCGGATCAGCGCCCGCACCATGGCTCCCACGTTCTCCCCGAGCCGTTGGCGGAGCTCGATCTCGCGGGTGGCCGCGGCCAGGGCCTCGGGCCGGCGCCCGGCGGCGGCTTCGATGTCGGACAGCACCTGGGAGGCGGCGGCCTCGGCGAAGTCGGCGATGTTCTGCGGGGGCGCGGTCGCCGGGTCCCGCATGGTGGCGATGACCTCGCGCAGGAGCAGGGCCGCCTCGTCCGCCCGGCCCATCTCGGCCAGGATGTTGGCCCACATCAGCAGCCCGTTGGGCAGGCCTTCGCGGTCACCCTCGGCGCGGAAACCGGCCACGGCCCGGCTGATCGCCGACAGTGCCTCGGTCCAGTGCTGCCCCAGGTGGAGCGCCCACGCCTCGTAGTACCGGGCCCAGGCGACCTGCCGGAGGTCGCCGGCCCGCACCGCCGCGGCCGACGCGAGGCGGGCGTGCTCGAGCGCCTCGTCCACCCGGTGCTGCACCACCACGTACACCCAGACCAGATAGCCCTCGTGGACGGCGCGCAAGCGGTCGTCGCCGAGCCGTTCGGCGGCCGCGCAGGACAGCCCGAACACGTCCTCCCATCCGGGCCAGGCGAACCAGCCGTCCGAGAACCAGTGCAGCGACTCCGCCACATCGACGACCCGCCGGTCATCCGCCGCGCGCAGGGCCGGCAGCCAGTTCTCGGCCTCGGCCCGCAGCCAGTCGCCGGCCGACTCCGGCGAGCCGAAGGTCGGGCCGGCCTTCTCCGGGCCGAAGTCGGGCTCGAAATGCCGTCCGGCCACGATCGCGGTGTCCAGCAGCCAGTCGTCGCGCCGCCGCACGATCGCCGCCCGGCCGGCCGCGCCTTCCTCACGGTCCAGCGCTTCCGAGGCGTACAGCCGGAGAAGGTCGTGGAATTGCAGCCGGCCGTCGGGGCGCTGCTGAAGCAGGCTCAGGTCGACCAGGTCGTCCAGCGCGTCCTCGGTGTCCGGCAACGGCTCCCCGGCCAGCACGGCCGCCAGCTCGGGGCCGGTGGAGGCGCCCGGCACCAGCGCCAGCCGGCGGAACAGGCGGCGGGCCCCGGGCGTCAGCTGCCGGTACGACAGGTCGATGGCCGCGTTGACCTGCGGGTCGCCGGTGGCCAGCCCGGCGATGAGGTCGTCGGCCGTCCAGTCCGGGCGGCTGGCCAGCCGGTTCCCGGCGATCCGCAACGCCAGCGGGACGTGCCCGCAGAGCTCGGCGATGCGGCGCAGCTGATCGGGCGCGGCCGTGACGAGGCCGGCCAGCAGGGCCACCGAGTCGGCCGGCGGCAGCGGCCCGAGGCGGATCCGCTGCACGTCCTCGAGACCGCTCAGCGCGCGCCGGCTGGTCACCAGGACCACGGCCGGCCCGTGCGCGGGCAGCACCGGGCGGACCTGGCCCTCGCTGATCGCGTTGTCCAGCAGCACGACCAGCGGCCGGTCGCGGATCAGCGTCTGCCACCGGGACGGGGCCTCGTCCGGCGGGACGGCCCGCGGGCCGGGGTCGAGCGCCCGGATCAGCCGGTCCAGCACCGCCGCCGCGTCCAGGGGCTCGGCGTCGAGCCCGCGCAGGTCCACGAAGAGCCGCCGCTCGGCCGGCCAGGCCTGGGCGGCCCGGATGGCCAGCGTGGTCTTCCCGACCCCGGCGTCGCCACTGATCACGGTGACGGCTCGTCCCCTCACCAGAGCCAGCTCCCCGGCCCGCCCGATGAAGTCGGCGATCGGATCCGGCAGCGAGGCCCCGGCCGCCCCGCCGCGACCGGCCCGCGCGGCGGCCAGCAGCGCCTCCCGCTCGTCGCCGCCCACACCGAGGCCGTCGGCGATGGCGCCGATCGTGCGGACCCGCGGGCTGCGGCTGACCCCGCGCTCCATGTCGCTGATGGCCCGGTCGCTCACCCCGGACGCCTCGGCCAGCTGCTCCAGGGTCAGCCCGGCCTCGACCCGCAGCCGGCGCAGGAGCACACCGAACGGGGACACCCCACGAGCCTACTGGGCGAACCCGGCCCCGGTGGCTCCCGGCGCCGGGTTCTCCCTGATCAGGGCTGGATAGGAAGACTCTGGCCGGCCAGGATCTTCTTGCCGGCCGCGATCTTCGCGTCCCACGGGGTCTTCAGGTGCCACAGCGAGGCCAGCTTGGCCGCGTCGTCGCCGTCGTAGCCCTTGTTGAAGAAGGCGTCGACCGCGGCGAGCTCCTGCTTCTGCTTCTTGGCGGCCGCGACGTTGGCCGGCTTGGGCTTGACCGGCAGCTCCTGACCGGCGAGCAGGCGCTTGCCGGCCTCCAGCTTGGCCGCCGACGGGTCGGCCAGGTGCCAGATGCCGGCCAGCTTCTCGGCGTCCTCGTAGACGTAACCAGCGTCGAAGTACGCCGCGAACTGCTTGTCGTCATCGGGCGAGCTGGGCCGGTCGCTGGGGATCACGTCGGGGTGCGGGCTGACCGGGAGGGTCTCGCCGAGCAGCAGCCGGCGGCCCGCCTCGGCCTTGACGGCCGACACGTCGGTCTGCTTCCAGATCTTCGCCAGCTTCTCGGCGTCACCGAGGCCGTAACCGGCCTTGGCGTAAGCCTCCCAGCGCGCCTGCAGCTCCTCCTCGCTCGGCGTGCTGCTCGACGGGGAGACGGCCGGGGCGGCCGCCACCGGGATGCCGGCCGCGGTGCCGTCGGAGCTACCGGGCAGGAAAGCGGGCAGGTTGATGGCGCCGGCGATCAGGCCGGCGCCGAGCACGCCACCCGCGGCGATCTGGGCGCCCCGCCGGCGGCGCTTGTACCGGCCGGAGAGCTCGACCACGCGGGCGTAGACGGCGGAGGGGTCGGGGGTGTTGTGCTCGTGCTCCGCGAAGGCCTCGCGGAGCTGGTCGGGGTGCTGCTCGGTCACGACTTCTCCTCGGCGGGAATGCTTGCCACAAGCTCCGGCTCCAGCCGGAGGGTCTTCAGCGCCCTCGACGCAAGGGTCCGCACGGTCGCCCGGGAGGCGCCCAGCCGGTCGGCGATCTGGTCGTCGTCCAGCTCCTCGTAATAGCGCAGCACCAGCACCGCCCGCTGTTTGCGGCCGAGACCGGACAGGCTCTGCCAGAGGCCGCCGGGCGCACCACCCCCGGCGGCCCGGAGACGGCGGACCGCCCAGAAACGCCGCCAGGACAGGTACTCGGTGAGCACCATGCGCCGGACGTACGTCTCCAGGTCCTCCGTCTCGCTGATCCGCCGCCAGCGGGAGTGCACCCGGGCCAGCACGTCCTGGACGATGTCCTGGGCGAGGTCACGGTCGCCGGTGAGGACGACCGCGAACCGCAGGAGGCTGGGCAGCCGGGCCATCGCGAATTGCTCGAAGGTCACGCCACTAGGACGGCTCTCGCCGCCCCGCTGTGCAGTCCGCTCCGGAAGTTTCTGGCCGAGTGCGCCCTTTCCGGTGCGGTAGGTTGATCTCCGGTGTGCCGGGAAGTCTGGTCGGCGATCGATGACGGCTGACCACCCTCGGGAGACACATGAGCGCGCTCGCCTGGATCGCCGTCGGCATCTTCGTGATCGCGTACGGGCTGATCGCCACCGAGAAGATCAACCGGGTCGCGGTGGCCCTCGGGGGCGCCGCGATCATGCTGGCCATCGGGGCCACGGACGCCGAGCACGCGTTCTTCTCCGAGGACGCCGGCATCGACTGGAACGTCATCTTCCTGCTGCTCGGCATGATGCTGATCGTCGGCGTGCTCAAACGCACCGGGCTGTTCGAGTTCGTGGCGATCTGGGCGGCCAAGCGGGCCCGCGGCCGCCCGTTCCCGATCATGGTGATCCTCATCGTGGTGACCGGGGTGCTTTCCGCGGCCCTGGACAACGTGACCACGGTGCTGCTGGTCGCCCCGGTGACGCTGCTGGTCTGCGACCGGCTCGGCGTCCCCCCGGTGCCGTTCCTGATCGCCGAGGTCCTCGCCTCCAACATCGGCGGGACGGCCACCCTCGTCGGCGACCCGCCCAACATCATCATCGCCAGCCGGTCCGGGCTGACCTTCAACGACTTCCTTACTGTCCTCGCGCCCTTCGTGCTGGTCGTCCTCGTGGTGCTGGTGCTGCTGTGCCGGATCATGTTCCGCTCGGCGTTCCGGTACGACGCCGAGCGGGCCGCGAAGATCATGGCGCTGCGCGAGGGCGACGCCATCCGCGACCGGCGGCTGGTCGTGCTCAGCCTGGCCGTGCTCGGCGCCGTCCTGGTCGCCTTCACCCTGCACACCGTGCTGCACCTCGAGCCCTCGGTGGTCGCGCTGCTCGGCGGCCTGCTGCTGCTCGCGCTGTCCCGGCTGGACGCGAACGAGGTGGCCCGGGACGTCGAGTGGCCGACGCTGGTGTTCTTCGCCGGGCTGTTCGTCATGGTGGGCGCGCTGGTCTCGACCGGCGTGATCGACGAGCTGGCGCACGCGGCCACCGGGGCCGTCGAGGGCAAGATGTGGCCGGCCACCCTGCTGCTGCTGTTCGGGTCGGGGGTGCTCTCGGCGATCGTCGACAACATCCCGTACGTGGCCACGATGAGCCCGATCGTGGCCGAGCTGGTCGACGCGGCCGGCGGGAACGACCACGCCCAGGTGTTGTGGTGGGCCCTGGCCATCGGCGCCGACCTGGGCGGCAACGCGACCGCGGTCGGCGCCTCGGCCAACGTGGTCGTCCTGGGCCTCGCGGAGCGGGCCGGTCACAAGATCACGTTCTGGGGCTTCACCAAGTACGGCCTGGTCGTCACCGCGATCTCGATCGCGCTGGCCGTGCCGTATCTGTGGCTGCGCTTCTTCTAAGTGCCCAGCATTCTGTCGAGCAGGCCGTCGAGTGTGATCGCGCCGGTCATCACGCGGTCGGGGCCGACGACCGCGACCAGCGGGACATTGGAGCGGGCCATCACCGACGCCACCTCCAGCGCGGTCGCGTCGGCGCTGACCGCGGGCAGCTCGGGGCGGTTGCGCGGCAGCAGATCGGCCACCGTGCGGTCGCCGAGGCCGTCGAAGATGACGTCGGCCGCGGCCTCGTCGATCACCCGGGCCAGGGCCGGGTCGTCCTGGCAGTAGGACGGCAGGGCCAGGCGCAGCACCTGGGTGCCGGCCAGCACGGTCAGCGGCCGGCCCTTCGCGTCGACCACGATCAGGCCGGGCAGGTCCTGCGCCGCGAGCAGCTTGACCGCCTCCCGGGCGGGCACCTCCTCGGTGACCGTGCTCATCGAGATGGACACATCACGGGCGCGCATGGGTCCGACGATACGCCCGGCCCGCACGGGTCAGGTCTGGTAGACGTCCGGCACGTCGTCGCGGTCGCGGTCGACCTGCTCGGCGTCGTACAGCCTGCGGTAGGTGCGGTTGCGGATCCGCAGGATCACCGTGGCGATCAGGGCGGCGATCAGCGAGCCGACCAGGACGGCCACCTTGACGTGGTCGATCTGCTCGCCGCCGTCGAAGGCGAGCTCGCCGATGAGCAGCGACACCGTGAAGCCGATGCCGCCCAGCACGGCCAGGCCGGCCACGTCGATCCAGGCCAGCCCGGAGTCGATGGTGGCCCGGGTGAAGCGCGCGGTCAGCCAGGTCGCCAGCAGGATGCCGACCGGCTTGCCGACGACCAGGCCGGCCATGATGCCGATCGCGATCGGGTCGGTCAGCGCGGAGGAGAGCCCGCCGAGCCCGCCGATGGCCACCCCGGCCGACATGAGCGCGAAGACCGGCACGGCGACCCCGGCCGAGAGGGGCCGGAACCGGTGCTCGAAGTGCTCGGCCAGCCCGGGGCCGTCGTTCCCGTCGCGCCGCAGCACCGGGACGGCGAAGCCCAGCAGCACCCCGGCCACCGTCGCGTGCACCCCCGAGGCGTGCACCAGCGCCCAGGCCGCGGCGGCCAGCGGCAGCAGCAGCCACCAGGAGCGCACCCGCCGCTGCACCAGCACGGCGAACAACCCGAGCGGGACCAGCGCTCCCAGCAGCGGCAGCACCGACAGGTGGGCGGTGTAGAAGACCGCGATGATGACGATGGCGAGCAGGTCGTCGACCACGGCCAGGGTGAGCAGGAAGGTGCGCAGGGCTGAGGGCAGGCACCGGCCGATCACCGCCAGCACGGCCAGCGCGAACGCGATGTCGGTGGCGGTCGGGATGGCCCAGCCCTTCACCGCCCCGCCCAGATTGATCAGCGTGTAGCAGACCGCCGGCACGATCACCCCGCCGACCGCGGCCGCCACCGGCACGGCGGCCCGGCGCGGGTCGCGCAGATCACCGGCGACGAACTCGCGTTTGAGCTCCAGCCCGGCCACGAAGAAGAAGATGGCCAGCAGGCCGTCGGCGGCCCAGGTGCCGATGGTCAGGTCCAGATGCAGGGCGGACGGCCCGATCCGGTAGCCGACCATCGCCTCGTACCCGCTCGACCAGGGCGAGTTCGCCCAGATCAGTGCGATGACGGTGCCGATCAGCAGGAGCGCCCCGCCAATGGTCTCCTTACGGAGCACGTCGGCGATGCGGCGGGCCTCGGGCCACGATCCACGGCTGAGAAAACGCGGGGTTTCCGTCACGGCATCCACTTTCGGGGTCGGTCGGTCACATTGCCGACCAGACTTCCCGGCGCACCGGGACCTACCCTACCTGCTCGCCGGCAACCGGACCTCGAAGCGGCAGCCCCCGGTGACATTGTCCGCCCGGACCTGGCCGCCGTGCGCCTCGACCAGCCCGCGCACGATGGCCAGCCCGAGCCCGCCCCCACCGGCCGCCTCCGGGGTGCGGGCGCGACTGCCACGGAACGCCACGTCGAAGACCCGCGGCAGATCCTCCTCGGGGATGCCGCCGCAGCTGTCCGACACCGCGAACCAGGCGACGCCGCCGTCGCGCCCGGCGTCGATGTGAATGGTGCCGTCGGGCGGCGTGTAGCGCACCGAGTTGGTCAGCAGGTTGTCGATGATCCGGTTGAGCTCGGCCGCGCCGGCCGTCACCACCGGCCACTCGCAGCCGGCCGCCTCGACCCGGATTCCCCGGCGCCCGGCCAGCGGCGCCACCGCGGCCACCGCATCCGAGACGACATCGCCCAGCGGCAGCTCGGCCGGCGCGAGCCGCAGCGCCCCGGCGTGGATGCGGGACAGCTCGAACAGGTCGTCGACCAGCCCGCTCATCCGCTCGGTCTCGGCCCCGATCCGCCGGTGGTACTCGGCCACGGTCGCCGGGTCGGCCACCACGCCGTCCTGCAGCGCCTCGGTCATCGCCCGCAGTCCGGCCAGCGGCGTGCGCAGGTCGTGCGACACCCAGGCCACCAGGTCGCGCCGGCCGGCCTCCATCCGCCGTTCCCGCTCCCGCGCCTGCGCGGCCCACACCGCGGTCGCCGCCAGCCGCCGCCCGAACACGACCCCCAGGCCCAGGCTGACCACGGCCGAGGCGGCCACCGTGACCAGCACGACCTGCGTGTCGTGGGCGGAGAGGAACATGGCCCGTGCCACCGTCACCACGCCGGCCACCACCGCGGCCACCGTGATGGCGAGCAGCACACACACGTGCACGGCGATCGACCGCCCGCGCAGGGCCCGCAGGGCGGCCGCCCCGAGCAGCCCGACGGCGGCGCCCGCGGCCAGCGAGTAGAGCCCGATCAGGAGGATGTCGCGCACGGCTCGTACCGGTAGCCCACACCCCACACGGTCAGCAGCCGCCGTGGCGCCGCCGGATCGGGCTCGATCTTCTCCCGCAGCCGCCGCACGTGCACGGTGACCGTGGACTGGTCGCCGAACTGCCACCCCCACACCCGGTCGAGCAGCTCGGCCCGGGAGAAGGCCCGGGCCGGATGCCGCATCAGGAACTCGAGCAGGTCGAACTCGCGCACGGTCAGCGCCAGCGGCCGCCCGTCCAGCTCGGCGGTCCGCCGCCCGGTGTCGGCCACCAGCTCCCCGTCCCGCAGCAGGGCCGGCCGGGGCGGGGCCGCCGGGGCCGTCCGGCGCAGCACCGACCGCACCCGCAGCACCAGCTCCCGTGGGCTGAACGGCTTGGTCACGTAGTCGTCCGCGCCCATCTCGAGCCCGAGCACGCGGTCGCTCTCCTCCCCCAGCGCCGTCAGCATGACCACCGGCAGCCCCGGCTGATCGGCCCGCAGCCGCCGGCACACGTCGAGCCCGTTCACCCCACCGAGCATCAGATCGAGCACCACCAGGTCGGGCACCTCGGCGTCGACCGCCGCCAGCGCGGCCAGCCCGTCCGCCGCCAGCCGCACCCGGCACCCGTCCTGCTCGAGGTAGCGCCGTACGACGTCACTGACGGTCGGATCATCATCGACCACAAGCACCTGGTGGCTCACTTCTCGGAGGCTACCCACGCTTGGCCGCCCCGCGCCCCTTCCGCCACCTTTCGATTCCCTTACGGCCCACCACCACCGCGGTCACCAACACCAAGATCGAGACCAGGCCCCAGCCGTACGCCCCGTCGAGCGGCCCGGCCACCAGCGGCACCCCCACCACGGCCACGGCCAGCCCGACCAACCCGGCCGTCCGCGCGGGAGCCTGCCATCCGGCCGGCACGACCCGCCCGATCAGCGCCCCTCCCGCCAGCACGAGCGGCATGAAAACCCCGTCGTGCAGCACCAGAACGGCGATGAGGAACACCACCACCCCGAGGCGATCCCGATCGAAGGCGACACCGGTCAGGCCGTACGCCATGACGAGCACCCCCACCCCGATCAGCACCCGCCTCATCGCCGCCGCCGCACGAGGATCCGGGAGACCCACTTGGTCTGCAGAACTCCGGGCCGGTTGGGCGCGATCAGCCGCGCCGGGAAGCCGTGGTCGAGATCGAGCGGCTCTCCACCGAGCCGCACCGCGATCAGCGTGCGCTCGTCGGCCAGATGCGGCCCCGCCACCACCGACGTCCGGTAGCGCCCGCCCGCCTGCAGCGACTCGACCTCCGCCTCCACGCCGTCCAGGTTCGCCCCGAGCAGCGCGGCCAGATCCCGCAGCCGCACCCCGGACCAGGTGCCGCTCGCGCTCCACCCCTCCACGCAGGCGATCGGCAGCACGACAGTCCGCTGCGGCATGGCCGCCAGGTCACTCGCGCTCAAGGCGATGCTGCGGCCGAAGCCGGCCACGGTCAGCCGATAGCCCGGATCCAGCGCCGCGTCCCGCACCCCGGCCGCCGCCGCGGTGCGGTTGACCGGCACGCCCTGGGGCCCGTCGCCCGGCTGCCGCGGCGCGAGCACGCTGACCCCGGCCAGCGGCCGAACAGTCTGTCCCACCGTGGCCACCGTGATGACCCCGGCCGCCGCCCCCACCGCCGCCAGCAGTTGCCTCCGCCCGACGGCCGCACCCTCGGCCGGCGGATCATCCAGCGGCCGGGACCGGTGCAGGGCCGCGCGGACGACCGGGAGCTGGACGCCGATGTGGGTGATCAGGGCGCCGACGGCCACCCAGGCGATCCAGTAGTGGGCGGTGGTGAAGAAGAACGGCATCGGGCCGTACAGGTGGGCGGTGTTGAGGACGCCGCTGATCACCTGGAACAGGGCGGCGGCGACCAGGGCGGCGACGCTCGCGCGCTCGGCGGCGTGGGCGACGGAGCGTACGGGTGGCCAGACGAACAGACGGGGATAGACCGACCAGAGCTTGGCCCCGAGCAGCGGCACGGTGGCCAGCCCGGTTGCCACGTGCAGGCCCTGGGTGAACCGGTAGAGGCCGGCCGGGCGCGACGGCCACCAGAACCAGGCCGGCGGATGCTGAATCAGATGGCTCACCAGGCCGGTGACGAAGCAGACGCCGAAGGCCACGCCGAGCGCGATCCCCAGGATGCTGGTCAGCCGGGCCGACCGCACCGGCCCGCGCCGCGGCGGCGTGGCCGGCCAGGTCAGGAGGCGCGTCAGGCGTGCACGAGGGTGGCGAACCATCGGCCGGCCTCCGTCCAGCTCGAACGGGCGAGCAGCCCGGCCGCCCGGGCCAGGGGTGCGAGGTCGTCCGCCGCCACCTGGGCCCATCTCAGCGGCGCGCCCGGGCCGCCGGTCCGGTCGTGCAGGGTGGCGACGCCCGACCAGCTGCCGGCGCCGGGCGCCGCCAGCTCCGCGTGCAGCCGGCCGTGCGGCGCGAGCAGCTCCCGGCACCGGCGCAGCAGCCCCACCGGATCGCCGCCGATGCCGATGTTGCCGTCGGCGAGCAGGAGATGCTCCCACCGGCCGTGACCGGGCACCGCCGCGAAGACGTCCCGGCGCAGCGCGAGCGCGCCCCGGGCCCGCGCCAGGCGTACGGCCGTGGCGCTCACGTCAATGCCCAGCGCGGGCCGCCCGCGCAGCAGCAGGGCGCTCGTGAGCCGGCCCGGCCCGCACCCGACGTCCAGGGTGGAGCCGACGCACCGGTCGAGCAGCCCGTCGTCGCCGGGCCGCCCCGGACGACACCACCCGGCGGCGTCGACCCGGCGGTGACGCCCGTCGGCCCCCCGCATCGCGAAGGTCGCCTCCTCACCGGCCGCGGCCCGGGTCAGCGCCCGTTCGTAGAGGGTCAGCGCAGCCCGCTCCTCCGGCGGGCACTCCACAACGGCCACGCTCATCGCAGTCCCCTTCCGGCCGGGCTGGCGGTGACCAGCGGGGTGGTCACCGGCTGTGCGCCGGGGAGATGCCGGGCGACCGCGGCCGGGAAGCGGGCGGAAGGCGGGCAGAGGGCCGCCACCTCTCCGGCGTCGGACGCCGTGTCGACATCGCGGAGTTGCGGGAGCAGCGCCGGGTGGACGCCCCGGGTGGACAGGGCGGCGAGCGTCCGGGCAGCGGTGTCCGGGGTGGACATCGGCACCTCGGCGAGAACGTCGGCCGTGGTGGGGTCGGCCAGGCCCAGGGCCCACCAACCGCCGTCGGCGGCGGGGCCCAGGACCGAGCCGTGGTGGTGAAGCTTCACGGCCGCGTCGTGCAGGAGGGCGGTGGTCAGCTGTGGGGTGTCCATGCCGATCAGCAGCGACGGGACGCCGGGCTCATGGGTGTCGGCGAAGGCGTGCCGCAAGCGCTCGGCCAGGCCACGGCCGCGCTGGCGCGTGTGGGACCAGCCGGGCGGGAGCGGATGAGTGCCATCGAGGACGAGCACTCGCCGTACGGCCGGAAGTTGACTTGTGGTTGTCAGGGTGTCGGCCAGGGAGGCGGCGGCTATCGCGGCCGCCTGATCGGGCGTGCAGGGCGGGCACAGGCGGGTCTTGACGCGGCCGGGCACGGGGGCCTTGGCCATCACGAGCAGCTGGATCATCGGGCCAGCACCGCCCGCATGTCCCGGACGGCCTGGGCGGTGCCGCGGACGGTGCCGGTGACCTTCGACCGGGTCCCGGCCGCCCGGGGGTGGTAGGTGACGTCCAGTTCGCGGACGCGCCAGCCGGCTCCGGCGGCGGCCAGGAGCAGCTCCAAGGGGTAACCGCAGCGGCGGTCGCGCAGGTCCAGGGCGAGCAGGGCGTCGTGGCGGGCGGCGCGCATGGGGGCGATGTCGTGCACGGGCAGGCCGGTCACGCGGCGCACCCGCCGGGAGACGACGGCGTTGCCCAGCCGGGCGTGCGCGGGCCAGGCCCGGCGGGTGGTGGGCCGGCGGCGGCCGCAGACCAGCTCGGCCTCACCGGCCCGGACGGGCCCGGCCAGCCCGGGCAGCTCGGCCGGGTCGAAGGAGCCGTCGGCATCCAGCACACAGACGACGCCGTCGGCCGGGTCGGCCGCGAGAACCCCGGCGTGCACCGCGGCGCCGTACCCCCGCCGGGGAACCTCGACGACACGGGCGCCGAGACGACGGGCGACGGCGCGCGAGCCGTCGGTGGAGCCGTTGTCGGCGAGGATCGGCCGGAAGCCGGCGGGCATCCGCGACAGCAGCCACGGCAGGGCGGCGGCCTCATTGAGGCAGGGCAACACCACATCGGTCATGAGCTGGAAGTTATCCCTGGTCAGGGCGACCGGATCTTACAGAACGCGAACGTCGCGACCGGACCTTACGAACCGCTGACGGATCGGACCGGACCGCTCGCCCGGACGGCGCGCGGGCTTACGGTCGCCGGCATGACGCACATTCTCGTGACCGGGGGCGCCGGATTCATCGGCTCGGCCGTGGCCGGCGCCCTGCTCGCCGCGAACCATGACGTGTCCGTTCTGGACAACGGGCATCCGGCCGTGCACAACAGCCCGCCGACGGCGCCGCCCGGCGCGCGCATGCACCGCGCCGATCTGCGGGACCGGGACGCGGTGAGCGAGGCGCTGCGCGGCGTCGACGCGGTGGTGCATCAGGCGGCGCTGGTCGGGCTGGGTGACGACGTCCCGGAATACGTGGGCTGCAACGACCTCGGCACGGCGGTGCTGTTGACCGCGATGGCCGGGGCCGGGATCCGGCGGCTGGTGCTGGCCAGCTCCATGGTGGTGTACGGCGAAGGCGCGTACGACTGCGAAAGGCATGGCGCCGTACGCCCGTCGCCCCGCGCGGCGGCGGATCTGCTCGCGGGACGGTTCGAGCCGCTGTGCCCGACGTGCGGATCGGCCCTGCGATCCGGGCTGGTGGACGAGGACGCGCCGATGGACCCGCGCAGCTTCTACGCGGCGACGAAGGTCGCGCAGGAACACTTGTGCGCGGTGTGGGCGCGCGAATGCGGTGGGGCGGTGGCGGCGTTGCGCTACCACAACGTGTACGGGCCGGGCATGCCGCGCGACACGCCGTATAGCGGGGTGGCGGCGATCTTCCGGTCGTCGCTGGAGCGCGGGGCGGCGCCGCAGGTGTACGAGGACGGCGGTCAGCTGCGCGATTTCGTCCATGTCGACGACGTCGCGAGCGCGAACGTGCTCGCCATGGACACCGCGGACGGATTCCGGGCCTACAACGTCGCATCCGGCCGGCCCACCACGGTCGGTGAGATGGCCGGTGCTATCGCGGAGGCGTTCGGCGGGCCGCGTCCGGAGGTGACCGGCCGGTTCCGGCTCGGGGATGTCCGGCATGTGGTCGCCTCCCCTGAACGGGCGGCGGCCGAGCTCGGATTCCGGGCCGCGGTGTCACCGGCCGACGGGCTGCGGGAGTTCGCGTGCGCACCCTTGCGCGCCTGAGCCCACGCTCGCCCTGGCGCCGCGCCGGGTGGCGGGCGCGGTTCGGTCCATCGCGCCGGGATCGGTGGGCGCGGCTCGGGCCGTCGTCGCGCGGGGATCGGTGGGCGCGGCTCGGGCCGTCGTCGCGCGGGGATCGGTGGGCGCTCGGTGCCGTCGCCGCCTTGGTTGCTGCGGCGGCGCTGGTGGGCGCGGTTCTCGGGTGGGCCGGCCATCCCGTGCACGCGTCGGCCGCTCCCCTGTTCGGTCATGTGCTGCCGCATGCCGGGGTGGGCACGCCGGCCGCGATCGCGGTGGCGCTGGCGGTCATCCGGTGGGGGCCGGGCCTGGCCGAGCGGCTGTCGTGGCGACGGCTGATGGCGGCCACATGGGCCGCCTCACTGGCGTGGACGTTCGCGCTGGCCCTGATCGACGGCTGGCGGCGTGGCCTCGCCGGGCGGTTGACCACGCCGTACGAGTATCTCGCCGAGGTGCCCGCGACGACCGGCATCCCGGCCCTGCTGCGGGGTTTCGACAGCCGGATCCTCGACGGTGGCCCCGATCCGTGGACCACGCATGTGGCCGGGCATCCGCCGGGCGCGCTGCTCGTCTTCGTCGGCCTGGACCGGGTCGGGCTGGGCGGGGGCGGCTGGGCCGCCGTCGCCTGCGTCGTGGGTGGTGGTCTGGCCGTGGTGGCGGTCATGGTCACGGTGCGGGAGCTCGGCGGCGAAGCGGCGGCCCGGGCGGCGGCGCCGTTCCTGGCGCTCTTCCCGGGCGCGGTGTGGGTGGGCGCCTCGGCCGACGGGCTCTTCGCGGGCGCGGCGGCGGTCTCGGTGGCGCTGCTGGCCCTCGGGCTGTCCCGGGGCTCGCGGTGGGCGGTCGCCGCCGCGGGGGCGGGGCTGGCCGTCTGCGCGTACCTCTCCTATGGGTTGGTCCTGCTGGCCCTGCCGGCCCTGGCCGTGATCGTCCTGCGCCGCAGCCGATGGCGCCTCCTGATCTGGGCGGCGGTGGGCACGGCCTTGATCGTGGGCACGGTGACGGGGCTCGGCTTCGCCTGGTGGGAGGGGTACGGCCTGGTGCGGCAGCGCTACTACCAGGGCCTGGCTTCGGAGCGGCCGTACGCGTACTGGGTGTGGGCGAACCTCGCGGCGTTCAGCCTCAGCGCGGGCCCGGCCGCCGCCGCGATCCTGCGCCGCGCCGTGCCGGCCGGCGGCCCGGTCGCGGGGCTGGTTCTGGCCTGGGCCGGGGCCGCGCTGGTGGCGGACCTGTCGGGCATGAGCAAGGCCGAGGTGGAGCGGATCTGGCTGCCCTTCGCGATCTGGCTTCCGGCCGCGGCGTCGCTGCTGCCCCGGCCGGATCGGCGCTGGTGGCTGGCCGGGCAGGCCGCCACCGCCCTGCTCGTCAACCATCTCGTGCTGACCGCCTGGTGACGTACGTATGTGGCCGCGCGGTCAGGCGAGGCCGAGGCCGCGGCGGCCGGTCTCGTTCAGGTCCTCGAAGTGGAAGCGGTCGGGCCACTCACTTTCGTAGTGCTCGGGCGGGAAGTCGGACGGGCTCTCGCCCTTGGCGAAGGCGTCGCGGACGGACGAGGCGTACTTCTCGTTGCGGGGGCACCACGGGGCGGCCGGGATGTACATGACGTTGCCCCAGCCCTGCTGGGCCTCGACCGGGGCGACGCTGTGGATCATGTCGCAGTGCCACCAGACGGAGTCGCCGGCCCGGACGTCGGGGATGCCGGACAGGGCCTCCATGAGCGGGGCGTGCCACTTGTGGCCGGCCGGGAAGACCTGGTTGACGGTGACGCCGCACATGTCGTCGTCCGGGACGTCGGAGAGCAGCGGGCGCAGCATCAGGTAGGCCATCGCCTCGGGGATCGGGACGGTGTGCAGCACGCCCTGGTCGTGGGCCATGTCGGACAGCGCGGTCCAGCCCTGGAACGTGCGGAAGGCCGAGCACATCGTGGAGCCCGGATATTGCGGGCCGTCGGTGCGGTAGGCGGCGTCCCACGGGTCGTACTGCTCGACGCTGCCGTCGAACAGATGCCGGAACGCCTTCTGATAGGCCCGGGTCATCCACAGATCCAGCGTGCCCGGGTCGAGGTGGGTGCCCAGGCCGGCCGAGTCGGCGCCCTCGGGGCGGCGGCGGATCCGGTCGGGGTAGAGCGAGTCGCGGTCCGGGTCGAACCACTGCGTGCCCTCGTCCGAGGTGTGCTTCCACTGGCTGTTGAGGAAGGCCTGCACCTTGGCCATGCGGTCGCTCTGCCGGGCTTCCATCTGGGCGTGCGACCAGTAGATCGGGTAGATCTCGGGCTTGGAGCCGACGCTGCCGAAGAAGTCGTCGCCGGGGCCGCGGTAGTTCTCGAAGAAGTGGTTGCCCTCGACGTAGTCGACGATGCTCTGGTCCCACCGCAGGGCCTGCTCGCGCTCGAAGTGCCCGCGCACGACGAGACAGCCCCGTTTCCTGATCAGGTCGGTCGGCGCGGTGCCCGCCTCGATGTCGGCGTAATCGATGACCGGCCACGGGTTCTCGCCGCGGCGCCGGGTGGCGTTGATGTCGTCGACGGCGGCCTGCACGCGCCGTTCGACGACGGCGAAGACCTCGTCGACCGTACGGCCCGAGGCCTCGATCTGTGCGCGCAGCGCGGCCTTGATCTCGCGGGTCGCGGCGCGCAGGTCGGCGGGAGTCTCCTCCCAGTGCGGCAGGGCGGTGGTCGTCGGCACGGCGGATCTCCTTCTAGTCAAGGCTCCTTACTTGAATAACGGTACGTGTCGCGGAGATCCAAGGCAAGGGGCCTTACTAGAATGGTTGAGTGGAGATCAGTGACGAACAGGTGCTGCGCACGCTGATGCGGCACCGGCGCCTGACCCGGGCCGAGCTGGCCACCGAGATCGGCATCTCGAAGCCGACCGCGGGCGAGAGCGTGCGCCGCCTGACCGAGCGCGGGCTGGTGGCCGACACCGGCGAGCGCACCGCCGGCGGGCGCGGCAAGGGCCGGGTGGGCTCGTACTACGCCCTCTCCCCCGGCGCCGGGGCCGCGCTGGCGGTCACCATCGCCCCCGAGGGGGTCGTGGCGGAGTGCGTGGACGTCTACGGCGACACCGTCGGCCGAGCTTTCCGGCCGGCTCACCCCACCGAGCCGAGCCACGCCGCCGGACCCGCCCACCCCATCGAGCCGAGCTACGCCGGCCGACCAACCAACCCCACCGAGCCGAGCCGGGCTTCTGGGCCGGCCCAGCCAGCGAAACTCGCCGCAGCGGTCGCCTCGGCCGTGGAAGAGGCCACTCGATTGTCCGGCGCTCGGCCGATCCGCCTGGCCGTCGTCGGCGCCGCCGATCCGGTCGACCGGGCGACCGGCCGGCTGGTCCACCTGCCGGATGCCCCTTTTCTGGTCGGTGAGCTCGACCCGGTCGCGATTCTCGCGCCATATGTGTCCGGCCCCGTCACCGTCGACAACGACGTGAACTGGGCCGCCCTGGCCGAACGGGACCACCGGGCACAGCCGAGCGAAGGCTCGCGGCCGAACGGACACGAACAGCCCTCCGAGCATGCGCGTTCGAGCGATGAGCGGGATCGAGCGGGCGACTTCGCGTATCTCTATCTGGGTGAAGGGCTGGGTTGCGCGATCGTCAGCGACGGCGAGGTTCGGCGCGGTCACAGCGGTCTGGCCGGGGAGCTCGCCCATCTGCTGACTGTCGGGCCGGGTGGGCGGGCGGTCCGTTTCATCGAGGTCTTCGGTCGGCTGGGGCTGCGGCGGGACAGCTCCACCGCGATCGACGTCGACCGGCTGCTGGCGAGCGACGCCGCCGCCCGGGCGATGGTCGCCCGGGCGGTCGGTGGGGTCGTCGCAGCGGTGACCGCGCTGGCCGACCCGCGTGAGATCGTGCTCGGCGGCTCGTGGGGGCCGGCCCTGGCCGACGACATCCGGGCCGCCGGCGAGCAGATGCCCCGGCACGTGCCGATCCGCGCCGCTGCGGTCAGCGCCGAGCCGGTGCTCGCGGGCGTGCGGGCCGAGGCCGTCAGCCGGCTGCGGGCATCGCTGATCGCGACCGGATGATGCCGGCCGGGCCCGTCACTCCGATCGCGACCGGATGATGCCGGCCGCGGCCGCCTCGCCCATCCGGATCGCGCCGTCCACGTGCTGGAAGCCGAGGCCGGCCACGTCGCTGCTGACGAACGACAGCGGGCCGACCGGCGTGCGCAGCTCCCGCCCGTACCGGGTGAGCGATCCGATGTCGAAGCTGGTCCCGAACGCCCCGGCCGTCCACTCGTCGGCCTGCCACGGGCTTTCGTAGTACGCCACCGGCGACAGCGCCCGCGGCCCGTAGTAGGCCGCGAGCGACTCCAGCACCTTCTCGCGGCGCTCGGCCGGCGACAGGGCGAGCAGCCCATCCGCCTTGACGTCCGAGACGAAGCCGACCAGGATCCCGCGGTCGTCGCCCTCGATGTCCTCGTTGCTGTTGTCGTACGACTCGTGCACCAGCGCGTACGGGCTGAACGCGGTCCCCGACAACCCTTCGGCGCGCCAGAACGGGGTCTCGTACGTGATGTGCAGCTTGATGACGAGCCCGAACGACTGGTGCTGGCGCATCTGGGCCTGCACCGGCGGCAGCGCCGGCACGTACCGGATCCGGTTCACCAGGGTCGGCGGCACCGCCACGACGACGTGCCGGGCCCGGTACGGACCCACGACCGCGCCCTCGGCCGACCACTCGATCCGGTCGATCGGCGTCGACAACTTCACGTCCACCGCGGAAGCCAACCGCAGCGGCACCTCCTGCAGCCCGCCCACGATGCGCCGGTCGAGGATGAAGTCGGCGTCGAGCAGATGGTCGAAGCCGCCCGCGCTGGCCGCCATCAGCACCGCCGACAGCGCCGAGAACGAGTGCGCCGGCTTGGTCAGCATCGCCGGTCCGATGTAGAGGGCGATGTTGTCCCGCGCCTCCGGATCGTCCGTCTGCCCGGCCAGCCACTCGGCGAACGACATCCGGTCGAGCACCTCGGCCGACGGGTGCTCCCACGGCACGAGCGGGTCCATCCGGGCCGCGAGCCGGTTCAGCTCCTCGGCGACCCGCTTGATCTCGGCCGCCGTCTCCTCCGGCACGGGAAAGGCGTCGCCCCGGAAGGTCCGCCGCACCCCATCACGTCCGATGTAGACGGACTCACCCGACCGGTACCGCGGGTACGTCGACAGGCCCAGCTCGTCGACGAGGCGGAGCAGGGCAGTTTGGTCGGGCGACACCCATTGGCCGCCGATCTCGAGGCGTACGCCGTCGATCGTCTCGGTGAGCAACCGCCCACCGACCCGGTCGCGGGCCTCCAGGACGACCACCTTCAAGCCGGCCTGCTGCAGCCGCAGAGCGGCGGTCAGACCGGTCACTCCGGCCCCGACCACCACGACGTCCACGTCGTTCACGATCCCACCTTCGGTTGTTGCTGGGTGATGCAGTGGATACCCCCGCCGCGGGCGAAGATCACCCGCGCGTCGACCCCGGCCACCTTCCGGCCGGGGTACGCGGCGGCGAGCACCTCGAGCGCGGCCTCGTCCCGCGGGTCGTCGAACGTGCACGCCACGACCCCACCGTTGACGACGAGGTGGTTGACATAGCTGTGGTCGACCGGGCCCTCCCCGTCCTCGAGCCGCGCCGGGGCGAGCAGCTCGACGACCCGCCATCGCGACGGCAGGGCCAGCCGGATCGCCGCCGTCACCTCGAAATCGGGGTGCTCGGGGGCGGGCTGGACGTGCAGCAGCACCGTCCCCGGCGACGGCATGGTGGCCACGATGTCGACGTGCCCGCGCGTGCCGAACTCCTGGTAGTCGCGGGTCAGTCCCCGCGGCAGCCACACCACGTCCCGGACGCCCAGGGTCCGCCGCAGCTCCCGCTCGACGTCCTCCTTGCGCCAGCCCGGATTGCGGCCGGGGTCCAGCTGCACGGTCTCGGTGACCAGCACGGTCCCGGCCCCGTCGACGTGGATCCCGCCGCCCTCGTTCACCATGGTCGAGTCGATGAGCTCGGCGCCCGCCCACTCGGCGACCTGCCGGGCGATCCGGGCATCCTTCTCCCAGTGGGCCCAGCTCTGCCGACCCCACCCGTTGAACACCCAGTCGACCGCGCCCAGACCGCGCGGCCCGACCACGAAGGTCGGCCCCATGTCACGCATCCACGCGTCGTCCAGCGGCGCTTCGAGCAGCTCCACATCGTATCCCAGCCACTTGCGGGCGTGGGTCACCGCGACGGGGTCGACCACCATGCGTACGGGCTCGAACTCGGCCACCGCGAGCGCGACCGCCGCCCAGGCCCGACGGGCCTCGTCGGCGTCGGCCGTGGTCTCGCCCAGCGCGTAGCCGGTCGACGGCCACGCCATCCACGTGCACTCGTGCGGCTCGGTCTCGGCCGGCATCCGCCACTGCGCGCCGGTCACGCCAGGCCTCCGTACGTCTCCGGTCGTCTGGTCGTCAGGAACGGGAACAGGGTGAGCCAGTCGCGGCGCTGGTCGAGGTCGAGATCGGCCACGAGCACCGCCTCCTCGTCGCGAGGGGCCTGGGCGAGGATCCGGCCGTACGGGTCGGCGATGAACGACGAGCCGTAGAAGCGGATCCGGCCCTCGTCGCCGGTCCGGTTGGGCACGGCGATGAACAGGCCGTTGGCGATGGCGTGCCCGACGATCACCTGCTGCCACAACGGTTGCGTGTCGAAGCGGGGGTGGTCGGGCTCGGAGCCGATCGCCGTCGGGTACGCGAGCAGGTCGGCCCCGCCGAGCGCGTACAGCCGGGCCACCTCCGGGAACCATTCGTCCCAACAGGTCGGCAGGCCCAGGCCGGCACCGGCGACGTGATGGACGGGGTAAGCGTCGCCGGCCGGTCCCGGGCGGAAGTACTTGTCCTCCACGTACCCCTCGGTGACCGGAATGTGGGTCTTGCGGGTGCGGGCGACGAGACGCCCGTCCGGATCGACGAGGATCGCGGTGTTGTAGCCGAGCCCGTCGCCGAGGTCCTCCTTCTCGTAGAGGGAGGCGTGCACCGGAATCCCGAACTTGCGGGCCGCCTCGGCCGCGAACGTCACCGTCGGGCCGGTCGTCAGATCCTCGGCTGCCTCGACCGGAACCCCGCGCGGCGCCTCGAAGGCCGGATAGCGCGACAGCGTCAGCTCGGGCAGGAACACGATCTGCGCACCCTCGGCCGCCGCCTGGCCGATCCCGCCGAGCAGCGCGTCCTGCAGCTCCCCGGCGTCGGCCCGCCAGCGGTGCTGCACGACGCCGATCCGCAGCGGCGCCCGCGACGGCCCGTCGACGCGGGCCGGCGAATCGTGCGGCCCGGACCGGATCAGGCGCATGACCACCCCTCCAAACGAATTGTATTCGTTTTAGTATGGTGGGGACCCGACCACTTGTCGAGAGGAGCTCCGTGGGCCGCCCGGCCAAGCCGAAGCTGTCGGTCGACAAGATCGCCGCCGTGGCCCTGAAACTCGTGGACGCCCAGGGCGAGTTCACGATGGGCGAGATAGCCACCGCGCTGTCCGTACGCCCGTCCTCGCTCTACAACCACGTGGCCGGCAAGACCGAGATCGTCGAGGCGATGCGCGCCCGCATCTTCACCGAGGCGCCCTTCGCCGCGGTCCCGGCGCCCTGGGACGACACCCTCCGCGCCCTGCTGCGCCACTACCGTGACGCCTTCGCCCGCCACCCCCGCCTCATTCCGATGCTCACCGCCCACACCGTCTCGTCGCCCGCCGTGGTCCGCATGTACGACGACATCGCCACCGTTCTCACCACCGCCGGCATCCCCACCGCCCGCCTGCTGGACGTCATCACGGTGCTCGACAGCTTCGTGATCGGCTCCGCCCTCGACGTCGCCGCCCCGGACGAGGTCTGGGACAAGGCCCAGGCCCGTACGCCCGTCCTGATCGCCGCCATCGAAGCCGCCGGCCAGGGCCGGCCCCGGGCCGATCGCGCCTTCGAACTCGGCCTGGACCTGCTGCTGACCGCCCTCAAGCGATAGAGCGCCCACCCATCAGCACGTCCCGCACGCGCAGGTCGTCGTCCAGCACGACCACGTCGGCCGCCTTGCCCGGAACGAGACTGCCGGTGCGGTCGGCCAGGCCCAGCAGGGCGGCCGGAGTGGTGGCCGCGGACCGGGCGACGTCCGTGACGGGCAGGCCGGTGACCTGGACGGCGTGCCGCACGGCGGCGTCCATCGTGAGGGTGCTGCCGGCCAGGGCGCCGTCGGTGAGGCGTACGGCGCCGCCGTCGGCGATGACCGGCACCGGGCCCAGGTGATAACGACCGTCGGTCATCCCGGCGGCCGGCGTCGCGTCGGTCACGAACGCGATCCGCTCCGGACCGGCCGCCCCCACCGCGATGCGGACCGCGTCGTCGTGCACGTGGACCCCGTCGTTGATGATCTCGCAGGTGACCGCCGGATTGGCCAGGGCCGCCCCGGCCGGGCCGGGGTCACGGTGGTGGAACTGCCGCATGGCGTTGAACAGGTGGGTGGCCAGGCGGGCGCCGCCGGCGAAGGCATCACGCGCTTGGACGTACGTCGCCTCGGTGTGCCCGACGGCGGCGATGGCACCCGCCGCGACCACCTGCTCGATCAGCTCCGGCCCACCCGGCAGTTCCGGCGCGAGGGTGACGACCCTGATGTGCCCCCGCCCGGCCTCCAGCAGCCGCCCCAGCGCGACCGGATCCGGCGCCAGCAGGAACTCCTGGTGGTGCGAGCCCCGCTTGGCCGGATTGAGGAACGGCCCCTCCAAGTGGATGCCGACCAGGCCCGGCTCCCCCGCGTCGATCATCCCGGCCAGGGTGGCCACGGCCGCGACCATCCGGTCCAGGCGATCGGTGACCAGGCTGGCCAGCGTGCGGGTGGTGCCGTGCCGCCGGTGGAAGGCCACCGCCCGCCGGATCTCCTCCGCGTCGTCGGTGGTGACCTGGGCCCCACCCCCGCCATGCATGTGCAGGTCGACGAAGCCCGGCAGCAGCCACCCACCCTCCACATCGACCACGCGCCCACCTGCCGGCGGACGCCCCCGGCCCACCGCCCGGATGAGCCCGCCGTCGATGGTCAGCCACCCCGGATCGAGAACCACCCCGGGCGTGACGACCCGGCCCCCGCTCAAGGTGAGCACGTCAGTCCGCCGTCCCGATCCCCGGGACCTCATTGAGGTCGTAGTACACGGGGATGCCGCGCTCCCGGGCGATGGCGACGTCCTGGTCGGCGCCGCGGGACTCCCCCGGCAGCCGCAGGACGGCGTCGCAGCGCTCCAGCAGGCGGGCCGCGGTCGGGTACATGACCTGTTCGGCCAGGGGATCGGTGGGGCCGGTGGCGCCGGCGCTGTCGAGAACCGGCAGCGCGACCCATTCGCCGATCATCGGCAGGTGCCCCGCTTTGAACAGGGGCCAGGCCGCGGTTTCGAGCCGCCGCAGGTTCTCCCGCATGAGGGCCGGGTCGCCCCCGGTTCCGGACGCGTACGGTCCGGCGATCAGAATCATCAGGCTCATCGGGGCATTCGATCCTTTACGGTTTCGGGCAGGTGCCGGCGCTCGGGCGCCGAGGCGTGCAGAACCTGGAACAGCTCACCGTCGGGCTTGTCGGGTCGCTGCTCGTGCAGGGTGATGGTGACGAGCTCCCAGGTGCGCGGGTCTATGCCGTACGCCGCCAGCTGGGCCGCCCCGGCATCGACGGCGCCGGCCAGCCGGGTGTCGGCGGCGCGGGCCGCCTCGACGATGTCGGCGTCGGCCGGCAGGGCGGTCCTCTGCCGCAGGGCGTACGCGGGTGGGATCGTCCACTCCGGAGCCTGGTGGGCCGAGCCGCCGATCCAGGTCGGCACGACCGGCCGGCCGAAGTCCCGCAGGATCGCCGTGAAGCCGGCGCCGGACCAGAGGAACGACGCCGCGGCGGCTGCGTCGGCCCACAGATAGAACGGGGCGTACTGGTTCGAGGTGGCGCCGTCGACCCCGCGCTCACGGATCAGGAAGGCCTTCACCCCCAGCCCGGGATAGTTGTCGAGCCGGGGCCCGCCGACGGCGACGCGGTTGCGGATGATCTGCATGTCGTAGTCGGCCGGCAGCGTGATCTCGTACTGCATCAGCAGCATGGCTTTCCTCAGCCCCTGGGGTAGTCGCCGGTGGTGACCGCTTCCAGGACGTCGGCCGCACCATGGCCGTCGTGTTCCTGGATGGCCAGGTGGGACATCGCCGTACCCGCGGCCGCTCCGTGCCAGTGCTCCTCGCCGGCGCCGATCCGGACGACATCGCCCGCTCCGATGCGCTCGGGGACGCGGCCCCGGCTCTGCACCCAGCCGGCACCGGCCGTGACGATGAGCAGCTGTCCCCTCGGATGGGTGTGCCAGCGCGTCCGGCTGCCCGCCTCGAAGTGCACGTGCAGCGCCTCCACCCGGGACGAAGAGGAGGGCGCGGCCAGCGCCTCGAACTGAGCGGGCCCGTCGATCACGTGAGCCGGAGCGGGCCGGGACGTATGCCCGCGAGTGACCATCACGACGTGGGAACCAGTGCTTCGAGCAGGGCGAGCAGGCCCCGGACGGCCTCGGCGAAACGTTCCTCGTCGAGATCGGCCCGGGCGAGCACATAGCCACCCTGCAAAGTGGACAAGATTGTGGCCGCGAGGTCGCGCGGCGCCACACCGGAAAGGAGCTCACCGCGGGCCTGGCCCTGCTCGATCACGGCGGCGATCGCCTCGCGGACGCCGCCGAGCGCCTCGGCCACCGGGCGGCGGAGCGGCTCCGCGGCGTACACGTCCGGATCCTGGGTCATGCGGCCGATGCGGCAGCCGCGGAGCACCTCGCGCTCGCGCGTCAGGAACCGCTCGAGTCGTTCGTAGGCGGTGCCGGGCCCGTCGAGCGCCTCGTGCGCGGCTCGCGTGAGGGTGTCGGCGTTCAGGCGGATCGCGGCCACCGCCAGGTCCTGTTTGCCGCCGAAGTGGTGGTAGAGGCTGCCCTGCCCGACGTTCGCGCGGTCCAGCACGGCGGCGGGGCTGGTGCCGACGTATCCGCGCTCCCACAACAGATCCGCCATGCCCTCGACGAGGCGTGTGCGGGCGTCTTTGGTCATGCCGCCACCATACATACTAGTAGGTATGGCGGCAACGACGATCTCAAGCCAAAGACCGGCGCCGCAATGCCGGATCCCGCACGGCCGGCGACACGTACCCCTGGTCGAGGGCCCCGACGTCGGTGCCGGGCGGCACGATCTCGTCGATCCGGTCGAGGAGGTCGCCGGGGAGGGTCACCTCCAGGCCCGCCAGCAGATTGTCGAGCTGGGCCATGGTGCGCGCGCCGAGCAGGGCGCTGGTCACGCCGGGATGAGCGGTGACGAAGGCCATGGCCAGGTGGATCAGGGACAGGCCGGCCTCGTCGGCGAGCGGGATCAGCTTCTCCACGGTCTCCACCCGGCGCACGTCGGCGATGTGCTTGAAGAAGGCCGTACGGCGCAGGTCGGTGTCCCGCCCCGGCCGGATGCGCCCGGTGAGCGTGCCCTGCGCGAGCGGCCCCCAGGTCAGCACGCCGAGACCGTATCGCTGGGCGGTGGGCAGGATCTCGGCCTCGATCCCCCGGTTGAGCAGCGAATACGGCGGCTGCTCGGTGTGCGGCCGGGCCAGGCCGCGGCGCTCGGCCAGCCACTGCGCCTCGACGATCGAGGTCGCCGGCGTGTTCGAGGAGCCGATGGCGCGGACCTTGCCGCTGCGCAGCAGATCGGTCAGCGCGCCCAGAGTCTCCTCCAGCTCGGTGTCCGGATCCAGCCGATGAATCTGATAAAGGTCGATGTAGTCGGTCCGCAGCCGGCGCAGCGAGTCCTCCACCGCCGCCATGATCCAGCGCCGCGAGCCGCCCTGCCGGTTCGGGTCCTCCCCCATCGGCCGGCCGAACTTGGTGGCGACCACCACACTGTCCCGGCGGCCCTTCAGTGCGGCTCCGACGATCTCCTCGGACTCCCCGTACGAGTAGACGTCGGCCGTGTCGATGAAGTTGATCCCCGCGTCCAGCGCCTTATGGATGATCCGCGTCGCGTCGTCATGATCCGGGTTGCCGACGCCGGCCGCCGCCCCGAACATCATGGCGCCGAGCGCGTACGGACTGACCTTGATCCCGGTCCGGCCGAGTGTGCGATTCTGCATGGCTTCGACCATGACCCCGCGCTGGCTCGCGCGGGAGGGGAGGCTTCATCATGGGAGAGCCACTACCAGGTTGTACGGATTCGCCGGGGTGACATGTGATGAGAGGTAACCGTGGCCCCGGCCTCGGTGGGCTCGCTGCCGGCGCCGCCGGCCTGACGTTGCTGGCCGTCGGCTGGCTGGCGATTCCGGCGCTGCCACCGCTTCCGGTCGGCGTGGCTTTCGTGGCTGTCTTCGCGGCGCTGGCGCTGCTGATCGCGAGCCAGGTGACGTCACGAAAGACGACCGGGCCGAGCACGCGACGCCGCTCGGCGCTCATTTCGGCCGGGGTGATGGGCGGGGTGCTCGTTGCCCTGGCCATCACGGTGAGCGTCACCGGTCCCCACCCCTGGCCCGCCGGCCAGCCCACCATCGTGGACGGGAGCTATTTCCTCAACTCACACGGCACCCTCATTCCGATCACCGGCGCCGAGTACCGCAAGGACCTCAAAGCCGTGATCGCGGCGTTCCTGTGCTTCAGCGCCCTGCTGGACCTGGCCGCGCTGGCCACGCTGGGCCTGGCCACCGGAAAATCCGCACCCCACTCCGGGTGACAAAGGCTCGAGGCCTAGTTGGCCTAGGTGTTCTATCCACGGACGTTGGAAACGCGGCGGGGTCCTGAAATAGGTGAGGACCTCCGGGTGAAGTGGAGCTTTGCGACAGTTCCACACCACACCCGAGCGGTCCTCTATGCCACACGCCAACGCCCCGTTGACCGGACTCGGCCGATTGCGCCTTGCTCGCTGTGTCGTCGATGACGGCTGGCCGCTACGCCGGGCCGCGGAACGATTCCAGGTCAGCCGGCCACGGCGGAACGATGGGCCGACCGGGGCAGCCCCGCCTGGCCCACCTCGACCGGGGCACCCGCGAACCGCCGCCGCTACGAACACGACCAGCCGGGTGACCTGATCCACGTCGACATCAACAAACTCGGCAACATCCCCGACGGCGGCGGCGGGCGCACTCAACGCCGCGCCCCGGGCGAACACAACCGTGCCGCCACCGCCAGGCATACCACCGACGCGTTCGGCGGCGCCCGGCTGAGCTGCGCCTACCTGCACACCGCCATCGACGACCACTCCCGGCTGGCCTACACCGAAATCCTGGCCGACGAAACGAAAGAAACCGCGATCGGCTTCTGGCGACGAGCACACGCCTGCTTCACCGGCCACGGCATCACCATCACCCGGGTGCTGTCGACAACGGCTCCTGCTACAAGTCCCGGCTCTGGCACGACACAAACGCCGAGCTCGGCGTCACCGTGAAGAAGACCCGCCCTTACCGGCCGCAAACCAACGGCAAAGTGGAACGCCTCCACCGCACCCTCGCCGATGAATGGGCCTACGCCAGGCCCTACACACCTACAATCACTGTGAGTCTTGGGGTGGCTGGTCTGGGACCGGCTGGCAGGGTTAGCGGCGGCCGCGTCGCCTCGGGTTGTGACTCATACAATCATTCGCCCC
>NZ_JBFAOX010000021.1:126403-156825 GCF_040675435.1 Actinoplanes sp. NPDC049598 | reverse complement strand
CGTGGGCGGCGGGGTGCGCGGCGTGGCGTGGGTGGAGCGCGTGGGCGGCGCGGGGTGTGGCGTGGGTGGGAGCGCGCGGGCGGCGGGTGCGCGGCGTGGCGTGGGTGGGAGCGCGCGCGGAGGGTGGGCGCGGAGGGGGTGTGTGCGGGTGGGTCAGGAGAGTGGGCGGGTGCTGTCGCGGAGGATGAGCTCGGCTCGGACGTGTTCGGTGCGGGGGAGGTTGTCGGGGGCGGGGTTCAGGGCGAGGGTCATGGCTCGTTCGCCCAGCTCGGTCAGGGGGAGGCGGATCGAGGTGAGGGCGGGGGTGACGTCGCGGGCGATCGGCATGTCGTCGAAGCCGATGATGCTCAGGGGGCGGTTGGCGGCGCGCATGGCGGCCAGGGCGCCGACGGCCATCGAGTCGTTGAGGGCGGCTATGGCGGTCAGCGATGGGTCCGAGGCCAGCAGGGAGGCGGTGATGGCCTCGCCGCCGTCGCGGGTGAAGTCGGAGTGGGCGACGCGGATGGTGACGCCGTGCTCGGCGGCGGCGCGCTGCAGGCCGGCCAGGCGGTCGACGGTGGTGGTCAGGGACGGCGGGCCGGCGATGGCGGCGATCGCGGTGTGGCCCAGCTCGATCAGGTGGGTGGCGGCCAGGTAGCCGCCCTCCTCGTTGTCGGGCAGGACGGCGTCGCCCGGGTGCTGGTGGCGGCCGACGACGGCGATGCGGCCGCCGGTGGCCTCGAACGCGCGCATCCGGTCGTCCAGATCCTTGGCCGCGGCCTCGTCCAGGTAGCCCGAGCCGGCGATCACGATGGCCGCGACCTGGTGGGCGTGGAGCAGGTCGATGTACTCCATCTCGCGGTCGGGGTCGCGGAAGCTGTTGCAGATGATGACCAGCCGGCCGTTGGCGGTGGCCACCCGTTGCAGGCCGCGGGTGATCTCGGCGAAGTACGGGTCGGAGACGTCGTGGACGATGACCCCGACGGCGTTGCGGTGGGAGCGGGCCAGCATCTGGGCGTGCGCGTTGGGCACGTAGCGCAGCTCGGCCACCGCGGCCAGGACGCGGGCCCGCAGCTCCTCGGTGACCGGCTTCGGGCTGCCGTTGATGATGCGCGAGGCCGTCGCGGTCGACACCCCGGCGTGGCGTGCGACATCCGCCAAGGTCGCCATGCGCCTCCTAACAACCTCAAGCGATTGATCGGCGCCGATCGAGGCGATGGCGCCGACAGTTGCCCGGAGGATACCGCCCGCGCTCTTGCCCGGTCGGCAGCACGCCGAGTACGGTCCTAGGAAAGCGCTTACCTCAGGACTTTTCAAGGCCCCGGAGGCAACTGAGCATGGATCGAACCACCATCGGCATCCTGATGAACGGCGTCACCGGGCGAATGGGCCTGCGGCAGCACCTGATCCGCTCGATCCTCGCCATCCGCGAGGACGGTGGTCTGCCGCTGCGCGACGGCACCGTGCTCTGGCCCGAGCCGATCCTGGCCGGCCGCAGCGAGGCCAAGCTGCGCGCGCTGGCCGACCAGCACGGCCTCACCCAGTGGACCACCGACGTGCCCGGCGCGCTGGCCCGGCCCGACGTCGACGTCTACTTCGACGCGCAGGTCACCTCGGCCCGGGTCAAGGCGCTGCGCCAGGCCATCGAGGCCGGCAAGCACATCTACACCGAGAAGCCGGTGGCCGAGAGCCTGGGCGAGGCCGTCGAGCTGGCCCGCTTCGCCGACGCGGCCGGCATCAAGCACGGCGTGGTGCAGGACAAGCTCTTCCTGCCTGGGCTCCGCAAGCTCGCGCGTCTGGTGGAGGGCGGCTTCTTCGGGCGCATCCTCTCCGTACGAGGCGAATTCGGTTATTGGGTCTTCGAGGGTGACTGGCAGACGGCGCAGCGCCCGTCGTGGAACTACCGGTCGGCCGACGGCGGTGGCATCACGCTCGACATGTTCCCGCACTGGCACTACGTGCTCGAGCAGATCTTCGGGCCGGTCCGCACCGTCACCGCCCACTCGGTGACGCACATCGATCGCCGCTGGGACGAGGCCGGCGCCCCCTACGACGCGACCGCGGACGACGCGGTCTACGGGCTCTTCGAACTCGACGGCGGCGTGGTGGCGCAGATCAACAGCTCCTGGGCCGTACGCGTCAATCGCGACGAACTGGTGGAGTTCCAAGTGGACGGCACGCATGGCAGCGCGGTGGCCGGGTTGCACCACTGTCGCGTACAGCCGAGGGCGGCCACGCCGAAGCCGGTGTGGGACCCGGATGTGCCGACCGGGCAGCGCTTCCGCGAGCAGTGGCAGGAGGTGCCGGACAACGAGGTCTTCGTGAACGGGTTCCGCGCGCAGTGGGAGCAGTTCCTGCGGTACGTGGCGGAGGACGCGCCCTACACCGGTGATCTGTGGGCCGGGGCGCGCGGCGTACAGGTCGCGGAACTGGGTTTGCAGTCGTCGCGGGAGGGCCGCCGCCTGGAGATCCCGGAGTTGTCGCGATGAAGTTCAGCGGGCACGGCGCGGAGTTCCGGGCGAAGGGCGCCTTCCGGTCCCGGATCGCCTACGCGGCCGCGCCGGTGACGGCCGACCCGGCCCAGGAGAACGTCCCGGGCGCGCCGGCCGCGCTCGACTGGGACACGACGCTGCGCTTCCGGCATCACTTGTGGGACCACGGATTCGGCGTCGCCGAGGCGATGGACACGGCCCAGCGGGGCGCGGGGCTCGACTACGCGGCGACCCGCGAGCTGATCCGGCGCAGCGCGGCCGAGGCCACCGGCCCGATCGTGGCGGGCGTGGGCACCGACCAGCTCCCCGCCGGTCCGGCCACACTGGACGACATCACCAAGGCCTACCTGGAACAGCTGGCCGACGTCCGCGAGGCCGGCGCGACGCCGGTCATCATGTGCTCACGGCACCTCGCGGCGGCCGCCCGCGACGCCGACGACTACAAGCGCGTCTACGGCGAGTTGCTGGTCCAGTCGGACCGGCCGGTGCTGCTGCACTGGCTCGGCGAAGCCTTCGACCCGCTGCTCGCCGGCTACTGGGGCGGCGACGACACCGTCCTCGACATCATCAACGCCCACCGCGACCGCATCGAAGGCATCAAGATCTCTCTGCTCGACGCCGACTACGAGATCGAGCTCCGGCGGAAACTGCCCGCGGGCGTACGCATGTACACCGGCGACGACTTCAACTACCCGTCGCTGATCCTCGGCGACGAGCAGGGCCACTCCGAAGCCCTGCTCGGTGTCCTGGCCGTGATCGCGCCCCCCGCGGCGGCCGCCTTCCGTGCGCTGGACGCGGGCGACGTCACCGCGTACGAACGGATCCTGGGTCCGACCGTGCCGTTGGCCCGGCACCTGTTCGCGGCGCCGACCTACCACTACAAGACGGGCATCGTGTTCCTGAACTGGCTGGCCGGCCACCAGGACCACTTCACGATGGTCAACGGCGCGCAGTCCGGGCGCTCACCGCGGCACCTGCTCGCGCTCATGCGGCTGGCCGACGAGGCCGGAATCCTGCCCGACGCCGACCTCGCGGCCCACCGGGCCCAGGCCTGGCTGACGACCGTGGGGATGGGGCGATGAAAGGGTTCTCGCTCAACCAGGCCACCACCAAGCGGTGGCCGCTCGACGAGCTCGTGGCCGGCTGCGTCGCCGCCGGGGTCGAGGCGGTCGGGCTCTGGCGGGAGGAAGCGCAGGCGTACGGCATCGACAAGACGGCCCGGCTCGTCCGCGACGCCGGGCTGACCGTGTCGTCACTGTGCCGCAGCGGGTTCTTCCACGAAGCCGGGTGGTACGACGAGAACCGGCGCGCGATCGACGAAGCGGCCGCCCTCGGCACGGACACGCTGGTGCTCGTGAGCGGCGGACTGCCGGGCAACTCGCGCGACATCGACGGGGCCCGCCGCCACGTGGGGGACGCGATCGGGGCGCTCGTCCCGGACGCGCTCGCCGCGGGCGTACGGCTGTCGATCGAGGCCCTGCACCCGATGTTCTGCTCCGACCGGTGCGTCGTCTCTACATTGGACCAGGCACTGCAGCTGGCCGCGCCCTACCCCGTGGAAGCGGTCGGCGTGGTCGTCGACACGTACCACCTGTGGTGGGACGACAAGGTGTGGCAGGGCATAGCGGGCGCGGGACCGAGGATCGCCGCGTTCCAACTGGCCGACTGGATCACGCCGCTCCCTTCGGGGGTGCTGCTCGGGCGCGGCTTGCCGGGCACAGGATCGGTCGACATGCGGCGCTTCTACCGGGCGGTGGCCGAGGCCGGCTACGAGGGGTGGGTCGAGGTCGAGGTCTTCCACGAAGACGTGTGGTCCCGGCCGGGAGCGTCGGTCCTGGCCGAGGCGTACGAGGGGTACAGGGCGGCCGTGTCGTGAAGCTGTACGACTACGTGGCCGCGCCGGACCTCGACATCCGGCTCGGCCCCCGCCCATACCTGCACCCGGTCCGCACCCTGCGCGGCACGGTCGTCACGGACACGCTGCCGTACGACCACCCGTGGCATCTCGGCGCGTCCCTGACGATGGCCGACGTCAACGGGTGGAACCTGTGGGGTGGGCGGACCTTTGTTCGGGGCGAGGGCTATGTGTGGCGGGAAGACCATGGGCGGATCCGGCACGTCAGCCCCTCCTCGCTGGTGTGGGAGGACGGCTCGGGGCGCACCCTTCTCACCGAGCATCGAGCGATCACGGCGGTGGAGGCGGCGGACGGGTGGGAGCTGTCTTTCGCGTACGCCCTGACCGCCCCCGAGACCGTGGCCCTCGGCAGCCCGGCCACCAACGGACGAACCGGTGGCGCCGGGTACGGGGGGTTCTTCTGGCGGTGCCCACCCGGCAAGGCAGTGGCGTCGGCGGCCAACGGCAGCGCTGACCCGTCCCTCACGCTGACCGTGGACGACAGCTACCGCCTGGTGTTCAGCGGCTTGCAGGATGCCGATCGCTGGTTTGTCCGCACTGATGAATACATCGGCGTGTGCGCTGCCTTGGCCTTTACCGATCCGCTGGTCATTCCCGCTGGCGAGACCCTCCGCCGGGAGATCCGCGTTTTGATCGCCGACGTCGGCTGAACACCGGCCGGGAGGGGCTTTCTTACCCGGGGGACGGTTGAGGGGATGGGGTGACCACTTACGGCTGACTGGGGAGCGTTTTATGCCGTGAGTGGTCACCCCATCCCCTCAACCTTGCCGGGTGTCATGTGACGGCCGGGAGGGTGGTCGCCGGTCTCTGGGCGGCTGGTGCTGGAGGCGGTTCCCTTGCGGTGGGTGGGTGGTTGGGGTTCGCTGCCGCGCTGCGGGGCGGGCGGGGGCGCGGTCACCCGGGCGGAGCTGGGGGGTGAGCTGGTCGGCCATTGCAGGCCGGTTGCGCGGGTTTGGTGGTCGGGGTTGGGCGGCGCGGGTGCCGGGCGGGCTGGGCCGGGTTCGCCGCTTTGGACGACCAGACTGTCGGCGTCGCGGGTATCGCCGCCGCAGCCCGGGTTCTGTTGAAGTCGGCGACTCGCCGCGTTTCCCGCCTCCGGTCATTTGGCGGCTTACTCCGGGCCGGCCCGGGCGGGCACCAGCATCCGCGGGGAGCACCGCAAGCGCGCGTTGTTTCTGTTCGCGTTCGCCGCCCTGTTCGGCCCGGCCCGGCCCGGCGGGCCTACTGGGGCCGCGGAGGCGCCGAAGGCAACAGATACAACGCCTCGCCCGCCGCCGGGTCGATGTCCTGCACGCCGTGCTTTGCAGCCGGCCGATATTTCGGCGTAAACCAGTAGGAAACCGCCCTTGTCGCTTGACTGAACCGATAGGGATAACCCCGGATCTTGGTAGGGGCAGAAAGTCATGTCGACCGAGCGGCCGGGCAATGCCCGGCGGAGAAGGTCGGAAGCGCTGACGGGGTCAGGGTTCGAGGGTCCAGGTTATGAAGCGGAGCTTTGGGGTGAAGCCGGTCTTCTTGTAGAGGCTGAGGGCGCCGACAGGGTTTTGGGAGTCGGCTTCGGCCAGGGCTCGGTCGTAGCGCTCGGCGGCGGCGGTTTGCAGGGCGTGGGCGATGAGGGCGCTGGCGGCGCCGCGGCGGCGGTGGGGTGGCTGGGTGGCGATGAAGAGGAAGCGGGCGTCGCGGATGCCGGTGGCGGCGGTGTCGGCGTCCCAGGACATTGTCACCAGCATGGCGGCGGGGGCGCCGGTTGCCGTGTCGCGGAGCAGGAAGCTGAGGGTGGGGCGGAAGGTCTGGTTGGTGATTTTGCTTTTCCAGGACTCGGCGGTCATGGGGGACCGCAGGTGGTCCTCGGCGAAGGCTTCGTTCCGGATGAGGCGGAACTCGTCGTCGTTGTGGGGGGACCAGGGCTCGATGTGCAGGCCGGCGGGGATCGGGGTGTCGGGGATGGCGTCGCCGAGCGGGTGCTGAAGGTGCTGGTAGTAGCTGACCGGCGTGAAGCCGTGGGCGTGCATGAGCTCGGGCAGGCCGGCCATGGTTTCGGGTTTGTGGATGTCGATGGCGAGCTTTCGGGCCGAACCGTGCCGCGTGTGCTGCTCCCTCGCGGCCGCCACGCCGGCCTGCAGCAGCCGGGTGCCGAGGCCCTGGCGGCGGTAGTCGGGGGCTACCCCGCCGTCCATGACCACCCGTTGGGTGCCCTCCGCGACCGGCTGGTATCTGGTTTTCACGAAACCGGCCATGACGTCGCCGTCGAAGGCGGCCAGGGTGCCGCGCTCGAGGTCCGTGTAGGGGTCGACGAGCTCCTGGAGGGTGTCCTGCTCGTCGTAGTACTCGCCGATCTGGTCGGCGCGCTCCATGGCGTTGAGCAGGTCCGCTGACGACTTCGCGTCGCCGCGGTCGAGGGGGCGCCACGTGAGTGCCTCATGCATTCGGCCGAGGCTAGTGCCATGGTGTGCGGGCTGTCGTGCCATTAAAGCGCCATGTGGGCGGCGATCGGCAGGTGGTCGCTGCCGGTTCGGGGCAGGGGGTGGAGGCCGGTGACGGTCAGATCGCGGGTGAGGATCTGGTCGATGCGGGCTACGGGCCGGCGGGCCGGCCAGCTGAAGGCGAAGTCCCGGGCCGTACGGACGTGAGCCAGGACGGGGGAGAGGCCGCGATCCTGGACTGTGCTGTTGAGGTCGCCCATGAGGAGGACGCGGCTCACCGGCTCCCGGGCGAGGGCGGCACCCAGTTTGGTGGCGCTCTCGTCGCGGCCGGCCGAGCGTAGGCCGGTCGGGCCGATGCGGATCGAGGGCAGGTGGGCCACGTAGACGGCGATGTCGCCGTGTGGGGTGTGGGCCACGGCGCGCAGGCCGCGGTTCCAGTCGGGGCCGAAGCCGGCGGGGCGGATGTCGAGCGGGGCCGCCTCGGACAGCGGGTAGCGCGACCATAGGCCGACCGTGCCTTGCACGCTGTGGTGCGGATATCGGGCGGCGAAGGCGGTCTCGTAGGTGGTGACGGCGGGGGAGACCACCTCCTCCAGGGCGATGAAGTCCGGGCCGGCCGCCATGAGGGCCTGCGCGGTGCCGGCCGGGTCGGGATTCTCGTCGCTGGCGTTGTGCTGCACGGCGACCAGGTCGTACGGCTTGTCGCGCGTGGGCAGCACGTAGGCGCCGAACACGGCCAGCCAGGCGGCCAGTGGCAGCAGCACGGCCGGGAGGGCGAGGCGGGGGCGGCGCCACCAGGCGAGCGCGGCCAGCAGCGGGATGGCCAGGCCGAGCCACGGCAGGAACGTCTCCAGCAGGCTGCCGAGGCGCAGGCCGAAGCCGGGGATCCAACGGTGGAGGGCCAGGGTGAGGGCCAGCAGGACGGACAGCGCCACGACCACGTATCCCCGCACCGCACGAATGTTGGCAGGGCCGTGCAAGGTCAGGGTCGTTGATCGGACAGGCTCCCAGCGGCCGCAACGGCCCTACGCTGGGGCGATGACGCAGGTGGAGAGCACCCTGGCGGCGACCGTCTCGCTGCCGGACTTCCTCGCGGACAACGAGGTCGGCCGGCTCACCCTCGACGAGCGCAGGCTCATCGTGCGGCAGGCGCTGCTGATCCTGGAACAGAACTACGCGCTGCTCGCCTTCAAGGTGGCCCGCTACGGCATCAATCCGCTGCAGCGGCTGCGGTTGCTCGACCAGCGGCTGGCCCGGCAGGAGGACGACCCGGGGCGCGAGTGGCATCTGCACCAGCAGCTCGTCGAGATCTTCAACTCGCTGCGGGACCTGCACACGCGGTACACGTTGCCCGCACCGTTCAACGGCGCCGGCGCGTACGTCCCCTTTCTGTTGAAGGAGTTCGTCGAAGGGGACGAGCCCCGCTATCTGGTCGGGCGGCTGCAGTCCGGGCAGCCGGAGATCGGGGACGGGTCGTTCGGCTTCGGCGTCGAGGTCACCCACTGGAACGGGGTGCCGATCGAACGGGCGATCCAGAAGTTCGCCGACTGCCTGCCGGGGGCCAACCCGGAGGCGCGGCACGCCCGGGCGGTCAGCATGTTCACGGTGCGCTCGCTCGCGTACGGGCCGCCGCCCGAAGAGGAATGGATCATGATCCGGTACGTCGACCGGGACGGGCAGGCCCACGAGACGCGCCAGGTGTGGAGCGTGGTGCCGATCGCCACCACCGAGGAGGGGCCGGTGGCGTCGATCGACACGCCGCTCGGGGTCGACGCCGAGGGCGCCCAGCTGGCCTGGCTGCGGGCGGCGCTGTTCGCCCCGCAGGCGCTGGAGGGCACCGCGGCCACCGGCGGGATCGTCTCGGAGATGCCGACCGTGTTCGAGGCGCGCCAGGTCCCCGTGGGCGACCGGACGGTCGGGCATTTGCGGATCCGTACGTTCATGCCGACCGGGAGCGGGGTGCTCGGGTTCGTCCGCGAGTTCATCCGGCTGCTCGGCGAGCTGCCCCAGGACGGGCTGGTGCTCGACATCCGCGGCAACGGCGGCGGCGCGGTGCTCGCCTCCGAGATGTGCCTGCAGGCGCTGCTGGCCCGCCCGGTCGAGCCGGAGCCGGCCCAGTTCGCGGCGACCGCGCTCAACCTGCGCATCGCCCGGCAGAACGACCAGCTCAAGGACTGGCGCAAGTCGCTCGACCAGGCGCTGGACTCGGGGGCGCTCTACTCGGCCGGCATCCCGCTGACCGGGCGGGACATGCTCGAGGTGGTGCCGCAGTCGTACTTCGGGCCGATCGTGCTGCTGACCGACGCCCGGTGCTACTCGGCGGCCGACATCTTCGCGGCCGGCTTCCAGGACAACGGGATCGGATGGGTGCTCGGCACCGACAACAACACGGGGGCCGGCGGGGGCAACATCTGGCAGCTGGGCGACCTGCTCGCCCGACTGCCGGAGGGCGCCGACTCGCCGTACCGCCCACTTCCGTACGGCGCCGGTCTGTCCCTGGTCATCCGCCGCGTGTTGCGCGTCGGCGCGAACGCGGGCACCCCGCTGGAGGACTACGGCGTGGTGCCGCGCAAGCTGCACCGCCCGACCCGCCGCGACGTCCTCGAGGACGACGCCGACCTGTTCGCCGACGCCGTCAAACTGCTCGCCGAGCTGCCCACCCGCCGCTTCGACGTCACCCTGGCCGAGACCGCCGGCCACCTGACCGCCGCCTTCACGGTCCAGGGCATCGACCGCGCCGACGTCATCGTCGACGGCCGCCCCCGCTGCACCACCGACCTGGGCCACGACGAGGGCCCCCTGACCATCCCGGGCGCCCCCGACGGCCGCGAGGTCAAACTCCTCGGCTACGACCACGGGGAGCTGGTCGCCCTGCGCACCTTCACCCGTGAGCCCACCGGCCTCAAGCTCAGAAAGACCCTGGGTGACTGACTAGCCTTTCGGGCGTGGTTGATCGCACGCCTTACGACGATGAGCGGGCGCGGTACTCGCGGGCGGCGACGGCGGTCTGGTGCCGGTGGCTGTCTTCAACGCCCAGGCGGCCGATCTGCGGCTGCGGATCAGCACGCTGATGGACGCGTTCGGTCATTAGGCTGGGGGGATGGTTCGGGAGGAGTTGCTGCGGCTGCGGCGGAGTGCGGAGGCCGAGGTGGCGACGCTGGCCGCGGATCTGGAGGGGCTGTTCGCGGCGTCGCGGGACTCGAATGCCGATGATGAGCACGATCCCGAGGGGGCGACCATCGGCTTCGAGCGGGCGCAGCTGACCGCCCTGCTCACCGCGGCTCGGGAGCGGATCGCCGAGGTCGACGAGGCGCTGGCGCGGGTGGACGCGGGCACCTACGGCACCTGCGAGCGGTGCGGGCGGCCGATCGGGGAGGAGCGGCTCGCCGCGCGGCCGTCTGCTCGCTACTGCATCTCCTGCGCTTAAGAAACCGGGAGGCGGCGGCGGTACGGGGGGACGGCCCAGGGGACGCCCAGTTCTGAGGGGAGGGACAGGGTGGCGGCGGTCTTGCGGAGGATCTCGTTGATGCCGGGGATGGTGCGGTTCGGGCCGTCCACGGTGACGGCGTCGCCGGTCAGCAGGTGGGGGAGCGGGGTGTCGGGGGCGGTCAGGGACTCCAGGACCATGGTGAAGTCGGCGGTGGCGGCGAGCGGGACCAGCAGCGAGTCGCGGTGGTCGAGCAGGTCGGTCAGCAGGTCGGTGCGGCCGGGGACGTCGGACGGAACCGCGGCGCCGGGCAGGGCCAGGCGGTCGGTGGGGTATTCGAGCAGGGCGCGGTCGTTCGAGCCGCGGGCCTCGATCTCGCCGGGGATGCCGGGCCCTCCAGAATAAGTGGCCTCGCCGGCCAGGGTCACCGCGATCAGCAGTTGCAGGCCGCTGTCGAAGGTGAGGCGGGCGAAGGCCGTGTCGTCGACCTCGATGTCGCGGACCCGGTAGCGTTCGACCGCGATCTCGCGGGGGCGGCCCGCGCCGGCCGCGGTGCCGGTGGTCAGGGCCTGCATGACGGCGTGGGCGAGGGGGTTGACCAGGGCGCCGTCGACGACCGGGCGGCCGCCGACGAGACGGCGGCCGGCCCAGGGGGCGCGGGCGTAGTAGGCGTCGTCGCGTTTCCAGGAGGCGACGGCGCTGATGCCGGTGAGCGGGCCCAGGGTGGGCAGCGCGTCGCGGAAACGGGACCACGCCACCGATCCGAGGGCCTGGAAGCCGACCTGGCAGACGCGGCCGGCCGAGGCCAGGGCGGCCGACAGGGTGTGATGCGCGGCCAGCGAGGTCACGGGCGGTTTCTCCAGCAGCAGGTCGCAACCGGAGGAAAGCGCGTCCAGGGCGATCGGCAGGTGCGTGTGCGGCGGCGTGCAGATCACCACCACGTCCGGCTTGGTGGCCGACAGCAGCTCGCGGTGGTCGGTGAAGACTGGGGCCTCCGGTTCGGTCACCGGTTGCACATCGGCCAGCCCGACCAGGCGTACGCGCGAACCCAGAGCCGCGATGCGGCGGCGATGCCACGCGCCGTGGCCGTTGGCGCCGATCAGGGCGACGGAGACGGTCATCGGAGGCCCGCCAGGGTCTCGGTCACGCCGTGCTTGGTCAGGGCGGTCAGCCAGGAGACGATCTCGGCCCGCAGCTCGGCGTCCGAGGCGAGGTCGGCGGCGAAGACGGTGTCGAGACCGAGCAGCGCCTCCACCACGTCGGACGGTGTGGACGGGGCGGCCGCGAGCCGGGCCCGGATCCGGTCGGCCAGCGGGTCGTCCAGGGGCAGGGCGCTGCCGTCGTCGGCCGTGCCCTGCACGAAGCGCATCCAGGCGGCGACCACCAGCGCCGCCCAATGCGGGACCAGGCCCGCTTTCCGGCAGTCCTGGATGGTGTGCAGCACGCGCTGCGGCAGCTTCTGCGAGCCGTCCATCGCGACCTGGATGGTGCGATGACCCATGGCCGGATTCTCGAACCGGGTCAACACCTCCTGGCCGTACGCCACCACGTCGACCCCGGGCGGCGGTGACAGGCACGGGGTGATGTCGTCGGCGATGAAGTGCCGCATCGCCGGGAGCAGCCCGGGGATCTGCAGGGCGGAGGCGATGGTCTCGCGGCCGGCGAGCGCGCCGAGATAGGCGATCGCCGAGTGAACGCCGTTGAGCGTGCGGATCTTCAGGCGCTCCCACGGCTGGGCGTCGTCGGTGAGGACGGCCCCGGCGAGGTCCCAAGCGGGGCGCCCGGCCGGGAAGTCGTCCTCGATGACCCACTGGAGATAGGGCTCGCCGCTGACGGCGGCCTCGTCCCGTACGCCGAGGGCCCGCTCGGCGATGGCGAGGGTTTCCGCCGTCGTGGCGGGGACGATCCGGTCGACCATCGTGCCGGGGAACGTGACGTTGGCCGCGACCCACTCGGCGGTCCCCGTGGCCGCCGCGAGGTGGTGCACGAGACCGCGCAGCCGATGCCCGTTGGCCGGCAGGTTGTCACAGCTGACCAGGGCGATCGGGCCGGCGTCGGCCCGCTGCCGGGCGATCAGGCCGCGGATCAGCAGGCCGGGCACGGTGCGCGGGGCCCGGTCGGTCTCCAGGTCGGCCCGCAGCTCGTCGTCGAGCAGCAGCCGCCCGGTGGCCGGGTCGAGCTTGTAGCCCTTCTCGGTGACGGTCAGCGTGACGATCCGGATCGCGGGATCGGCCAGCAGAGCCACGACGGCATTCGGGTCGCCGGCGGCTGCGCGGGCTCCGGCGAGGGCGCCGATGACCCGGGTGCTGTTCCCGGACGGGCCGAGAGTGGTGACGCTGTAGAGGAAGTCCTGCGCGGTGAGCGCGTCGACGACGGCCCGCGAGCGCGGAGCGACGCCGATGATGCCCCAGTCGCCGCCGGCCGCGGCCATAGCGTCCTCGGTGAAGACGGCTTGATGGGCCCGGAAGAAGGCGCCAAGTCCAAGATGGACGATACCGGGGGCGACGGGGCCGATGCGGGGGCGGAACGCGGCGGGTAGTGATGCTCGGGTCAGCTCCATGCGGGGCCGCCCGGGAAGGAGAACTCGGCGATGGACTCGGGCTTGAGGTCCGAGCTGTAGCCGGGCCGGTCCGGCAGCAGGTAGCGGCCGCCGCGGGTGCGTACCGGGTCGGTGAAGTGCTCGTGCAGATGGTCGACGTACTCGACCATCCGCCCCTCGAGCGACGTGCCGACCCGGAGAAAATCGAAGATCGCCAGGTGCTGTACGAGTTCGCAGAGCCCGACCCCGCCCGCGTGCGGGCAGACCGGCACCCCGAACTTCGCGGCCAGCAGCAACTCGGCCAGCACCTCGGGGATGCCCGCGACCCGGCACGCGTCGACCTGCATGACGCCGATCGCCTCGGCCTGCAGCAGCTGTTTGAAGATGACCCGGTTGGCCGCGACCTCGCCGGTGGCCACCCGCACCGGGGCCACCGCGCGCTGGATGCGGGCGTGGCCCAGGATGTCGTCCGGGTGGGTCGGCTCCTCGATCCAGTACGGGTCGAACTCGGCCAGCCGGGCCATGTTGGCGATCGCCTCGTCGACGCCCCAGATCTGGTTGGCGTCCATCATCAGCAGCGCGTCCGGGCCGATCTCGTCGCGGATGATGCGGGCCCGGCGCACGTCGTCCTCGATCGGGCCGCCGACCTTCATCTTCATGGCCCGCCAGCCCTCGGCGTAGGCGGTACGGGTCAGCGCCCGTACCTTGTCGTCGGGGTAGCCCAGCCAGCCGACGCTGGTCGTGTAGGACGGGAAGCCCTCGGCCCGCAGCAGGGCCAGCCGGTCGGCCATCCCGTCGCGGCCCTTGTCGAGGATGGCGGCCGCCTCGCCCGGGGTGAGCGCGTCGTCGATGTGCCGGAAGTCGATGCAGGCGACCAGATCGGCGGTGGGCATCTCGGCCAGCAGCTGCCACATCGGCTTGCCCTCGGTCTTGGCCTTCAGGTCCCAGACCGCGTTGACCAGAGCGCCGGTCGCCATGTGGATGGCGCCCTTCTCCGGCCCGATCCACCGGAGTTGCACGTCGGCCGTGAGCGACCGCAGGAATTCGAGCGGATCGTGCGGCATGGAAAGCACGGCCGGCGCGAGGGCCCGTACAGCCGCCGCAGTGATCTCGTTGCCCCGGCCGTTGGTGAAGGTGAAGCCGGTGCCCGTATGGGGGCCATCGGTGATCAGCTCGACGTAGGTGGCCGAGTAGTCGCCCTTGTTGATCGAGTCGGAGCCGTCGCCGGCGGCGGCCGTGGGGAAGCGGACATCGTGCACCCGCACCTCGGTGATCATGCGCGGCCTCCGATCTTGAAGATGCGTTTGGGCAGGTGGTAGGCGAGATCGGTCATGGTCTCGGCGGCCTCGTCGAGCGGCAGCCGGTCCTGCACGACCAGCGAGGCGAGGTACGCGGCGTCGACCCGGCGGGCGATGTCGTGCCGGATCGGGATCGAGCAGAAGGCGCGCGTGTCGTCCACGAAGCCGGCCGTGTTGTAGAAGCCCGCCGAGTCGGTCACGGCCTCCCGGAACCGCCGCATCGCGCCCGGCGTGTCCAGGAACCACCAGGGCGCGCCCAGGAACAGCGCCGGATACCCGCCGGCCAGCGGGGCCAGCTCCCGGCTGAACGCCGTCTCGTCGAGGGTGTAGAGGACCAGGGTCAACCGCGGATCCATGCCGTACGCGTCGAGCAGCGGCCGCAGCGCCTCGACGTAGGACGTGCCCTGCGGGATGTCGCCGCCGACATCGGGCCCGTGCGCCGCGAAGAGCCGGTGGTTGTGGTTGCGTACGGCCCCCGGGTGCAGCTGCATGACCAGGCCGTCGTCGATGGACATCTTCGCGAACTCGAGGAGCATGTGCCCCCGGAAGACCTCCGCGTCGGCGGCAGTGGCCTCGCCGTGCAGCGCGCGGTCGTAGAGGGCCGCCGCGTCGGCGGGGGAGAGCGCGACTGTCAGCGCGGTCGGGTGCCCGTGGTCGGACGAGGTGGTGCCGACCTCGATGAACGCCTCGCGCCGGCGGCGGAGGGCGGAGAGGTAGCCCGCGTACGTGCCGGTGTCCTCCCCGGCCAGCTCGCCCATCCGGGCCACCGCCTCGGCCCAGTCGTCGCGCTGGAGGTCGACCACGTTGTCCGGCCGGAACGTGCTGATCACCCGGCCGCCCGGCCCGCCCCAGCCGTCGGCCGCGAGCTTGGCGTGCCGGCTCAGGTCGTCGGTCGGGAACTCGGTGGTGGCCAGCACCTCGATGCCGAACCGCTCGAACAGGGCCCGGGGGCGGAACGCCGGCTCGGCCAGCCGGGCCGCGATCTCGTCGTAGACGTCGTCGGCGGTCCCGGCGCTGAGCCTCGTGGAGACCCCGAAGACCGTGCTGAACGTCTGCTCCAGCCACAGCCGGGACGGGGTGCCGCGGAACAGGTGCCAGTTCTCGGCCAGCAGCCGCCAGATCACCCGGCCGTCGGTCTCCACCGGGCCGCCGTCGCGGCGCGGCACGCCCAGCCGGTCGGGCGTGATGCCCTGGCTCAGCAGCATCCGGGTGACGTAGTGGTCGGGCACGATCAGCAGCCGCGCCGGGTCGGGGAACGGCGCGTCGTCGGCCAGCAGGCCCGGGTCGACATGGCCGTGCGGGCTGAGCAGCGGCAGGTCGCGCGCGACGGCGTACAGCTCGCGGGCTAGCGAAGCCTCGGCCGGGTCGCTGGCGAAAACGGGGTCGGTCACGCGGTCACTCCCTCGGGGCGAGCAGGCCGTCCACCCGGACCGGGGCGGAGGACTGCAGGCTGCGGTTGGCGGCCAGGCCGGTGAGCAGGGCCAGGGCACCGTCCCGGGCGGTGGCGGAACGGTGCATCGGATCGGTACGGCCGCCGAGCAGCACCCCGGTCATCCGGGCGTCGGCCCCGCCGTGCCCCTCCCGGCTGTGCGGCTGGAGCTCCACCGAGTGCGGCGGCGCCCAGAACGGCCGGATGGTCAGCGTGACCGAGCCCGCCTCGGGCGAGGCGCCCTGCTTGACCTCGCCCGCCGCGGCCGGGCTGACGTGGTCGCTCTCGACCACCTCGAGCTCGAGCCGGCCCTTGCTGCCGTTGACCATCAGGCGGTATCCCTCCCAGGGCGCGTATGCCGTGAGGTGGTAGCTCATCGTGGCCCCGGTGTCGTAGCGGACCAGCACGGCCAGGTCGTCCTCGATGGTGATGCCGGGGGCGAAGACGTTCTGATCCCTGATGTACCCGTCGTCGCCCTCGGCATCCAGGTAGAGCGCCTTCAACTTGTCGTTGGCGGCCAGGTCGAGCGCGAACGGGTCGCCGGCCGCGCCGGGACTGCCGGTGGACCGGTCGTAGTCGCGGGCGTAGCCGTGGCGGCGGCCCTGGTCGCCGTAGAAGAACAGGCGGCCCTGGGCGTACACCTCGCTCGGGGCCGCGCCCAGCCACCAGTTGACCAGGTCGAAGTGGTGGCCGGACTTGTGCACGAGCAGGCCACCCGAGTTGGCCTTGTCGCGGTGCCAGCGGCGGAAGTAGTCGGCGCCGTGCCGCACGTCGAGCAGCCACTCGAAGTGCACCGAGCCGATCTCGCCGATCTCGCCGCGGGCCAGCAGGGTGCGGACCATCTCGTGGACGGGGTTGAACCGGTAGTTGAAGGCGACCTGGACCCGCTTGCCGGTTCGGTCCACCGCGTCGAGGATCGCCCGGCAGGAGGCGGCGTCCACGGTCATCGGCTTCTCGGTGATGACGTCGCAGCCGGCCTCGAGGGCGGTGACGATGTGGCCCGCGTGGGTGCTGTCGACGCTGGTCACGATGAGCTCGTTGACGCGCTCCTTGGCCAGCATGGCGGCGAGGTCGGCGGCCTGGTAGGTGGGGACGGGGTCGTCGAGCCAGCGGTTGTGCGCGTCCATCCGGGACTGGTTCACGTCGGCCAGGGCGACGAGCTCGGCGCTTGGTTCCGCGGTGATCGCCTTGATGAACATCTCGGCGCGCGAGCCGGCGCCGACGACGGCGAAGCGTCTCATTCGGGAGTCCTCCCGGCAGCAAAGGTTTGCAGGGAAGTTAGACAGATCGATCCCCAACCGTCAATCTCCTGCTGAAGATTTGTCCGTTTAACAGCGCTTAAGAGCGCCTTCTCAGCATCCGTTCGTCATCTGTCCGCAACACAAAGACATTGACATGAGTGCAACCGCTTGCATTAATGGGCGTCAACCCGTGACCGGGGACACATTGGAGGTGGGGCATGGCCGTGACGATCCGCGACGTCGCGAAGGCGTCGGGCGTGCACATCTCGACCGTGTCGCGCACGTTCTCCGCGCCGCATCTGGTCAACCCGAACACGCGCAGCCGGGTGCTGGCCCACGCCGAGCAGCTCGGCTATCGGCCCAACCGGGCCGCCCGGGCGCTGATCACCGGCCGGACCTACAACATCGGCCTGATCGTGGCCGACATCGCCAACCCGTTCTTCCCGCCGCTGATCAAGGCGGCCGAGAGCCAGGCCCGCAAGCACGACCACCACATCTTCGTCGCCGACACCAACGAGGACCCGGCGCTCGAGGAGGAGGTCGTGCGCGCCCTGGCCAAGCAGGTCGACGGCGTGCTGCTGTGCAGCCCGCGGATGAGCAACACGCTGATCGAGCAGCTCAGCCGCGAGGTCCCGCTGGTCGTGGTGAACCGGCAGATCACCGGCATCCCGGCCGTCGCGATGGACGTCGCCGGCGGCGCCCGGCGCGCCGTCGAGCACCTGATCGGGCTCGGCCACCGGCGCATCGCCCTGGTCAGCGGGCCGCGTGGCTCGTGGACCAGCCGCGAGATCCGCCGCTCGGCCACCTCCACCGCGCGCGCCGGGAACGCCGAGCTCACCATCATCGGACCGAACCCGCCGACCGAGGTCGGCGGCCTGACCGTCGCCGAGGACGTGTTGCGGGCCGGCGCCACCGCGGTGCTGGCCTACAACGACCTCATGGCGATCGGTCTCATCGAGGGTCTGCTGGCCGCCGGGGCGCACGTGCCCGGCGACGTCAGCGTCGTCGGGATAGACGACATCATGCTCAGCCGGCTGACCCGCCCGAAGCTGACCACGGTGGCGACTCCCACCGCCGCCGCCGGTCGGAGCGCCGTCGACATGCTGCTCGCGCATGGCGACGACCGCCGCACCACCGCTCACGTCCATCTGCAGACCGAACTGGTCATTCGCGACTCGACGGGGCCGGGCCCGGGTCCGCACAGCCCTGCGGACCCGGGCGACGTGATCGCCCCCGGAGGTGTCGCCTCCTAAAAAGGAGTACGCGTCATGGAGCCCATCACGAGGGGTCTCACGCCCGCTCAACGTACCCGACGCCGGCTGCTGGCCGCCGTGCTCACCCTGCCCCTGCTTCTCGGAGCGGCGGCCTGCGGTGGCGACGACGACAGCGGCGACTCGGCCACCGACAAGGTGGAGCTGTCGTTCTTCTGGTGGGGCGCCGAGAAGCGCGCCGAACTGACCGAGAAGGCGCTCGACCTTTACACCCAGAAGCACCCGAACGTCACGTTCAAGAAGACCTGGCAGGCCAACCAGGGCTACTTCGACAAGCTGGCCACTCTCACCGCGGGCGGCAACGCCCCCGACCTGTTCCAGATCGACGACAACTACATCTCCGAGTACGCCGAGCGCAACGTCACCCTCGACCTGAAGCCGTACACGGAGAGCGGCAAGCTCGACATCACCAAGATCTCCAAGGGTCTGATCGACTACGGCACGGTCGACGGCAAGCTGGCCGGCCTGTCCATGGGCGAGAACACCCAGGGCCTGGTGTACGACAAGACACTCCTCGAAAAGTACAAGCTGCCCGAGCCGAAGACCGGGATGAGCTGGGAGGACTTCATCTCCTGGGCGGCCACCGTCTCCAAGACGGCCAAGGTGCCCGGCACCCAGGACCCGAGCGCGGTCTACCAGGCGCTCTGGGTCTACCTGCGGCAGAACGGCAAGGACCTGTACAAGGACAAGACGCTGGCCTTCGACGAGGCCGACATCACCAAGTGGTTCCAGCTGTGGAAGGGCGCCCGGGACACCGGCGCCACCCCGACCCCGGACGTGATCCACGAGGGCAACGCCACCGACATCAGCAAGCAGCTGGTCGTCACCGGCAAGGCCGGCACGTCGTGGGTCTGGGTCAACCAGATGCCCGAGCTGAAGAAGAACACCAAGAGCGAGCTGGGCGTCGTCGCGTACCCGGGTGACCCGGCCGCGCAGTGGGCCCGCGCCTCCATGTACTTCTCGGCGTTCCGCGGCACCAAGCACAAGGACGCCGCCATCGACGTGCTCAACTTCCTGGCCAACGACCCGGAGGCCGGCAAGATCCTCGGCACCGACCGCGGCCTGCCGCCCAACCTCGACGTGCGCAAGACGGTGGCCGAGACCGCCACCGACCCGGCCATGAAACAGACCATCGCGGTGCAGGACGAGCTGAGCAAGAAGTTCGGCCCGACCTCGCCCAGCGTGCCGCCGGCCGGCCACAGCAAGGTCAAGACCGAGCTGGTCCGCATCGCCGAGGAGGTCCAGTACGGCCGTCAGACGCCCGAGCAGGGGGCCGCGGCCTTCGTCACCGCCGCCAAGGCGGCCATCGGGCAGAGCTGAGCTATCACGTGACCATGGCGCAGATGCCGGTCCGTCCGACCGAGCCCGTGCCCCCGCCTCCCGCCGCCACGCGGCGGGGCGGCCGGGGGCGCCGGCGCCGCGAGGACCTGGCCGGGTACGTTTTCCTCTCCCCGTGGCTGCTCGGGCTGCTGGGCATCACCGCGATCCCGATGCTGCTCTCGCTCTACCTCAGCTTCACCGACTACAGCCCGCTCATCGACGTCGGCGACGCCGAGTGGGTCGGGCTCGACAACTACCGCGAGATGTTCACCGCCGACCCGTCGTACTGGCACGCGGTCCGCGTCACGGTGACGTTCGCGCTGGTCGCCGTGCCGCTGAAGCTGGCCGCGGCGCTGGGGGTGGCGCTGCTGCTCAACAAGGCGTTCCGGGGCATCGCGTTCTTCCGCGGCCTGTTCTACCTGCCCTCGCTGCTCGGCGGCAGCGTGGCCGTGGCGATCGTCTGGCGCAGCATGTTCAACCGTGAGGGCGCGTTCAACTCGTTCCTCGGGCTCTTCGGCATCGAGGGCGCGCCCTGGGTCAACGACCCGCAGTGGGCCCTCGAGACGCTGATGCTGCTGGCCATCTGGCAGTTCGGCGCCCCGATGGTGATCTTCCTGGCCGGGCTCAAGCAGGTGCCGACCGAGCTGTACGAGGCGGCGTCGGTCGACGGGGCCAGCGCGTGGCGGCAGTTCGTGCACATCACCCTGCCGATGCTCTCGCCGGTCATCTTCTTCAACCTGGTCCTCGAGACGATCCACGGCTTCCAGGGCTTCACGTCGGCCTTCGTGCTCAGCGGCGGCACCGGCGGCCCGGTCGACTCGACCCTGATGTACACGCTGCACCTTTACAACAAGGGCTTCGTCGAGCTGAACATGGGCTACGCGTCCGCCATGGCCTGGGTCTTCCTGCTCGTGGTGGGCCTGATCACGGTGATCCTGTTCAACACCGGCAAGTTCTGGGTCCACTACTCCGACAGTGAGGAGCGGTGATGACTCGTCCCTACGTACGGCTCGTCGCGCTGGTCGTCATCGTGGCCGTCGTGCTCTATCCGCTCGTCTGGATGGTCGGCACGTCGTTCAAGTCGCCCGAGGAGATCGTCAACAACATCGGGCTGATCCCGCGGGAGTTCACGCCGTCCAACTTCAGCGAGGGCTGGAACAAGTTCGACGAGGCGTTCGGGCGCTTCTTCCTCAACAGCGCGATGGTCGCGGTCCTGACGGTCCTCGGCAACACGCTGAGCTGCCTGCTCGCCGCGTACGCGTTCGGGCGGCTCAAGTTCCGGCTGCGCGGCGTCTGGTTCGCCATCATGATCGGCACACTGCTGCTGCCGGGACACGTGCTGATCATCCCGCAGTACATCCTGTTCCGGACCCTGGGCTGGGTCGGCGGCGACTGGCCGTACCTGCCCCTGCTGGTGCCGCACTTCCTGGCCACCGAGGCGTTCTTCGTCTTCCTGATGGTCCAGTTCATGCGGGGCATCCCGCGGGAGCTGGACGAGGCGGCGGTGATCGACGGCGCGTCCCCGTACTCGATCTTCCGGCACGTGATCCTGCCGCTGTCCCGCCCGGCCCTGGTGACCACGGCCATCTTCTCGTTCATCTGGACCTGGAACGACTTCTTCCGCCAACTGGTCTACCTGTCCGAGCTCAAGGACTACACAGCACCGGTGGCGCTGACGCTGTTCATCGACTCCACGAGTGAGAGCTCGGTCGGGCCCATGTTCGCCATGTCGCTGCTGTCGCTCGTGCCGGTCTTCCTGTTCTTCGTGGCGTTCCAGCGGCTGCTGGTCGAGGGCATCAACACGAGCGGACTCAAGGGATGAAGAACCACACCTGGCGGACCGCCGGCGACCTGGCCCTGCTGGGCATCGTCGTCACGCTGGTCTCGTTGCCGCTGGTCACTCTGGGCGCCGCTTTCCTCGTGGGAGGGGCGACAATTCGACACCACATCCGGTACGGACGGTGGCTGACGTTCGCGGAATCGTGGGCCTTGTTCCGGGCCCGTCTCGTCCCGGGCCTGCTCGCCGGTCCGGCGCTGCTCGCGGTGGCGTGGCTGATCGCGATCGACGTGGCAGCACTGTCCCGGGGCACGGTGCCGGGCGGCCGGCCCGCGATGGTGCTGGTCCTGGTCATCGCCGCGGGCTTTGTGGGCTTCGCGGCTCTGATCGCGGGTCTCGGGTCGCTCCGCCTGGCGCGGGCCGCGGTCGCGGCCCGGCCGGCGGTGCTCGCCCCACTCGGCGGGATCGTGGTGATCGTCGCCGTGCTGGGGATGCTGGTTCACCCCGTACTGGTGCCTGTGCTCGTGGGTTTTGCGCTCTTCGCCGTTCAGTCCTTCTTGTCGACGAAGTCCAATGCGGCCGCGGCGAACAGGGGGGAGTCGACGACGTTGTAGTGGGTCAGGCCCGGCAGGATGGCGAGCGCGTGCCCGCCCTTCGGCCGGCCCTCACCCATCCAGCCACCGTCCCGCTTGCCCCCGTCGAGCAGCCCGAAGACCTCGACGAAGTGGCTCGGCGGGCACATGTCGGCGTCGGCCGCGACGATCTGGACCGGCACCTGGATCTTCTTGACGTCCTCGGTGTAGTCGAAGTCCTGGGCCATGGCCTGGCCGATCTTGTCGAGCAGGCGGCCGAAGTCCTCCGGGCGCGGCGCGACCCGCTGGTAGAGCTCGTACATCGGGGTCTCCTTCATGAACTCGGCCGCCGCCGCGCCGACCTGCCCCTGCTGGTCGAGGATCTCCTGGTAGGTCGCGCTGCGGCGGATGCCGGCCGAACCGGAGACCACGCGGCCGACCTTGTCCGGGTGGCGGATCGCGAGCAGCAGGGCGACACCACCGCCGAGCGAGAAGCCGACCACGTCCGGCTTCACCAGGCCCAGGTGGTCGATGAGGGCGGCGATGTCGTCGGCCATCGACTCGACGCTGAGGGGGCGGTCGATGTCGGCCGTACGGCCGTGGCCCTGCAGGTCGGGCAGGATGACCCGGTGGTGGTCGGCGAAGGCGGGCAGGGTCGCGGCGAACATCTCGCCCGAACCGAGGCCACCGTGCAGCAAAATCAGCGGCGTACCCTCGCCGTGGATCTCGTAGTAGAGGTTGAGCCCGTTGACCTCGGCGTACATGATGTCTCCTCGTTGTCGGTATCTGCCGGGTCAGACCGGCGACTCGACGGAAACTCATCGCGCCTGTTCAAGAAATTTTCCGATAGGTTCGTCGGCGTGAGCGACGTCGCTACTCCGATCGAGACCCGGCTCGAGGCGTTCCGGCCCGAGCTGACCGGCTACTGCTACCGCATGCTGGGTTCCGGCTCCGAAGCCGAGGACGCGGTGCAGGACACGATGGTCCGCGCCTGGAAGAGCTACGACAACTTCGAGGGGCGGGCCGCACTGCGGTCCTGGCTCTACCGCATCGCCACCAACGTCTGCCTGACCATGCTCGGCAGCGCCCAGCGGCGGGTCCGGCCGATGGACCTTGGCCCGGCCGGCTCCGGGCACGCGACCGACCCGGGCGAGCCCCGGCCCGACCAGATCTGGGTCGGCCCCATCCCCGACGAGCGGGTGGTCGACCCGGCCCACGTGATCGCCGAACGCGAGTCGATCCGGCTCGCCTTCGTGGCCGCGCTGCAACACCTGCCGGCCAAGCAGCGGGCCGTGCTGATCCTGCGTGAGGTGCTGGCCTGGTCGGCCCAGGAAGTGGCCGAGCTGCTCGACACCACGGTGGCCGGGGTCAACAGCGCCCTGCAACGGGCCCGGGCCACGCTGTCCGCAGTCGACACGGCCGAGGTCTATCAACCCCTCGACGAGGAGCAGAAGTCGCTCCTCTCGCGCTACGTGCGCGCCTTCGAGGCGTACGACCTGCAAGCCCTCACGTCCCTGCTGCATGAGGACGCGACGCTCAACATGCCGCCGTTGCCGCTGTGGCTGCAGGGGCCGGCCGACATCACGGCCTGGATGAGCGGGACGGGCTCGGGGTGCCGCGGGTCACGGCTGCTGCCGGTGGTGGCGAGCGGGCTGCCGGCGTTCGCGCAGTACCGGCCGGCGCTGACGGGGGCGGGGCACGACCCGTGGGCGCTGATCGTGCTGGAGATCTCAGGCGGGCGAATCGCGCGGGTCACCAACTTCCTCGACACGGCGACGCTGTTCCCGCTCTTCGGCCTCCCGGCCCACCTCGATTAGCGCGCCGTTCCCGATCAGCCCGCCGTTCCCGACCAGCGGGCCGTTCCCGACCAGCGGGCCGTTCCCGACCAGCGGGCCGTTCCCGACCAGCGGGCCGTTCCCGACCAGCGGGCCGTTCTCGACCAGCAGGCTATCAAGGCCCAGGGCGGTCGCGAGCTCGGTCAGCCGGGGGCGCGCTCCTTGGACGATCAGCCGGCGGCCGTGGCGGCGGGCGGTGAGGTTGAGTCGCGCCAGCGCCTCGATTGCGATCACCGTGGGTTCGACGACGGCGCTCGCGTCTACCGTCACCTCGCCCGGTCCCTCGGGTATTTGTCGGCACAAGTCCGAAATATCCGTTCGGCGGAGCCTCGCGGGCAGGGCGACGGTCGTCATGAATCCTACGACCGGTCAGCAGGCGGAAACTCATCGCTGTGACGCGCCAGTTAAAAGTCGATCTTTAAACTCGGTGCCGGAGCTTTTACGCTGGGATGATGAGCGAGACAGTAACGAACTGGGCCGGCAACATCGTCTTCGGCGCGCGGCAGGTGCTGCACCCCAGCTCCGTCGACGAGGTGGCCGAGATCGTCGCGGCCGGCGGCCCGATCCGCGTCCTCGGCAGCGGCCACTCCTTCAACCGGATGGCCGACACCGACGGCACCATGGTCTCGCTCGCCGGCCTGCCCCGCGTGGCCGAGATCAGCGCCGACCGCAAGTCCGTGCGGGTCGACGGCGGCGTCCGCTACGGCGCCCTGGCCGCGTACCTCCACGACAACGGCCTCGCCCTGGGCAACATGGCCTCCCTGCCGCACATCTCGGTGGCCGGCGCGACCATGACCGCCACCCACGGCTCCGGCGAGCGCAACAAGAACCTGGCCGCCGCGATCTCCGCGGTGGAGCTGCTCGACGGCTCGGGCAAGCCGGTCACGTTCCGCCGGGGCGACGCCGACTTCGAGGGCGTCGTGGTCGGCCTGGGCGCGCTCGGCATCGTCACCGCGCTCACCCTCGACGTCGTCCCGTCCTTCGAGCTGCGGCAGTACGTCTACGACGGCCTCACCCGGGCCGAGCTGGGCGAGCACTTCGACGAGATCCTCGGCAACGGCTACAGCGTCAGCCTGTTCACCGACTGGACCAGCGCCGACATCAACCACGTCTGGCTCAAGCGGCGCGAGCCCCTCGAGGGGCCGCTGTTCGGCGCCACCCCGGCCACCGAGAAGCGCCACCCGGTGCCCGGCATGCCCGCCACCAACAGCACCGACCAGTTCGGCGAGCCCGGCCCCTGGTACACCCGGCTGCCGCACTTCAAGCCCGAGTTCACCCCCAGCAACGGCTCCGAGCTGCAGTCCGAGTACCACGTGGCCCGCGCGAACGGCCTGGCCGCCCTGGACGCGGTCGCCGCCATCCGGGACCAGGTCGCGCCGGTGCTCCAGGTGTGCGAGGTCCGCACCATCGCCGCCGACGACCTGTGGCTGAGCCCCAACTACCAGCGCGACAGCGTCGCCCTGCACTTCACCTGGATCGCCGACACCGACGCCGTGCTGCCGGTGGTCACCGCGCTCGAGGCCGCCCTGGCCCCGTTCGATGCGCGCACCCACTGGGGCAAGGTCTTCACCCAGGACCCGGCGGTCATCCGCGCCCAGTACCCGCACTTCGCCGACTTCCAGGCCCTGGCCCAGCGCCTCGACCCCAACCGCACCTTCCGCAACCCCTGGCTGGACGCCCTGCTCGGCGCCTAAGGGCCATCGTCAGGGCCACGTTGTGCGCGTTGACCGGGATCACAGACTCTTCGTTGGTGGCGGCAACTTGGCGCGGGTAGATGTTTGGGCATGAACATTTTCCTGGCCGGCTCGACCGGTTATGTGGGCTCTGCCCTCCTGCCCGCCCTGCTCAGTGCGGGTCACTCGGTCACCGCGCTGGTGCGCGGGCAGGACAAGGCCGAGGCTGTACGCGGTAAGGGCGCGACGCCGGTGATCGGTGACATCGCGGACGCGGCGCTGGTGAGCCGGCTCGCGTCCGAGGCCGACGCGGTGATCACCGTGGCCTCGCCGGGCGACGCCAGTAGCAAGGACGTGGAGACCGGCTTTGCCGACGCGGTGCTGGCCGGCCTGGGCCAGGGCAAGACCTTCGTCCGTACGGGCGGTGTCTGGGTCCATGGCTCCGGCGTGATCGATGAGGACACGCCGCGGGACGCGCCGGCCCTGACCGCGTGGCGGGAGGAAGTGGACACGCGGGTGCTGCGGGCGCCGGGCATCCGGTCGATCCTGATCGAGCCGGGCATCGTCTACGGCTACGGGGGCGGCATCCCGAACGTGGCGGTCGCGGCGGCGCGCGAGGGCCTGGTCGTCGGGCCGGGCACGCAGCACTGGACCACGATCCACGTGGACGACCTGGCCGAGCTGTACGTGGCGGCGCTGGAGAAGGCCGAGGCGGGGGCCACGTTCCTCGGAGTGAACGGGGACAACCCGACGACGCAGGAGATCGGTGAAGCGGTGGCACGCCGGTTCGGCCTGGAGAAGGTCGTGCCGGAGGGTGCGCCGGCGCTGGTGGAACGGCTCGGCGCGTTCGGGGAGGCGCTGCTGCTGGATCAGCGAGCGTCGGGGGAGAAGGCGCGCACGGCGCTGTCGTGGAAGCCGTCGCGGCCGTCCCTGGTGGACGACATCGCCAACGGTTCCTACGGTGAGGCTTAAGGATTTTGCCACCCACATGGCCGGAAGCTGAGTGCGGCCTGGTGTCGCACTCAGCCGGGCCCCCAGGGCTGTGAGCTGCCCCAATGCGCTTGGGTGGGAAGACGACGCGTACCGCTTCTTTAAGAGTTCTTTAAGTGCTGATCCGCTCGTGGGAGCGCTCCCGTATTCCCGGGTGAAGCACGTTGGTTCTCCCATGGCGGAAGGCGCAGTCCCAATGTACAGATCCCGGTTCAACAAGTCTCGTGCGAATGTGCGCCGCTGGCAGATCGGCGCGGGCGTCGTGGGTGTCGCAGTCGTAATCACGGGAGTGGGCCTCGGTGTGGCGTCGGCGGCGGAGACGGTGCCGACCGTGAACTGTCCACAGGTGAACAATTTGCCGGCCGTTCCGGCCCAGGCGCAGGCCGAGGTGAAGCAGAACCTGGAACTGCTCAACACGCAGATCCAGGAGGCCAACAACCGGATCGCGACATCGGTCGGGCAGGGCGGGGCCAACTTCATCCAGAACGCGATTCTGGGGCCGCTGAAGGACAAGCGTTTCGCGACCATCAACCGGATCGAGACGGCGATCGGGCGCAACGCGGCCAAGCCGAACCTGAACGCCGAAGGCCTCTCCGGGTGCTCGCTGAACGAGAACGGCGGGTCGTCGGCGGCGCAGCCCGTCGAGGTGCCGGCGGCCGGCTCGGGCAACGCCGGGGGCGGGAACAACGCTGCTCTGCCGACCGTCAACTGCCCGCCGCTGAACAACCTCCCGGCGGTGCCGGCACAGGCGCAGGCCGAGGTGCAGCGCAATCTCGAACTGCTGAACACGCAGATCCGGGAAGCGAACAACCGGATCGCCTCGACCGTGGGCCAGGGTGGCGCGAACTTCATTCAGAACGCCATTCTCGGGCCGCTGGAGGACAAGCGGTTCGCGACCATCAACCGCATTGAGACGGCGATCGGCCGGAACGCGGCCAAGCCGAACCTGAACGCGGAGGGTCTCGCGCCCTGTTCGCTCAACGAAAATGGTGGCTCGTCGGCTGAGCAGCCGGTCGAGGTGCCGGCCGGCGACGCGGGTGACGCCGGAGGCGGAAACGCCGCGGTCGCGACCGTCAACTGCCCGGCGCTGAACAACCTGCCCGCCATTCCGGCCCAGGCGCAGGCCGAGGTGCAGCGCAATCTGGAACTGCTGAACACGCAGATCCGGGAAGCGAACAACCGAATCGCCTCGACCGTGGGCCAGGGTGGCGCGAACTTCATTCAGAACGCCATTCTCGGGCCGCTGGAGGACAAGCGTTTCGCCACGATCAACCGGATCGAGACGGCTATCGGCCGCAACGCGGCCAAGCCCGACCTGAACGCCGAGGGCCTCGCGCCCTGCTCGCTCAACAGCTGATCTTCGCTGATCGTTATTGATCATGACGGGCGCCCTATGCCCCTGGGGCGCCCGTCGCGCGTTTCGCGAGTCACGCTCATCACGTGAACGCATTCCTGTCATACGGCAGGGGTAGCTTCGCGAACATGCCCGCCGAGACGCCGCAGCCGCCGCCGAACCAGCCGCACCGCCCCCACCCGTGGAAGGTGGAGGGGGCGCCGCCCGCGCCCCCGTCCGGGCCGCAGAAACCGCAGCGGTCCTCCTGGGTGCGGTTCGGCGTCACGCTGGTCATCCTGCTCGCGCTGAACTGGATCATCTCGTCGGTGCTGCTGTCACCGCCGGAGCGAACGGGCGTCTCGTACACGTACTTCCTCTCCCAGGTCCAGGCCGACAACGTCTCCGAGATCACCTCGACCGGCGAGACGATCGAGGGCCAGTTCAAGAAGGAAGCGGCGTACACGCCGAGCGGCGAGACCAAGTCGGAGAAGGTCGAACGGTTCACCACCGAGCGGCCGTCGTTCGCCGACGACAACCTCTTCGCCCAGCTGCAGGCCAAGAACGTCCCGGTCAACGCCAACCCGCCCGACGCGCCGGCCCCGCTCTGGCAACAACTGCTCGTCGGGTTCGGGCCCACCCTGCTGCTCGTCGGCATCTTCGTCTGGATAGCGCGGCGGTCGGCGGGCGCGCTCTCCGGCGGCGGGCTCGGCGGCTTCGGGCGGTCCAAGGCCAAGCTCTACGAGCCCGACCACGGGCCGCGGACCACCTTCGCCGACGTGGCCGGCATCGAAGAGGTCGAGCAGGAAGTCACCGAGATCGTCGACTTCCTGCGCGAGCCCGGCAAATACCGCAAGCTCGGCGCCCAGATCCCGCACGGCGTGCTGCTCTCCGGCCCGCCCGGCACGGGCAAGACCCTGCTCGCCCGCGCGGTGGCCGGCGAGGCCCGGGTGCCGTTCTTCTCGATCTCGGCCTCCGAGTTCATCGAAGCCATCGTCGGCATCGGCGCCAGCCGCGTCCGCGATCTGTTCGACCAAGCCAAAAAGGTCGCGCCGTCGATCATCTTCATCGACGAGCTCGACGCCATCGGCCGGGCCCGGGGCGGCTCCTCCGCCCTCGGCGGCAACGACGAGCGCGAACAGACGCTCAACCAGATCCTCACCGAGATGGACGGCTTCAGCGGCGCCGAGGGCGTGGTCGTGCTGGCCGCGACCAACCGGCCCGAGATCCTCGACCAGGCGCTGCTACGCCCCGGCCGCTTCGACCGCCGGGTCACGGTCAGCCCGCCCGACCTGCTCGGCCGCCGCAAAATCCTCGAGGTACACACCCGCGGCGTGCCGGTCGCGCCCGACGTCGACCTGCAAGGCCTGGCCTCGGCCACCGCGGGCATGGTCGGCGCCGACCTGAAGAACCTGGTGAACGAGGCGGCGCTGCTGGCCGCCCGGCGCCGGCACGACCAGGTCCACAACGCCGACTTCACCGACGCCCTCGAAAAGATCGTCCTGGGCACGGTCCGCGGCCTCATGCTGACGCCGGAGGAAAAGACCCGCACGGCCTTCCACGAGTCCGGCCACGCCCTGCTCGGCATGCTCACCCCCGGCGCCGACCCGGTCCGCAAGATCTCGATCATCCCGCGCGGCCAGGCCCTCGGCGTCACCTTCCAAAGCCCCAACACCGACCGGTACGGATACTCGAAGGAATACTTGAAAGGCCGCATCATCGGCGCCCTGGGCGGCCGAGCGGCCGAGGAAGTCGTCTTCGGCGACATGACCACCGGCGCCGAGAGCGACCTCGACCAGGTCAGCAACATCGCCCGCCAGATGGTCGGCCGCTGGGGCATGTCCGACGCCATCGGCCCGGTCACCGTCCTGCCCCCACCCGGCCAGGAATCCCCCTTCGGCCTGGACGGCATCGCCCCGGCCACCAAGGAACTCATCGACGCCGAGGTCCGCCGCATCGTCGAGGAATGCCACGCCGAGGCCCTGTCGGTCCTGCGCGCCCACCGCGACCAACTGGACCGCCTGGCCCACCGCCTCCTGGACACCGAAACCCTCGACGAGGACGACGCCTACGCAGCGGCCGGCGTCGACCGCGACACCGCGCCGGGCGCGGTGGCCCGGGGTGAGGTCCCGGGTAGCTCGCCGGCGCCGGGCCTTCCCGTCTCAGCTACTGCCGACGCGGGCCCGGCCGACTGAGGTTTGCTGTTTGCCCGGGCTTCTCACTTTGAGGGGTCCGGGCCTTCTCCTTTGCTCCTTACCGGGCTTCGTCGGGCTGGGTGGGCTGGGCTTTCTTACGCAGGGACGGCTGGGGGGATGGGGTGACCACTCACTGCTGACTGGGGAGCGTTTTATGCAGTGAGTGGTCACCCCATCCCCCCACCCTTGCCTGGTGGTGCGTTACTGCCAGGCGGGTGGTCGCCGGCTGCTTGGCGCGGGGCGGGGCGGCGGTCACCTTGCGGTGGGTAAGGGTAGATGTTCGCTGCCGCGCCGTGGTGCGGGTGGGGGAGTCGGTCGGGCGGGCTGACCTCGGTGGTGGGTTGGTCGGCAATTCCAAGCCGGGGGCGCGGGATTCGGGGCTGGGCTTTACCCCTGAGGGTTCGTTCGCTGCTTGCTTTGGTTCCGCTTTGAACTGCGGTCTCGACGCCTCGCTTGCCGTTGTCCTGTAGTACCCCGGCCTTACGCCCCCTGCCCCCGAGCCTCGCGCCGCGCGTCGCACCGGCCGCCTCGACCCTCGCGCTCGGCCTCTGCTGTTCGCGGCCCCAGCTCCTGCCCCACCCTTTGCCCGTGCCCGGAGCCCCGGCCTCTCGTGCTTCGCCCTTCGCGCCGCGCGGTCGGTGCTCCCTCGCGCCTCTTGTCCGTGCCTCGCGCCCGGCCTCGTGTCCCACGCCCTGTGCTCCGATGCCTGGCGCTCC
>NZ_JBFAOX010000021.1:0-126305 GCF_040675435.1 Actinoplanes sp. NPDC049598 | reverse complement strand
CCTGCCTCGGCCTCGCGCTTGGCGCTCCTGCCTCGGCCTCGCGCTTGGCGCTCCTGCCTCGGCCTCGCGCTTGGCGCTCCTGCCTCGGCCTCGCGCTTGGCGCTCCTGCCTCGGCCTCGCGCCTCGCGCTTGGCGCTCCTGCCTCGGCCTCGCGCCTCGCGCGTCGGCACCCGCCGCCTCGCGCCTCGCACCCCATGTCTGCTGTTGGTGCTCCCGCCGGAGCCCCGGCCCCTCGTCCCTCGCCGCCGCGCCGCGCGGGCGCGCCCCCTCTCGCCTCAGTTGGCGCCTGGCGTTTGGCCCCGAGCCCTGCGCCTGGCGCCTGGCGCTTGGCCCTGTGCCCGCGTCTCGTGCTTGGTCCCGTGCCCGCGCCTCGCGTTTGGTCCCGTGCTTCACGGTCGGCACCTTGCGCGTCGTCGTTCGCGTCGCGCGGCGGTGCAGCCTCGCACTTCGTTTTCGTGCTCACATTTGGGTCGTCTCGCGTTGGCGTTCGTGCGGGGTGGTCGTGTGCGTTCGCGCTTCGTTTCCGTGTGTTGCGCCTCGGTCGTGCCCTACGCCTGGCTTCTCGCGCGTCGACGCTCGCCGCGGGGTGGACGTGTTCGCTAGCGCTTCGTGGCCGCGTCTCGCGCCTGGGCTGTGTCGTGGCCCGTTGTGGCTTGGCGGTGTAGGTGGGTGGGGTTGGCTGCAACAAAGCTGCAAAAGGAATTCATTGACGGGAGTGGATGGGGGGTGACATATTTCGGCTGGGTTGCGGTTGTGGGAGGCTGCAAATTCGCGGGCGAAATGATGCAGGGATCGCTGTAATTTTCCGCGTGGGGCTGTCGCGGAGTCGACTATCGCTCCAAGGAGAAAGCTATGTCATCCTCCCCTGGTAGGCGCTGGGCAGCCGGCGCCGGATTGACGGCCGCGGTGGTGGCGGCGGGGATCGCGTTCACTGTGGTTGATGCGCAGGCGGCCACGCTGTTCTCGGCCGACTTCGAGTCGGGTGGGGCCAGTGGCTGGTCTAAGTCGGGCGGCAGCTGGTCGGTCGTGGCCGATGGGTCGCAGGTTCTGCAGCAGTCCGATTCCGGTAGCGAACGGGCGCGGGACTTCGCGGGCGACACGAGCTGGACTGACTATTCGGTCCAGGCTCGGGTGAAGGCTACGGCGTTCGGCTCCAGCAGCGGTGTGGTCGCGCTGACGGCCCGGGCGGCGGGGGCCACGAAGATGTATCGGCTGTCGTTGACCGGGAGCAGCCGGGTGCAGCTCGAGGCGATGAACGGCAGCACGATCAAGGTGCTGGGCAGCCTGAGCCAGACGATCTCGACGAGCGCCTGGTACACGCTGCGGCTGACGGTCAGTGGCAGCACGGTCAGCGGGACGGTCAACGGGGCGAGCGTCGGGTCGGCCACCGACACGTCGATCGCGGCCGGGCGGATCGGGTTGCTGACCGAGTCGGCGGCCGGGCGCTTCGACGACGTCGTGGTGGAATCGGGCGGGGGGACCACGCCGACGGGGACCCCGACCGGCACGCCGACGGCCTCGCCGACCGTAACGCCGACGCCCACCGCCTCGCCGACCACGCCGCCCAAGACCACGCCGCCGCCCGTCGGGGGCACGCTGTACGTGGCGCCGAACGGAACCGCGGCCGCCAATGGTACGCAGGCGGATCCGACGTCGCTGGCCGCCGCGCTGTTGCGGATCGGGGCGGGCGGGACGATCTACATGCGTGGCGGGACCTACGCGTTCTCGCAGACGGTCACGATCGCGGCCGGAAACAACGGCACATCAACGGCTTTGAAGACCCTTACGGCGTACGCCGGGGAGGTGCCGGTCTTGAACTTCGCCGCCCAATCGGAGGACCCGGCCAATCGCGGGCTCGCCGTGAACGGCAACTATTGGCACATCCGCGGGCTGGTCGTGGAACGGGCCGGCGACAACGGCATTTTCGTGGGCGGCAGCAACAACATTCTGGAGCGGACGATCACGCGCTTCAACCGGGACAGTGGCCTGCAGCTCTCGCGGATCGCGTCGGACACGCCCAACGCGCAATGGCCGGCGAACAATCTCGTCCTCAGCGCCGAATCGCACGACAACGCCGACTCCGACGGCGAGGACGCGGACGGTTTCGCGGCCAAGCTGACGGTCGGGAGCGGCAACATCTTCCGGTACGCGGTCTCGCACAACAACATCGACGACGGCTGGGACCTGTACACGAAGACCGACACCGGGCCGATCGGCGCGGTGACGATCGAGGATTCGCTGTCGTACAACAACGGCACGCTCACCGACGGCAGCCAGGCCGGCAACGGCGACCGCAACGGTTACAAGCTGGGCGGCGAGGACATCGGTGTCAATCACATCATCCGGCGCAACATCGCCTATAAGAACGGCAAGCACGGCTTCACGTACAACCGGAACCTCGGCACCATGACGATTTCCAACAACGTCAGCATCGACAACACCGAGCGCAACTTCTCGTTCGACGGCGGCACCTCGGTGTTCCGCAACAACACCTCATGCCGTACGGGTAGTGGCTCCAACGACAAGATCGTCGGCAACAGCGACACGTCGAACCAGTTCTGGTCCGGCGCCAACGGTTCCCGTTGCGGCACTCTGTCGGGCGCCCTCGCCTGGTCCTACGCCTCCGACGGCAAACTGGTCGTCACCCTGGGCGGCCGCGTGGTCACCCCGTAACCAGCGCCCCGGCCGGGCCGCGCTGACACCGCGGCCCGGCCGGGCCCTCAGACGGCCCAGCCGGTGGGGTTGGTGCCGGTGGCGCGGGAGATGCCGGAGTCGTTGGGGGGCCACTCGCCGAAGCGGGTGTCGTGCAGGTGGGCGAAGAAGTAGCACATCTCCTCGCAGTCGGCGTCGATGACGGCGAGGGCGGGGGTGGCGACGACGGCCTCGTAGAAGTCGCGGCCCAGGGCGACGATGAAGCCGCGGGCGTAGAGGAAGCCGTCGTCGGAGCCGTCGGTCACCTCGTGGATGTCGGCCCGGTCGATGTCGTGCAGTTTGCGTTCGAGGACCCGGTCCAGGTCGGCCAGCTCGGTGCGGGACAGGCCGGCGGTGAGCTCGGTGAGCTGCTCCAGGAAGCCGGCCAGCCAGGCGTCGAGGGCGTAGAGCTCGAACTCCTCGTCCTCGGGGTCGCGCTCGATCAGGGCCCGGCGCAGCGCGGCCGGTTCGGGGCCGAGCCGCTCCCAGGCGGAGTCGATCAGAGCCCAGAACCGGTCCTCTTCCGCCGCCGTCGGCACCCGGCCCGGCTTGTTCAGCGTCTCGTCCACGCGCGGGATGCTATCGCCTGTCCAAACTGGACCGTCGGCGGCACCAGCATCGCAGGGCCCACCACCATCGGACCGCTTCGGTGAGGGAGGCCGGCTCGGTGAAACCGGTCAGTTCGCCCAGCCGGCGCAGGCGGTAGCGGACCGTGTTCGGGTGAAGGTGCAGCGTCTCGGCGGTCTGATCGAGGCGGCGGCCGCGGTCGAGGTAGGCGAGCGCGGTCGACGCGAGCTGGCGGTGGAAGTCGTCGGCCGGGTCGAGGGCGCCGAGCAGCTCGGTGCTGAGCATCTCCGCGAGCAGGGGCTGGGCGGCCAGGGCGGTCTCGGTGGCCAGGTCGGTCACCCGGCACAGCCCGCTCAGACCGGCCGAGTGGGCGGCGTACAAGGTCTGTTCGCCGAGGCGGTGAGCGGCGGGCGCGTCGCTGAGCGGCACCGGTGGGGTCGCCACGATGACCGCCGGCAGCGGCGCGAGGCCGGGCGGCAGGCGGGGGGTCAGGCCGGCGAGGCGGCCGTCGACCGGGGCCAGGAGGCCGCCGCAGCGGGTGACGGCCTGCTCGAGGGCGCGGACGCGGGACGGGTCGGCCTCGTCCGAGGTGAGGTAGTGGTAGCGGCGGTCGTCGCGCAGGCCGAAGCGGGCGTAGTCGTCCGGCGCCGTGGTGTCACCCAGCAGGACACGGCGCAGGACACGGATGCGCGCCGCACGGTCGTCGCGGTCCAGGCGGGAGGCCGCCGAGCGGTGGCCGCCGACCATGTGGTGCTCCAGCGCGCGCCCGTACCGCTCCAGTTTGAGCAGGCCGCGCAGCAGGGCGTCGTCGGGGATGCCGGCCGCCCGCCCCCGGTCGACGGCGATCTCCAGGAGGCGGCTGCGGCCCGCGTGCACGCCGGCGATCAGGCCCGCAACGGGGACGCCGAGCGCGGCCTGTTCGGCGCCGAAGCGGGTGGCCTGGCTGAAGTCGGCCGGGAAGCCGAGTTCCGGGTCGTGGGTGTCGGCGGCCCGCAGGAAGGTGTCGAATCCCGCCGCGAGCACCGCGGCCACTTGGGAGCGGGTCGCCGCGCCGGCCCCGCGGGCGGCTCGCAGCACCTCGTCCACCAGGTCGTCGTCCGCGGCCAGACCGCGTACCAGCTCGGCGAGCATCGACGCCTCCCGTGCGGTTGTGTGCCGGCCACAACGCGGCGGTCCAGCTTTGGCCGTCACCTTCTATCGATGCGAGAGATTCTCTTGTTTCGATGTCGTTACCGCAAGGTAACTCCGGGGAGGTCGGCATGGTGGCAGGTCGGGTGGTCGCGGTGGCAGCGGCCGTGGCGCTGAGCGTCAACCCCGCGGCTGTACGGGAACAAAGCCTGAACGAGGTGATGTTCGTCGGCAACAACTGGGAGGGCACGGTCGACGTGATCCGCCCGAGCGGCGACTACGCCAAGCTCGGCCGCCTCAACGTCGTGCCGGACAAGGACCGGCGGCTGGCCGAGATCGCGCTCAACCCCGTACGGCTGGCCTTCTTCCTCGGCATCCGGCTCGGCCCGGGGGAGGGTCACGACCAGCTCGTCGACGACATGTACACCACGCCCGACGGCACCGCGCTGGTCGCCTCGCGGCCCAGCTTCGCCGATGTCGTCTCGATCGACCTGGCCACCGGCGCGCTCCGCTGGCGGTTCCCGGTCTCCGGCTTCCGCAGCGACCACATGGCCGTCGCGCCGGACGGGCGCTCGGTGGCCGTCTCCGCCTCCACCTCGAACACCGTGCACGTGCTCGACATCGACACCGGGCGGCAGCTCGGTTCCTTCACGACCGGGGACAAGCCGCACGAGAACATCTACACCGGCGGCGGCCGCTACCTCTGGAACTCCTCGATCGGCGAGGTCAACACGTCCCTCGACGACCCGTGGCTGGACTGGACCAAGGGCGACCGGCATCTCACGATCGCCGACACCCGGACCTTCCAGGTCGTGCGGACCATCGACATGCGGCAGCGCTTGGACGCGTACGGCCGAAGTGATCTCTCCGACGCGGTCCGCCCGGCGGTTTTCACCCCGGACGAGTCGAAGCTGTATTTCCAGGTGTCGTTCTTCGCCGGGGTGATCGAGTACGACGTCGCGGCCGACCGGATCACCCGGGTCAAGCCGCTGCCGCTGAACCCGGCCACCAGCGCCGACCGCACCACGTGGGTCAACGACTCGCGCCACCACGGCCTCTCGATCAGTCCCGACGGCGCCAAGCTTTGCGTCGCGGGCACGATGGACGACTATGCCACGGTCGTCGACCGGGCCACCCTGGCCGAGGGTCCGCTGGTCGAGGCGTCCAAGCCCTACTGGGCCACGATCAGCGCCGACGGCCGGGACTGCGTGATCTCGGAGTCCGGGGCCGACCGGGTCAGCGCCATCAGCTTCGCCACCGGCCGGCGCGTCGCCTCGGTCGCCGTCGGCGACCATCCCCAGCGGGTACGGATCGGACACCTGCCGTCCGGCTGGAAGCCGCCCGCATAGCGGGAAGCCCCCGGCGGAATTGCCGGGGGCTTCTGGACAGCCGGCGGGATCAGTGGCGGCTGACCAGCTCCGGGGTGGGCGCGGCGGGGGAGACCGGCGCCGCGTGGCGACCGCGGGGCCGCATGAAGCGCGGGGCCCACCAGTTCTTGTCGCCCAGCAACGTCATCAGCGACGGCAGGACCACGGCCCGGATGATCGTCGCGTCGAGCAGGATGGCCGCGGCCAGCCCGATGCCGAGCTGCTTCATGTCGATCGTGCTCAGCGTCGCGAAGATCGAGAACACCGCCACCATGACCAGGGCCGCGCTGCTGACCGTGCCCGCCGAGCCGGTGATGCCGTCGGCCACCGCCTCCCGGGTCGGCACGCCGCGCTGGACCGCCTCGCGGATCCGGCTCACCACGAAGACGTGGTAGTCCATCGACAGGCCGAACAGGACCACGAACAGGAACAGCGGCAGCCAGGTGACGATGGCCCCCATCGATTCGAAGCCGAGCAGGCCTTCGGCCCAACTTCCCTGGAAGACCAGGACCAGCAGCCCGTACGCGGCCCCGGCGGACAGCAGATTGAGGGCGATCGAGGTCAGCGCGACCACCACCGACCGGAACGTCCACGCCATCACCAGGAACGTGAGCACCAGGACGAACCCGGCCACCAGCGGCAAGGTCCGCCAGACGTGGGCCGCGTAGTCCTCCGACTCGGCCACGCCACCACCGACGGCGTAGGAAGCGCCGGGCAGCCCGGACAGGGCCGCCGGCACCAGAGTGTCGCGCAGCTCGTGCAGGGAGTCGGCGGCCTCGTCGCTGCGGGAGGCGAACGGCGTCGCCACGTCGAGCACGGTGACCGTCTTGTCGGCGGACACCTTGATGTCGGGGCCGGTCTCCTCGATCGGCGCGAACAGCCGGTTGCCCTGCGTGCTCCGGGAAAGCTTGGTCAGCGCGGCCTGGACCGCGGCGGCCGACGAGGCCGGCGCCTCGACGACGACGTCGTGCGTGGTGCCGTTGCTGGGATAGGCCGCGGTCAGCCGGTCGTACGCCTGCATGGCCGGCGTGGTCCGGGGCAGGTCCTCGGTGCCGGGGAACTTGAGCTTCATGCCGAGCGCGGGCGCGGCCAGGGCCAGCAGGGCCAGCACGCTGACCAGGAGTGTGGCGGCCGGCCAGCGCAGCGCGGGGTGCAGGATGCGGCGCCACACCCGGCCCTCGGACGAGCGGGACTTGAGGCGCCACAGCAGCGGCACCCGCGGGCGGTCGACCCAGCGGCCCAGCTTGGCCAGCAGGGCCGGCAGCACGGTGAGGGAGCCGATGACGGCGACCGCGACGACCAGGATCGAGCCGACGGCGAGCGACGAGAAGACGGCGTCGCGGGCCAGGAAGAGGCCGGCCATGGCGATGATGACGGCGGTGCCGGAGACGACCACGGCGTGCCCGGAGGTCTCGGCGGCGATCTCGACCGCGTCGACGTGGCCGCGGCCCTTGGCCCGTTCCTCGCGTTCGCGGCGGACGTAGAACAGCGAGTAGTCGACGCCGACGGCCATGCCGATCAGCAGGATGACGCTGTTGGTGGTGTCGGTGGACGGGATCAGGTGCGAGGCCAGCGTGGACAGGCCCATGGCGGCGGCCACCGACATCAGGGCCAGCAGCACGGGCACGCCGGCCGCGATCAGGGCGCCGAAGACCAGGATCAGGATGGCCAGGGTGACCGGCAGGCTGAGGATCTCGGCCCGCTGGAAGTCCTTGCCGAGGGTGTCGTCGAGGGCCTTGCCGATGGTCGGGCCGCCGACCGACTCGACCCGCAGGCCGGGGTGCTTGCTCTGCACCGTGGCCACCGCGTCGTGCAGCGGCCCGACCCGGTCCGAGGCGGTGTCGGGGTCGCCGCTCATCGTGATCGGCACGAGCAGGGCCGAGCCGTCGCGGGACGGGACCGGCTCGCCCACCGAGGAGACGCCGGGGACCGACCGGAGAGCAGAAGCCGTGTCCGCAGCGGCCGCGTCGGCGTCCGATCTGTTCAGAGAGCCGGAGCGAGCGGTGATCAGAACGTTGTCGACGGCCGGCTCCGAGTCGAAGCCGCCCTTGTCGATCATCACGTAGGCCTGGCCGGCCTCGCCGATCGCGCTGTCCTCGGCGGTCGCCTCCTTGGCCCCGGCCGCGTTGCCGGCCAGGAAGCACACCACCACGAAGGCCACCCACAGCGCGATCGAGCGCCAAGGATGCTCGGCGCTCCACCGCGCCACGCGTACCGTCATAGGCCGCTTACTCATTGCTGATCCCCCTGAGTTCAATTCTGTGTCGTAGCTGAAATTAGGCATCGGGGGAGCGGGGAACATCGGGGCCGAACCCCGGTCGTGCCCGGAGGTCACGGGTCCGGAAAGGTGTCGGATAAGCAGCAGAAACGCCGCGGGAAAGCGGCCGAATCGGGCGCCGCGCCCGGAAATGACTCAGGGCTTTCCCCGGAATGCCCCTGATGCGGCCATCGGCTAGCGTCCTCCACATGAGACAGCGAATAGGGTCGATGCTCGTCGCCGCGGCGACGATCGGCGGCGTGCTGTTCGGCGTTTCGGGGCCCGCGCACGCGGTCGCGAACGGCGAACCCGTAGCCATCGGCAAGTACGCCTTCTCCGCCAAACTGACCATGACCGGGATCCCCACGGCCGACGGCGGCAAGCGCAACAGCGCCTGCTCCGGGGCCCTGATCTCGGCCCGCTGGGTGATCACGGCGGGTCACTGCTTCCGGGATGCCGCCGGCGTCCGCGTGGAGCGCCCGGTCGCCGACCTGACCACCGCCACCGTCGGCCGCACCGACCTGACCGACACCACGCGCGGTCACGAGGTGAAGATCGTCGCGGTGCGGCAGTCACCGACCGCGGACGTCGCGCTGGCCCGGCTCGAGACACCGGTCCGCGACATCCGGCCCGTGCGGGTCGGCCGCACCGCCCCCGAGATCGGCGACATCGTGCGGCTGACCGGCTACGGCTCCACCACCAGCGTCGACCCGGCCCCGTCGGCCCGTCTGCAGACCGGCCAGCTGAAGGTGGTCGAGCTGAGTGCGAACGTGACGGGTCTTCAGGGGTATGCGCCGTCGCCGGACACCACACCTTGCCCGTACGACTCGGGGGCGCCGTTCTTCACCAAGCGCGGCGAGCTCGTGGCGGTGGTCAGCAACGGTCCGTCCTGCCCGCACACGGGTGTCGAGTCCGCCGCCCGTACCGACAACATCGCCACCTGGATCAAGCAGATCACGCACTGACAAAAGGGTTCAAAGGCCGGTCGAGGGGAACTCCTCCTCGACCGGCCTTCTTCATGCGCCTCCCCTGTGAGGACCGCCACGGTCGGTTACGGACCATCCCGGTCGGTCGGGGACTACTCTGGTCCACATGCCGCGCCCCACCAAGCAGCAGATCGACGACGAGATCCTCGAGGCGGCCGCCACCCTCTTCGCGCGGCACGGCTTCCGGGAGACCTCCGTCCAGCGCATCGCCGACGCGGTGGGCTACTCCAAGACGGGCCTGCTCCACCGCTACCCGACCAAGGAAGCGCTCCAGCAGGCCGTCGTCGACAAGGCCCTGAGCGCCGTCCGGGAGATCGTTGAGCAGGTCGAGGACATGCCGCCGGGCCCGGCCCGCGACCGCGCCGTGCTGAGCGAGATCGCCCAGCTGGCCATGGATCTGCCCGGCACGGTGGCCCTGCTGCTCTCCGCGCTGCAGGCCGAGCCGGAGTCCGACCTCGGTCACGCCCTGGAGGAGCTCGGGCAGGGCATCTTCGCCGCGTTCGCCCTCGACCCCGAGTGCGACAACGCGCGCGGCATCCGGGTCATCGGCGCCCTCGGCGCGCTGGTCCTGCTCGGCATCACCATGCGTGACAAACCGCTGGTCGTCACCCACGACGATCTCGTCGCCGTCAGCTACGACGCACTGGGTCACAAGTAGCTAAGTAGAAGAGGGAACTCCCCATGGCAACCTTGCTGCATCGCCTAGGACTGGGCTCGGTCCGGCACAAAGCCATCGTCATGGTCGTCTGGCTGGCCGCGCTGATCGCCCTCGGCGTGGGCGCGGCGACCCTGTCCGGCCAGACCGTGAACACGTTCGAGATCCCGGGCCAGGAGTCGACGGTCGCGCTCAAGCTGTTGCGCGAGCGGTTCGGCGCGGCCTCGGCCGGCGCGTCGGCCCAGGTGGTGTTCGAGGCCCCGGCCGGCGCCAAGATCACCGATCAGGCGAACGCGGCCCAGGTCGCGACCACGGTGCAGAAGCTGTCCAAGCTGCCCGGCGTGGTCGCGGCCAGCAATCCGCTCGACCCGCAGGCCCCGACGGTCTCGCGCGACCAGACGGCCGCGTACAGCACCGTCACGTACGGCGTGCAGGCCTCCGAGCTGACCGACGAGGAGCGCGAGGCGCTGATCACGGCGGTCGGCGAGGCCGGGACGGGCGAGCTGACCGTGGAGGCAGCCGGCGAGGCGACCCAGGAGAACGCGGCCGACATCGGCGGCACCGGTGAGATCCTCGGCGTCGTCGTCGCGCTGGTGGTGCTGGCGGTGACGTACGGCTCGCTGGTCCTGGCCGGGATGAACCTGCTGACCGCGCTGGTCGGCGTGGCCATCGGCGCGCTCGGCATCACGACGCTGACCGGCTTCGTCGACCTGCAGTCGACCACCCCGATCCTGGCGATCATGCTGGGCCTGGCCGTCGGCATCGACTACGCGCTGTTCATCGTCACCCGGCACCGCCAGGAGCTGAGGCGGGGCCTGCCCCCGGCCGAGGCGGCGGCGCTCGCGGTCGGCACGGCCGGTTCGGCGGTCGTCACGGCCGGCCTGACCGTGGTCATCGCGCTGGCCGGCCTGGCCGTGGCCGGCATCCCCTTCCTCACCGAGATGGGCCTGGCCGCCGCGGCCACCATCGTGGTGGCCGTCCTGGTCGCGATCACACTGCTCCCGGCCATCCTGGGCGCGCTCGGCCCGCGGGCCCTGCCCAAGAAGGAGCGCGGCCACCCGGCCGCGGCGCCGGTGCGCGACCGCGGGTTCTTCCGCGGCTGGGCCGGCCTGGTCACCGGCCGGCGCGTGATCAGCCTGGCCCTCGCGGTGATCGCCCTGGCCGTGATCGCCATCCCGTTCTTCTCGCTGCGCACCACACTGATCCAGAAATCGCCCGACGGCAGCAGCGCGGCCAAGGCCGAGGCGATCATCGCCGATCGGTTCGGGCCCGGCTTCGCCGGTCCGCTGCTGGTCCTGGTCGACGGGTCCGGCTCCCCGGCGTACGCGGCCACGGTCCAGCAGAAGGTGCAGTCGCTCCCCGGCGTCGCCGTGGTCGCGCCGCCCCAGATCAGCCAGGCCAAGAACGCCGCGCTGATCACCATCGTCCCCGCCTCGGGCCCGGAGGACACGGCGACGCTCGACCTGGTCCACGCGATCCGCGACGACGTGGCCGACGGCCCCGGCGCCAAGGTCTACGTGACCGGTCAGACCGCGGTCAGCATCGACGTGTCGGAGAAGCTCGACCAGGCCCTGCCGCGCTACCTGATCCTGGTCGTCGGCCTGGCCTTCATCCTGCTCGTGCTGGTCTTCCGGTCGCTGCTGGTGCCGGTCGTCGGCGTGCTCGGCTTCCTGCTCACCATCGGCGCCGCGCTCGGCGCCACGGTCGCGGTGTTCCAGTGGGGCTGGCTCTCCGGCCTGGTCAACGCGCAGACCACCGGCCCGCTGCTGAGCCTGGCCCCGATCATCATCGTCGGCATCCTGTTCGGCCTGGCCATGGACTACCAGGTCTTCCTGGTCTCGCGCATGCACGAGGCCCACGCGCACGGGGCCTCGCCGCGCGACGCCGTGGTGACCGGCTTCAAACAAGCGGCCCCGGTCGTCGTGGCCGCGGCCACGATCATGTTCTCGGTCTTCGCCGGCTTCGTCCCCGAGGGCAACGACACGATCAAGCCGATCGCCTTCGCCCTGGCCATCGGCATCCTGTTCGACGCCATCGTGGTCCGCATGATCCTGGTCCCGGCCGCCATCGCCCTGCTGGGCCGCTCGGCCTGGTGGCTTCCCCGCTGGCTCAACTGGCTCCCGGTCGTCGACGTCGAGGGCGCGGCCCTCGAGCGCGAGGCTCCGGCCCAGCGGAACGCTCAGGAGGCGGTCCGCGCCTCCTGAGGCGCCGAGACACCGCCCGGCGCCCGGGAGACCGGACGCCGGGCCTCACCCGCTCACGACGAGCCCGAGGCCGTCCGCACCTTCCTGAACCAACCCACCCAGTCCCAGCGGCGCTGTCCGGCATCCCAGCCAGGCAGCGCCGCTGCGCGTGGGTATGGGAAGGCGGCGTCGCATGGGTGTGGGAGGTGGCGGCGTCGCGTAGGTGTGGGAGGGGACCGGCTTCCTCACCCACCTGCCGGAGGCCGCCGTCGCGCCGAGGGGTGGGGAAGGGGCCGCATCGCGTGGGCGTGTGAGCAACGGGCGGTGCCGCGTGGGCGTGTGAGTAACGGCCGCGCCCCGGGCGCGTGGGTGGGGGAAGGAGCTGCGGCGCTTGGGGGTGGGTGGACGGCCGCGCTGCGTGGTGGGGGTGGGAAGGGTGGAGGGCGGGCGGCGTTCGGGGCGGGTGGCTTCGGGTGACGGCTCGGCGATATCGTAAATATCCGGAAGTATGCGGCCAAATGACCAGCGTGACAGCCGTTCGGTTGCTGGAATTGAGGGCATGTGGCCGGAGTCTGAAGTTGAGTCGAGCGGGTTACCCGGTGCCGAGGTCCGCAGCGCCCTGGAGACGTGGCGCGAAGGGCTGGTCGATCTGACCGGCGCCAACCCGCTTCTCAACTTCGCCCGGATCGCGGCGACCTCGGTCGAGATCACCGGGCCGTCGCCCAAGGCGATCGTCAAGATCCTCCAGGAGGGCGGCGGGTACGCCTTCGAGAGCGACGGGTCGGCCCACGTCCTCAAGACCGATCTGCCGGACGAGGTGCTCGGGGCGCTGCTGCACCGTTTCTACCGCCGGTCGCGGGCCGAGATGCAGGACCGCGGCGTCTCACCCCTGTATCTCGGTATCGGCATGCTGCACTGGGCCGACGACGACGGTTCGCCCTACGAGAGCCCGATCCTGCTGGTCCCGGTCGAGATCGACCCCGCCGGGCCGCGGCTGGTGGCCCGGCCCGAGGACCCGATCGTCAACCCGGCCCTGGTGATCCGGATGGCCGACCTCGACATCGAGATCCCCGAGATCAACTCGCTGGCCGAGCTGGACGTGACCGTGCTCTGGGCCAAGATCGACGTGGCCATCGGCGAGCGCCGGGGCTGGTACGCCGACGAGACCGTGGTGCTGGCCTGCCTGAGCGTGCACCGCGAGGCCATGTACTACGACCTGTACGAGAACGAGCCGCACATCGTCGAGCACCCGGTGGTGCGGGCGCTGGCCACCCACGACGCCGACCGGGCGTTCGCCTTCGAGCCGATCGCGCCCGAGAAGATCGACCAGGTCGCGCCGCCGGAGGACGTGCCGCTGCTGCTCGATGCGGACGCCTCGCAGCGGGTGGCCGTGGCCGCCGCGCTGGCCGGGCGCAGCTTCGTGCTCGACGGGCCGCCCGGCACCGGCAAGTCGCAGACCATCGCCAATATCGTCGGCGGCCTGCTCCACGCGGGCAAGCGGGTGCTGGTCGTCTCGGAGAAGGCGGCCGCGCTCGACACGGTGCAGCGCCGGCTCACCGCCGCCGGTCTCGGCAACTACCTGCTGGCCCTGCACAGCAACCTGGTCGGCCGGCGCGAGGTGGCCACCGCCCTGGCCGGCGCGCTGGAGACCGATCCGCCGGCGCTGGCGACGATGGACCCGATCGACCGGCGGGCGGTCCGGGAACGCCGGGAGCGCCTCAGCGCGTACGCCGAGTCCTTGAACCGCGTCCGTCAGCCGCTGGGCCGCAGCCTCTTCGACGTGCTGGGCGTCTGCACGCGGCTGACGGCCGCGCCCGCGGCCCCGGTGGCCACCATCAACCCGCAGGACCTGACGGCCGAGTCGCTCTACCGGATCCGGGACGCGGTGGCCCGGCTCGGGCGGGTCAGCAGCGAGAGCTACCTGTGGCGGGAGGCCACCGACCGGGAGCCGCTGGACGCGCGGCTGCGCCAGGCCCTGACCTCGCTGAGCAAGCTGGCCGAGGCGGTCATCGCCAACTCCACCCTGGCCGACGCGTTCGACCTGCACGAGCCGGCCGGCGCGGCCAAACTGGCGGCACTGGCCGGGCACGCGGCCAAGCGGCCGCCCAAGGTCGAGGAGGAATGGCTGACCATCGACAGCCTGGCTCCCGTCCAGAAGGCGGCCACGGATCTGACCCACCACCTGGCCGCGCTGCGCTACGGCGGCATCCCGTGGGCCGAGCTGCCGTCGGCCGACGACCTCACGGGCGTACCGGATCTGTCCGGTCTGGTCCCCGAAGCCGTGGACCTGGGCCCGTTGAACGCGGCCCAGGCCGACCACCTGGCCAACAAGTTCGCCGAGGAGGCGGACCGGCTGGAGGGCAAGCACGAAAGCATGGACCGGGTCACCGCCCGGCTCGGCCTGCCCAACGTGGTCACCTTCCCCGACTCGGCCCGGGTCATCACGATCGCCGACCTGATCGGCCGGGAACACAAGCCCGAGGCGGCCTGGTTCGAGCCCGGCGGCATGGCCAAGGCCCATGCGGCGGTACGGGCCCTGCGGCTGGCCGTGGAGGCGGTGGCCGAGGCCGAGGCGCAGGCCCGGCGGCACTTCAACGAGGAAGTGCTCAACGAGCCGGTCACCGAGATCGCCGACCGGCTCACCCGGCACCGCGGCCCGCGCAAGCTGCTGCGCCCCTACCGGCGGGCCAAGGACATCGCCGTCGAGGCGGCGCTGCCCGAGGTCAAGCCGGCCGAGGCGATCGCCAACGTGGAGGACGCGGCCGCCTGGAAGCAGGCCCTACAGGACCTGGCCGACGCCGAGGCCGAGTACGCCGAGATCCTGGGCCGGCACTGGAAGGGCCGGGAGACCGACTTCGCGGCGATCCAGGACGCCCTGCACAACGCGGACGAGGTGATCCGCGAGGTGCCGGCCGACGCGCTGCCCGCGGTGACGGTGCACGTCTGCGCGCCCCGGCCCAACAGCGCCCTGCTGCGCATCGTGGGCGAAGCCCGCGACGAGTTCACCCGTTTCCGGACGACGCTGCGCCCGGCCCCGGCCCGCGCGCCCCGCCCCGAGCTGGGCGAGGGCCCGATCGCCGACGCGGTCACCTGGCTGCGCGCGCACATCGCCCCGCTGCAGGCGGCGGCCGAGATGATCCGCGCGTACAGCGTGCCCACCGGCCGCGACCTCACCCTGGCCGAGGCCCGCGAGATCGCCGCCCAGCGGCAGAAGGCGACCGACGCCGAGACCGCGATCTGGGCCGACGCCGCCGCCCACGCGGCCGTGCTGGGCTCGGTCTACCGGGGCACCAAGACCGACGACGAGGTGATGAACGAGATCGTCGCCTGGACCGCGCACGCCCGCCGGGTGCTGACCGGCGAGGACGCCCCGCTCAGCCCCGGGCAGGCGCACGCCCTGATGGAGGCCCACCCGACCGAGGGCCTGCCGGCCGCCGTGGCCGGCTGGGAGTCGGCCCGGGGCCAGGTGCTCGACGCGTTCGGCCCGGCCCGGCACGGCGAGCTGGTGGAGCGGCTCGGCGACTACGACAACGCACGCGACCTGCTGGTCGAGCTGCTGCACGACACCGAGGGCCAGCACGAGTGGTTCCGCCACCAGGACGCGCGCAGCGTGCTGGTCGAGCACGGGCTGGCCGGGGCGCTCGACTACTGCGCCGAGGAGCACATCGAGGTCGAGCACGTGTGGCCCGTCCTGGAACGGGCCCTGCTGCGCGGCTGGGCCGACGCGGTCATCCGGGACGACCCGGGACTGCACCCGTCGTCGGCCGAGGAGCGGTCGCACATCGTCGAGGTCTACCGGCTGCTGGACAACGAGCTCACCGCGGCCGCGCTGGCCGACATCGTCTACGCGGTGGAGGCCCGCCGCCCGTCCTCCTCGGCCACCGGCGAGCCCGGCATCCTGCGCCGCGAGGGCAACAAGCAGTCCGGCCACCTGGCCGTGCAGGAGCTGCTGGCCCAGGCCCGGCACTCGGTCCAGGCGCTCAAGCCGTGCCTGCTCATGTCGCCGCTGGCGGTCAGCCGCTATCTGCCGCCGGAGATGGAGTTCGACATGGTCATCCTCGACGAGGCGTCGCAGGTGACCACGGCCGACGCCATCAACTGCATCTACCGCGGCGATGCGCTGGTGGTCTCCGGCGACCACCAGCAGCTGCCGCCGACCTCGTACTACGACCGGGTCGAGGACGACGTCACCGATTTCCCGTCCATCCTCGAGCTGGCCCGCGAGACCTTCCCGATCCTGCACCTGACCTGGCACCACCGCAGCAGCCACGAGGCGCTGTTCGCCTTCGCCGACCTCGCGTACTACCACGGCCGGCTGGTCAGCCTGACCCGCGCCTACCCGCAGGAGCCCGACCACGGCGTCGAGATGTACCTGGTCGACGGCGTCTACCGGCGGCAGACGACCTCGGACAACCCGATCGAGGCGGACGCGGTGGCCGAGCGGGTGCTGCACCACTACACCAACCGGCCCGGCCAGACCCTCGGCGTCGTCACGCTCTCGGTGGCCCAGGCCGACGCGATCGAGGAGGCTGTGCACCGCGCCGTCGCCGAGCGGCCCGACCTCGAGCACTTCTTCACCGACGACGACCGGCTCACCGGCTTCTTCGTCAAGAGCCTGGAGGCGGTCCAGGGCGACGTCCGCGACGTGATCATCCTGTCCGTCGGTTACGGCTACGACGAGAACGACAAGATCAGTACGAATTTCGGCGCGCTCAACCGGCCGATGGGATGGCGCCGCCTCAACGTGGCCATCACCCGCGCGGCCAAGCGCATCGAGGTGGTCTCCTCGATCCGCTCGGGCGACGTGCCCGACATGGGCAACGAGAGCGTGCGGCACCTCAAGGCCTACCTGGAGTACGCCGAGCGGTCGGCGGCCACCCTCGGCCGGGAGATCACCGACCGGGAGGACGCGTCGCCGTTCGAGGACGCGGTCTCGGCCGCGATCCTCGACTGGGGTTACCGGGTCCGCCGGCAGGTCGGTGCGGCCGGGCACTGGATCCCGCTGGCCATCCTGCATCCGGGGGAGGAGAAGGACGTCTTCGCGCTCGGCATCGAGTTCGACGGGCCCGAGTACGCCCGCATCCCCTCGGCCCGCGAGCGCGACCGGCTGCGCGACGAGGAGCTGCGCGAGCTCGGCTGGCACGTGCACCGCGTGTGGTCGGTGGCCTGGTACCAGGATCCGGCGGCCGAACAGGCCCGGCTGCGGGCCGCGATCGACCGGGCCCTGGCCGATCCGGTCGGTGTCGAGCAGCTGGCCGGGCCCACCCCGTACCGGGCCATCTCGGGCGAACTGCTGCCCGCGATTCACTCCGAAGAGGACGTCCCCCTATCGAGTGAATAGCCGGTATTCGCGCATGGTGATCTCTTCGCCGGGTAGGCGTGCCCGTTCATGCACACCCTTCGTTGGCCGGTCATGCAGAGCCCACCTCAGCATGCCCTTCCGGCCCTCGCCGGCGAGGGCGTCGTTCGGTCCATCGAATTGCCGCTCGGTGCCGGCGGTCATGCTTAGACGCCATCCCTTCGCACGCCGCATTCGTACGCACGACAGCGGCGTAGCGGTCACTGCGGAAGTCGACAACGCGGTCACCACGGTGACCGTGCGCGGCTCGTGGGGACGGGCGCTGAGCCGCGACGCCTTCCTGGCCCTCAAGAGATCGCTCAGCGGCCACCCCGACGCCGTGATCATCGACCTCTGCGACCTCGACGACCCGCACGCGGCCAGCGCCCTGACCTGGATCACCGCCCGCCGGGTGGCCGACGCCATGGAGCCACCCGTGCACGTGGTCGCCTGCGTGCCGCCCGGCGGCGTGCTGGCCGACCGGCTGGAACGCCTCGGGGCCGCGTACTTCCTGCCGACCTATCCCAGCCACGGACTGGCCCGGGCCGCCGTGGCGGCCGGACGGCCGCTGACCGACCAGCGGCGGCTCGCCCTCCCACCCGAGCCGGACACCCCGGCGCTGGCCCGCAACCTGGTCACCGACGCCTGCGCGGCCTGGCGGGTGCCCGGCGGCGTGCTCTACCCGGCCCGGCTGGTGATGAGCGAGCTGGCCGGCAACGCGGTCGAGCACGCCCGGACCCCGATCGTGGTGGTCGTGCTGCGGCGTGACGACGGCCTGCACCTGGTCGTCAACGACCGCGACCCGCGTCTGCCGACCCTGCTGCCGATCCCGAAAGAGCCTCCGGGCGACCTGTGGAACACCCGCGGCCAGGGACTGCGGACCGTCCAGGCGGCCTCGGCGGCGTGGGGGGCCCTGCCGACGGCAGAGGGGAAGATGGTCTGGGCGACCGTCTTCCCCTCGTGACTGCGTCCTACTTTTGGGCGGAGGAGACCTTCTCCGGCTCCGGTGCGGGCGCGACCTGCGTCGTGGACACCTCGTCGGCCGGCGCCTCCTCGGCCAGGCGGGCCCGGTCGAACGGGTTGCCGTACTCGTGCATGGCCTTTCTCGCGAAGGCCTGCTGCTCGGTGGCCACCCGCTCGGAACGGCCGCGGCCCAGGAAGCTGACCGCCCAGTGCACCACCGTGGTGAACCTGTTCTTGAAGCCGACCAGGTAGAACACGTGCACGACGAGCCACATGACCCAGGCCAGGAAGCCGGCCAGGCGGATCTTGCTGCCGATGCTGGCGACCGCGGAGAACCGCGAGATGGTCGCCATGCTGCCCTTGTCGAAGTACTTGAACGGCTCGCCCGGCGGCTTGCGCCGCAGCCGGCCCTTGATGGTCTGACCGGCGTACTTGCCGCCCTGGATGGCGACCTGGGCGACACCGGGCAGCGGGCGCCCGGTCGCCGGGTCGTTCAGGTTCATCATGTCGCCCAGCACGAAGATCTCCGGGTGGCCCGGGATCGTCAGGTCGGGGTTGACCATGATGCGCCCGGCCCGGTCGGTCTCGGCCCCGGCCGCCGCGGCGATCTTGCGGGCCAGCGGGGGAGCGGACACCCCGGCCGCCCACACCTTCGTCATCGACGGGATGCGCTGGTGACCTCGCTCCGACTCGACCTCGATGCCGGTGCGGTCGACGTTGACGACCTTGGTGTTCAGCTCGACCTCGACGCCCATCTTGTGCAGCTGGGCCAGGGCCCGCGTCGACAAGTGGTCGCCGAAGGTGTTGAGCACGGCGCCGACCGCGTCGATCAGGATGATCCGGGCCCGGCGGGGGTCGATGTGCTTGTACTGCCCCGGCAGGTTGCGGTGGGCCAGCTCGGCGATCTGACCGGCCATCTCGACACCCGTGGGGCCCGCGCCGACGACCACGAAGGTCAGCCAGCGCTCCTTGGCCTCCTCGTCGTCCTGCAGGTCGGCGATCTCGAAGGCGCCGAAGATCTTCGCGCGCAGCTCGAGCGCGTCGTCGATGCTCTTCATGCCCGGCGCGTTGTCGGAGAAGTGGTCGTTGCCGAAGTACGACTGCGAGGCGCCGGCGGCCACGATCAGAGTGTCGTACTCGACCGTGTAGTTGATGCCGGGGCCCGCCACAGAAATGATCTTGTTCTCGGTGTCGACGTTCTCGGCCCAGCCGAGCTTGACGTCGACGTTGTCCTGACCGCGCAGAACCTCACGGATCGGCGGGGCGATCTCGCCCTCGGACAGGACGCCGGTGGCCACTTGGTAGAGAAGTGGCTGGAACAAGTGGTACGCGGTGCCGTTGATGAGCGTGATGTCGACGTTGGCATTGCGGAGCGCCTTGATCGCGAAAAGACCCCCGAAGCCGGCGCCGATCACTGCCACCCGATGCCGCTGCATGGACACTCCCTCGGTGCTCGGTGACTCGTCTAGTAGAGCACCCTGAACAGGCTCAGTATGCCGTGAGAACCGACACTGTGGAGCGCCCGGCGCAAACTGCGCGCCGGGCACTGAACATCAGCTTGCCCAGCGCAGCGAGGGATTAACCCGGCCGCTCCAGTCGAAAATGGCCATGTTGTCCCAGCCGTCTCCGGTACCGTTGATGTTGGCGGGGTCCCAGCCGTTGCCCTTGATGGCGTACCAGGTCGGCTCCCAGTAGAAGACGCCGACCGCACCCGCGTTCCGGGCCGTGTTCTGCACCCAGGTGAACTGCTGGGCCTGCCCGGCCCACGTCGCCGGGATGTTGTCGCACAGCACGGTGCCCGGGATCGAGTTGGGCTCGCTGTCGGCGTCGGCCGTGGTGAACTGGTACGCGGTCTCGGCGATCACGACCGGCTTGCCGTACCGCGTACGGACGTCGGTGATGACGTTGTAGAGGTTGGCCAGCGTGCCGTGCCACATACAATAATATGACAAAGCGGTCACGTCCCAGGTCACGCCCCGGGCCTTGATGCCGTCGTAGAACCAGCGGGCGTTGGCCATGCTGTCGGCGTCGGCCGTGTGGATCCACACCTGGGTCGCGCTGTTGCAGGCCTTGACCGCGTTGTAGCCCTGCTTGAGCAGGGAGGCCAGCGGGGCGAAGTTGTTGCTGACCACCTGCCCGCGCGGCCACAGCATGCCCACGTTGATCTCGTTGCCGACCTGGATGCTGTCGGGGGTGGTGCCCTGCGCCTTGAGGGCGGTGCAGACGTCGTACGTGTAGCTGTAGACGTCGGACTGCAGCTGGGTGAGGCTGTGCGAGGCCCAGGCGGCCGGCGGGTACTGCTTGCCGGGGTCGGCCCAGGTGTCCGAGTAGTGGAAGTCGATCAGCAGCTTCAGGCCCTTGGCCTTGATCGACCTGGCCTGCTGGAGGACCTTGGCCTTGTTGTTGTAGCCGCTGGCCGGGTTGTTCCAGATGCGCAGGCGGGCGTAGTTGGCGCCGGCTGACTTCAGGATGTCGTACGGGTCGGCGGCGGCGCCGGAGGCGTTGTAGTACTTGCCACCGAGGTCGAGCGTGCGCTGCAGGGACGAGACGTCGGCGCCCAACATGGTGAGGCTGTTGGCCGCGTGGGCGGGGGCGGGGGTGAGCACGGCCGTCAGCACGAGGACGGCGGCGATCAACCGTTTCATCTATCGCTCCTTCACGACGAAGGGGGACGGGCCGGCGCCCGGGAGGGGCGCCGGATCGGTGCCGTGGAGCGGTGGGCCCGCAAGGGGAGTGGAGCCCGGTGGAGCGGTGGGCTCGCGAAGGGGAGTGGGAGCCCGGTGGAGCCGAGGGGTCAGGCGGGCGAGGAGGCCCGGATGACCAGGGTCGTCGGCACGGTGATGGACAGGGGAGTCCGGCCGGCGATCACGTCGGTGAGGAGGCGGACCATCTCCTCGGCCACGCGGTCGAGGGGGTGGCGGACGGTGGTCAGCGGGGGCTCGGTGGTGGCGGCCAGCCCGGAGTCGTCGAAGCCGACCACCCGGACGTTGCCGGGGACGTCGCGGCCGGCCTCGCGCAGCACGCGCAGGGCGCCGTCGGCCATGGCGTCGGAGGCGGCGAAGACCGCGTCCAGGTCGGGGGCCTGCTCCAGCAGGACGCGCATGCAGGCGGCGCCGCTCTCGCGGCTCCAGTCGCCGTGGGCGATGCGGGCCGGCTCGATGTCGATGCCGTGGGTGATCAGGGCGTCGTGGTAACCCTGGAGGCGGTCGACGCCGCCCGCGGTGTCCTGCGGCCCGGTGATCGTGGCGATCCGGGTGCGGCCGGCCGCGATCAGGTGCTCGACCGCGGAGCGGCCGCCGTTGCGGTCGTCGGCCATCACCGAGCTGATCACCTGCTCGTAGCCGAGGACCCGGCCGCAGGCGACGATCGGCACCTCGGCCCGCACGAGCTGGCTGAGCAGCGGGTCGCCGGAGTGCGGGGAGACCAGCAGCACCCCGTCGACGTGGCCGCCGGAGAGGTAGGCGATCGTCCGGGCCCGTTCCTCGGGCGTGGAGGCGATCATCAGGATCAGCGTGAGCTCGCGGTCGGAGAGCGCCTGGGCCACCCCGCGCAGCAGCACGGAGAAGTTCGGGTCCTCGAAGAGCAGGTGCTGGGGCTCGGTGAGCAGGAACGCGATGGAGCCCGACTTGCCGGTGGCCAGCGAGCGGGCGTGCGGGTTGGCCGTGTAACCCGTCCGGGCGATGGCCTCGCGCACGGCCCGGGCCGCGTCGGGGCTCACCCACTCGCGCCCGTTGAGGACGCGGGAGACGGTGGCGTAGGAGACCCCGGCCTCGCGAGCGACGTCGCGGATGGTGGGCCGTTTGCGGGTCGGCACGTTGGGGATCATAGCTACGCCTTGACCGCGCCGGCGCCGAGGTCGACCCGCCAGTAACGCTGCAGGGCCAGGAAGAGCGCGACGAGCGGCACGATGGACAGCAGCGCCCCGGTGACCACCGACGTGTACATGGCGGGCTGGGTCGCGCCCTGGTTGAGCAGGCCGCTCAGGCCGACGGTGACCGGGAAGAGCTTGTCGTCGCCGAGCATGATGAACGGCAGCATGTAGTTGTTCCAGATGGCCACGAACTGGAACAGGAAGACCGTGACGAGCCCGGCCCGCATCATCGGCAGGGCCACCCGGGCGAAGGCCCGCCAGTCGCCGGCGCCGTCCATCCGGGCCGCCTCGAGGACCTCGTTGGGCACGGTGGCGGCGGCGAAGATCCGGCACAGGTAGATGCCGTACGGGCTGATCATGCTGGGCAGCAGCACCGACCAGTACGTGTTGGTCATGCCGACCTTGGCCAGCAGCAGGTACTGCGGCACGGCCAGGATCACGGCCGGCACCAGCACCCCGGCCAGCACCAGGTTGAAGACCAGCGCCTTGCCGCGGAAGTCGTACTTGGCCAGGGCGAAGCCGGCCATCGCCGAGACCAGCGTCGAGGCGGCCGCGCCGACCCCGGCGAACAGGGCCGAGTTGGCCATCCAGCGCCAGTAGAGCCCGTCGCGGTAGCTGTTGAGGAACTCGATGTTGTCGAACAGGTGCGTGCTCGGCATGAACGTGAAGGTGTTGAACAGCTCGCTCGCGCTCTTGGTCGAGGCGACCACGACCCACAGGACGGGCATCAGGCAGTACGCGGCGCCGAGCAACAGCAAGATGGTCGCGGTCGGGCTCGTCCGGCGGTTGCGCTGCACCCGGGGCTCGGCGGTGGCGGCGGTGCTCGCGGGAGCCACGGGAACGGTGGTGACAGCCATGGTCAGTTCTCCTGACTGAAGGCCCGCGAGCCGACGAGCTTGAGGAAGCCGTAGGAGATCACGAACGTGGCGAGCGCGATGATCACCGAGGTGGCCGCCGCGGCGTAGATGTCGTTGCGCACGAAGGCGTCCCGGTAGACCTTCATCAGCGGGGTCCAGGTGGTCGAGATGGTGTTGCTCAGCGGCCGCAGCGTCATCGGCTCGGCGAAGACCTGGAGGGTGGCGATGAGCGAGAAGAGCGTGGTCATCACCAGCGACGGCCCGATCACCGGGATCTTGATGCGCAGCGCGATCTGGATGTCGCTGGCCCCGTCGATCCGGGCCGCCTCGAACAGCTCGGTCGGGATGGCCCGCAACGCGGTGTAGAGCACGATCATGTTGAAGCCGGCGCCGCCCCAGATCGCGATGTTGGCTACCGCGTACAGCACCCAGGACGAACTCAGGGCGTCGGGCGCGGTGATGCCGATCTTGTCCAGCACGTCGACGATCGGGCTCACCCGGGGCAGGTAGAGGAAGCCCCACAGCAGCGAGGCGATCACGGCCGGCACCGCGTACGGCAGGAAGATCGAGGTCCGGGCGAAGGTGCCCACCCGGGTCCGGCCGGCGTCGAGCAGCAACGCCATGACCAGGGCCAGGCCGAGCATGCAGGGGACCACGATCAGGCCGTACGCGCCGACGCGGAGCACGCTCGGCAGGAACTCGGGGTCGGTCAGGGACCGGGTGTAGTTCTCCAAGCCGGCCCAGATCTCGGTGCGCGAGCCGCTGCCCAGCCCGAGGCCGCTCACCTTGACGCGGCGGAAACTGAGATAGGCCGCGTAGCCGATGGGCGCCGCGAGGAAGAGGCCGAAGAGCGCCAGGGCGGGGGCGAGGAAGAGATAAGGCGCGCCAGTTTTGCGGGTCATTGCCACTCCTTGGACGAGCCGGGGCCCCGGAGAGCCCCGGCGTCTCACTAACCGGCGACCTTGAAACCGGTGTTCTTCAGGTCGTCCACGGTGGCCTGCTGCATCGTGGTGAGCGCGCCGGCGAACCCGGCGGCCTTCTTGGACTCGGCGGCCTTGCCGAACGCGTCGTTGTAGGAGCTGTACGCGACGTTGACGTTGGGGCCGTAGGTGAACGGCTTGGTGATCTTGGCAGCCTCGGCCGCGACCGTGTAGAAGTCGGGCTGGTTGCTGAAGAACGCCGGCGGCTCGGTCAGCGCGGCCGCCGAGTCGACGCTGGCCGGGTAGACGTTGGCCGTGCCGGCCAGCAGCTTGATCGCCGCCGGGTCGCTGTTGAGCCACTTCACGAACTCGGCCGCCTGCGTCTTGTGCTTGCTCTGCGAGGTGACGCTGGTCGCCGAGCCGCCCCAGTTGCCGGTCGCGGGCGCGGCCGCGTCCCACTGCGGAAGCTGCGCGACTTTCCACTTGCCCTTGGTCGAGGCGGCGTTGCCCTCGAGCACGCCCGGGCCCCACACCGCGGACAGCCAGCCGACCTGCGTGCCGTCGTTGAGGGCGGCGTTCCACTCGGGCGTGTACATCGGCTTGTTGTCGATCGCGCCCTCCTGCACCAGGCCGCCCCAGTAGTTGGCGACCTTCTGCGTGGCGGCGTCGTCGATGGCCACGCTCCACGAGTCACCGTTGACGCCCCACCAGCTCGCGCCGGCCTGCTGCGAGAGCCCGGCGAACCAGCCCGGGTCGTTCGACGAGAACGTGCCGAGGAACTGCTTCGGGTTCGCCTTGTGGATCGTGCGGGCCGCGGCCGCGTACTGGTCCCAGGTCTGTGGGGGTTGGATCTTCAGCTTGTCGAAGACGTCGGAGCGGTAGTAGAACATCATCGGGCCGGAGTCCTGCGGGACGCCGTAGAGCGCCTCGCCGCCGAGGGTGACGCTGGTCCAGGCGCCCTCGGGGAACTTCGCCTTGAGGTCGCCGGCCTCCTTCGAGATGTCGGCCAGGGCGTCGGCCGAGACCAGGGTCGGGATCTTCTGGTACTCGGCCTGCATGACGTCGGGGGCGCCGGAGCCGGCCTTGATCGCGGTGAGCAGCTTGGCCACGGCCGGGTCGCCGCCGTCCTGCTTGTTGACGGTGACCTTGATGTTGGGGTGGGTCGAGTTCCAGCCCTCGACGACCTTGTCCATGTTCGGGGCCCAGCTCCAGTAGGTCAGCTCGACCTTCTCGTTGGGGTCCGCTTTGGTGGTGTCGTCGTCGCCTGAGCTGCACGCACTGGTCATCAGAACCGCCGCGGCCAGTGCCCCGGCGAGCAGGTGTGTCTTTTTCACGGGGGGTCCTCCTTGGGTGGGCTCCGAGACGCGTGTCACTGCGGTGGCCCTGTGACCGGTTACAGTGCTGCGCCGTTGCGCCGATGTCAAGGGGTTGATTCCATCCCGTTAATACGAGGTATCGTGCGTGCTCACCCGGCTGTGACCGGTTACAGATCATGTTCCTTGAGGAGTCGCCGTGCTGTTCGTCGCACACCAGCCCTGGTCCTCCCCGCCGCGCCGGCCGCGGATGACCAACGAGGTGGACCGGCGGCCCGGGACCGCGCTGACCAGCCGTTATCTCGTGCGCGACGGGGTGCCGGTGATCCCGGTGTCGGGGGAGTTGCACTACAGCCGGGTGCCGCGCTCCCGGTGGGTGTCGCGGCTGCGCCAGATGCGGGCCGGTGGCGTCACGGTCGTCGCTTCGTACGTCTTCTGGCTGCACCACGCTCCGTCGCCGGAGAATGTCCGTTTCGACGGGAATCTCGACGTCGGGGCCTTTATTCGGACATGCCGGGCGGAAGGGCTCGACGTGGTGCTGCGGATCGGGCCGTGGGTGCACGGCGAGAGCCGCAACGGGGGCTTCCCGGACTGGGTGCAGGAGGCACCGGTGCGGCACCGCACGGACGACCCCGCCTATCTGGAGCTGGTGCGCGAATGGTTCACCCAGCTCGGCGCGGCGGTGGGCGACGTCGATCTGCTCGGCGTCCAGCTCGAGAACGAGCTCTACGACCAGCCCGGCCATCTGGTCACGCTCAAGCGGCTGGCCCGCGCGGCCGGCCTGGCCGCGCCGATCTGGACGGCGACCGCGTGGGGCGGCGCCGACCTGCCGGACGCGGAGGTGCTGCCGCTCTACGGCGGTTACGGTGACGGCTTCTGGGTGGACGCCGACGCGCCGTGGGACCCGACGTTCCGCGACCATTACTTCTTCTCGCACGTGTGGGACGACCCGGGCATCGGCGCCGACCTGCGCCGCCCCGACCTGGGCGCCGCGCGACCGCGTACCCCCTCGCCCTGGTTCCCCCCGGCCACCTGCGAGCTCGGCGGCGGCATGGCCACCGCGTACCACCGCCGCCCGCGCCCCTCCGCCCTGGACGTCGCCGCCATCGCCCACTGCAAGATCGGGAACGGCTCGGCCTGGCAGGGCTACTACATGTACGCCGGCGGCACCAACCCGTTCGCGGGCGCCCAGGAGTCACACGCGACCGGTTACCCCAACGACATGCCGCCGCTCGGTTACGACTTCCACGCCCCGATCGGCGAGGCCGGCCTCCTGGCTCCCTCCTCGGCCGAGCTCCGGCACCAGCACGCCTTCCTGGCCGCCTTCGGCGCCACCCTGGCCGACATGCCGTCCACCCTCCCGGCCGAACGGCCCGCCGGTGTCGAGGACACGTCGACGATGCGCTTCGCCCTGCGCAGCAACGGTTCTGCGGGCTTCCTCTTCATCGCCTGGCACCAACCGCACTTCCCCCTCCCCGTCCACCGCGGCGCCCAATTCCAGATCTCGCTCGACGACACCGATCTCGTCGTGCCCTCCTCTCCCGTCGACATCCCGCCGGGCACCCTCGCCCGCTGGCCCCTGCGCCTCCCGGTCGGCGCCGGCACCCTGGACTGGGCCACGGCCTCGGCCCTCACCGTCCTCCCCGGTGAGGTCCCCACGCTGGTGCTGCAGGAGTCGCCCGGCGTGGCTGTCTCGTATTCTGCCGGGGGCGTCGTCACTTCGGCGTCACCGTCGCTGACGCCGATCCACCTGGACGGCTTCGACCTGCTCGTGCTCCCCGCCGCCCTAGCCCCCGCGACCTGGGTCGACGGCGACCGCCTGCTGCTCTCCCCGGACGAGCTCCGCTGGGGCCCGGACGGCCGCGTCGAGGCGCTGACCACCGACTCCCAGCCGTCCGTCCGCGTCTACACGCCGGCCGGCTTCGCCGACCTTCCCCTGCATCCCGCCGGCGGCGCGTCACTCACGCTTCCCGTGATCCCCGAGGCCGTACGCCCCGCCGGCAGCACCGTCCCGGTGGCCTACGGAAAGTTCGACGGCCGCCAGTCCGCCCCCACCCCCACCGTCTTCGACGACCTGGCCGCCGTCCACCGGCTCGACATCCCCGAAGTCCCGGACACCGACCTCTTCCTGGAAATCCACTGGGCCGGCGACGTAGCCCAGCTCCGCGTCGACGGCCACCCGGCCACCGACCGCTTCTGGGACGGCTCGCCCTGGCTCGCCAACCTCAAGGACCTGGGCTGGCACCCCGGCGCCACCCTCACCCTGCACGTCCTGCCGCTGGCCACCGGCTCCACCGTCTCGTTGCCCCCCGACGCCCGCGACCGCTTGCTGGCCGCCGAGGGCCAGCTGCTCGCTGTGGACAAGGTGACTCTGTTCGGCCACTCCACCTGGCACGAGTGAGAGCCCAGCCGCCGGGTGAGCACCCCACCAGCCGGGCGGCCGAGTGTGACCGCCCTGCCGGGCGCGCGGGGTGACCGCCCTGCGGCGCGATTGGGATGACTGCCGTGCCGGGCGCGGCCGAGGTGATCGGCGTTCCTTGGCGTGGCCGGGTGACTGTCGGGCCGGGCCCGCGTGGTTGGGGTGACCGTTCGGCCAGGCGCGTGCGGCCGGGGTGACGGCACCACCGGGCGGCCGGGGGGTGCGCGTGACGTGATCGGCCGGTCTGTCGGCGGGCGGAGCCCGGGTCGGCGCCCGCGGGGTGGGGACGGCCGGATCGGGCGCTTGAGCTGGGGCGGGTCACTCGATCGGGGGAGGTCCCTCCTCTGGTGGAGATCGCGGTCCGGGGCTTGCCGCGGTGTCTTCGAGCCGCCACCTTTGCTGGTCATGCACGCCCGATCGCAGTTGTTGCCGCTGCTTCGCTCGCCACTGGCCGGTGAGCTGCTGGCCTGGCTCTACCTGCACCCCGAGGAGTCGTACCCGGTCTCCGAACTGGCTCAGCGGCTGTGGGCGGCCCCGTCCGCCATCGGCCGCGAGGCCGACCGGCTCACGGAGGCCGGCCTTCTGCACCAGCATCGGCGCGGCAACCTGCGCCTGCTCCGGGCCAAGGCCGGCACCGCCGTCACCCGCCCTCTGACCGACTTGCTGGCGCTCGCCTACGGCCCGGCCCCGATCCTGACCGACCTGCTGGCCCCGCTGCCCGGCGTCGACGCCGCCTACCTGCACGGCTCCTGGGCCGCCCGCCACACCGGAGAGCCCGGCCCACCCCCAGCCGACGTCCATGTCCTCGTCATCGGCAGCCTCCACGACGACGATCTGGACGCCACCGTTCGAGCCGCCGAACGCCGCCTCGCCCGCGCGGTCACCATCACCCACGTCTCCCAGGCCCGCTGGCACTCCGCCGCCGACGACCCGCTCTTGACCTTGGTGCGCTCGCAGCCCTTGTTCCCCCTTCTTCCGGCGGAGGGACTCTAGTGAGACCGCCCGACCGGGACAACTTGCAGATGATGCAAGCTAATATGCAGGATGTGCAAGCTCGATCCCGGTTGATGCCGCTGCTTCGCTCGCCGCTGCTCGGAGAGCTGATGGCCTGGATCTATCTGCATCCCGAGGAGAGCTTCTCGGTTTCCGAGCTGGCTCTGCGGCTGAAGGTGTCCCAGTCGACGGTCAGCCGGGAGGCCGACCGTCTCGTGGAGGCCAGGCTTGTCGTGGAGGAGCGGCGCGGCAATCTTCGGCTTCTGCGCGCCGATCTCGACAATGTGCTCGCCCGGCCGTTGACCGAGTTGCTGGCCCTGACCTACGGACCGGCCGCGGTGCTGACCGACGTGTTGGCTCCGGTCCCCGGCGTGGAGGCGGCCTTCATCTATGGATCGTGGGCCGCGCGTCACGCCGGTGAGCCCGGCCCGCCGCCGCGCGACGTCGACGTGCTCGTGATCGGCGACGCCGACGACGACGATCTGGCCGACGCGGCCCGCTCCGCCGAGGCCCAGCTCGGCCGCGAGGTCAACGTCAACCGCGTCTCCGCGAGCCGGTGGCGGTCCGCCGGCGACGATCCGTTCCTGACATCGGTCCGCTCCCGCCCGCTGCACGCGCTTCTCGAGGACGGACGACCGGCATGAGGTGGGATCAGGGCCGCGGAGCCATCGAGGGCATGCTCGAGCGCGGAGAACTGGAACGAGTGCCGGCCAGCCGCGAACACTCCGACGTCCTGCTCGCGCAGTCTCGCCGCCACCTCGCTTCCGCGGGCGCCATCGCGACTACCGACCCGGCCGGGGCGTACCAGCTCATGTACGACGCCGCGCGCAAGGCGCTCGCAGCCGTGCTGGAGAACCAAGGCCTGCGGGCCACCAGCCGGGGCGGGCACATCGCGGTCCGCGACGCGATGTCCTCCCAACTGGACCCGCCGCTCGGCGCGGTGCTCCGTCCGTACGACCGCCTTCGCCGACGGCGCAACCAGGTCGAATACCCGTCTTCGGGCGCGCCCGGGGTCGACCGCGACGAGGTCGAGCGGGACCTCCCGAAGGTCGAGCAGATCATCGCGGTCGCCGAGAATGTGCTGGACCAGATGAGCCCCTTCTGACTAGGCGACGGTGCTCGTGTTTCGCTTTGGTTGAGCGCAGCTAAGTTGACGAGGTGACTGACGAACGCCGGGGTGCCGCCCGGGCCATGGCTGAGGCGGCACGGGCCTGGCTGGAGATGCTGGATGCCGGGCAGCGGACGGTCGCCACGGGGGAGGTGGCGGCGGACGAGCGGCGGCGGTGGTTCTACACGCCGACGGATCACGGTGGGCTGACCCTGCACCAGCAGCGGCCGGGGCAGCAGCGGGCGGCCATGCGGTTGGTGGCGGCCGGGTTGTCCCGGGCGGGCTACGTCACGGTGGCGACGATCATCGGGCTGGAGAACATTCTCGATCACACCGAGGGGTTCACGGCCCGGTTCGGCCGGGAGCGGGGACGGGATCCGGGGCTGTACTACCTGCGTGTCTTCGGTGAGCCGTCGGCCGGGGGCACGTGGGGATGGCGATTCGGCGGGCATCACGTCTCGCTGAACAATCTGGTCGTCGACGGGGTGCTCCTCTCCACCACGCCGTGTTTCCTGGGGGCCGATCCGGCTTCGGCCGAGCTGCTCGGTGGCGCCTCGTCCCGCCCGCTCGGGCGGGTGGAGGATCTCGGGCGTGAGCTTGCCGTTTCCCTCGGCGAGGCCGCGATCCTGTCTCCCAAGGCGCCGTCCGACCTGGTGACCGGCAACCGCAGCTCGATCGCCGAGGGGGACCGGGTCATTCCGCTGGCCGGCATCTGGCGCGCGCCCTTCAGCGACCCGGGCCAGTGGGCGAGCCTGCGGGCGGCCAGCGACGCGATCGACGAGGCCGCCGCCTACGGGGAGAGTGAGCACCGCGCGCTGGAGTACACGGCGCGGCCCAAGGGCGTCCCGGCGCGCGATCTCGACGAGCGGCAGCGGGCCCTGCTGGACGATCTTGTCCGAACCTACGTCGAACGCGGGCCGGTCGAGACGGCGTACGACCTGGAGACCTTGAGTTTCGGCTGGGCCGGTGATCTGACGCCGGGCGCGCCGCACTACTACCGCGTGCAAGGCCCGCGCCTGCTCCTGGAATGGGACAACACGCAGCGCAACGCCAATCACGCTCACTCGGTGTGGCGGGACCCGGCCAACGACTTCGGTCTCGACGCCCTCGCCGAGCATCGCCGACGTCATCACTAGGCGCGGATACCGCGAATAGCGATCGGTTCAAGCGGAAGTCAGACCGTTAGGGGTCTCTCGGACATTGATGCGTGTGGTTTTTGCCCCCGGCACACCATAGGGGAGGTATGCATCGATGTCCATCAAGTTTGCGTACGCGCGCCGATTGGCGGCGCTCTGTGCGTTTCTCTTGGTTCTCACGCTCGCCCCACCGCTCGCCGGGCAGGCGGCGCGGGCCGAGCCGGGTGACACCCCGCAGGTCAGCGCGGGCGCCGGGCCCGAGCAGCGCGGCCAACGCGGCACCCGACAAACCCGTCGCCGAGAACGAGCGGCCACCCGTCGTCCCGCCGGTCGTCAAGGCCGGCGGGCGGATCTGGATCGGGTTGTCGTTGGCGTCGTACGCGTAGGTCGTGGTGAAGTCGCCCTTGGTCGCGCCCGGGACGTTGCCCCGCGTAGAGGCTCTCGGTGCGCTGACCGTCGACGGCCTGGCGCCTCGATCTGCTGAACCCCATGGGGGTGTGATGACGAACCCGTTCGAGCCCGGTCCCTCCGAATGGACCGGGCCGGCGGTCGACGACGACATGGTGCGGCGGGCCGAGGAGACCCTCGGCTACCGCCTGCCCCGCGCGTACGTCGACCTGCTGCGCCGCCAGAACGGCGGCGTCCTCGAGGAGAACTGCCACCCGACGACCTTCCGTACGTCGTGGGCGGCCGACCACTTCCAGATGGACGTGCTCCTGGGCATCGGCTACCCCGAGGGCGCCGACACGCAGTCCCGCGAGCTCATCGAGGAATGGGACTACCCACCCGACGGCGTCGTCATCGGCGTGACAGCCCTGGCCGGCCCCGACACCGTGATGCTCGACTACTCCGCCGGCGGCCCCCAGGGCGAGCCGACGGTCGTCTACGTCGGCTCCGACCGCGTCAAACACCAGATAGCCAACACCTTCGCCGACTTCATCACCGGCTTCGTCCCGGCCGAGGAGTACGAGGAGGACTGAGCCCAGGCCGTACGCTGGCGTCGTGAGCGACCTCCTGAAGAAGCACATCGAGAACGTCCTGGAAGACAACTTCGCCGCCACGGCGAGGGTCCGCAAGCGCATCGAGGAGCTCGAGGCCCAGGGCCATCGCATCGTCACCGGGGGCCAGCTCGGCGACGACGCCTGGGACATCATCGACTGGCGCACCAACGAGATCCTCGCCGCCGGCCCCGGCGGTCTCGACGAGCTGGTCGCCGCCGGTCAGGAGCTCGACCCCGACGACAACTGGGTCCACCACGACCGCATCCTCGAGGACGAGGCCGTCACCCCCACCCAGACCGAGGGGCTGCCCGAAGGTCTGGCCGAGGCCATCGAGGACTGGACTCTCTCGGCCGACCCGGAGGAGATCGCCCCGTTCATCGGCTGGCCGGCCGACAAGGTCGAGCAGTACCAGGCCGAGGTCTAAAGCCCGGCCCGCGCCTGCTCGGCGGCCCGGTCCAGCCGCCGGTTCCGCCCTGCCTGCGTGACCGCGGCCGAGACCCCGCCGACAACACAGACGCCGGCGGCCCAGGCCCAGGAGCTCAGGTCCCAGCCCTGCGCCACCGCGACCACACTGACGAGAGCAAAAGTGCTCACAGCGATGAGGGTGCCCTGCCGGGGTGCCCTCATCGCGTCGAACTTCGCAGCCATGGTCGCCTCCTCGTTCTCGCGGGCCCCGATCATGATCAACTCGTCGCCCGAAGTCAACTGTCCGTCGTTCGTGCCCCAGGACGGTCCGAAAGGGCGGCGGATGATGATCCTTTCCGGTGTCGGCGCGGCCGTTTCAGTGTGGTGCTGGCCCGCACCGGGCGACCGCTCTCCGGGGATGTTCCGGACGGACAAAACGGACTAGAAATGGGGTCATCAGGTCGACAAGCATCCGCAAAGGGAACAAACCGTGAACCGAAACGCATTCGCTGCCCTTCGAGGTCTCCGCCGCCTGCTCGCCGTCAGCGGCGCGATCATCGCGTTGAGCGCCGGCGCGAGCGTCCCCGTGCAGGCCGCGGCGGGCAGCGACACCCTGTGGGGTGGCTCGAACGAGGCTTTGGCCGGAGCCCAGAACCAGGGCATCTTCTCGGCCAGCCGCCGCTACGAGGCCCGCATGCAGAGCGACGGCAACTTCGTGGTCTACGGGCCGAACGGGCCCCTCTGGTCGAGCAACACCCGAGGGAACAACCCCCGCCTCGTCATGCAGTCCGACGGCAACCTGGTCATCTACTCGGACTCGGGCGTCATCTTCACCACGAACACCCAGCGGCGGGGCGGCAACCGGCTCGTGATCCAGGACGACGGCAACCTCGTCCTGTACGGCAGCGGCGCCGTCTGGTCCAGCATGGGATCGGGCGAGCGTGCCATCCAATGGTTCTACAACAACAACGGGCGCACCAATTACGAAGGCAAATGCGAACTGGCCGTCGAGAACGCCTTCGGCACGAGCGGCCGATTCGCCACCGCCCGCGCCAACGCGAACGCCCGCCCGCTGCAACAGCCGTACACCGACGCTCCGCGCGGCAGCCTGGTCTTCTACAACACCAGCGCCTCCGGCCACGTGGCAATCAGCCTGGGCGCCGGCAAGGTCTACTCGACCAGCGCCGGCGGCCGCATCGGCATCGTCCCGATCTCGTACTTCCAGAACCCGCTGGGCTGGTCCTACGCCCCCTGGTGACGGGCGGCCGGGCCGGGGCGGCACATCCGCCCCGGCCTCCCGCGCGACGCCGGCCGTGGCGCCATGATGGTGGATGCGACACTCGGGGCGTGCTTGAGCTTCCCGACGCAGCGGACGAATGGGACTGGGACGTTCACCATTTCGACGGCTCGCGACTGGTGCTGGCCGCCGGCAACGACTTGACCTATCACCACAACCTCGAGGTCATTTTCACCGACGTGGCCTATCTGGCATGCCCGACGCAGTTCTCCCGGCCTCGGTTCCGCAAGCCGGCTCCGGCCGAGCGCAAGCTGGTGAGCCGCCATGCCGGCGAGGAGCTCCCGCTGATCGTGGCCTTCGACGTGGAGTCGCTGGAAGACGCGGGCCTTCTTCCCTGTCTTATCGCGGCGGAATCAGCCGAAGTTGTGGTGGGTCTCGTCTATCGCTACTGGAGAGATGATCTCGCTGTCGGGGCCCGGTTGTCTCCTCATGTGCGACCGCCCGAGGGGTGAACGGAGGACCGTCTCCACTCACCTGCCGGTCCCCGATCACCATCTTCAGCGCGAGATCAGTACAGTTCTCGAAGCCGTTGAGCGGTCAATTCGTTGAAGCGCCCGACCAGATCGTCCAGCTTCGCATTGCATTCCTTGGCGTCCTCGATGCGTACTGCCCAGATCGAGGATCGTCCTGCAGCGCAACGAGGCTTTCGCGCTGGAACGCCAGCAGTTCATTTCGTCTTGTCCGGGCCTCTGCGTCCGTCCGCGCTTCTCGCTCCCGGGCATTCGTCAAGCGCTCGCGGTAGACGACGCCGAAGGCGGTGATCAGCGAGCCCACCAGGACACCGATGAGGCCGAAGAACGCCGGGTTTCCCATACCGCCATCTTGTCCTCGAGCGGCAACGGTGCTCAGTGGTCGGCCTCGAGGGCGAAGGTGTTGCCGTCCGGGTCCTGGAACCACGCGATACGGCCGCCGCCGGCGCGTGGGGTGATGCCCCGGGCGTCGTGCTCGAGGCCGTCGTAGCGGACGAAGTCGACCCCGGCCGCGGTGAGCTCGTCGACGACCTGGTCGAGGTCGTCGACGTACCAGGTGGCCAGGGTGGCCCGGGACTGGCCGGCCGTGGCGGACTGGTAGACGTTCAACGCCGGCTCGCCGGCCGAGCCGTAGACACGACCGCCGTCCGCGATGGAGGCGCTCCAGCCGGACCGCAGCGCCGGCAGGCCCAGCTTGCCCTCATAGAACTCGGCCGCGACCGTGATGTCGGAGACGGCGATCGACGCTCTCAGCGGGAACCTGCTCAACGGCATGGGCCTACTTATACCCCGCCGCAACCAGTAGATCGACCGATGACGAATTGGTCCTTTCCCGCGACGGTGGGAGCACATGTTCCGACCACGCGGAGGACTATCGTGCTCATCACCAGGCTCGCCCGGATTCTCGTCCCGGTCGTCGCGGCGGTCGCGGCCTTCGCCGCGCCCGCGCTGCCCGCGCAGGCGATCGTCGGCGGGAAGATCGCCACTTACGGGCCATGGGCGGTACGGCTGTACGAGGACGGCCAGCCCACCTGCACCGGCGCCGTCGTCGCGCCGCAGTGGGTGATCACCGCCGCGCATTGCGTGCGATTCGACAACACCGACATCCGCCTGCGTGTGGGCAATCTCGACCAGCGCCTCGGCCGGGAGGTCAAGCGCATCCCGGACCAGACCTACTTCACCCCCGACGCCGACGTGGCGCTCGTCAGGATTCCACGGGTCAAGGCCGAGCCGCTCCCGATCGCCGGCGCGTCGGCTCCGGTCGGCACGGTGATGACCGTGCAGGGCTGGGGCGCCACCTGCGAACCGGACGAGAGTTCCTGCCAGTCGAACCGGCTCCGCGAGGCCACCGTCCGCGTCATCGACCACGCCGATCCGCGCTGCGACCTGCTCGCCGGCGCGAACGACTACTGCGCCGACAAGAAATCCGGGCTCCCTGTCGGCGGGGACTCGGGGGCGCCCGCGTTCGTCCGTACCTGCGGGAAGGCGGTCATCACCGGGGTCTTCACCGCCTCGGACCGGCAGAGCACCGTCGCCGTCGCCGACGCGGCCCGGCTTCGCAGCTGGATCGAGCAGACCATCGCCCGGCGGTGACTCCGGCCGGCGGTCAACGGCTGCCACCTCGGAAGATGCGGAGGAAGAACAGGAAGACGTTGAGGATGTCCAGGAAGATCGAGGCGGCCAGGAGCGGCGCTGAGGCGATGTCGCGGGAGCGGCGCAGGCGCTGGAAGTCGAACATGATGAAGCCGGCGAAGATGACCAGGCCGAGGATCGAGTAGATCAGGCTCCCGTTCGGGATGTTGACGAAGATCAGGACTATGCCGAAGAGCAGCAGGGCGACCAGGGCCCAGAAGCAGATGCGGGCCAGGGCCGCCAGGTCTCTTCGGGTGGCGTAGCCGGCGGCGCCGAAGGCGGCCACGAACAGGGCCGTGGCGCCGGCGGCCTGCCACAACGCCTGGGGGTCGGTGGCGGCGTAGTAGACCAGGGTCGGTGCCACGGCGACGCCCATCAGCAGGCCGAAGACGGCCAGCAGGGCGACCGTGGTCTGGGCCGAGCGGCGTACGGTGAACTGCATGGCGATCAGCGCGGCGAACGACGCCAGGTAGGCGATGAAGGCGGCGGCGCCGGGCAGGTTGCGGCCCAGGTACGCACCGAGGGCGAACAGCGCGGTGGTGGCCGCCACGAAGCCCATCGTGCGGGCGAACAGGCCGGGGGCGGCGATCGTGGCCGGGCGGTAGGCGTACGTGTTGTCCATGCCCTCACTGTGGACCGGCACGCCGGGGCAGGGACCCTTCGCCAAGGATGAGACCTGCGGGCATTGTTTCCGGCCGATTTCCAGGCGGTGTCTTGACAACGTTGTCAGGCGGGGTGAAGCTGGCGATCTTCGATCCGGTTGAAGACCACAGTGGAGTCCGCATGACGTATGTCTGGCCGAGACGGTGGATGGCCGTCGCCGGTGCGCTGGTTTTACCGATAAGCCTCTTCGGGATCCCGTCCGCGGCGAGCGCCGCCGTCAAGCCGGGCGACTTCGCCTCCTCGTTCGAGAGCGGCGACAAGCAGCCCGCGGCCAGCACGGCCGAGCTCGGCCCCAACGGCAAGCCGCTGCAGGGCAACCTGACCGGCTCGATCCGGGCCGGTCTGCCGGGCAGCGTGCTCGACCAGGTCACCGCCGTGACCGCCAGCGGCGAGAACGCGCCCGGCGAGACCGCGGTCAAGCTCAAGGACGGCGACTCGTCGACCAAGTGGCTGGTCTTCAGCCCGACCGGCTGGGTCACCTACCAGCTGGCCCAGCCCACGACCGTGGTCAAGTACTCGCTGACCTCGGCCAACGACGCGCCCGGGCGCGATCCCAAGGACTTCGCCCTGCAGGGCTCGGCCGACGGCTCGCAGTGGACCGACCTGGACAAGCGCACCGGTCAGAGCTTCGGCGGCCGCTACGCGACCAACACCTACACCTTCACCAACACCACGCCGTACGCGTTCTACCGGCTGAACGTCACGGCCAACTCGGGCGACTCGCTCGTGCAGCTGGCCGACTGGGACATCAGCGACGGCACCGACGTACGGCCGCCGGCCACCCCGATGGTCAGCGTGGTCGGCGACGGACCCACACGTGGGGCCAACATGCTGGCCAAGGCCGGGTTCACCGGCGTCGCGTCGCTGCGGTACGCCGGCGGGGCCGAGGCGGACGGCAGAGCGTACGGCACCAACAAGCTCTTCGACGTGAACATCCCGGTCGGGCCCAAGTCGCGGCTGAGCTACAAGATCTTCCCCGAGCTCACCGGGGAGAACCTGCAGTACCCGTCGACCTACGCGGCGGTCGACCTGCACTTCACCGACGGCAGCTACCTCAGCAAGAAGTCGCCGGTCGACCAGCACGGCAACGCGCTCACCGCGGCCGGGCAGGGCGCGGCCAAGGCGCTGTTCGCCGACGAGTGGAACGCGGTCTCCTCGGACATCGGCGCGGTCGCCAACGGCAAGACGATCGACCGGATCCTGCTGTCCTACGACAACCCGGGCGCCACCGCGGCGACCCGCTTCCAGGGCTGGCTCGACGACGTCACGGTCACCGGCACGCCGACGGCGATCAACGGCTCGGCGCTGACGAACTACGTCGACACCCGGCGCGGCACGAACGCGACCGGTGGCTTCTCGCGCGGCAACAACCTGCCGCTCGCGGCGTTGCCGAACGGCTTCAACTTCCTGACGCCGGTCACCAACGCCACGTCGAACTCCTGGGAGTACGACTACCAGCGGGCCAACAACGCGGCCAACCTCCCGACGCTGCAGGGCCTGGCCATCTCGCACGAGCCCAGCCCGTGGATGGGCGACCGCAACCAGATGTCGATCATGCCGGTGCTGGCCGGCGGCAACACGACCGGCGCGCCGAGCACCCGGGCGGTCGCCTTCAGCCACAACGACGAGATCGCCCGGCCCGACTTCTACAGCGTCAAGCTGCAGAACGGCCTGACCGCCCGGATGGCTCCGGCCGACCACGCCGCGATCATGGAGTTCACCTTCCCGGCCGGGCAGACCAGCGGCGCGCTCGTCTTCCAGAACGGCAACTTCACGTACGCGGCGGACGGCACCTTCACCGGCTGGGTGGACAACGGCAGCGGGCTCTCCGCCGGCCGTAGCCGCATGTTCGTCTCCGGCGCCTTCGACCGCGCGCCGTCCGGCTCGGCCGCCGCGTCGGCCTCGTTCGACCTCACGGCGAGCCCGACGGTGACCGTGCGCTTCGCGACGTCGTTCCTCTCGGTCGACCAGGCTCGCAAGAACCTCGACCTGGAGGCCACCGGCAAGAGCTTCGACCGGATCCGGGCCGCCGCCACCACCGCCTGGCAGAGCCGCCTCGAGCGGGTCTCGGTCAAGGGCGCGACGGAGACGCAGCTGGTCACGCTCTACTCCAACCTGTACCGGCTCAACCTCTACCCGAACTCGCAGTCGGAGAACACCGGCACCGCCGCCAAGCCGCACTGGCAGTACGCGAGCCCGGTGTCGGCCCCGACCGGCACGTCGACCGCCACCACGACCGGGGCGAAGATCGTCGACGGGCAGATCTACGTCAACAACGGCTTCTGGGACACGTACCGCACGGTCTGGCCGGCGTACACGCTGCTCTACCCGGAGATCGCCGGGAAGATCGCCGACGGGTTCGTCCAGCAGTACCGCGACGGCGGCTGGGTCGCGCGGTGGTCCTCGCCCGGGTACGCCGACCTGATGACCGGCACCTCGGCGAATGTGGCGCTCGCGGAGGCGTACGTCAACGGGGTGAAGCTCCCGGACCCGCTGGGCGCCTACGACTCGGCCGTGAAGGACGCGACGGTCGCCTCCGGGCGCAGCGCGGTGGGCCGCAAGGGGATCGAGACGTCGCTGTTCCTCGGCTACACGCCGACCACGACCGGTGAGTCAGTGTCGTGGGCCCTCGAGGGGTTCATCAACGACTACGGCATCGGCAACATGGCGTACGACCTCTCGCGTGACCCGGCCACCCCGAAAGCGCGACGGGCGCAGCTGGCCGAGGAGTCGGAGTATTTCCTCTCCCGGGCCCGCAACTACGTCAACCTGTTCGACCCGAAGTCGAAGTTCTTCCAGGGACGCGACGCGGCCGGCACCTTCCTCGACGGCGACCCGCTCGACTGGGGTGGCGTCTACACCGAGACCAACGGCTGGAACTTCGCCTTCACCGCGCCGCACGACGGGCAGGGACTGGCCAACCTGTACGGATCTCGCGCGGCCCTCGAGAAGAAGCTGGACGAGTTCTTCGCCACGCCGGAGAAGGCCGACCGCCCCGGCGGTTACGGCGGCATCATCCACGAGATGCTCGAGGCGCGGGCCGTACGGATGGGTCAGCTCGGCATGAGCAACCAGCCCTCGCACCACATCCCCTACATGTATCTCTACGCCGGCAAGCCCTCGAAGTCGCAGGCGGCCGTCCGCGAGATCCTGCGGCGGCTCTACGTGGGCAGCGAGATCGGCCAGGGCTACCTCGGTGACGAGGACAACGGTGAGATGTCGTCCTGGTACATCCTGAGCTCGCTCGGCCTCTACCCGCTGCAGGTCGGCTCGTCGGGCTGGGTGCTCGGCTCGCCGCAGTTCAGCCAGATGACCGTGCACCGCCCGGGCGGCGACCTCACGGTCAAGGCCAGGAACAACAGCGTGAAGAACGTCTACGTGCAGAACGTCAAGGTCAACGGCCGGTCGTACGGGTCGACCAGCGTCGACTCGTCGGTCTTCAAGCGGGGCGGCACGATCGAGTTCACGATGGGCCCCCGCCCGACGTCGTGGGGCAGCATTGCGCCGCCGCCCTCCTTGACCAAGGGCAAGTCGGCGCCGAAGCCGCTGCAGGACACCACCGGACCCGGCCTCGGCACGAGCAACGCGGCCCAGCTGTTCGACGACTCGTCGAGCACGCAGCTGACGTTCGACTCGGCCACGCCGACCGTCACCTGGGCCTACCGGGGCGGCAAGCAGACGCCCACCTACTACACGCTGACCTCGGGCGCGGCCGCTGGGGACCCCACCGACTGGAAGCTGCAGGGCTCCAAGGACGGAGTCACCTGGACCACGGTCGACTCCCGCCGGGGCGAGGTCTTCCCGTGGCGCAACCAGACCCGGCCGTTCGAGATCAGCCGGCCCGGACGGTTCGCCCAGTTCCGGTTGGTCGTCGGCAAGTCCACCGGCCCGTCGGTCACCCTCGCGGAGATCGAGCTGCTCGCCGGCGGTGACGTCGAGCTCGGCGGCGGCGCGGTTGCGGTGGACGGCGTCCCGACCGTGCCGGCCACCTCCGGGACCGCGGTGTCGGTCCCGCTGGCCACCGTCACCGGCGGCACCGCGAGCGGATACAAGGCGACGATCGACTGGGGTGACGGCACGCCGGCCACCACCGGCACGACGGCGCTGAGCTCGCGGGCCGTCTACAGCGTGAGCGGCTCCCACACGTACGCCGAGCCGGGTTACTACCAGGCGTCGGTCACCGTCACCGACGGCGTCAGCCAGGGCTCGGCGACGGTCGGGGTCGACGTGGCGTACGCGCCGGAAGGCGGCCTCGTCCGTTCCTTCGACACGGTGTGCATCGGCCAGGACGGGGTGCGGGCGGCCAACTGCGACGCCAAGAACTGGGCGTACTCGGCCACCGCGCTGGCCGCGGCCGGTGTCACGCCGGGCCAGCCGGTCACCGTGCCGGGGGCGGGCCTGCACTTCACGCTGCCGGCCACGCCCGCCGGTCAGCCCGACAACGCCACCGGCAACGGCAAGACGATCACGCTCAACCTGCCCGCCGACGCCAAGAGCATCTCGTTCATCGGCGCCGGGACGCAGGGCAACCAGAGCACGACCGGGACTGCTCGTTTCAGCGACGGCACCACCGCGTCGCTTCCGATCCAGCTCAGCGACTGGACCCTTGGGGGCAACCCCAACGGCACCCCGTCGTACGGAAACGTGGTCGTGGCCAAGTCGGCCTACCGGCTGCTCGGCACGAGCCGGGACAGCGCGCAGCCGTTCCTGTTCGCCACCGCGCCCTACCAGATCCCGGCGGGCAAGACACTGGTCTCGGTGACCCTGCCGACACAGACCGGCGACCCCGGCTCGGCGGGCCGCATCCACGTGTTCGCCGTCGCGGACGACGGCACGGCGCCGGCCCCGCTGACGCTGACCGCCCCGGCCGACCAGACGGCCACCGCCGGCCAGTCCCTCACGGCCCAGCTGGGCACGACCACCGGCGGCAACGCCCGGGTCCAGTGGGGTGACGGCACGGTCCCGTCGTCCGCGACGGTCTCCGCCACCGGGGAGATCAGCGGATCGCACACCTACACCCAAGCGGGCACCTACACCGTGCACGTCACCGCCTGGGACACCCTGTCCAGCAAGACGGCAACCTTCACCGTGACCGTCGCCACCGCCCCGGCGGCGGCGAAACCCACCACGCTGAAGGCGGCCACCGCCCCCGCGCAACCCGCCTACGCCCCGGAGGCCTCCCTCTCGGTCACCACGGGCCCGCGCGGCACGGCCATCACCGTCGACGGTTCCGGCTTCGCCCCGAACGAGCCCGTCACCGGCACCTTCGGCCACGGCCTCACCACCACCAGGCTCCACGCCAACGCCGACGGCATCGTCACGAGCGAAACCATCAGCGTCCCCGGAGCCGCCCAACCGGGCGCCACCACCATCACCCTGACCGGCACCACCTCATCGGCCAAGGTCGAGACCCCCTTCACCGTCACCAAGTGATCACGTCCGCTGGGTGAGCCGATCCGGGCTCACCCAGCGGCACGGACAGCAGCGATGAGCCACGAGCACAGCACCTACTTCAATCCGCCGCCGGCGACGCCAGCCGATGTCACCGCCGCTCTTAGTGACGACGATGTCAGCGGCGCGGCTGAACGCCATGGCCGGCTGCGCCCTGCACGGCCACGGCGACTGGAAGGAACGGCAAGACCTCGACCTGAGCCTGCTCGATCATGCTGATCGGCAGGTTCAAGTCTCGCCGCTACCTGCCCAGGACATCTGGCGTCTCCCGCACCTGAAGGATGCGCTGCAGCTCGTCGGCCAGGACCCAGATCGCGGTGACGCGGCCGTCCGGGCCGACGGTGAGGATGTCGATGCCGAGCCCGTCCACCACGCGCCCGGTCGCCGGCGGTTCGCCCAGGGGAGTGGACCACGCGCCGGTATGTTTCGCCCGATGCCGGAACGCCACGGTCAGCTTGCCCGGCGCACGAACCAGCTCCACTATCTCGATGTCATGATCGGTGAACGCGGCATGCAGCGCCCGGGCCCGCGCGACCAGCCCGGCCACCGGCATCGGCACCCCGTTGATGAGCACCGGATCGGCATACACCCGCCGGAACGCCGCCTCGGCACCGCCGTGCTCGGCCGGCGGCACCCGCCACAACGCGAACAGCTGCTCCTCAAGCCCCATGACCGCCTCCGGCCGCAGGCTAACCGCCGCCACCCCGGCCCGTCTGCAAGATCTCGGACAGGGAGCCGCTCGCCAGTCATGGAGGCAGGACGAAAGGCGGGGCCCCCAACCTCGGCCGCGTGCTGGGCCCGAGCCCGGGACGACCAGTACGGCATCGCCCGCTCGCCACTGGACGTCATGGGCGTGGGACTTCCCTGATCGTCCCGCACGTACCAGACGGTGCCATGCCGAGCGACCGCACGGAAGAACGCGGCCGCCTGGCTCCCGCTCTGACTCACAGAGCGGGACGTTAACAGAGAAGCCGACCTCAACGCTTAGTCAGCGCGCATCCCGTGGGCCCCACATGGGTGGCTCGGGGACGAGGGGCGAGCAGTCGCCGTAGGGGTCGTGCATCAGTCGGCTCGGCCGCTTATCGAACCTCGACCCGCACCGGGTGTGACTGCCACAGCACTGCGCCTTCGGGACCTGCCTGCGGCCACCACGGCGGCGACCCCGGCGGCGATCCAGATGCTCCACCGCACCGGCCCCGCCATCGGACCCGCCGCGGGTGGCGCCTGCTCGGCTACGTCCTGATCAAGTGGGGCTGCGAGCCGGCGTCGCTGCTGCTCGGCTTCGTCCTGGGGCCCCTGCTGGAGGAGAACCTGCGGCGAGCCCCTGATCATCTCCCGCGGCGACCCGTCGATCTTCCTCACCCGGCCGAACTCCGCGGCGCTCCTGGCGCTGACGGTGGCGGTCCTGGTTATCGCCGCCCTCCCGGTGATCCGGCGGCGTCGCGAGGAAGTCCTCGCCGAGGACGAGTAAGCGGTTCACGCGCGCAGGTAGCGCAGCACGGCCAGCACTCGCCGATGGTCGGTGCGGGCCTGGGGGAGGTCGAGCTTGGTGAAGATGGCGGTGACGTGCTTCTCGACGCTGCGCTCGACCAGGTGCAGGTGCTCGGCGATGGCCACATTGGAGCGGCCCTCGGCGAGCAGGGCGAGGATCTCGCGTTCGCGGTCGCTGAGGCGGGCCAGCCCGGCATCGACGGCGGGGGTCGCGAGCAGCTGGCGGACCACCTCGGGGTCGAGGGCGGTGCCGCCCTCGGCGACGCGCCGCAGGGCGCTGATGAACTCGCCGGTGCTGACGATCCGGTCCTTCAGCAGGTAGCCGACGTGGCCGGCGTTCTCGGTGAGCAGCCGCCGCGCATAACTGGTCTCGACCCACTGCGAGAAGACCAAAACGCCCATTCGGGGGTACGCGGACCTGATCGTCAGCGCCGCCCGAAGCCCCTCATCGGTGTGCGTCGGCGGCATCCGCACGTCGACGACGGCAGCATCGGGTGGCCCGGCGGCGACCGCGGCGAGCAGCGCCTCGGCGTCCGGCACGGCGGCGGTCACCTCGATGTCGTGCTCGCCGAGCAGCAACGCGATGCCGTCCCGCAGCAACGGGTTGTCCTCGGCGATCATCACCCGCACGTCAGTCTCCTTCGGGAAGAACCATGGTCACCACCGTCGGCCCGCCGGGCGGCGAGTCCACGGTGAACTCGCCGTCGAGCGCGGCCGCCCGCCGCCTCAGCCCGGCCAGCCCGGTGCCGCCCTCCGCCGCGCCGCCGTCGCTTGTCACGCCGCTCCCGCCGGTGGCGGCGCCGCTACGAATTGCGGCGCCGCCACCGTTTGCCGGGCCGTCTCGGGTTGCGGCGCCGCCGCGGCCGTTGTCGGTCACGGTGAGGTGGAGGCGGTGGTGCTCGGAACGCAGCTCGACGCGGGCTCTCGTCGCTCCCGAGTGGCGGGCGATGTTGGTGAGGAGCTCGGCCACCGCGAAGTACAGGGCCGAGGCCGTCGCGTCGGGCGGGCGTCCGGCCAGGGCGACGCTCACCTGGACCGGCACGGCGCTGCGGGCGGCCAGCGAGGCCAGGGCGACCTCGAGGCCGTCGTCCAGGGCGGGCGGGTGCATGCCGCGGACGATGTCGCGCAGCTCGGTCAGCGCCTCGGTGACCGAGCCCCGGGCGTCCGCCGCCAGCGTACGGACCGGCTCCTCGGTGCTGCGGCTCTCGATGCGCGACAGGGTGAGGCCGAGCGCGACCAGCCGGGCCTGGGTGCCGTCGTGCAGGTCGCGTTCGACCCGGCGCAGCAGGGCGGCCGCGTCGGACTGCAGGGCGGCCCGCCCGGCCTCGAGGGCGGCGATGCGCTGCTGCGACCGGCTCGGGTGCAGCAGACCTCGTACGAGGAACCGGTCGATCAGCACCATCACCCGCACCCACCATGGCGTCGCGAGGACGACCGCGGCGCCCTGCAAGGCGATCCGCAGCGTGCCGGTCCAGGTGTCGCTGTCGAAGACCGGCCAGTCGCGCGGAACGACCAACCACCACAGTGGATAGGTCAGGCCGAGCGGACCGAGCACCACGCCGACCAGCCCCGCGTAGGCCCCGGCGACCATGACCGGCCAGTGGGCGAGGCTGTAGGCCAGCGCCCGCCACGCCGTCGGGTCACCCGGCAGCGCCCGGATCCGCCCCCACAGCGTGCGGGCCGGCAGCCGCGGCGGGTTCTCCCATTCCCAATCCAGCAGCAGCCGGGCCGGACCCCGGAACCATCGGGGGAGGAGCCGCCCCAAAGCCAGCACCCCGACCAGCACGGGCAGCCCGACGGTCAGCACCGACAGCGCGGACGCGACGACGGCGACGAGGGCCAGCGCGAACGGCAGCACCCCCACGAACACCCCGCCGACCAGGTAGGCCAGCTCCCGCCAGGCCCGCCCGCTCGCCCAAGCGGTCAGCACGCTCAGCGAAACGGTCCGAACCCGAGCGGTCAGCACGCTCAGCGAAACCGTCCGGGCCCGAGCGGTCAGCACGCTCAGCGAAACGGCCCGGGCCCGAGCGGTCAGCACGCTCAGCGAAACGGCCCGGGCCCGAGCGCCAGGAGCGGCCGAGGGCCGGCCCGGCTCGGGGGCCGCGGCCGAGCCGGGGTCCGGTTTGCGTGCGGGAGGGCACGGGGGCCCGGGCTGAGAGGCGGTCAGGAGACCACCTCGATCGGTGGGCGGCGCAGGGCCAGGGCGGCCGGCAGCGCGGTGCCGGCCAGCACCAGGGCGGCCGTGGCGAGTACGCCGGTGACCAGCCAGCTCGCCGGCATCCAGGGTGTCCAGGTGCCCAGCGCGGTGTGCAGCAACGGCAGCGTCGTCGTCGCGGCCACCGCCGCGCCGACCACGAGGGCTGTCCCGGTCACCAGCAGAGCCTCGCAGACGACGAGCCGCAGCGCGCGCCCCCGGGTCGCCCCGGCCAGCTGGATGACGGCCAGGTCCCGGCGCCGGGCGAGCACGACGGTCACCAGCGTGTTGACCGCGGCCACGGCCGCGAACGCGACGTAGACGGCCGTCCCGGAATACTCCAGCCATGTGTCGGCGGCGTCCGGCGCCGTGCCGGACACGCGCTCGCCGGTATTCAGGATGATCACCTTGACGGCGGTGAACGCGATGGCCAGGGTCAGCGGCACCAGAGCGCCGGAGAGGGCCTTGGCCCGTACGCCGATCGCGTCGCCGGCCAGGCGCCCGGTGTCCCCGAACAAGCGCCCCACCAGCGCGGCCACCTTGAGCAGGGCCGGCCCGAGGAGCCCGGCCCCGACGCAGAGGGCGAGCATGACGAACAGCCCGAGCTGATCGGTGGTCTCGGCGTCCAGACCGGCGATCGCGACCGACAGCACGACCCCGCCCGCCACCAGGACAAGACCGGCGGCCGTCCGCACCTTGCCGATCCGCCGCCGCGGCGCGCCCGACTCGGCCAGGGCGACGGCGGGCCGGATCCGCGACGGCCGGATCGCCGCGACCATCGCGCCCACCAGTGACGTACCGACCGTGACGGCCACCGCGATCGGAAGCGCACCCGGGTGCCCCTGGAAGGTCACCGCAGCCGGGGCGAGGCCGTGCGCGACGAGCCCGTCGATCCAGGCCCGCCCGCCGAGGGCGCCCAGCGGCACCCCGAACAGCGTGGCCGGCACGGCGACGATCGCCGCCTGGGCCGCCACCGAGCGGCGGACCCGTCCCGGGGTGGCGCCGATGGCCCGCACCAGCGCGATGTCGCGCGCCTGCTGGGCGATGGTCGCGGCCATCGTCACCCCCACGATGATGATCGACAGATAGATCGCGATCATGACGAAGATGATCGCGATGTCGGCCACGCCGCTGTCGGTCAGCGCCTGCCGGGCCGCCGCGTCCAGCGGCGCCCGGTCGATCGACGTGGTGATGCCGAGCCCGGCCGCGACCAGCGCCGCCGCCAGCATCTGAGTCGAGAACGGCCCGAGGAACGACCAGGGGTTGCGTCTGAGCGCCTGCCGGATCACCGCGTCACCACCGTCGGCTTCGGCCCGCAAAGCGAGCCCGAGCCGTGCCCCAGCTCCTGCCGGATCATGCCGCCACCGCCGTCGACATCGTGCGCAGCCGATCGGCGATCGTCTCCGCATCCGGGGTCGGCGCGTCGGTGGCCACCGTGCCGTCGCGCAGCATCACGAGCCGGTCGCTCCAGGCGGCCGCCCCCGGATCGTGGGTCACCATCAGCACGGTGACGCCGTCCCGGTCGACGGCCTGACGCAGCAGCCGCAGAATCTGACCGCCGGTGCTCGGGTCGAGCGCCCCCGTGGGCTCGTCCGCGAAGATCACCGACGGCCCGGTGACCAGCGCCCGCGCGATCGCCACCCGCTGCCGCTGACCACCGGAGAGCTCACCCACCGGCCGCCGGCCGAAGCCTTGAAGGCCGACCGCCGCCAGCACGTCGTCCACCCCGCGCCGCCGCGGCCCGCCGAGCCGCCCGGGAAGCTTGAGGTTCTGCGCCACGGTCAGCTCGGACAGCAGGTTGTACGACTGGAAGACGAACCCCACCCGATCCCGCCGCCATCGCGCCAGCGGCCCCTCCCGCATCCGCCCGATCTCCCGCCCGGCCAGCCGCACCGACCCCGCACTGGGCCGATCCAGCCCGGCCGCACAGTGCAACAGCGTGCTCTTGCCCGACCCGGTCGCCCCCATGACAGCCACGAACTCCCCGCCCCGCACCCGCAGCGACACCTCGCGCAGAGCCACGATCCCCCGCGGAAACCGGCGCGCCACACCCTCGAGCTCCAAGACGTTTTCCATGCCGTCAAGCCTTGTCGCCCGCCGCGCTCCGGACAGCGGTGCTGCCCTCAGTCTTGAGGTGCGGTTAACCGCACCCCCGGCCTCAGGGACGGTCGGCCGGGCGGTCCCAGCCGTCGCAGGCGTCTTCCTCTTCCTGCTGCTCGCGGAGGATGTCGAGCAGGTCCGGGCCCTCGTGGCCGGTGTCGATGGAGCGGCCGGTCAGGCCGAGCTGGGTGGCGCAGTCGCGGCCGAAGCCCTTGACCATGCGGTCGGCGCGGGTGAGGTGGCCGCAGCGGGGGCAGCGGCGCATCACGGGAGCATCGGGTGGGGCCATCGGCTCCAGTATCACGTGCGGATCTTCGGCGTGGGGGTTAAGGTCTGACTTGTGGGCGTGAAGACCTGGATCGAGGGCTGGCCGGTCTACCAGCAGCTGACCGGGACCGACCCGCTGGGCCGCGGCGCGGCCGCGAAATCGGACGGGTCGCGCGCGTTGACCAGCCGGACCGAGACGGCCGATTCCGTGGCCAAGTCGGTCTGCCCCTACTGCGCTGTGGGCTGTGGGCAGCGGGTCTTCGTCAAGGATGAGAAGGTCGTCCAGATCGAGGGCGACCCGGACAGCCCGATCTCGCGCGGCCGGCTCTGCCCGAAGGGTTCGGCCAGCCTGAGCCTGGTCACTTCGGATCGCCGTCAGCAGCAGGTGCTCTATCGCCGGCCGTACGGCACGGAGTGGGAGTCCCTGGATCTTGACACGGCGATGGACATGATCGCCGACCGGGTGCTGGCCGCGCGCGAGCAGACCTGGGAGGACAGCGACGCCGACGGGCGGCCGCTGAACCGTACGCTGGGCATCTCGAGCCTGGGCGGCGCGACGCTGGACAACGAAGAGAACTATCTGATCAAGAAGCTCTTCACGGCGATCGGCGCCATCCAGATCGAGAACCAGGCCCGTATTTGACACTCCGCCACCGTTCCCGGTCTGGGAACCTCTTTCGGCCGTGGCGGGGCCACCGGATTCCTTCAGGATCTGGCCAACGCCGACTGCATCATCATCCAGGGCTCGAACATGGCGGAAGCGCACCCGGTGGGCTTCCAGTGGGTAGTCGAGGCCAAGAAGCGCGGCGCGAAGATCATCCACATCGATCCTCGTTTCACGCGGACCAGCGCGCTGGCGCACAGCTTCGTGCCGGTGCGGGCGGGCGCTGACATCGCCTTCCTGGGTGGGATCGTCAACTACATCCTGAGCAACGAGAAGGACTTCCGGGAGTACGTGGTCGCGTACACCAATGCGTCCATGATCGTCAGCGAGGAGTTCCAGGACACCGAGGACCTGGACGGGCTGTTCTCCGGCTTCGACCCCGAGACCCGGGCGTACGACCAGTCCAGCTGGCAGTACGCGGGTCAGCAGGACGAGGGCCAGGAGGAGGGCGAGTCGCACGTCGACCGGGAGACCGCCTCCGGGCTCGAGCAGGAGTCGCACGGCCCGCCGATCCCGGCCGACGTGCCCCGCGATCCGACGCTGCAGGATCCGCGTTGCGTCTACCAGGTGCTCAAGCGGCACTATGCCCGGTACACCCCGGAGGTCGTCGAGCGGCTCTGTGGCGTACCGCAGGAGAAGTTCCTCGAGGTCTGTGAGGCCTGGACGGCCAATTCGGGGCGGGAGCGTACGACCGCGCTGGTGTATTCGGTCGGCTGGACGCAGCACAGCGTGGGCGTGCAGTACATCCGCACCGGCGCGATCATCCAGCTGCTGCTGGGCAACATGGGCCGGCCCGGCGGCGGCGTGATGGCGCTGCGCGGGCACGCCAGCATTCAGGGCTCGACCGACATCCCGACGCTGTTCAACCTGCTGCCCGGCTACCTGCCGATGCCGCACTACACGCAGCACGAGACGTTCGACCAGTGGATCGACGCCATCCGGCATCCGGAGCAGTCCGGCTTCTGGGCCAACGCCAAGTCGTACGCGGTGAGCCTGCTCAAGTCGTACTTCGGCGACGCGGCGACCGAGGAGAACGACTTCGGCTACGGCTGGCTGCCCCGGCTGACCGGCGACCACGGCACGTACCAGCAGGTCCTCGACATGATCGACGGGAAGATCAAGGGGTATTTCCTGCTCGGCCAGAACCCGGCGGTCGGCTCGGCCCACGGTCGGGCGCAGCGGCTCGGCATGGCCAATCTCGACTGGCTGGTGGTCCGCGACCTCTTCATGATCGAGAGCGCGACGTTCTGGAAGAGCGGGCCCGAGGTGAGCACCGGCGAGATCGTGCCGGAGCAGTGCAAGACCGAGGTCTTCTTCATGCCGGCGGCGTCGCACGTGGAGAAGGAGGGCACGTTCACGCAGACCCAGCGGATGCTGCAGTGGCGCGAGAAGGCGGTCAACCCGCCGGGCGACGCCCGCAGCGACCTCTGGTTCTTCTACCACCTCGGCCGGCGCCTGCGAAAAAAGCTCGCTGATTCGGACAAACCGCGGGATGACGGCATCAAAGCTCTGACCTGGGAGTACGGCGAGGACGAGCCGGATGCTGAACTCGTCCTGAAGGAGATCAACGGGTACAACCTCAAGGACGGCAAGCTGCTCAGCTCGTTCACCGAGATGAAGCCGGACGGCTCCACCTCCGGCGGCTGCTGGATCTACACCGGGGTCTACAAGGACGGCGTCAACCAGGCCGCGCGGCGCAAGCCGGGCCGCGAGCAGAACTACGTGGCGCTCGAGTGGGGCTGGGTGTGGCCGGCCAACCGGCGCACGCTGTACAACCGCGCCTCGGCCGACCCGGACGGCAAACCCTGGTCGGAGCGGAAGAAGTACGTCTGGTGGGACGAGGCCAAGCAGGAGTGGACCGGCGACGACGTCCCCGACTTCGAGAAGACCAAGCCGCCGTCCTATCGGCCGCCCGAGGGCGCGTCGGGCGTCGAGGCGATCTCCGGCGATGACGCGTTCATCATGCAGGGCGACGGCAAGGGCTGGCTGTACGCTCCGTCGGGGCTGATCGACGGCCCGATGCCGACCCATTACGAGCCGGCCGAGTCGGGCGTGGCCAATCCGCTCTACGGCCAGCAGGCCAACCCGACCCGCAAGGTGTACGACCGCACCGACAATTTGACCAACCCGAGCGCGCCCGATGAGCACGCGAAGGTCTTCCCGTACGTGTTCAGCACGAGCCGCCTGACCGAGCACCACACCGCCGGTGGCATGAGCCGCCAGTTGGCGTACCTCTCGGAACTGCAGCCGGAGATGTTCGTCGAGGTCTCCCCGGAGCTGGCCCGCGAACGCGGCCTGACCCATCTGGGGTGGGCGCACATGGTGACCGCGCGGGCCGCCATCGAGGCCCGCGTGATGATCACCGATAGGCTGACCCCGCTGCGTATCGAGGGGCGGATCGTGCACCAGATCTGGATGCCGTACCACTGGGGCAACGAGGGCCTGGTCACCGGCGACTCGGCCAACGACCTGATCGGCATCACGCTCGACCCGAACGTGCTCATCCAGGAGAGCAAGGTCGGCACGTGTGACATCCGGGCCGGGCGGCGGCCGTCCGGGCCGGGCCTGCTGGCGTACGTTCAGGACTACCGGCGCCGAGCCGGGCTGGAGGGCGACAGTGGGAAATAACAGCCTGTACGGCCCGATCGACCCGGCCACCGACGCCGGCTATGTCGACCCGCCGCCGCGGATGGGCTTCTTCACCGACACGTCGGTCTGCATCGGCTGCAAGGCGTGCGAGGTCGCCTGCAAGGAGTGGAACGCCGTCCCGGACGACGGCTTCAACCTCCTGGGGCAGTCGTACGACAACACGGGCGGGCTGACCGCGAACTCGTGGCGCCACGTGGCGTTCATCGAGCAGCCGCGCTCGTCCTCCGGGGCCGGCACCGACACACCGGGGGCCTTCGCCGGGCTGCCGGTCGGGCCGCCGGCCACTCCGGCGGTCAACGTGGCGGCCGCCGGCACGTCGCAGGACACCGGCACTGCTCCGGGCGTACTGCCGGCTGTGGACGCGCTCGCCGCCGCCGGCACCGCGGGGACCGAGTTCCTGGGCATGCCGATGTCCGGCCTGCCGGGCCAGTCGGCGCCGGGGCCGCGCAGCGACTTCCGCTGGCTGATGATGTCCAACGTCTGCAAGCACTGCACCCACGCCGGCTGCCTCGACGTCTGCCCGACCGGAGCGCTGTTCCGCACCGAGTTCGGCACGGTCGTGGTGCAGCAGGACATCTGCAACGGTTGCGGCTACTGCATCTCCGGCTGCCCGTACGGCGTGATCGACCGCCGGGAGGACGACGGGCGGGCCTGGAAGTGCACGCTCTGCTACGACCGCATCGGCGAGGGCCAGACCCCGGCCTGCGCCAAGGCCTGCCCGACCGAATCGATCCAGTACGGCGAGCTGTCCGAGCTGCGCGAACGGGCGGCCCAGCGGGTCGCCGACCTGCACGGGCAGGGCGTGGACGAGGCCCGGCTGTACGGCCATGACGAGACCGACGGCGTCGGTGGCGACGGCGCGTTCTTCCTGCTCCTGGACGAGCCCGAGGTGTACGGGCTGCCGCCCGACCCGATCGTGCCCACCCGCGACCTGCCGAAGATGTGGAAGCGGGCCGGGCTGGCCGCGCTGACCATGGCCGCGACGGCCGTGGTGGCGTTCGCCGGGCGGCGCGGATGAGCCCGCGCGGCGGCGGGGACCGCTCGATGGTGCCCAAGGCCGAGTTCCAGTCGTACTACGGCCGGCCGATCGTGCGGCCGCCGGTGTGGACCCACGACATCGCGTCGTACCTGTTCACCGGTGGTCTGGCCGCCGGGTCGGCGCTGCTCGCGGCGGGCGCCCAGACGACCGGCGACGTCGCGCTGCGCCGCGCGGGGCGGCTGACGACGCTGGGCGCGCTCGGCGCCAGCACCTACTTCCTGATCATCGACCTCGGGCGGCCGGAGCGGTTCCACCACATGCTGCGGGTGGTCAAGCCGACGTCGCCGATGTCGATGGGCACCTGGATCCTGGCCAGTTTCGGCGGGGCGGCGGCCGTCGCGGGCGCCGCCGAGTTCGCGCCGCTACTGCCGTCCAAAATGCTGCGGCGGGTGCTGCCGCCGGCCGGGGCCGTGGCCGGGTTCGGGGCGGCGGCGCTGGCCCCGGCGCTGGCCACCTACACGGCGGTGCTGTTCGCCGACACGGCGGTGCCGAGCTGGCACGCGGTCCACCCGGAGCTGCCGTTCATGTTCGCCGGCAGCGCCCTGGCCAGCGGGGCCGGGATGGGGCTGATCGCCGCGCCGGGCCGGCCGGCGCGGCGGATGGCGGTGATCGGGGCGGCCGTCGAGCTGATCGCCGGGCATCGGGTCGAGCACGGGCACGGGCTGCTCAGCGAGCCCTACCAGCAGGGGCGGCCGGGGAAGCTGCTCAAGGCGGCCCGGTTGCTGACGGCGGCCGGAGCGGTCGGCGCGGTGCTCGGCCGCCGCTCGCGGGTGGCCTCCGCCCTGTCGGGGTTGTCGCTGCTGGCGGGGTCGGCCCTGACCCGTTTCGGGGTCTTCGAGGCCGGCGTGGTGTCGGCCAAGGACCCCAAGTACACCGTGGTGCCGCAGCGGGAACGACTAGCGCGCGGCGCCGACTGACTGCTGCTGCCGCGCCAGCTCCCCGTACATCTCGATCTTGATGTCGAGCATGGACAGGTCGGCCTGGAGCTCGGCGATGCGGGCCAGCACCCGCTCCCGGTGCTCCACGAACAGCCGGAGCCGGTCACCCACCGTGTCATCACCGGCGCGCACCATCTCGGCGTACCGCCGCATGTCGCGAACCGGCATGCCGGTCGCCCGCAGCCGGATCAGCAACCGCAACCAGCCGAGATCGTCGTCGCTGTAGCGGCGGCGGCCGGCCGTGTCCCGCTCGACCGGAGCGACCAGGCCCTCCTGCTCATACCACCGCAAAGTGTGCGCGGTGAGCCCGACCCGCTCCGCGACCTCGCCCACAGTGAGTCCCTGCACCATGGGGTTCATTCTCGCTCATCGCACCTGGATCGTGCTGCCCCCGACCGCCGGCACCAGCTCACCGATGACCGGAAAACCCGGCACCTCGCCGGCCACGAGCAGCCCGCCACTGGTCTGGGCGTCGGCCAGCAGAAGCAGCTCGTCCTCGCCGGCGCCGCCCGCGTCCAGGTGCGGCCGCACCCAGTCGAGATTGCGGCGCGTCCCGCCACTGACGTACCCCTCCCGCAGCGCCTGCCGGGCCCCCGGCAGGTACGGAACCGCGGCCGCCTCGACGCGCGCGGTGACCCCGCTGGCCCGGGCGAGCTTGTGCAGATGCCCCAGCAGCCCGAACCCGGTCACATCGGTCGCGCAGACGACGCCGTTCTCGAGCGCCTTCTTCGAAGCCGCGGCATTGAGAGTCGTCATCGCGGCGACGGCCTCGGGGAACACCTCACCGGTCGACTTGTGCCGGCTGTTGAGCACACCGATCCCCAACGGCTTGGTGAGCGTGAGCGGCACACCCGGCTTGCCCGCGTCGTTGCGCATGAGCCGCGCCGGGTCGGCGACCCCGGTGACCGCCATGCCGTACTTCGGCTCCGGATCGTCCACACTGTGCCCACCGGCCACGTGACACTGCGCCTCGGCGGCCACGTCGAGCCCCCCACGCAGCACCTCGGCGGCCAGCTCCATCGGCAGCTCCTCACGCGGCCAGGACAGCAGATTCACCCCGACCACCGGCGTGCCGCCCATCGCGTACACATCGGAGAGCGCGTTGGCCACGGCGATCCGCCCCCAGTCGTACGCGTCGTCGACCACCGGCGTGAAAAAGTCGGCCGTAGCCACGATCGCCGTCCCATGGGCGATCTTGACCACCGCCGCGTCGTCCCCGTCGTCCAGCCCGACCAGCAGCTCCCCGGGCCCTTGAGGCATCTTCACCCCGACCAGCCCGGCCACCACGCTCTCCAGCTCACCCGGCGGGATCTTGCAGGCACAGCCACCGCCATGCGCGTACTGCGTAAGACGAGTCACCCGCCCACTCTGACACGCTGTGCCGCTATTGTGTCCAGCGGAGGCGTTCAGGTGGCTGGTGCCCCTCCCGGTCTTCAAAACCGGTGTGGCCCGGCACCCGGGCCAGGCGGGTTCGATTCCCGTCCGCCTCCGCTCACCAGCGCCCACGCCGTCTCTTCCTGACTTCTGCGATGAGAGGTGAGGTGAGGATTGACAACCTGATAGCGCGGCCAATCTGAGCAGGTCGGGGCAGGAGCGTGCCGCCAACACGCTGTACCGGCGCGTCATCGCCGATTTTCCCGGTTCTCCGGAGGCGGCTTATGCGTGGCGGGGTCTCGGTGGCAACCTCATGGACATCGATGAACCGGATGAGGGCCGGGCGGCGTACCGGGCATCAATATCGGTTCCCGAATCCGTCGCGTCTCATCCCGGCTGGGAGGTGGGCGAGACGTACATCCGATGGGCCATTCGAGAGGCGCAACTGGGGGCAGGCGCGGAAGCCCACAAGCTGTTGTCGCTGGCGGAAGAACGCGGGTCTTTGATCAAGCATGTGTCACGGCGTAGGGAGTTGCACCGACGCATCGATTCGGCCCGTATCGAAGTAACTGAACTGCTCGGAGAAGTCTGAGGGTCGTGACAGGGGCTGCGCATGCCCGGGGCGGAAGGTGCCGGTGTCTCAGCGGCGGTCCAGACCCCGGAGGACGGCGTCGGTGACGGCGCCGTAGGCGAGATGGGGGAGGGCGTCACTCAGCCAGTCGGCGGCGGTCCAGTCCTTGAGGTTGGTGACCTTCAGGGCGGCCATCGACAAATTGGTCGAGGCCATGGTGGCGGCGCCGATCAGCGGGCCGCCCAGGGCGGGTGGTGGGCGTAGGCCGGCTCGCCGGAGCAGGCCGAAGGCGGCGCCGATCGCGACGCCGGTCGCTATGCCGGAGAGGCTGCTCAGGCCGGTCACGCGGTTGTCGCGGGTTTTGCCCTCGCCGGGGATCGGGAAGGGCAGCGCCTCGATCGACTCCTCGGGGGTTTTGCTGGTGGGGCGGCCGCGCAGGGCCATGTCGAGGTAGGTGGCGGCGTTCAGGGCCGCGGTGCCGGCGGCTCCGGCGGCGGCGCCCGCAAGTAGACCCGTACGCATGCCATTGACCTGCCCTGGTCAGGACGGGGCGAAACCTCGCAGCGCGCGGGCGACATCGAAGTCGGTCAGTTGGGTGAAATCCTGGTACCACTGGCCGACGGCGCGGAACGTGGCTGGGGCGCTGAGGCAGATGACGGCGTCGGCGTGGCCGGTCAGGGTGTCGAGGGCCTGCGGCGAGCAGACCGGAACGGCCAGGACCAGGCGGTACGGGTGGTGGCCGCGCAGCCAGCGAAGGGCGGCCCGGGCGGTGACGCCGGTGGCGAGGCCGTCGTCGACGACCACCACTTCGCGGGCGGTCGGGTCGGGGACGGGGCGGTCGCCGCGGTATTCGTGGGTGCGGCGGGCCAGTTCGGCGCGTTCCTCGGCCACCGTGGGGGACAGGTCGGCTTCGGTCAGTTCCAATGCGGCCAGGGCGGCCTCGTCGAAGACCGGTGGGCCGTCCTCGGCGATGGCGCCGATGCCGTACTCGGGCCGGCCGGGCGCGCCGATCTTGCGGGCGATGACCACGTCGAGCTCGCCGCCGATGCGGGCGGCCACGTGGACGGCGATCGGGACGCCGCCGCGGGGCAGGGCCAGCACGAGCGGGGCCGGGCCGGGGTGGCGCGGCAGCTGGGCGGCGACCGCCTCGGCCAGCTGGCGGCCGGCGTCGTCCCGGTCCTGGAAGATCAGCGCAGATGCGTCGTGAACCACGTCGCTGCCTCCTCGGCCACGGTGTCGAGAGCGCCCGGCTCCTCGAACAGGTGGGTCGCGCCGGCCACGATGCGCAGCTCGGCGGTGACGGTCATGGCGTTGCGGGCCTGCTCGTTGAGGTCGATCACCGGCCCGTCCTCGCCGCCGACGAGCAGCAGGGTCGGGGCGGCGACCTGGATCAGCGCCGGTCCGGCGAGGTCGGGCCGGCCACCGCGGGAGACCACGGCGCGTACGGGCCGGGGCCGGGAAGCGGCGCAGACGAGCGCGGCCGCCGCACCGGTGCTGGCGCCGAACAAACCGATGGGCAGGTCACGCGCGCCGATCTGCCCCGCGCCGCCTCCACCGGCGTCCGCGACGAGCCAGTCGACCAGGCCGATCAAGCGATCGGCGAGAAAGCCGATGTCGAAGCGCAGCTCCCGGGTCTGCTCGTCCCGTACCTCCTCCTCGTGCGTGAGCAGATCGACGAGCAGCGTGCCCAGGCCGTGCCGGTTCAGGTACGCGGCGACCGCGCGATTGCGCGGACTGTGCCGCGAGCTCCCACTGCCATGGGCGAACAGCACTACCCCGTACGCCCCGTCGGGCAGCGTGAGATCACCGGCCAGCTCGGTGCCGGCCGCGTTGAATGTCCGCTCGTGCGTCACGGTGGCCATGCCGACGGCATACCCGGATGGGTGGCGTCTCATACGTCCGACTTGTCAGTTATTCCCGCATGGTCGCTGTCGGTGTCGGATGTTCCGCCACCCCCCTCCCAGGATCAATGCCCCGTCGAGACCGAGCGGTAGGTTGGTTCCACCATCCCGACGGAGGAGACCCGGTGCCCCAGGATCCGAACGCGCCCCTTCTGGATCCCCCGCACCCACCCGCCCACCAGCGCCCCCACTCCAACGCGGACGCCGCGCGCCCGGGCATCGCCGGCCCGGCCAGGGTGCTTCCGGGTGCGACCGGCCGGGCCGGCCCGGGCCCGGGCATCGCCGGCCCGGCCGAGGTGCTCCCGGGTGCGACCGGCCGGGCCGGCCCGGGCCCGGATGGGGCGGGGCCGATGGATCCGCGTCGGCGCGTGCCGCGTACCGACGCGGTCTTGGCCGATGCCCGCCTTGTGGCCGCGACGGCAACGCTGGGCCGGCCGGCCGTGAAAGCGGCGGTTGCCGCCGCGCTGCAGAGGGTTCGCGAGGGGGAGTTGGCGCCGGCCGAGGCGGTTGACGCTGCCCTGGCGGCGCTGCCCCGGGGACCGCGACCGGTCCTCAACGCCACCGGCGTGGTCCTGCACACGAACCTCGGCCGTGCGGCTCTGTCGCCCGCCGCCCGTGACGCCGTAGCGGCCGCCGCCGGTCACACCGACGTCGAGCTCGACCTGGAGACCGGCCGCCGCGCCCGCCGGGGCCGGGACACCCTGGCCGCTCTCGCTTCCGCCGTCCCCGCCGCCGGCGACGTCCACGTGGTCAACAACGGCGCCGCCGCCCTGGTCCTGGCCGCCACCGCCCTGGCCGCCGGCCGCGAGATCATCGTCAGCCGCGGCGAGATGGTGGAGATCGGCGACGGCTTCCGCCTGCCGGATCTGCTCGAGTCCACCGGCGCTCGCCTTCGCGAGGTGGGCACCACCAACCGCACCACGCTCCGCGACTACGAACGGGCCATCGGCCCCCAGACCGGCTTCATCCTCAAGGTCCACCCGTCCAACTTCGTGATCCGCGGCTTCACCAGCGACACCCCCGTCTCCGCCCTGGCCACCCTGGACCCGCCGGTGGTGGCCGACATCGGCTCCGGCCTGCTCCAGCCGGACCCGCTGCTCCCGGACGAGCCCGACGCCACCACCACCCTGACCGCCGGCGCCGACCTGGTCACCGCCAGCGGCGACAAGCTTCTGGGCGGCCCCCAAGCCGGTCTGCTCCTGGGCCAAGCCGCCTTGATCGAGCGCCTGCGCCGCCACCCCCTCGCCCGCGCCCTGCGTGTGGACAAACTCACTCTGGCCGCCCTCCAGGCCACCCTGACCGGCCCCACCACCCCTACGTGGGAAGCGCTGCGCACCGACCCCGCCGCCCTGCGTGCCCGCACCGAAGCGGTCCGGGCCCACCTGACCGCCCAGGGCATCCCAGCCACCCTCACCGACGCACCAGCCGTAGTCGGCGGCGGTGGCGCCCCCGAAGTCACCCTCCCGTCCTGCGCTCTGTCCCTCCCGGAGCACTACGCCCACCCCCTCCGCACAGGCGCCATCCCCGTAGTCGGCCGCGTCGAACGCGGCCACCTGCTGCTCGACCTCCGCTGCATCCCGCAGAACGCCGACCCCGACGTCATCACCGCAGTCCTGACCGTCGCCACTACCCTGGCCGCCACAAAGCCAGCCGCCGCCGCGCCTGCCGGCCCGACGTCCGCCGCCGCGCCTGCCGGCCCGGCATCCGACGCAACGGCTCCCGCTGCCGTGCCTGCCAGTCCGGCGCCGACCGCCGGGGCCGGTGGCGCGGGCGTGAGGGAGTAGGCGTGCACGTCATTGCGACCGCCGGGCATGTCGATCACGGGAAGTCGACTCTGGTGCGGGCGCTGACCGGGATGGAGCCGGATCGGTGGGCCGAGGAGCGGCGCCGGGGGATGACGATCGACCTCGGGTTCGCATGGACGGGGCTGCCGTCGGGGCGGACGGTGGCCTTCGTCGACGTGCCGGGGCATGAGCGGTTCGTGCCGAACATGCTGGCCGGGGTGGGGCCGGTGCCGGCGGCGATGATCGTGGTGGGGGCCGACGAGGGGTGGATGCCCCAGTCGGCGGAGCACCTGGCCGCCCTGGACGCGCTCGACGTACGGCACGGGCTGCTCGTGGTGACCCGCAGCGACCTGGCCGAACCGGAGGCCGCGACCGAGCTGGCCCAGGCGGAGATCGCCCCGACGTCGCTCGGCGCAGTGGAAACGGTCGCGGTCAGCGGCGCCACCGGAGCCGGCCTCGACGACCTGCGCGACGCCCTGGACCGGCTTGTCGCCCGGCTGCCCACGGCCGACCCGGAGGCCCCCGTGCGCCTCTGGATCGACCGGGTCTTCACGGTCAAGGGCGCCGGAACCGTGGTCACCGGCACCCTCGGGGCCGGCCGCCTCCGGGTCGGCGACGAGCTGAGGCTCGGCGACACCACGGTCCGCATCCGCGGCCTGCAGAGCATGGGCCAGCAGCTCGACCAGGTCACCGCCGTGGCGCGGGTCGCCGTCAACCTGCGCGGCACTCCCCGCGACGACCTCGGCCGCGGCGACGCCTTGCTCACCCCGGGCCGCTTCCGCTTCGCCGACCTCATCGACGTACGCCTGCACGGCGACCCCGTGGCCGAACTCCCCGCCGAGGCCACCCTGCACGCGGGCTCCGCCGCCGTCCCGGTGCGGATCCGCCCCCTCGGCGACGACACCGCCCGCCTGCGTCTCTCCCACCCCTTACCCCTCCGTATCGGTGACCGTGCGCTCCTCCGTGACCCCGGCCGCCACCACGTGGCCGGCGGCGTCACCGTCCTCGACGTCCTGCCTCCCGGCCTCAAACGCCGCGGCGCCGCCGCAGCCCGCGCCGCCGAGCTGACCACCATGGACGGCCACCCGTCGCTGACCTCCGAGCTGACCCGCCGCCTCCTGATCCGGGGCGCCGACCTGGCCGCCATGGGCATCCCCCTACCGCCCCCGGCCGCCCCGGCAGACAAGCCTCCGGTCGCCTCGGCGGGACGGCCTGGGACTGCCTCGGCGCGGCAGGGCGCGGAGGCCGGCGGGTCCGGGGTCGAGGTGGTGGGTGACGGTGGCGGGGGAGTGCCCGTGGCCGGTGACTGGTATGCCGATCCGGGGCACTGGGCGCGGCTGGGCGAGCGGCTCACCGAGGAGGTGACCGCCTACGGGCGGGAGCATCCGCTCGAGCCCGGCATGCCGGTGGAAGCGTTACGGCATCGGCTGGGGCTGCCTGATCGGGCGTTGGTGTCGGCGCTGGTTCGTCCTCCCGTCGTGGTTCGTAACGGTCGTGTGGCCGTGGGGGTGTCCGAGGCGCCGGACGACCTGGTCGCGCTCGTGGCCAAGGCCTTCGACGGCCTGGGCCCCTTCGCGGCGCCGGAGGCTTACGACCTGGCGGCGCTGGGCCTGGGCCCTCGCCAGGTGGCGGCGGCCGAACGCACCGGGCTGCTCCTGCGCCTCACCCCGCAGGTGGTTCTGCCCGCGGGCGCGATCGAGGAAGCGGCCCGGCTGCTGGGCGAGCTGCCGCAGCCGTTCACGCTCAGCGAGGCCCGCCAGGCTCTGGGCACCACCCGCCGGGTGGCCGTGCCGATGCTGGAGCTGCTCGACCGTAAGGGGCACACCCGTCGCCTGCCCGACGACCGCCGGACGGCGGCGTAGCCGGCCTTACCGGTGGGCGAGGGCGGTCACCTCCACCTCCAGGACGGCGCCTTCCAGGAACAGGCGGCTCACCTCGACCGTGGTGCTGGCCGGTGGGCTGGTGGGGAAGAAGCGGCGGCGGACAGCGCCGTAGGCCGGCAGGTCGGCCAGGCTGGTCATGAAGGTCCGGATGTGCATGACGTCCTTCAGGGTGGCGCCGTGGGCGGTCAGCAGGGCGTCGATGATTTCGAAGATGCGCTCGGCCTGGCGCCCGGCGTCGCCGGGGGCGATGACGGCGCCCTGGTCGTCGACTCCTACCTGGCCGGAGAGGAGCAGGAGGGCTCCGCCGCCTGGCAGATCGGCTCGGGCCACGTGGGCGAATCGGTCGCCGAAGGGGGCGGCGACGGTGGGCGGGTTGTCGAGGGTCAGCTTGGGCATGGGGGAGACGCTACGAGGGTCCGAAGCATGCGACCAGCGAATGTCTGGCATGGGTGCCATGCGCGGCTAGCATGCTTCGGCGTGGAGACTCAGCTGCTGGAAGTGTTCCGTACGGTCGCCCGTACCGGCTCGATCACGGCGGCGGCCCGACAGCTGCAATTCACCCAGTCGGCCGTGTCACGGCAGATCGGCGCGCTGGAGGCGGAGCTGGGCGCGCAGGTGTTCGACCGGTTGCCGCGTGGCGTCGCGCTGACCGAGGAGGGCCGGGTGCTTCTGCCGTACGCGGAGGGCGTGCTCAATCGACTCTCGGACGCCAGAAAGGCCGTGGACGAACTGCGGGAATTAGGCGCGGGAAGACTGCGGGTGGGCGCGTTTCCCACCGCGGTCGCCGCGTTGGTGCCGCGCGCTTTGGCCAGCTTTCGCAAGGCCTACCCCGAAGTGGCTCTGGGTCTGGTCGAAGGCCTGACCCCGAAGTTGCTGGAGCGGCTCGCCGAGGGTGAGGCGGATGTGGCGGTGGTCAGTTCGTCGCCGGCCGGTGAGATTGACGCGGAGCGATTCGAGCTGCGGCACATCCTGGACGAGCGAATGCTGGTGGCCGTGGCGCTCGATCACCGGCTGGCGGCCCGGCGAACGGTGCGGCTGGCCGAGCTGGCCGACGACGCCTTCATCGCGGGATCGGCCACCGCCGAGGAAACGCTGTTGCGGGCCAGTCTGCCCAGCGGATTTCAGCCGCGGATCGACATTGTGGCCGCCGAGTGGACGGGTAAATTGGGCTGTGTCGCGGCCGGTCTCGGAGTGGCTCTGGTGCCGGCGCTCGCGCTGCGGAGCACGCCACCGGACATCGCATTGCTGCGGTTGCACCGGGACGACGAGCCGACGCGGCGGGTCTACGCGGCCACCCTGGCCGGGCGTTCGATGTCGCCCGCGGTGAGCCATTTCCTACGGCATTTGGCGCACGCCGTTCCGGGCATTTGAGAAGTCGGCGATCTCGGGCATGTGGCGCTCGGCCCATTCGCGCAGGGCGGCCAGCGGCTCGTCGAGGGAAAGACCGAGTGGGGTGAGCCGGTAACGGACCCGCGGCGGCATGGACGGCTCGACATGACGCGTGACCAGGCCGTCGTCGGTCAGGGAGCGCAGCGTCTGCGAGAGCATTTTGTGGGAGATGCCGGGCATCCGCCGTTCGAGCTCCGCGAAACCGACGTCGCCGGGCTCGGCCTCGGCCAGCACTTTGACCGCCATGGCGACCCATTTCGTGCCGATGCGGTCGAGCAGCCGGCGCGTGGGACAGGCCGGGTCGAAAAGGTCACCGCGCCGTCCGTCGGTCACCACCGGGTTACCACCTTTCGGATAAGTGCGTTCTTCCGGGCCAGCCCAACCAATTCTAGGGTGACTAAGTAACCGTTGGTTACCAAGAAGAGGTGGAGCGACTGTGCCGCACATTGCCGCGAACGGCATCGACATAAATACGACCGTGGCGGGCGACGGCCCGCCGATCCTGCTCCTGCACGGTTTTCCGCACACGTGGCGGGTCTGGTCGGCCGTCATCCCCGAGCTCGCCCGCACGCGCCGGGTCATCGCGCCGGATTGGCGAGGTCTGGGCGGTACGACGCGGGCGACTCAGGGGTATGACGCGGGCACACTCGTCGCGGATACGTGTGCCCTTCTCGACGCTCTCGGCGTGCGCTCCACCGAGGTGGTCGCGCTCGATCTCGGCGTACCCCCGGCCCTATTGCTGGCCCTTAGGCACCCCGAGCGCGTACGTCGACTGGTCGTGATGGAGGCCTTCGCCGAACCGCCTGCCGCACCGCCGTGGTGGTTCGGTTTCCACGGGGTGCCGGGGCTGGCCGAGCGCGTCCTGGCCGGGCACGAAGCCGAATACCTGGACTTCTTCCTGCGCGCCGGCACGCACGAGGGAAATGGCGTCGACCCGGATGTCAGAAACGCTTTCGTCGAGGCCTACGCCGGGACGGAATCGTTGCGCTGCGCCTTCGAGCACTATCGCGCCATGCCCGAGACGGCCCGTCAGTTGGCGGCCGAAAAGGGGCGGCTCACGATGCCGGTCATCGCCTTGGGCGCTCGTCCCGTCGGCGATCGGCTGCACCAACAACTGAAGCCGATCGCCGACGACCTGACCGGGCACGTGATCGAGCAATGCGGGCATATCATCCCGCTCGATCGCCCGGAGGCGCTGCTCACCTTTCTATAGCGATCGGGTCAATCGCCACCAGACGGACGGCGGTTCGGTCGCGGCGTCGGTGCGCAGCTCGACCTTGACGCCCGACGCCTGGACCGTGCCGACCGGCTGCGACGCTGTGACCTCGGCCGACGGCGCGGTGGTGGTGACCTTGAGCGGCACCGTCAGGCCGGGCCACCCGACGACCTTGAGATCCCGGGCGGGCCGTACGGAGGTGGTCGCGCCCCAGGCCGTCTCGACCTGACCGACGGCGTCGGCCGGGAGCAGGGTGTACTCCTTGACGACCTTGGCCACGGCGGTCAGCAGCTTCTTGACCTCACGGTTGACCTTGGCCAGCTGCTGCGGCGTGTTCGCCCCCGGCTGATTGAAGAGCGCGCCGACCAGAACCAGCTTGCGGTTACCGACGGTGAGGCGCGAGGCGAACACCAGGTTACCACCGGCCTCGTCGGTGGAGCCGGTCTTGATGCCGAAGACGCCGTTGACGCCGAGTAGGTCGTTGTAGTTCTTGATCGTGCCGACGACCGGGATCTCGGCTTCGGGCAGCGCGACGATCTCGGCGAAGACGGCGCTCTTGAGCGCTGCTCGGGCCAGGATGACCTGGTCGGCGGCGGTACTGGTGGTGGTCGGCAGGTACCCGCTGGGATCGGTGTAGTTCGTGTTCTTCATGCCGAGGTCCTCGGCCGCGGCGTTCATCTTGGCCACGAACGCCTCCTCCGAGCCGGCGTCCCAGACACCCAGCTGATGCGCGATGTTGTTCGCGGAGGGCAACATCAGGGCCTCGAGGGCGTCACGCTCGGTGAGTTTCTCGCCCACTTCGACCCGTACGAGGGACTGGTTGCTCGCGATCCTCGACTGGTAGTCCGTGACGTCGGCCGCGGTAACGGTCAGTGTCGGACCCTCCTCGTCGCCGGTGAGCGGGTGATCGCGCAGGATCACGTAGGCGGTCATGACCTTGGCGACGCTGCCGATCGGCGCGGCCTCCGTCCCGCCGGAACCACCGAGCCGGCCCAGGCCCTCGACCATGAGCTCGGCGCTGCCGACCGCGGGCCAGGGCAGGCTCGGGGCGGCGCCGGGGATCTTCATGCTGGCCGCGATGTTCGTGGTCAGGGTGGCGGCGGGCAGGTCGCGGGCGAGTTGGAGGCCGGCCCCACCACCGAGCAGGACCACCAGCAAGATCAACCCAAGGAGTACGGGGAGAAGGCGGCGCTTGGCTTTGGGCGTGGGCGGCTGGCCCCCGCCGTAGACGGTGGGCGCGGGCCGCGCGGGTGGGGGCGGCGTGACGCTCGCGGAACCGGCGGCGGGCGCTGTGACGGCAGGCTTGGCACTCCCCGTGACTGGCGACGCGGCGATCATCGGCCGGGTGACATCGGCCTGAGCCGCCCGCGCGAGCGGCATCGCCGCCTGCGCCGCCGGCGGCAAGGCCGGAGCCGGCCGGGCCGGGCTTTGCGCTGGTGGCAAGGCCCGAGTCGGTTCGGCCGGGCTTTGCGCTGGTGGCAAGGCCTGAGTCGGTTCGGCCGGGCTTTGCGCTGGTGGCAAGGCCTGAGTCGGTTCGGCCGGAGGCCGGGTCAGCGGCATCGCCGCCTGCGCCGGGGGTGTCTGCTTCGCCGGCGTGGGGGTGGGCACCGTCGGAGGTTCCGTCGGCGGGACGGCGGTCAGCGGCTGGGTCATGTCGGCCGGGGTGGGCGCTCCGGCCGGAGGCGTCGAGGCGGGCGGAGCGGGCCGGACCGGGCGGGTGGTGTCGGCGTCGGCCGACGGCATCCGGATCAGCGGCTGGGTGACATCGGCCTGCGCGGGCGCAGAGACCCCGGTCCGGGTGGCAGTCGGCGGCGCGCCCTTCGTCTGCGGCGCAGAGGCCTGTGCGGAGTCAGGCACGGAGGGCCGCGCAGGGGCCGGCCCCGCCGGTTTCCCGCTGCTGTCCTTCGCGGATGGGGCTGTCGACGGCTGGGCCGTCGTGATCGGCTGCGTGGCATCGGTTGGCGGGGCCGGCTTCTCGTCCGCGGTCGATGGCGTCGATGGGGAAGTGCGCGGAGCCGCATCAGTCGAGGGAGTCACGGCGAAAGGCTGAGTGGCCTCTTCTTCCCCCAGGCCCGTCTCCTTGGCCGCGGCCGGCTTCGCTGCCTCACTTCGCGGCGACGGCACATTCGGCGGTGGCGCGTCCGCCAGCGATGTGGCTTTCACCGGCTTGCCGGGGACCGACGGGGACGCCCCGTAAACCGTTCCCGGTTGGCGGGGAGAAGGGGCCGTTGGAGCCTTTTCACCCGCAGCCTTCGGCTCGGCGGGCCCCTCGTTCTCCTGCGCGGGCGAGTTCTCCTGCGAGGACGAGCGGGTCTCGTCGGTCGGCTTCGGCGGGTGGGTCATCTCTCTCCTTCCGGTCCCGGGGGCCCGGGCGTCCGGCAAGTATTGCCGGACCGCGCCACCTTTCGTCCGGGTGATTGCGCGGGTGTGCCGTTGCCCGCTATCTGTGACGCATGGACGCCGCCGCCCCGCCCGCGCTGACGCGACGCTTGGGCTCGGTGCTCACGGCGTACGTCATGCTTTGGACGTTTTTGATCCTGAATCTCGCGATCGTCGAGCTGATGTTCCTCAATCCGGCGACACCGGCGCACAACACATTGACCTCGATCGGGCGTTTTCTGGGCCTGCATCTCGGTTTCGTCATGGCGTTGCAGCTGCTGCTCATCGCGCGGCTGCCGTTCCTCGACCGCCGGATCGGCATGGACCGGCTCACCACCTGGCACCGCTGGACCGGGTTCACGATTTTCTGGCTGGTCGTGCTGCATCCGACGTTCGTGCTGCTCGGCTATTCGCAACTCGACCGCATTTCCTTCTTCGCGGAAATCCCCAACCTGGCCCGGCAGATGCCGGTCCTTCTGGGCATGCTCGCCGCCGGCCTGGTGGCGGTCATCGCCGTTTCGTCCGTACGCATCGCCCGCCGCGCCCTTTCCTACGAGGCGTGGCACGCCATCCACCTTCTCGTGTACGTCATCGTGGTGCTGGCCCTGATTCACCAGGTGTACGAGGGCAGCGCCTTCAAGACGAACGAATTTACCCAACTCTATTGGTGGGGGCTGTGGCTGTTCGCCGTCGGGGCCCTGATCTCCGGCCGGGTGGTCGTCCCGCTGGCCCGGAACGCGCGGCACCGGCTGCGGGTGGCCGCGGTGATCTCCGAGGCGCCCGGCGTTGTCTCGGTCCACGTCACGGGCAGTGACCTCGACCGTCTGCACGCCCGGCCCGGCCAGTTCTTCCTGTGGCGCTTCCCCCGTCACAACCCGTGGTGGCAGGTGAACCCGTTCTCACTCTCCGCCGCCCCGGACGGTCGCTCCCTGCGGCTGACCGCGAAGGGCATCGGCACCACCAGCGCCGGCCTACGGGAGCTCCCGATCGGCACGAGAGTGTTCGCCGAGGGCCCGTACGGCGCCTTCACCTCGACCCGCCGCGTCCGGGAGGACGCCTGTCTGATCGCCGGCGGCATCGGCGTGACTCCGATCCGTGCTCTGCTCGAGGACGAGACCCTCACCGGTGACATCGTCGTCCTCTACCGTGCGCGCACCCCGGCCGATGCGGTCCTGCTTCCCGAGTTGCAGAACCTGGCCCACCTGCGTCAGGCCCGCCTGCATCTGCTCACCGGCCGTACGGATGAGACGAACCAACCGCTCAGCGCGGGCAACCTGCTCGGCCTGGTGCCCGACATCGCGCAGCGCGACGTCTTCGTCTGCGGCCCGGCCGCCATGACCGCCGCCGTCCTGCGCAGCCTGCGCCAACTCGGCGTCCCGGCCCGCCAGCGCCACGCCGAGACGTTCCGGCTCGCGAGCTGAGATCATCCCGGTATGGCTACGGACACAGCGCACCTAGCGGAACGCATCGATCGCCCGGCCGCCGAGGTCTATGCGTACGTCTCGAATCCCGCCCACCTGCCGGAGTGGGCCCCCGGCCTGGGCCAGGGCGTCGAACAGACCGACGGCGAATGGTTCGTCCTCACCGGCACCGGCCGAATCAAAGTCACCTTCGCCCCGCCGAACGACTTCGGCGTCCTCGACCACTGGGCCACCTTCCCCGACGGCCAGACCTTCCTGAACCCGCTGCGCGTCGTCCCGTACGGCGACGGTTCGGAGATTGTCTTCTCCGTCCGCCGCGCGCCCGGCACCTCGGACGAGGACTTCGCCCGCGACACCGGCCTGGTCCAGGCCGATCTCGCCCGCCTCCGGTCCATCCTCGAATCCCGAGCGGTCTAATTTGCAATTGCATTCAGCAAAGCGCAAGTTGCACGAATTCTGTCCTGAAATAACCAAGCTTGACTTTTCGTCGTCTCCGAAACACACAATCGTTGTCAGACCGGTAACCTTGAACCCGGTGGCTCCTTGAAAGAGGTCCGGCCATGAGGAGCGATGAGCCTGCCCGGCAACGGCCAATGCTCCTGATCATGTTTGCGGTTCCCTTGCTGACCGTGGTCGTTCTGATGACCGGGATCGGGATGGTGGCGCTGATCGGCCGACGGGGCGACGACACCACGTGGAGCCGCTGGAGCAGCGTCGGCGAGGCGTTCGGCGTGGTGAACTCCGTCGTCTCCGCGATCGCGGTGGCCGCCGTGGTGATCACCTGGTCATTGCAGCGCCGAGATCTACGGGATCAGCGCGTGGAGCTGGCGATGCAGCGGCAGGTCTTGGAGGGCACCGAAGCCGCATTGCGCCGCAGCGCGGATGTGGACGTGCGGCGCCTGCACGTCACGTTGATCGGGATGGCGCTGGACAATCGAGATCTCGCCGATGTGTGGCCGAGCGACCCGGGCACGGATGCGGTCACGCGCTCGCAGCACCTCTACTCCAATCTGCTGCTGCAGCACGTGTGGGTTCAGTACACCGCCGGAGTCGCCACGCGTGAGGAGATGGTGAGCAACCTGCGCTATCTCTTCGCCAGTCCCAAGGTGCGAGCTTTCTGGCGAGACACCGCGAACAACAGGCAGAACATCTATGTGGAAAGCTCGGCAGAGCTGTCCTTGGCCGTCGTAGCGGACACGATCTGGCGCGAGTACGAGGCGGTCCTGTCATGCTCGGATGAGAGGGCCGACCGCGAGCGCGGTGCTACGGCAGGTCCTTCGCCGCGGCCAGGAGGGTGTCTCGGGTGATCACGACGATGCTCTCGTAGGAGGCGAGCCCCGCGTCCGGCGGAAGGTGGTCCCGCAGCTCGTCAGTGCGGTTCGTGCCGATGACTGCGAAATTGCCGTCGGCCATTTCGAAAATGTCAGGGCAGGTGCACGCCGTGGCGCTACCCCGGGCGCTGGGGGACAGGCCAACCCGCCGCACGATCGGCGATGCTGGCAGAGCGTCGTGGGCGCGGAATGAGATCGGCACGAGACCATTTTGCCGCAATAATGGTCGCCTCTCGCTATTTGTCATCCGGACGAGACAAGTAACGGTCGGCGACCACGTCGGGGGTGTCGAGGACGCGGCCGGCGGCCAGGTTCTGGGCCAGGCGGATGTACTGGGCGTGGGACCAGGTCAGCGGGGTGGCCGAGTAGGTGGGCGTGCCGGGGGTGCGGCCGGGCGGCGGGTTCTGGTCCCAGACCTGTTCGGGGAGCATGTGGCCGGGGCCGGCGGCCCTGGCCATGGCGGTCAGGCGGGTGCGGGCGGCGCGCAGGTCGCCGGCGGCGATCTCGTAGTCGCCTCGTTCGCCGGAGAGCAGGGGCCAGGCGCGGCCGTGGGTGAGCAGGGAGTCGTCGGGCAGGTTGTACTCCCACTGGCTGCCGTCGGCCTTCTCGCCGAAGCCGTCGAAGGAGGCGCGGTGCCAGAAGAAACCGTTGGGGGTACGCACGCCGAGCTCGGCGTCGATCACGCGCAGGGAATTGCGGATGTCGGGGTCGGAGGCGGGGAGCACACCGAGGCGTACGAGTTCGAGGAACGACGGGTCGACGACGCGGCGCTGGTCCACGTTGGAAGGGCCGCTGTCGCCGATGTTGTAGGTCGTGCCGGCGTTCGGGTCGCCGTCCTTGGTGAGCCGCAGGAAATAGGGCGACGACGAATAGGGACCGGTCGACGTGACCGTCCAGGCCTTGACCCGGGCGCGCCAGGAATCGGCGGTGGCGAGATAGCGCGCGGCCGAGGCGGCGTCACCATTGGCGCGGGCGATCGACGCGGCGCAGACCAGGCCGGCGATTTCGGTGGCGATGGTGTTGGGGGAGTAGCCCGACTGGTTCTCCCAGCGTTCCTGCGGCGTGGCCGGGGCCTGTTCGTACGACAGCAGGAAGTCCGCCGCCCGTTTCACATGGCTCCAGGTCGATGCGTCGGTGCGGCCGAGCCGATAGGCCAGCACCATCGGCAGCGCCACCTCGTCGAGCTGCAGACCACCCCACACCGGGGTGCCGTCGACCTGCGAATTCTGCGGGAACGAACCGTCCGGCTTCTGCTGCTTGCGGAAAAGGAAATCGAGCGCCCGATTCGCGCCGGCCCGGTCTCCGCCGGCGATCAGCGCGAGCGCGATCTGATACAGGTCCCGCGACCACACCAGGTGATACGGGCCCGAGGGATCGTCGGTCCCGAAAGCCCACGGCGCGGCCGGCGCGGCCACATAGGCGCCCGGATTCGCCTTGTCCTCGCTCGCGGCCAGCACCATGGCCGAGGTGCGGTACAGCTGCCGTTCGGTGGCGCTGAGCCCGCGAGGCGGGTTCTTCAAGCGCGAAAGGTACTGCTTCCATCCGTACGCGTAAGAGCGTGAGACGGACGCGAAACCGCGACCCAACGACTTCGCCGCTGTCTTGACCGCCCCCGAGGCCGAATCGGCGAAGCCGATGGCCAGCGTCGTGTGCCGGTGCCCGATGGCGCCGGTCTGCACGAGATTGCCGGGACCGGCCGTGTCGTAATGCCAATCCATCCGCCCGTCGCGCAGGTCGGTGAGCCCGTCGCTGACCCCGGAGAAACCGTTGGAGGTGGCGGTGAACGCCGGTGAGGCGGCGACCGCGCTCGATACCGCGCCGTCGGTGGCCACCATCCCGCGCCCGGAATCGCCACCGCGGGAGTTGCCGAGCGCGGGGTCGTAAACCGCGTACAGCTTGCCCCGCCCGGAGAACGACAGATCCACCAGCACCGTCGAGCGCTGCGGATCGACGGTATAGGCGGCGACCAATCGCCACGACCGCGCCGAGAACGTCTGCCGGAAACTCAAGCTCCCCGGATCGCTCTGCTCGGTGGTGACCTTCGACGGCTTCGAGATGCCGCGGCCGTCGGTGACGACGAACGACAATGCCCGGGCGCTCGGGCCGCCGATCGTCGGATAGAAGATCTCGCCGAGCCCGCCCTCTTTCTGCACCGTCGCCCAGACCCGGCTCTCGGTCGTACGCGACGTCAGCAGACCCGATTTGTCAGCGGGCAGGTATTGCTCGTCGATCCCCGGAGCGCCCGGCGCGGCAAGGCCCAGCGCGGCAGTGAGAACCACAGGCAGCGTCAGCGGCATCATATAGACCGGTATACCTCTGGTAGTCGCCGGATGCACGCTGAGCGTTCCGGTGGACAGGCCGCCCGCGGCGGGTAAGGCTGGTCAAGGCAACACTGAACCGGAAAGAGGGATGACATGCAGTACCGGCAGCTTGGCCGCACCGGCCTCCGGGTCTCGACCTTCACCCTGGGCACGATGGGCTTCGGCGGCACCGGTTGGGCGACCCCGGTCGGCCAGATCGACGTGTCCGGCGCGCGCGAGCAGATCGCGATCGCCCGGGACGCGGGTGTCAACCTCATCGACACCGCCGACGTCTACTCGGCGGGCCTGTCCGAGGAGATCCTCGGCGAGGCGCTCGGCAGCGACCGCGACGAGGTGCTCATCGCCACCAAGGCGCGCATGCCGATGGGTGACGGCCCGAACGACGCGGGCCTGTCCCGCCACCACATCATCCGCGCCGCGGAGGCCAGCCTGCGCCGCCTCGGCACCGACTACATCGACCTCTACCAGGTCCACGAGTGGGACGGGCAGACCCCGCTCGAGGAGACCCTGACCGCGCTGGACGACCTGGTCCGCAGCGGCAAGGTCCGCTACATCGGCTGCTCCAACTACGCGGCCTGGCAGATGATGAAGGCGCTGGGCATCTCCGACGCCCGGCACCTCGAGCGGTTCGCCAGCACCCAGGTCTACTACTCGCTGCAGAACCGTGACGTCGAGGCCGAGATCGTCCCGGCCGTGATCGACCAGGGCCTCGGCATCCTGGTCTGGAGCCCCCTCGCGGGCGGTCTGCTCTCGGGCAAGTACCGCCGCGGCGTCGAGGCCCCGGCCGGCAGCCGCCACCTCAGCGAGTGGAGCGAACCCCCGGTCAACGACGAGGACAAGCTGTACGCCACGATCGAGCTGGCCGTGAAGATCGGTGAGTCGCACGGCGTGTCGGCGGCCCAGGTGTCGCTGGCCTACATCTCGCAGAAGCCCGGCGTGACCTCGCTGATCGTCGGGTCGCGCACGCCCGAGCAGCTGCGCGACAACCTGGCCGCGGCTTCGTTGGAGCTCACCGCGGATGAGGTCAAGGCGCTCGACGACGTGAGCGGGGAGCCGCTGCGCTACCCGTTCTGGCACCAGCGCAACACGTCGTCCGACCGGCTGTCGGCGGCGGACCTGTCGCAGATCGCCCGCCACCTGTAACACGGAAAAGCCCGCGGCTGTGGGTTGTCCACAGCCGCGGGTTTGCGTCTTTTGGCAGGGTCGTGGCGTGGTAGGACGGAGGCCGTTGCCGCTGAGTGCTCTCTGGCGTTCATGCGGCAGTCGTTCCTTGCGGAGCGGCAGCCGGGCATGAGCACGGCTGAGCCGGGCCGCCGCCCGCTGCCAGCGTCTCGACGCGCGGCGCCCGGTGCGCCGGTCCGGGCCGCTCTTCCGCGACAGTGCCCGACCGGGCGCCCGCGGCCGGGCTTGGGCGGTCACCAGGTGGTGCGGGTTGTCGACCATTTCGCCGGTGGACAGCACGGCGCGGCGTGGTGCGATGCCGGGACTTGAACCGCGGAAACCCGACCGCCTTCTCCGCGTTCCGGGCCCGGCGCGACGCGGCAATGATCAGCCCAGCGACGACGTCAGCACCTCATCACCAAGACCGTACGAACGTTCCGCAGCCCGCTGGTCCATGACGGCCTTCACCCGCGCCAGCGCCCAGTTATAGGCCTTACGGGCCGCACCGGCATGTGCCGGCACCGCCCGTTGCCAGACCGCACTCAATCGGCAGCAGTTGAAACCCCTGGGTGGGCGGGCCCCGCCTCGCGACCCGTCAGGCCAGGACGGCAGCGATCTCGGCCGAGGGCAGCCCCAGGGCGGCCCCGACCTCGGCGTTGGTCAGCTGCCCAGCATGCGTGCTCAGCCCCAGCGCCAGCGCCGGGTCGCTCTTGAGCGCGTCCTGCCACCCCTGATCGGCCAGCCGGAGCGCGTACGGCAGCGTCGCGTTAGTCAGCGCGTACGTCGACGTGTTAGGAACCGCCCCCGGCATGTTCGCCACGCAGTAGAACACCGACTCGTGAACCTTGTAGACCGGCTCTTCATGAGTCGTCGCGTGCGAGTCCTCGAAGCACCCACCCTGGTCGATTGCGATGTCGACCAGCACCGAGCCCGGCTTCATCCGCTTCACGAGCTCGTTCGAGACCAGCTTGGGGGCCTTCGCCCCCGGCACCAGCACCGCCCCGATGACCATGTCGGCCTCGATCAGCGACTGCTCGATCGCATACGAGGACGACACCAGTGTCTTGATCCGCCCGCCGAACTGGGCGTCGATCTGGCGCAGGCGCCCGATGTTGAGGTCGAGCACGGTCACGTCGGCGCCCATGCCGAGCGCGATGGTGGCCGCGTTGACGCCGGAGACGCCGCCGCCGATGACGGTGATCTTGGCCGGGCTGACGCCCGGGACACCTCCGGGGAGCACGCCCCGGCCGCCGCTGTTGCGCATCAGGCTGTACGCGCCGACCTGCGGGGCGAGCCGCCCGGCGACCTCGGACATCGGGGCGAGCAGCGGCAGCGATCCGTCGGCCAGCTGCACCGTCTCGTAGGCGATGGCGGTCGTACCGCTGGCCAGGAGGGCCTTGGTGCCCTCGGCGTCGGCCGCCAGGTGCAGGTAGGTGAACAGCACCTGGTCCTTGCGGAGGCGGTGGTATTCCGAGGCGATCGGCTCCTTGACCTTGAGGAGCAGGTCGGCCTGCTGCCAGACCGTGTCCGCGTCCTCGGCGAGGGTGGCGCCCGCCGCGACGTAGTCCTCGTCGCTGATGGCGGAGCCCGCGCCGGCGCCGGCCTGGATGAGCACCTCGTGGCCGCGGCGGACGAACTCGGCGACCCCGGCCGGGGTGATCGCCACCCGGTACTCGTGGTTCTTGACCTCGGTGGGCACACCGATCCGCATCTCGTCTCCTTCGTCACGCCGTTGTGACCTTTAGCGTGAAACGATGTGCTGCGGACGCGCAACATAGCCGAATGAGATTCTGCGCGTGGCAGTTTCAACGCATCAGGTTCGAAGCGGAGATCAAAAATGGCCGACCAACCGAAGGATGTTCTGGATCACATCGATCGTGAGCTGCTCACCCTGCTCGAGGCCGACGGCCGCATGCCGAACAACGCCCTGGCCGAGCGGGTCGGCATCGCCCCGTCCACCTGCCTGACCCGTGTTCGCCGGCTGCGGGAGATCGGCGCCATCCGCGGGTTCCACGCCGACGTGGACCCGGCCTGGATCGGCCGGCCCATCCAAGCCATGATCGCCGTCCGGATCCGCTCCGAGTCCCGGGACGCGATCGGCAAGTTCGCGTCGTCGCTGGCCGACATCCCGGCCGTCCGGGACGTCTACTTCGTGTCCGGTTCGTACGACTTTCTGCTGCATGTCGCGGCCGAGGACGTCGAGGATCTGCGTGCCGTGATCACCGAACGCCTGAGCGGCACCCGCCTGATCGCCGGCACCGAGACCTACCTGATCTTCGAGCATCGCCGGGGAAACCTCAGCCCGGAAGAAGCGCCGCCGAGTTTTCGAATGTAGGGGTGCGACGGTGACCTGAGGGCGGGATGGATGTCGGACACGCTGGAGCAAGAGCGGCTCGACGCGCTTCGCGACTACCACGTGCTCGACACCGGCCCGGAGAGCGACTTCGACGACATCGCCCGGCTGGCGGCTCAGCTGTGCCGGACGCCGATGGCCGCGATCAGCCTGATCGACGAGGAACGGCAGTGGTTCAAGGCCCGCGTCGGCGTCGAGGTCTGCGAGGTCGGCCGGGACAACTCGTTCTGCGCGCACGCCATGTTCGGCGTCGGCATCATGCAGGTGCCCGACGCCCGGCTCGACCCGCGCTTCCGCGACTTCCCGAGTGTCACCGCCGACCCGGGCGTGGTCTTCTACGCCGGCGCGCCGCTGGTCACCGCGTCCGGGCAGGCCCTGGGGGCGCTCTGCGTGATGGACTCCGAGCCGAAGCTGCTGACCCCGGCCGAGTGCTCCGGGCTGCGTACCCTCGCCCGGCACGCGATGACCCAGCTGGAGCTGCGGAAGTACGCCCGTGGGCTGGACGCCCGGGTCCGGGACGCGGACCGCCTCAAGGACGAGTTCCTGTCCCGGGTGACGCACGAGCTGCGGACGCCGCTGACGTCGATCAACGGCTACCTGGAGCTGCTCGGCGACAGCGACAGCGACAGCGCCGACGGCGAGTTCGTGGCCCGCATCCGCCGCAACTCGCACCGCTTGACCGCCCTCGTCGACGACATGCTGCTCGCCGCGCGGGCCGTGAACGGCCTCGTCCTGGACAAGCGCGACGTGGACCTGGCCGAGATGGCCCGCTCGGTGGTCCGCCGCAATTGCGGTCTGGCCCTGACCCGCTGCCTGGACGTCGTCGCCGACGCGCCGCTGCCGGTCATGGTCCGAGCCGACGAGGAGCGCCTCGGCCAGGTCCTGGAACGACTCATGTTGAACGCGGTCAAGTTCACCCCGCGCGGCCGTATCACCGTTCGGGCCTACGCGCGGGGTGACCAGGCCGTGCTCGAGGTGCGGGACACCGGCATCGGGATGGACGCGGAGGAGTGTGCCCGGGTGCTGGCCCCGTTCCGCCGGGCGGCCGCGGCCGAGCGCTACGAGGTGCAGGGGGCCGGGCTCGGGCTGAGCATCGTCAAGGCGATCGTCGACGCGCACGCCGGCACGGTACGGATCGAGAGCGAGCCCGGTCGCGGCACAGCGATCATCGTGACTTTGCCAATTATATAAGCACTGTTACATTGCCTCGGTGGACCTTCTCGACAGCAATCACTGGAGCGATCTGCACGTCCTGCTGGGCGACCTCGACCGGGACATCGCGCAGCTCTACGACGAGGCCGGCCTCGAGGGCGTCCGGACCCGTTTCGTCGGGCCGCTGATCGCCCTGCACCGCTTCGGCCCGATGACGATCCGCGCGCTCGCGGCGAAACGCGAGGTCAGCCACTCGGCGATGAGCCAGACGGCGGCCGCCATGACCAAGGCCGGCCTGGTCGAGAGCGTCCCCGGCGAGGACGGGCGTACCCGGCCGATCCGGCTCACCGCCCGGGCCACCGAGATCATGCCGTTCCTGGTCGCCGAGTGGCGGGCCACCGAGGCCGCCGTCCGCGAGCTCGACGCCGAGCTGCCCTACTCGCTGACCCGGGTCACCGCCGACCTGCGCGAGCTGCTCGCCCGGCGCCCGTTCGCCCTGCGCCTGCGGGACCACCTCGGATGAGGGCGCTGGCCGACCTCCGCCCACTGCGTGAGAACCGCACCTTCCGCCGCCTGTGGCTCGGCACCACGGCCTCCGGTTTCGGTGGTCAGTTCGGCTCGTTCGCGGTGATCTACTACGTCTGGGAGCGCACGCACAGCGCGGCCGTCGTGGGATTCGTCGGGCTGGCCATCGGCGTACCGCTGATCGTCCTGGCCCTGGCCGGCAGCGCCTTCGTCGATCACGTCGACCGCCGGCTGCTCACCATGCGCTGCACGGTCGCGCAGATCGTGGTGAGCGCCGCGATGACCGCCGTGGCCTTCACCGACCTCGGCGGAGTGCCCGCGATGCTGGTCCTGACCGCCGTCTCGTCGGCCGTCGGCGGCCTCAACGGCCCGGCCCGCCAGACCTTCGTGCCGTCGCTGCTCTCCGGCGACCGCCTCGCGGCCGGCCTCGCCCTCAACCACCTCTCGTTCCAGCTCTCCATGCTTCTCGGACCGGCCGCGGCGGGCACGCTCACCGCCTTCGCCGGCGTCGGCTGGTGCCTCGCCTTCGACACCCTGACCTTCGGCTTCGCCCTGGTCGGCCTGGCCGGCCTCCCCCGCGGGGTCCCGGTCTCGGAGGGCCGGTCCGGCTTGCGGGCGGTCAAGAGCGGCTGGCGGTACGCGGTGAGCACCGCCCAGGTCCGCGGCGCGCTCCTGGCCGACCTGTCGGCCACGGTCCTGGCCATGCCGTTCGCCCTGTTCCCGGTCATCAACGAGGAGAAGTTCGGCGGCCGCCCGGAGATCCTCGGCCTGTTCGCCACCGCGGTCGCCGTCGGCGGTGTGCTGGCCTCGATCCTCTCCGGCCTGGCCACCCGCTATCCGCGCCCGGGCCGGATGCTGCTGATCTGCGGCGCGGTGTGGGCGGTGGCGCTGGGCGCGGCCGGCCTCAGTAGCAGCCTGCTCGTCGTGCTGGGCTTCCTCGCGATCGCCGGCGCCGCCGACACCTGGGCCGTCGTCTCCCGCGGCACCGTCGTCCAAGGCACCACACCGGACACGTACCGCGGCCGGGTGGCCTCGTTGGAGCACATCGCCGGCGCCGCCGGCCCCCAAGTGGGCAACCTCCGGGCCGGCCTGGTCGCGTCGGTCACCTCGGGCGGCGCCGCCCTGGCCATCGGCGGCGCGCTCGGCCTGGCCGGAACGGCCCTGATCGCCCTGACCATCCCGGCCCTGCGCCACTACCGCGTCAAAAATGTCTGACCCCCGTGCCACCATGCTCCCCGTGACGAACGCGGTGCCTTTCCAAGCCCTTCAACTTCTCCTGCGTGGGGCCCGCCACCCCGAGGTAAAGACCAACTACGTCCTGCAGGGCCTGCTCGACGCCGACCCGCGGATGACCCGCAGCTTCCTGGCCGCGCTGAGCTCGCTGAGCGGCGTCGACGTGACCGGCTGCCGCATCGAGCGGGAGTCCGCCGAGGACGATTCCCGGCGCGACTTCCGCCTCTCCCGGCCCGGCGGGACCCGGGCCATCATCGAGACCAAGGTGGATTCGGCGCTCACCTCGGGCGACCAGGCCGCCCGCTACCTGAGCCAGCTCCCCGCCGACGGGCTGTTCGTGCTCGTGACCCGCGAGCCGCTGGTCCGCGCGCTGGCCGTGCAGGCCGGCCACCAGATCGGCGTCCACCTGCCCGACGGCTCGTACCGCGGCACGGCCGGCGACCGGGTCGTCCTGGTCGTCTCGTGGGCCCGCCTGCTGGAGAGCGTGGTCGCCGAGGACGGCCGGCCCTACCCCGAGCTGCTCGCCCTGAGCGCCGCCGTGGAGGGCGTCACCGACTTCGTGCCGTTCACCGCCGCCGTCGAGGATGTCGCCGTCGGCCGCCTGGTCGAGCAGGTCAGCGACGTGGCCCGGCGGGTGTGCCGGGGCCTGCCGGACGCGCTGGCCGCGGCCGGGGCCCGGGTCGATGCCATCGAGAAGGTGAAGGACAACGGCAAGGCCGTCTGGCGCACCGTCGTCGTCCTCGGCCACCGCTTCTGGGTCGGCTACAGCGCCACCAGCTGGAAGGTCACCCCCGGCGACCCCGACCTCCCGACCAGCGGCCCGGCCGGCCCGCCGAGCCCGTTCTGGGTGAACCGCCACACCAGCACCCCACCCCCCGCCCAGCGCGACCGGGAGGACGAGCGCCGCCAACGCCTGGATGCCCTGGGCATCGCCCGCCCGCTCCCGGTGCCCCTCGGCCTGCCCCGCGAGGCCGTCGTCACCTCCCTGCTGACCCAGGCCGCCACCCACATCCGCCAGATCAGCGACGCCCTCCACGCCGACCCGGCCGCAGTCGCCTCCAATCCCACACCCGCCTCGCCCCCCGGTTCGTGGGACGACCTGAACGCCTCCACTGTGGACGAGGACGACGACAGCGGCGTCTGACGCCGAGGCCTTCCTGTCCAACCACGACCACCCCTCCGCCCCGGCGACCTCACCGCCACCCTCCGGCACAACGAACTCGGCCTCCCGCCCCCTCTGATCAGCCCTGCCAACCAACCACCCCCGCCGGCGTCGTCCCGCACGCCGGCGTCGTCCCGTGCGGTGGTGTCGTCCCGTGCGGTGGTGTCGTCCCGTGCGGTGGTGTCGTCCCGAGCGGTGGTGTCGTCCCGAGCGCCGGCGTCGTCCCGCACGCCGGCGTCAACCGCCCTGGCGGATGCGGACGACGCAGGCGACTTGCGAGAATGGGGGCGCTTGCAGCCCCCGCCGGTGGCGCCCGGAACCGGCTGGGCGACGCCCACGCTGCCGTCGGCGATCGAGGTTCGAGAGGGGCTGGCAACGGGCTATGACCTGCTCGAGCACCCGCAGGCGACGACGCCGGCCGGCTCGCCGGACAGGGGCACCCGGCCCAGGCCCGGCCACCGGGCGTGGAGGTCAGCCTGCTGTGAAATTCGCTGGCGGCGGGCGGCCGGCTCGATGAGCATCGGAGTGTGATCCACAGGTCGGCCGCGGTGGCGGCGTTGCGGGGACTGGCGATGGGTGACGCCTTCGGGGGAACCTGGTTCCGCCGCCGCTTCGCCGTGGACAACCTGCGGCCCGGGCCGTGGCGCTGGACGGACGACACGGCGATGGCGCTCGTGCTGCTCTCCGTGCTGGAGGAGCACGGCACGGTCGATCAGGACGCGCTCGCGCTCGGGTTCGCCCGCGCCTACGAGGCCGATCCCTACCGCCACTACGGCGCCGGGATGCACGACGTGCTGCCCGCTCTCGGCCGCGGCGAGCCCTGGGCCGAGGTCACCCGCCGCCAGTTCGACGGCCGAGGTTCCTGGGGCAACGGGGCCGCCATGCGCGTAGCCCCGCTCGGCGCCTACTTCGCCGACAACCAGGATCAAGTGCAGACCGAGGCCGTACGCTCAGCGCGCGTCACCCACGCCCACCCAGAGGCAGCCGCCGGCGCGGCAGCGGTAGCGCTGGCCACAGCGCTCAACATGCACGGCCGCCTGGATCTGGTGGCGATCGCCGACCGCCTGGACGACAGCGACGCCAGCCGGGACCCGCGGCCCGCCGCCGAGACCGTGCCCGACTCCGACCCGCGAAGCGACGTCGCCCGGGCCCTGCGGCGAGTCGCCGAGATCGCGCCTGACTCCGACCCGCGGAAGGTCGCCGCGGTGGTCGGCTGCGGCCGCCGGATGTCGGCCCCGGACACTGTGCCGTTCGCCCTGTGGTGCGCGGCGCGGCACCCGGCCGACCTGGAGGCCGCGCTTTGGGCCACCGCCTCGGCCGGCGGCGACGTCGACACCACGTGCGCGATCGTGGGCGGGGTCGTGGGCGCCCGGACCGGGCTCGACAGGCTCCCCGCGGAGTGGCTCGCCGCCGCCGAGCCGGCGATCTGAGCCGCGCTCCCTGCGGTGGCCGCCGAGCCGGCGATCTTCGGTGCACGTCCGGGTCAGCCGAAGCTTTGGTACATCAGGTGCAGGCCCACCCGGCCCAGTGTCGGGTGGGCGAAGGCGCCGGGGACCGTGCCCAGGATTTCGAAGCCGAGGCGCTGATAAAGGGCTACGGCGGCGTGGTTGGACTCGGCGACGGCGTTGAACTGCATGCCCGCGTACCGCTGGGAACGGGCCCAGGATAGCGAGTCGCGGCACAGCAGCGAGCCGACGCCGCGGCCGCGTGCCCCGGTGGCGACCATGTAGCTGGCCGTGGCGATGTGGGCGCCGGGGCCGGGCCGGTTGGGGCCCATCTTGGCGGTGCCGAGGATCGTGCCCGCGTCGTCGACGGCGACCGTGGTGCGGCCCGGTGGGCGCTCGATCCAGATGTCGCGGGCGGCCTGCTCGGTCATCGCCGGGTCGTAGGGGAACGTGTCGGCCGAGCGCACCACCTCGGCGATGATCGGCCAGGCGGCGGGCCAGTCGTGATCTTCGAAGTCGCGGACGAGCACGCGGGCACGGTAGCGCATTAGGGCAGGCTGCGCGGGCCAGGTACTTTGTGTCGGGCGCGACCTCAGATCGCGCGCGGAGGAAGGTGCCAGGCGATGACGACCGAGCGGAACAGGGCGACGGGCCGGCCGACGCTGGAAGAGGTCGCCGCGCGCGCCGGTGTGGGCCGCGGGACGGTGTCGCGCGTGGTCAACGGCTCGGCTCAGGTCAGCCCGCGGGCCCGGCAGGCCGTCGAGGAGGCCATCCAGGAGCTGGGGTACGTGCCCAACCGGGCCGCCCGCACCCTGGTCACCCAGCGCACCGACTCGATCGCGCTGGTCATCTTCGAGACGGGGGAGCGGTTCTTCGCCGAGCCGTTCTTCGGGCGGATCGTCCAGGCCACCTCGTCCGTGCTGGTCGCCCGCAACCTGCAGATGGTCCTGATGATCGCGCAGGCGCCGGAGGAGCGCCGCCGGCTCGAGGGCTACCTGACCCGCCAGCACGTGGACGGGGCGCTGCTGCTCTCGCTGCACGGCGACGACCCGCTGCCGGCGGTCCTCGAGGAGCGCGGGGTGGCCACGGTCCGGGCCGGGCGCCCGACGTACGCGGACCGGGGCTCCTACGTCGACGCCGACAACCGGGGTGGCGCGCGCGAGGCCGTGTCCTACCTCTGGTCGCAGGGGCGCCGGCGGATCGCGGCGATCACCGGCCCGCTCGACATGGCGGCCGGCATCGGGCGGCTCGAGGGTTTCCGCGACGTGGTCGGTGACGGGCCGGTGGCCTTCGGCGACTTCTCCGAGGAGAGCGGCGCCGCGGCGATGTACCGGCTGCTGGAGCAGTACCCGGACCTGGACGCGGTCTTCGCCGCCTCGGACATGATGGCCGCCGGCGCGCTGCGGGTGCTGCGCCAGTTCGGCCGCCGCGTGCCGCAAGACGTCGCCGTGATCGGCTTCGACGACTCGGTCATCGTCCGGCACACCGATCCGCCGCTGACCAGCGTCGACCAGCCCATCGCGGAGATGGGCCGGGAGATGGTCCGCCTCCTGCTCGCCAAGATCGACGGCGACGAGCCGGCCGAGACGCAGGTGGTCCTGCCGACCCGCCTGGTCATCCGCGGCTCGGCCTAGGCTTCGGCTTCGGACGGCGCCGGCTCCTCGGTGGTGCGGGAGTCGGTCAGGGACAACGAGCCGACCGTCCCGATCACGCCGACCAGGACGGCGACGGCCAGGTAGATGATCCGCTCACCCGCGAAGAAATCGTGCACGAGGCCGGAGCTCCACACACCCTCCGGAAGGGCGTTCGTGACCAGGGCGGCGATGAGGGTGCCGACGACGGCCGTGCCGAGGCTGGTGCCGATCTCCTGGGCGGTGTCGTTGATGGCGGCGCCGATCGAGGTCCGGTTGGCGGGCATCGCCTCGACGAGAGCGACCGCGCAGATGGTGAGGATCGTGCGCAGCCCGACCGTGAGCACGACCATCATGGCGGCGATGGCCGGGTAGCCGTGCTCCACCGCCCAGGCCATGCCGAGCAGCGACCCCACCAGGAGCGCGGCGCCGACGAGGCAGGCCCAGCGGTGTCCGAGGCGGGCGGCGAGCTGCTCGGCGACCGGGGTCGCCACGATCATCGTGACGATCAGGGGCAGGTTGGCGAGGCCGGCGCGCAACGGGCTCCAGCCGTACGCGTACTGGAAGTGCAGGGTCAGCCCGAACAGGACGCTGGCCATCGTGACGTTGGCCGCGAGCTGCGTGAGCGCCGCACCCCGGACGGGTCCCGTGCGGAAGATCGCTAGGTCGATCATGGGTGAGGCCGCGCGACGTTCGCGAAGGATGAAGCCACCGACGGCGGCGACGGCGCCGAGGGCGCAGGCGAGCGTGACGGGTGCGAGCCAGCCGTACTGCACGCCGCTGGTCAGGGTGTAACAGCCGAGCCCGATCGCGGCCACGGTGAGCGCCGCGCCGGGCAGGTCGAGCCGCTCGGAGGTCAGGTCGGCCCGCCGGTCGGCCGGCACCCCGGCCCGGACGCCGATCCAGGCGATCAGCGCGACGGGTGCGTTGACGACGAGCAGCCACTGCCAGCTGAACTGGCTGAGGACCGTCCCGCCCAGGACGGGACCGAGGACGAATCCGGACATGCCGACGATCAGCACGATCGTGATCGAGCGCATCCGCAGCTTCGCGTCGTCGAAGAGCCGAAAGATCAACGACATCGTGACGGGCGCCATGGCCGCCGCGGCGCACCCGAGCACCGCACGCAGGGCGATGAGCTGCCCGATGTCGGAGACCAGGACGACGGTCAGGCTGATCAGGCCGAAGGCCGCGAGACCGGTCAGCAGCACGCGGCGCCGGCCGAACCGGTCGGCGGCCGCACCCGCGCTCAGCAGCAGGCCGCCGAAAGTGAGGGAGTAGACGCCCGTCACCCACTGCAGTCCTGTCGTCCCACTGCCGAGCGAGCGGCCGATCGTGGGCAGGGCGATCTGGAGCAGCGTGTTGTCGATCATCTCGACGAAGAAGGCCAGGCAGAGCGCGGCCAGCGGGATGGCCGCGGCGCGCAGCGAGGCGTACGTGAGTGGCTTGGGCGGGGTGACTACGGAAGTGCTCATCGAAGACCTGTCCTTCGAGCGCCGTACGATTATCGAACGTCGTCCGAGTATCGAACGACGTTCAAGACGATAGAACAGGGTTCGATAGCATGCAAGCCATGTCAGAACGATCTGCTCCGACGGCCCGCCCCCGGGGCCGGCAGCGGGCTTCCCATTCGCTCGACACGGTGCTGGGCGAGGCCATCGCGATCCTCGACGAGGGGGGAGAGCCGGCCCTGACCTTCCGGGCCCTGGCGACGCGACTCGGCGGCGGCGTGGCCAGCATCTACTGGTACGTGAAGAGCCGCGACGAGCTGATCGAGCTGGCGACCGAGGAGGTGATGGGCCGGGTCCTGGCCGACAGTGAGCCGCTCACCCACGGGCCCGACCCGCTGGCCAACGTGCGCGCGCTCGCCCTCGCGCTGTTCGACGAAGCCGTCCGCCGGCCGTGGTTCGGCCAGTTCATGCTCCGCAACCGGGGAATGCAGGCCAACTCGATGGCGATGTTCGAGCGGGTCGGCCGGCAGCTCATGGAACTCGACCTGACACCACGGCAACGCTTCCACGCGGTGTCGTCGATCATCAGCTACGTCGTCGGGGTCGCTGTCGATCTCGCGCAACCGCCGCCGCGGGAGTTCCTGGAGAGCGGGATGGCCCCGTCGGAGTTCCTGGCCATGTACGCCGACCGCTGGCGGGCCCTGGACCCGGACGAGTACCCCTTCGCCCACCAGGTCGCCGGGGAGATAGCCACGCACGACGACGTCGACGTCTTCCGCTCCGGACTCGACCTGCTCCTGGCCGGATTGCGCCTGCAAGCCGGCGCCGGCTCGGCCTCCTGAGCGCCGGGTGCGGCCCGGCCGTGGTCACACTCGGCGTCCTGAGCGCCGGGTGCGGCCCGGCCGTGGTCACACTCGGCGTCCTGAGCGCTGGGGGCGGGCCGGCCGTGGTCACATCGTGCGGGCGGCCTTGTCGAGGTCGGCCAGGCGCGACCGGAGGACGGCGGCCTGGGCCGAGGAGACGCTGCCCTCGCCCGCGCGGTCGTTGATCTTGCGGCGGAGCTGGTCGACCTGGTTGCCGGTGTCTCCGCCGGAGCGGGTCAGCGGCTGGAGCAGGTTGAGCAGGTCGGTGGCCACGTCGGAACGGATGTCGCCGCCGGCCGCGCCGCGCTCGACCGCGCTGCGGAAGCGGCTCACCGCGTCGTCGAAGCTGATCGTGGGGGAGGGCTTGGGCGTGGGGGAGGACGAGGTCGGCGGCGGCGTCGTGGGCTCGATGGTGGCGAGCGGCGAGGCCAGGGTCGAGGTGACGACCGGGGGCGCCGGGAGTTCGGGGTTGGCGTCGATGGCCGGTTCGGACGACGGCCAGTTGACGATGGCGAAGAGCCCGCCCAGGGCCACCACGAGCGCGGTGACGCCGAGGGCCAGCGCCAGGCGGCGGGCCGGCGGCTTGGTCAGCGCGAGCGTCGTGGCCGGCGCCCGCCCGGAGGCCGGCACCGCCCGCCCGGGCGTGTAATCCGAAGCCCCGGCGCGCGGAGATGAGGCCCCGGCGCGCGGAGATGAGGCCCCAGCGCGCGAGGAGGAAGCCCCGGCGCGCGAGGAGGAAGCGGAGGACGCCGTGGTCGCGCGCGCGGGCGAAGGATCCGGCGACAATGCGGCCAAAGGTGCTGAAGCCGGGGCGGGGCCGAAGAAGGCCGGCGCCGGCTTGAGCCACAGGGCGGTCAGGTCGAAGCGGACCTCGTCCGCCGCCGGCCGCTCGGCCGGGGACTCGTCCAGGCAGCGGCCCACCAGCTCGCGGAACGCCGGCGGGAGATCGGCCGGAAGCTGCCTCGGCCCACCGTTGGCGCGCGCCTCGGCCAGCTCCTCCCAGGTGTCCACGGGGTAGGGCGGGTCGCCGGTGACCATCTCGAACAGCAGCACCCCGAGCCCGTACACGTCGGTCGCCGGCTCCGACGGCATGCCGTCCAGCCGCTCCGGCGCCACGTAGGCCGGCGTGCCGAAGGTCGAGCCGGACTCGTCGTCGTCCGGCTCGCCCGCGGTCGCGCTGATCCCGAAATCGAGGATCTTGACGCCGGTCGGGGTGAGCATCACGTTGCCCGGCTTGATGTCGCGGTGGACCACGCCCGACGCGTGCGCGGCGGCCAGCGCGTCGGCCACCGCCGCCCCGATGCGGGCCGCCTCGGCCAGCCCGATCGGCTCGCGTTCGAGCCGGGCCGCCACCGACTCGCCGGCGAGGAGCTCCATCACCACGAAGGGCGTGACCGAGCCGTCCGGCCGGACCGCCTCGCGATAGTCGTGCACGGCCGCGATGTTCGGGTGCTGCAGCTTGGCCGCCATGCGGGCCTCGCGCCACACCACTTGTGCGCCCAGCGGCAGTTTGACCGCCACGGGGCGGGCCAGCAGCTCGTCGTCGGCCCGCCAGATCTGCGACATGCCGCCGATCTCGAGGAGCTCGGCCAGCCTGTACCGCGAGGCGAGCAGGGTTCCCGCAATCGGCCAGTCTTCGCTCACGAAGGAACATTCGCCCCTATCGCGACGAGTGTCAACTGCGGTTACCAGGCGTGCTCGTCCACTTCCAGCGCGATGTAGTCGAGGTCGCCGGCGAAGTAGTCGCAGCCGACGTCGATCTGGTCGCAGTCGGTCTTGCCGCCGATGGCGATGGGCCACGAGTTGGCGATGGCGCCGGTCCACCCGTAGCGGCCGGCCACCGTGCGCCCGTCGATGGCGAGGAAGACGCCGTCGTCGGTGCGCTCGCAGCGCACCGTGTGCCAGCGCCCGTCGTTGATCGCCCGCGGCGCGGTCACCAGCAGCGCCGTCGAGGAGCCGCGGAACCAGCACTGGACCTTGCCGTTCGGGATCTGGATCTTGTAGCTGCCGCCGGCCACGGTGGCCTGGCCCTTCTGGATGATGTTGCCGAAGTGCTCCCGGGTGCGCAGCCGCAGCGTGATCGCGTAGTCGCGGGTGCCCGGGTCGAGTTCGCTGTCGTCGGGCACGATGGCCAGGTGGCCGGGGTGGGTGGGCGGGGTGTCCGGGTCGAGCCGGTCGAAGCGGTACCCGTACCCGCCGTCGGTGGGCAGCCCGACGCCGACGTCGCGGCCGATCCGGCCGTGGAACCCGTAGCCGCTGCCGTCGCGCATCGTCGACGAGCCGGGCCGTTCGTTCATGCCCCAGAAGGCGATCTCGTGGTCGGCGGAGGCCGAGGCCGGCGCCGCGACGGACGCGGTGGCCAGGGAGGCAACCACGGAGATCATCCAAAAACGCCGCTTCTTCATGGTTAATCCCCGTTGGCGCGCTTTTTCCGTTTTGACGAAGTGAGTGTACGCATGCCTCACTCCTCCGCGTAGGGCGAAGCGGGAAGAATGCGACCGGATGACATGATGTCGGCGATGGCGCGCTTCGAGGCGATTACCTCCGAGGAAGCCGGCGAGGCCCGGGTGGCCCTCTCCGGCGACTGCGACCTTTCCGTCCGCGACGAGATGTTCGCCGTTCTCGAAGCCGCGGTCGCCGTGCGTCCCCGCGTCGTGGTCGACCTGTCCGGGGTCGGCTTCCTCGACTCCAGCGGCGTGCACAGCCTGATCGCCGCCCATCACGCCGCCCGGGCCCGCGGTGGCCGCCTCGTCGTGGTCAACGCGGCCGGCTCGGTCGCCACCGTCCTGGAGATCACCGGAGTCGGCGGCCTGCTGGGGGACGACGAGCCGTCCGCCGTCGAGGTAGAGCGCGGGCCGGGCGGATGAGCGCCGGAGCCGCCACCACGCCGTACGAGACCTCCTACGCCGAGCCCGGCGACCTCGCGCCGCTGCGTGACTTCATCCGGCTCCACGCGACCGCGCTCGGGCTCCCCGGCGACCGGGCCGACCTGCTCACCCTGGCCGTCAGCGAGCTCGCCACCAACACCCTGCAGCACACCGCGGGCGGCGGGCGGGTGCGCCTGTGGGGCGCCGACGGGCGCGTCTACTGCGACGTGATCGACGGTGGCCCGCTCCGGGCGCTCGGCCGTTCCATGCCGGCCGCCGACGCCCCTCGGGGACGGGGCCTGGCCATCGTCGAGCGGATCTGCGACGAGGTGGACGTCGAGACGGACGGCGCGGCCACGCGCGTACGGCTGGCCCTGGACCTCAAAGGACCCTGACCAGCACCGTGCAGGTGTCGTCGTCGGGGCTGGGCCGCAGCAGCGCGGTCACCGCGGGCAGCGGCTCCCCGGGCGCCACCGACGCCGCGGCGAGACCGTCGAGCACCACCGGGAGCAGGGGTGGCCCGCTGCGCCGCTCGATCAGGCCGTCGGTGTAGAGCAGCACCAGGTCACCCGTGGTCAGGGTCAGGGCCGAGGTCTCGTACGGGGCTCGGTCGTGGGCGCCGAGCAGCATGCCGACGGGCAGCTCGAGCGGCCGCGCGGCCCCGGCCCGGGCCAGCACCGGCGCCGGATGACCGGCCCGGGCCCAGCACAGCTCGCGGGTCGCAGGGTCGAAGACGCCGAGCACCGCCGTCCCGGTCAGCCGCAACTGCCCGCACAGCCGGTTGAGGTGGCCCAGCAGGATCTCCGGCTCGGACAGCCCGATCGAGAGCCACGCGATCAGCGCGAACCGCAGGTGCGCCATCCCGTTCGCCGCGGCCAGCCCGTGCCCGGCCACGTCGCCCACCGCCAGCAGCACCCGCCCGTCGGCGAGCCGCTGCGCGTGGTACCAGTCGCCGCCGACCCGCACCGTGTTCTCGGCCGGCACGTAGGTGACCAGCGCCCGCAGCCCGGGCAGGGGGAACGGCTCCCGCGGCACCGGCTGGATCATGTGCTGGAGCTGGCCGGCCAGCCGGTGCTCGGCGATCGCGGTCATCTCGCGGGTGCGCAGCTCGTCGCGGAGCCGGTCGATGGCCGTACGCGAGCTCTCTCGGCCCGTCACGTCCTGCACCACCGCATTGATCTTCAGGGGCCGGCCGTTCGCGTCGGTGGCCACGTCGGACAGGATCCGCAGGTGCTTCACCTCGCCGCTGTCGAGGGCGAAGCGGACGGTGACGTCGGCCGGGCTGCCGCTGTCCATGGTCTGCCAGGCCGTCTCGGCGATGCCACGGTCCTCGGGCAGCATCGCGGCCGCCTGCTCGGCCCGCGTCATCGGCCCGCGGGCCGGGTCGCGCCCGAAGATCCGGTACATCCCCGGTGACCAGTCGCTGACCCCGGTGACCAGGTCGAATTCGGTCCAGCCGAGGCTGCCCAGCAGCTCGGTGTTGGCCATCCGGCGGCGGTCCTCGTCCAGGCGCTGCCACCAGACCAGCAGGCCGCCGAGCGCGGGGTGCACGGTCACGTCGAACAGCGAGTGGGCGACGACGCCGGCCTTCTTCTCCTCGTAGCGGAACTCGTCGAGCCGGCCGGGCTCACCGGTGCGCAGCACGTCGAGGTAGATCCGCCAGAGCTCGCCGCCGATGATGCTCGGATAGAGCTCGCTGAGCAGACGGTCGACCCGGCTCGTGCCGCGGCGGTAGATGTCCTGGCCCCGCCCGCTGGTGGCGCCGACGCGGAAGTCACGGACCGTGCCGTCGTCCCCGAGGACGGGCAGCAACCAGGAGCAGCCCGCCGGAATGACGGACAACATCTCCTGTACGACGTGTGCGACCTCGCCGCCCGACATGCGCACAGCGTAATGGCCGGCATCGCACCCACGGTGCGCCCGGGACATCCGGGGGTGACAAGACCTCGCTAAGTGCCAGCTCAGCTTGGTAGCATCCCGCGGATCACGCCAGCGCCGAGCGAGTGGTCCGCCCCGCAACTCGCAGGTTCGGAGGTCTTCGCCTTGTCCAACAACCCTATGAAGGATCGTGTCAAAGTGCTGCTCAACGGGACGTCAACGGACAGCCAGACCTCGGAGCACGCGCTCGTCGCCCCGACGCAGCAGGCTCAGCAGGCGGCCGCCGCCCAGGGCGCGCAGGCACAGTCCGGCCCGGCCCAGCCGGGTCAGCCCGGTCAGCCCGGTCAGCACCCGAACCAGGCCCTGCAGGTCCTGACGCTGGCCCAGCGGACCGCCGAGGAGCACGTGGCCCGGGCCCACCACCAGGCCGACAAGATCCGTACGGACGCGCTGGCGGCCGCCGAGCAGATCGCCCGCGACGCCCAGGTGCACGCCCACAACGTGCGCCGCGAGGCCGAGAAGATCCTCTCCGACGCCCGGGCCGCGGCCGAGCAGATCGCCCGCGACTCGCACGCCCGCACCGAGGAGGCCCGGCGCAACGCCGAGAAGATCCTCAACGACGCCCGGGCCCAGTCGGAGTCGGTCGCGCAGGATGCCCAGTCCCAGGCCGACCACCTCAACCAGCAGGCCCGCCAGCGCTACGACGACGTCGTGGGCAGCCTCGGCAGCAAGCGCGAGGCCCTGCAGCAGCAGATCGAGGCCCTGGAGTCGTTCGACCGGGAGTACCGCTCCCGCCTGACCACCTTCATGCAGGCCCAGCTGCGCGCCCTCTGGGTCGACCAGCCCCAGGTCACCGGCGACCTGCCGGAGGCCCCGGCGGCCGAGAGCGGCCCCCGCCACGGCGCCCCCGAGGAGGCCGTCCCGGCCCAGCGCCACAGCGAGGAGGACCAGGCCGACGAGCAGGACGAGGCGGCCGCCGAGCGCTGAGATCCGGCGGTGGTGGGCGCGGTCGCCCGGCCCGCCGGCTGACCGGTGGTACGAAGTGGACCGCGCCCGTTTTGTAGGCCCGGGGCGGGCCCGCGCCGCTCCACGGCGTTACGGTGGCCGATATGGACGAGCCTCGGGGGTTCGTCGGCCGCGACGACGACCTGCGAACCCTGCTGGAGGCCCTGCGCGACCTCGACCGCGCCGGGGTGGTGGTGCACGGCCTGGGTGGCATCGGCAAGCGCACCCTCGCCGGCGAGCTGGTGCGGCGCCTGGGGGCCGCTGACCCGCCCGGCGAGGCGAGTCTGGTCGTCCAGGTCAGCGGCACCGACACCGGCGAGCAGATCCTCGACACGTTCGGCCGCCTCCTGGCGGGCGAGACGTCACGGCCCGGCGCCGCGTCCGGCGACCGGCGCCGCCGTCTCGCGGCCTACCTGCGTACCCCCGAGGAGCTGTGGCGGGACCGGCTCGCCACCGCCTTCGCCGTGCTCGGCGACCGGCCCGTCACCCTGGTCGTGCAGGATTTCGCCACCGACGCCCGGGCCGCGCCGGCCGACCCCGGCCTGGCCGCCTTCCTGGCCCGCTGGATCCGCGAGCCCGGCCCGCACCGCCTGCTGATCACCAGCCGCCGTCCGTTCACCCTGCCCGGCCACCTGCACCAGCGGCTGACCGAGCATCACCTCGGCCCGCTCACCGAGGCCGAGGCCCGGGTGCTGGCCTCCCGGCGGCCCGCGCTGTCCGCGCTCACCGCGGACGAGCAGCGCCGGGCCTGGGCCGGCACCGGCGGCCACCCGCGCACCCTGGAACATCTGGACGCGCTGCTGCGGCACAGCCCGGCCGGGTTCGCCGCCGTGGCCGCTCGCCTGGAGGCGCTGCTGGCCGCTCGGGGCGTGCCCGATCCGGCCCGCTGGGCGGCCGGCCTGCAGTCGCCCCGCGAGGACGAGCGGCGGGCGGGCCGGGCGCTGGCCGAGGCGATCGCCAGCACGGTCAACGACGCCGTGCTGGGCGACCTGCTCGGGTTGCTCGACGACGACTGCCGGCGGCTGCTCGTCGGGGCCGCCGTCCACCGGCGGCCGGCCGACGAGCCGGCCCTGGTCCGGCCGGGCTCGGGGCCGGGCACGGCCGACGGCCTGGACGGTCTCGACCTGCTCACCGCTCTCGGGCTGGTCCGCGCTGTGGTCGACGAGGAGGGCGTCCGGCACACCGTGCATCCGTGGACGGCGGCGTCGGTCGCCCGGCTCTACCCGGACGACACGGCCGTGGCCCACGGGCACGCCGCCGATTACTACCGTCACCGCGTACGCCCGCGCGACAGCGACCCGGTGGCCGACCTGGACGATCTCATCGAGGCCCGGGAGCACCTGTACCGCGCCGGCCGGGTGGACGAGGCGATCCGGCTCAGCTTCCTGGTGCGTGAGCGCCTCGACATGTGGTCGGCCTGGGACTGGGCCCGGTCGGTGTGCGAGGAGACTCTCGGCTGGGTCGAGCCGGGCACCCGGGACGCGGCGAGCCTGCTGCACTACCTGGGTCTGCTGGCCCACCGGCGCGGCGAGACGGCCGAGGCCGAGCGGCTGCTGACCCGTGCCCTGACCGTGGCCGAGACGGTCGGCGACCGTTCCCAGCAGGCCACCATCTGTCACAAGCTGAGCCGCCTGGCCGAGGACCGGGCCGACCGCGCGACCGCCGAGCGCCGCCTGCGCCAGGCCCTGCTGATCGACGCGGAGACCGGCAACCGGCCCGGCCTGGCCACCGGCCAGCATCGTCTGGCCCTGCTCTGCACCCTGTCGGGCCGGCTCAGCGAGGCCGTCGCCCTGCACTGCCAGGCCCTGGCCATCGAGATCGCCCTCGGCCTGCCCGACGCCCGCGTCGAGGTGGCCGACCTGGCCCGCCTGCGCGCCGCCCTCGGTGACCAGGAGTTCCACCGGGCCGTCACCAAGGTCCTGCCCGAGCAGTCGGTCAGCGGCCTGGCCCGCATGCTCGACGACTTCGCCACCGCCGCCGAGAACCGCCAGAACTGAGCGCTCAGCGCTCGAGCGACTGCTGGATGGCGGTCAGGAGCTGGTTCTTGCTGAAGGGCTTCTCGACCAGGGTGACGTCGGGGTCGAGGGTGCCCTGGGAGGCCAGGACCGGGCGGGCGTAGCCGGACATGAACAGCACGGCGGTGCCGGGGTGGGTCGCGGTGAAGCGTTCGGCCAGGTCCTTGCCGAGCATGTGGGGCATCACGACGTCGGTCAGCAGCACGTCGATCTCGCCCTCGTGGGCGGCCGCCATCTCCAGCGCGGCCGGGCCGTCGGGGGCGATCAGCACGTCATGGCCGGCCCGGGTCAGGATGCGGCGCAGGACGTCGCGCAGTGCGGGCTCGTCCTCGACGGCCAGGATCGTGCCCCGGCGGTAGTCGTCGGCCGGGGTCTCGGCCTCGGGCTCGGGCTCGGCCGGGGCGGCGTCGGTGGACGGCAGCAGGATGGTGAAGGTCGTGCCCATGCCGGGCTCGGAGTAGACGTTGAGGTCGCCGCCGGCCGCCGTGATGATGCCGTAGACGGTGGCCAGGCCGAGGCCGGTGCCCTTGCCGGCCGGTTTGGTGGTGTAGAACGGCTCGAACGCCCGCTCGATCACCTCGGGCGGCATGCCGGTGCCGGTGTCGCTGACCCGCAGCCGGACGTAGCGGCCGGGGCGCAGGTGCGGCCGGCCCGCGGCGTAATCGGTGTCGACGTCGAGCGGCTCGGTCTCGAGGGTCAGCTCGCCGCCGCGGGGCATCGCGTCGCGGGCGTTGACGGCCAGGTTCACCAGCACCTGGTCGAGCTGGCCGGGGTCGGCGGTGACCGCCGGGAGGTCGGCCGCCAGCCGTACGGACAGGGTGATGTGCTCGCCGATCGAGCGCCGCAGCATCTGCTCGATGTCGGTGACCACGTCGTTGAGGTTGAGCGGCCGCGGCCGGAGGACCTCGCGGCGGGCGAAGGCGAGCAGCTGATGGGTCAGTTCGGCCCCGCGCTGGGCGGCCTTGCTGATCTGGGCCGCGTCCCCGGCGATCTCGTCGAGCCCGGCGTCGGCGGCCGCCTCGGCGATGAAGGTGGCGTAGTTGGCGATCACTGCGATGAGGTTGTTGAAGTCGTGGGCCACCCCGCCGGCCAGCTGGCCCAGGCCTTCCAGGCGCTGGGTGCGCTGCAGCTGGGCGTCCACCCGGGCCCGCTCGGCCTCGGCCTGCAACTGCCGGAAGCGCTCGTCGGTGCGGATCCGGTCGGTGATGTCGCGGATCACCGCGCAGCGGACCCGGCCCTGCTCGGTCGGGAGCGCGCTCATCGACACCTCGACCGGCACGGTGCTGCCGTCGATGCGGTGGGCGAGGGTCGGGGTGGGCGGCGCGACGGGTGCGAGGAGCTCGGCCGGTGACTCCTCGGCGTCCTGCGGCGGCATCGGGTCGTCGGGCAGGGTGGGCGAGAGCAGCTTGTCCACCGGGCGGCCGATCAGCCCGTTGCGGGTCAGCCCGAACAACAGCTCGGCCTGGGTGTTGGCGAGCGTGATGCGGCCGTCGTCGTCGACGCCCACGAACGCGTCCGGCGCGGCCTCCAGTAGCGCCTGCAGGCCGGCCTCGACCCGCTCTCGGGCGCTGGTGGCCCGGGCCATGACCGTGAAGCCGGCGAACTCGCCGCCGTCGGTGAGCGGCGACATGGAGAGGGTGACCGGGATCCAGCGCCCGTCCCGGTGCCGCCGGCGGGTCCGGAGCCGCTCCAGGCGGGCGCCGGCCCCCAGGAGGCTGAACATCTCCCGCTGGTCGGCCCGGCGGTCGGGGGCGACCAGGATGTCGAGGCTGCGCCCGATGATCTGCTCGGGGGTGTAGCCCAGCAGGGCCTCGGCCGCCGGGTTCCAGGAGAGGACGGTGAAGTCGCGGCCGACCGTGTAGATCGCGTCATGGGCCGAGGCGACGATGGCCCGCGACAGGCCCGCCGCCTCGGACAACCCGGAATTACCACGCGATCCGCCCATATGACGTCTACGTTAACGATCCGCACCTAGGCTCGCATCATGATCGGTGAGGCCGAGGCCCAGCTCGTGCCGGAGGTCGACATGCAGCGGCCGGCCGTGTCCCGCATGTACAACTACTTCCTCGGTGGCCAGCACAACTTCGCGGCCGACCGGGAGGCCGCGGCGGCCGCGCTGACCGCGATGCCCGAGCTGCCGGCGATCGTCCGGCTCAACCGGCTGTTCCTGCGCCGGGCGATCACCCGCGCCGACCGGGCCGGCATCGGCCAGTTCCTCGATCTCGGCTGTGGCATCCCGTCGGCCGGCGACGGGCGCGAGGTGGTCCGTGAGCTCGACCCGGGGGCGCGGGTGGTCGGCGTCGACGTCGACGCCTCGGCCTTTCTGCACGGTTGCTGCGTGACCGGCGACGACCCGTACGCCGGGATGGTGCTGGCCGATCTGACCGACGCCGGCTCGGTGCTCGGCGCGCCGGTGGTCCGCGACCTGATCGACTTCGACCGCCCGGTCTGCCTGCTGCTGGTGGCGGTGGCCCACTTCATCCCGGACACCGAGCGCCTGGGCCGGGCCCTCGACCGCTACCGCGAGGCCCTCGCGCCCGGCAGCATGCTGGCGCTGACCCACGGCAGCCGCAAGGGCGCCTCGGAGCGTGTCGAGCGGGTCCGCCGGATCTACAACAACACCACGGCCCCCATGGTCATGCGCGACCAGGAGGACGTGCGCGGCTTCTTCGGTGACTGGCCACTGCTGGAGCCCGGCGTGACCACGGTCGGCGACTGGATGGGCGACGAAGGCCTGGACGAGGTCGCTCAGCGGGCTTTCATCGTCGGGATGTGCCGCAAAATCGGTACATGAGGGACTTATTGCCGCATGCTTGAAGGATGGCAAGAGTGCTTATCGCCGAGGACGACGAGGACATCGCCCTGATCCTGACCAGGCTGCTCACCCGGGCCGGGCACACCGTGCGCCACGCCCCCGACGGAGCGCGCGCCCTGGAGATGGCGGTGATCGAGCGGCCCGACATCGTGCTGACCGATCTCGGCATGCCCCGGATGGACGGCATCGAGCTGACCCAGGCGATCCGCGAGCACCCCGATCTGCGCGACACCCCCATCGTCATGCTCAGCGGTCACCTGCACCCCGGTGACAACGCCCCGATCGACGCCGGCGTCTGCGCGGTCCTGCTCAAGCCCTGCCCCAACGACAAGCTGCGCGAGGTGATCGGCGACCTGGCCGAACTCGGCCCGCACCGCCATCAAGGCGCCGACGCCAGCTGTCCCGCCTGGTGGCCGGTCACGGCCTAGGTGGACCGCGACGCCTTTCTCGACGCCCTGCTGGAGAGCTTGACCGTCGGCGTCATCGCCTGTGCCGCCGACGGCGAGGTCGTCCTGGTCAACCGGCCGGTCCGCGAGCTGATGAGCCTGTCCGAGGAAACCGCGCTGCGCGACTACCCGGCCCGCGTCGACGGTGTGCTCTTCGACGCCGACGGCACCCCGATCACCTGGGCCGAGGCGCCCGTGCAGCGCGCGGTCCGGGGCGAGGTGGTCGACGCCGACATGGTGGTGCGCGTGCCCGGCCGTCGGGAACGGATCGTGGCCGTCACGGCCCGGCCCATCTCCGGCGGCGACGAGCGCCTGGGCGCGGTGGCGATCGCCCGCGAGGTCACCGGGCTCCGCCGGGCCGAACGGTTCCGGTCCTGCCACCGCGCGGTTGAACAGGCCCTGCAGTCGGCCGGGTCGGTCGTCGAGGCGGCCCCGGGCGTGCTGGCCGCCCTGGGCGAGACGCTCGGCTGGCCCGCCGCCGAGCTGTGGCTGGCCGACGAGGATTCAGGCGAGCTGACCGCAGGTGGCCGGTGGTGCGCGCCCGGCAGCGGACTCGAGGCCGTGCTCGGCTTCGCCCCGATCAGGGGTGAGGGCATCACCGGCCGGGTGTCGGTCACCGGCAAGCCGCTCTGGGTGCCCGACATCGCCCACACCGTGAACCTGCGCAGCTCGCTCGACCGGTCCCGGGCCGCGGCCTGCCTGCGGCACGGCATCCGGTCGGTGCTGGCCGTGCCGGTGCGCGACGGGCCGACCGTGCTCGGCGTGCTCACCTGTTACGCCGGCGCCCCCGAGCCGCACGAGGACCTGCTCGCCGTGCTGCTGGACGGAGTGGCCGCCCAGATCGGCGTGCACATGGCGCTGCGCCGGGCCGAGGCGCTGGCCAGTCAGCTCACCCGGGCCAAGGACGACTTCATCGCGCTGGTCAGCCACGAGATGCGCACGCCGCTGACCTCGATCGTGGCCAGCGCCTCGATGCTGGGCGAGGTTCAGGCCGGCCTCGACGAGGAGAGCCGGGCCATGGTGGAGACGGTGCAACGCAACGCCACGGCCCTCCACGGCGTCGTCGACACCCTGCTCGACCTGGCCGGGCTCGACTCCGGGCACCTCACGCTCAAGCCCGGACCGGTCGACCTGGCCGCGGTCGTGGCCGCCGCGATCGCCGCCGCCCAGCCGGCCGCGACCGCGAACGGGGTACGGATCGAGGCCGACCGCGTCGCGCCGTTGCCGCTGCACGCCGACGGCGAGCGGCTCCGCCAGGTGGTCGACGACCTGCTGGCCAACGCGGTCAACTACAGCCCGCGCGGCGGCGACGTGCACGTGGGGCTGCACGAGCGCGGCGCCCAGGTCGAGCTGACCGTCACCGACCACGGCATCGGCACCCCGGCCGAGGAGCGGGAGCGGGTGTTCGACCGCTTCTACCGCGCCAGCAACGTGCGCCATCAGGGCATCAAGGGCAAAGGGCTGGGGCTGAGCCTGGCCCGGGCGATCGTCACCTTGCACGGTGGCACCATCCGCCTCAGTGCCCACCTTCCCCACGGAACTACGGTGCGTGTCCGACTGCCTACGCATAGACCCTAAACACCGGTCCGCGGGCTGCCGATAGTGGCGGTATCAGGGACGACACTGCTTCGCGGGGGATGGACACAATGACTGACACGCTGGCACGCCCGACCGTGCTGCTCGTGGACGACGAGTCCACCATCCTCGAGACGCTCGCGCTGCAGCTGCGGCGCGACCACCAGGTCCTGGTCGCCGAGAGCGGCGCCGAGGCGCTGCGGCTGCTGGCCGAGAACGGCCCGGTGGCCGCGGTCATCAGCGACCTGCGCATGCCGGAGATGGACGGCGTCGAGCTGCTGCGCCGCATCCAGCTCGAATACCCCGACACGACCCGGGTGCTGCACACCGCGCAGAGCGACCTGAACTCGGCCATCGCCGCCATCAACAGCGGCGGCGTCTACCGCTACCTGGCCAAGCCGGTCCAGACCGACGAGCTGCGCTCCACCGTACGGGCGGCGGTCGAGCTCCACGGCCGGTCCACCGCCGACCGCCAGCTGCTCGACCAGACCCTCAAGACCAGCATCCAGGCCCTGTTCGGATGTCTCGAGCTGGCCAGCCCGCTCGCGTTCGCCCGGGCCGGGCGCATCCGCACGCTCGTGGGCGAGCTCTGCCACGAGATGCAGCTCGACGCGCTGTGGGAGATCGAGGTCGCGGCCATGGCGTCCCAGCTGGGCGCGGTCACCCTGCCGCCCAGCGTGCTGACCAAGCTCGACAAGGGCATGCCGTGCACCTCCGACGAGCAGGCCATGGTCGACCACATGCCCGAGGTCGCCGTCCAGCTGCTCAAGAACATCCCGATGCTCGAGGACGTCATCGAGATCGTCCTCGGCCTGAGCAAGAAGCCGCCGGCCAACCCGAGCCCGCTGGTCGAGGCCGCGGTCGCGGTTCTGCGGACCGCCATCGACTACGAGACGCTGGAGAGCCGCGGTCTCGAGGTGGACAGCGCCATCGCCGTGCTCGAGTGCCGCGAGGACAGCGCGATGAGCGTCCTCTCGGCGCTGCGCAAGAAGAAGGGCGTCGAGTTCGTCGCGGAGAAGGTCCGCGGCCTGCGCGTGGTCGACCTCGAGGTCAACATGCGGGTGGCCGAGGACATCGTCGCCGTCAACGGACTCGTGCTGATCGGCCGCGGCATGATCGTCACCGACCTGCTGCTGGACCGGCTCACCAACTACGCCCGCATGATCGAGATCGTCGAGCCGGTGCTGGCCATCCCGGGCGGCCGCCGCTTCGACGCGGACATGCTGCTGCCCGAGCCCGAGCCGCGAGCCCCGCTCCAGGTGGCCGGCTAAGCGTTGTCGAGCTCGGCCGCGTACCGCTCCAGCACCTCGAAGGCGAGGGCCTGCTCGGCGGCGACGCGGCCGAGCGTCACGTCCGGGTCGGGCACATAGCCCTCCCGGGCCGAGCCCTCGACCTCGGCCAGGATCCCGGCCAGGGTGCCGGCGCCGATGTTGGCGGCCGAGCCCTTCATCGTGTGCGCGTGGTCGCGCAGCTCCGAGACCTCGCCGCCGCGCAGCAGCTCACCGAGCCGATCCACCGCGCCCGGCGTCTTGGCCAGGAACGAGCGGATGAGCCGGCTCATCAGCGCTCGCTCCGGCGGGCCGGGATCGCCGCCGGCGATGTCCCGCATCCGGTCCCGGACCTCGTCCTCCCGGCTCCGTTCCATGAGTTCAATCCTGCTTGCTGAAGGCGGGGGGAGGTGCCCGGTCGTGAAAAGTCCTATGGTTGCGGTTCGTGCCGCCGATTCATCCGGGGTGGCCACCGACTCGCGTACGCCGATCCGCTACATCGTCGCGGCCGTCGTCGTCACCGTGCTCGGAGTCCTCTGGTACCTGACCCGGCCCGGGCCGGACGCCGTGGCGTACCTCTTCATGCCCGCCGGCGGCGTCGCCGGGGTCGCGGCCATCCTCGCCCTGCTGCGGAGCGAGCGGCTCGACCCGGTGGCCCGCCGCTTCTGGCGCCACATCCTCATCGGGATGGGCACGCTCAGCGTCGGCTACCTGGCCCTGGCCGTGGTCGCCTTCCGTACCTCACCCGAGCTGCCCGACATCCCGCTGCCCGCCGCCGCCCTGGCCGCCATCGGCATGCTCGTCGCGATGTGGGGCGTGATGCGGGTGCCGCTGGGCAACACCGGCGCCCGCCGCCGGCAGCTGCTCGACCGCACGATCGCCTTCGCCGGGGTGGGCACGCTGCTCTGGACCTTCGGCCTGGCCCCGATGATCACCGCCCACACCGGCTGGAGCGCCCAGTCGTGCGTGCTGATCGGCCTGTCCTTCCTGCTCGGCCTGGGCGGCATCACCAAGGTCTCGTACATCGAGCGCGGCCCGGTCGACCGCTCGGCCATCCGGCTGATCGCCGCCACCGCCCTGACCGGGGTCGGGGTGGCGCTGCTGTCGGTGCGCAACGAGAACGAGAGCACCCTGCTCGCCCAGTCCGTCGTCATGCCGGTCACCTACCTCTTCGTCGCCGTCGGGGCGTACCGGCAGGCGATCGCCACCGGCGGGCCGGCCCGGCGCACCGGCACCTGGCTGCCGTACATCGCCCTGGCCGCCGTCGACGTCTCCCTGCTGTCCGTGCTGCGGCACGGCCTGGCCTGGACCGACTTCGTCGTCGTGATCGCCACCGTGCTGCTGACCGGCCTGGTCGCGGTGCGCCAGATGATGGCCCTGCGCGAGAACGGCCGCCTGCTGCGGGCCCAGCGCGCCTCCGAGGACCGCCTGCGCCACCAGGTCACCCACGACGGGCTGACCGGGCTCGGCAACCGGGGCCTGTTCCGGACCCGGGTCGCCGAGGCCCTGGACCGCGGCGACACCACTGTCCTGCTGGTCGACCTGGACGATTTCAAGACGGTCAACGACTCGCTCGGCCACGACGTGGGCGACCAGCTCCTGATCGCCGTGGCCGGCGCGCTCAGCTCCGGGGTCGGCCCCGACGGCCTGCCGGTCCGGCTCGCCGGCGACGAGTTCGCCGTGCTGCTGTGCCCCGGCGCCGACGGCGAGGCGGTGGCCCGGCGGGTGCTCGACGAGTTCGCCAAGCCGATGAGCGAGCACCGCCTGCTGGTGCACGCCAGCATCGGCATCGCCACCGCCCGCGCCGGCGAGGGCCTCGACCGGCTGCTGCGGCAGGCCGACGTCGCCATGTACGCGGCCAAGCAGCGCGGCAAGGCCAACTGGGTCCGCTACCACGACGGCATGGAGCAGCCGGTGCTGGCCCACGCCCAGATCGGCGGCGAGCTGCGCCGGGCCCTCGACGCCGGCGAGTTCCGCGTCCACTACCAGCCGGTGGTCGAGCTGGCCACGGGCCGGATCGTCGGCGTCGAGCCACTGGTCCGCTGGGAGCACCCGACACGGGGCCTGGTGGCGCCGGGGGAGTTCATCCCGGCCGCCGAGGGCACCGGCCTCATCGTGCCGCTCGGGCGCTTCGTGCTGCGCGAGGCCTGCCGGCAGGCCGCCGAGTGGCTGGCCGAGTTCGGCCCGGACTGCATGCAGAAGATCGCCCCCAACGTCTCCGTGCGGCAGCTGCACGACCCGGACTTCGTGGCCGAGGTGTTCGCTGCGCTGGCCGAGAGCGGCCTGCCGGCCGAGCGGCTCGTGCTGGAGCTGACCGAGTCGGCCGTGCTGCGCGGGCCCCAGGTCTCGCGCACCCTGCACGAGCTGGACGCCCGGGGCGTACGGCTGGCCCTGGACGACTTCGGCACCGGCGAGTCGTCGCTGAGCCTGCTGCGCTCGTTCCCGGCCTCGATCATCAAGCTCGACAAGTCCTTCGTGGACGGCATCGAGCTCGACGAGCCGGGCACACCCGCGGCCGAGGCCCGGCAGGCGGTGGCCCGCGCGGTCATCCAGCTGGCCGGCGCGCTCGGCCTGGACACGGTGGCCGAGGGCATCGAGAACCAGGAGCAGGCCGACCGGCTGCGGCGGCTCGGTTACACGCTCGGGCAGGGATATCACCTGGCGCGGCCGATGCCGGCCGACGAGATGACGCGGGTGCTGGCCGGCCGGGTCCAGCTGGCCGTGGCGGCGTGAGGGGGGCTTAGTGTACGGCGATGGACACCGCGGACGACGGCACCCGGACGGCCCGATCCCTGGCGACGGCGCTGGGCGAGCTGCGCTTCGCCGAGCTGAGCAACGACCAGGCGACGGCCCGGATCATCGAGACGATCGCCGACTGGGGCGCCTCGTCCGGCTGGCGGGTCTACCGGCGGGCGCCGAGCGTCTTCCCGTTGCCGCCCCCGCTCAAGGGGAACTCGGTGCTCGACGTGGCCTGCGCCCGGCCCGGCGCGGCCCCGATCGCGATCGAGGTCGACCGGCTCGACCGGCCCCGCACGGTGGACAAGCTGCTGGCCGAGGCGGCGGCCGGGCGGGTGGCGATCTGGGTCCGCTGGGGCGCGGGGCCGTTCACCCCGCCGCCGCTGCCGGTGCACATGGTGACCCGGCCCGCCGCCCGAAAATCCGGTGTCTGGCATACGGTCTCGGAGCTGCCCCCGCCGAAGCACTCCTCGGCTCCGGTCCTCGCGGAGGCGGCCGAACTCCCCCTGACGGAAGGGCCTCAGCAATGACCGAGTCGCCGCAGCGGCGGGCCTGGCGCGTCACCGAGCCGGTCCACGCCATGATCTACTTCGTCCCGGAGGCGCCCGAGCGGTACGCCGCGCTCGGCGCCGGCCCGTCCGAGGGCTACTTCGCCTCCCGCGGCGCCGTCTTCGGCCCGACCGGCCCCGGCGTCGTCGCCGCCACGTTCTACAACTTCAACCCCGACCTCATCGCGCGGGCGCTGCCGGCGGTCTGGGAGAGGGCCACGCCGGCCGCGATGGTGGCGGCCCGGCTGGCCGCGGCCGACGCCGCGCTGACCCGAGGGCTGGGCGCCGAGACCCTGGCCTCGCCCGAGGTGGCCGAGGCGGCGGCGCTGGCCCGGCGGGCCGCTGAAGCGGCGGCCGCCTGGCCGCAGGGCCGCCCGCTGTTCGCGGCCCACCTCGCGCTGCCGTGGCCGGACGAGCCGCATCTCGTGCTCTGGCACGCCCAGATGCTGCTGCGCGAGTTCCGCGGCGACGGCCACGTGGCGGCCCTGCTGACCGCCGGCATCAGCGGCCTCGAAGCGCTCGTGCTGCACGTCGCCTCGGGCGAGATGGACGAGCGTTTCCTGCGCGTCAGCCGCGGGTGGGGCCGGGATCACTGGGCCGGGGCCGTCGAGACCTTAAGGACGCGGGGCCTGCTGGACGAAAGGTCTGACGAACTGACCGAGGCGGGCCGTGCACTGCGGGCCGAGGTCGAGGCGACCACCGACCGGCTGGCCGAGCCGGCGTACGACGCGATCGGGACCGACGCGTGCGTACGCCTGGCCGAGCTGACCCGGCCGCTGAGCCGCACATTGGTCAAGGCCGGGATGCTGAATCCGGCGGTTTACACGGAGGGACGATCGTGAGCACGGGGATAGTGACCGCGGCCCACCCAGCCACCTGGTGGGGGCAGTTCCAGGAGGTTTCCGAGCTGTTCGACGCCGCGACCGCGGCCGAGGGGATCTCCGACGTGATCACGCCGAAGATCGCCTCGCCGCTGCTGCGGCGTGAAGCCGAGATCGCGGCCGAGGTCGTGGTGCGCAGCCTCAACAAGCCCGGCAGCGAGGAGCTTGCCGAGCGGGCCACCAAGGCCACCGAGCGGCTGGTGGCCACGGTCGAGCGACTCAACGAGCGCTCCACCGGCGAGGCCGGCACGACCGAGGCGTACGCCCTGGTCCATGCCCTTCAGGGCCGGTTCGCCGAGGCGGCGGCGGAGATCGAGCCGGTGGTCGGCACCCAGCCGCTGATGAAGGCGTTCCTGAGCGCCATGCGGCTCGAGCAGTTCGACTCGGCGCTGGCCCTGCGGCTGCTGCGGGCCGGTCAGCGGCCGGAGATGGCCGTGCGCTCGGGCCGGGCCGTCGGCAAGTACGGCTGGTGGCCGACCTGGCTGCTCAGGGTGGTCACGGAACGGGCCGTCGCCGGCACCCTGGACGCCGAGACGATCACCGCCCTGGACCAGTGCGCGTACGCGGACCTGAGCCCGGCCCAGGCGCGGATCGCCCGCCGGCTGCTCGGCGGCGACGAGCAGCTGGTCGATTCGTCGGCGCATCGCCTCGAGAACCTGGGCGAGCACGACGCGGCGGCGAAGCTGCGCCAGGGCGACCTCACGTCGGTCGCCCTGGCCGCCCGCCTGATCACTTCCTGATGTTCATGCGCCGCCCGCGGTAAGCGTCACGGTGGCCGGCTGGAAGGACGTGCCGTTGACGTCCACGCCGGCCGCCTTGGCCGCGGTGATCGCCTGGTTGATGTAGTCGTTGGTGTAGGCCGGACCCTCCGGGGCCTTGGTCAGCACCGTGTCCCCGGTCTGGTTCTTGGTGGTCATCGAGATGTCCACCGTCTGCTTCCAGGCGGCGTCGTCGATGACGCCGATGCCGCCCGGAGCGGGCCAGATCAGCTTGCTGGTCTCGTTCATCTGCCACAGCTGGTGGCTCTTGCCGAGCTTGGAGCCCTTGGCCACGACGAGATCCCGGCACTTCTCGGCGTTGTCCCGGCAGAACGCCCAGCCCTTGATGGTGCCGGTCAGGAACTTCACGGTTTGCTGCTGGTACGCCGGGTCGTTGAGCTTCTCGGTGTTCGCCCAGACCGCGTCCTGCAGCATGGATGTGCCCTCGGACTTCCAGTCGATGATCGAGAAGTCGTCGGCGGTGTAAAGCTTGCCCGTCTGCGGATTCTTGGCCTCCAGCAACTGGGCGTACTCGTTGTAGCTCATCGCCTGAGCGGCGTCGATCTCCTTCTTGAGCAGCGCCTGCATGTCGAACTGCTGCTGCACGAGGGTGACGTCCTTACCGGGGTCGAGGCCGGCCTTGGTCATGCCGGCGAACAACTCGTACTCGTTGCCGAAGCCCCAGTTGCCGACCTTCTTGCCCTTCAGATCGGCCGCGGTCTTGATGCCGGAGTCCTTCCAGGCCACCTGATAGGTGCCGGAACGCCCGAAGATCTGGCCGACGTCGGTGATGCCGGCGCCCTGCTCGCGGCTCGCCAGCGCCTTCGGGACCCAGGCCACCGCGTAGTCGGCCTTGCCCTGCGCGAGCACGGTCTGCGGGACGATGTCGACGCCACCCTCGAGCAGCTGCACGTCCAGGCCCTGCTCCTTGTAGAAGCCCTGGTCGACGGCGGCGATGTAGCCGGCGAACTGGGCCTGGTAGAACCACTGCAGCTGCAGCTTGATCGGCGTCAGGGCGCCGCCGCTGCCGCCGGGGGTGGGGGTCGCATCCTGATCGGCCGTGCCGCAACCGGCCGCCAGGAGGGCCGACGCGGCTGCGATAGCAGTAAATATCTGGATTCTTCGCATCGATGCCTCCGAAGTGGGTTTCAAGGTCGTGCTGGTGGGTCAGGCGATCAGGCGGGTGCGCCAGGGCATGGCCAGGCGCTCGAGCAGGAGCGTGGTCAGGTAGAAGGCGAGGCCCAGCAGGCACGCGCCAACTACAAAGGCCCAGGCCCGGGGGTACGCGGTGAAGGCGGCGGCCGAGGTGATCCGTGACCCCAGGCCGGTTTGCAGCCCGCCGAAGTACTCGGCCACCACGGCGGCGATGACCGCCAGGGATGACGCCTGGCGCAGGCCGGTGAAGACGTAGGGGAGGGCGCCGGGCAGCCGCACCTTGCGGGCGAAGGTCCAGCCGCTCGCCGCGTAGGTGTGCATGAGCTCCTGATGGAGGGGGTCGACCTCGCGCAGGCCGCGCAGCGTGTTCACGAAGACTGGGAAGAACACGATGATCGCGGTGACGAGCCGGCGGGGGATGCTGCTCGTCGACTCGAACATGTTGTTGAGGATCGGGGCCAGGGCGATGATCGGCAGCGCGTTGAGCACGGCCGCGAACGGGAGGGAGACCTCGGTCAGCGGCCGGAACCGGCTGGCCGCCATGGCCGCCAGCACGCCCAGCACCGCCCCGCCGGCCAGGCCGATCAGCGCGTTGGCGCCGCTGGCCAGGGCGGCCTCCCACACGTTCTGCCGCTGAGCGACCAGCTCCCGCCAGATCGCCGACGGCGCGGGCAGGATGAACGGCGCGATCCGCCCCAGCGAGACGATCAGCTCCCAGGCCACGATGGCCGCGATCCCGACGGCGACGGGCGGGAGGACGCTACGGGCCCACTTCATGACGCGGTCTTCAGCGGTGCGCCCCGCAGGGCCTGGCGGACCTCGGTGATCTTGTCGAAGTAGGCGGGGGACTGGCGGCCGGCGTCGTCGCGGCTGGGCAGGCCGACCGTGATCGACGCCGTGATGCGGCCGGGGCGGGCCGACATGACGACGACCCGGTCGGAGAGGAACACCGCCTCCGAGATGGAGTGGGTGACGAAGACCGTGCTGGTCCCGGTCTTGGCGCAGATGCCGAGCAGCTCCGACTGCAGGCGTTCGCGGGTCATCTCGTCCAGGGCTCCGAACGGCTCGTCCATCAAGAGCAACGGCGGCTGTACGGCGAGAGCGCGCGCGATCGCCACCCGCTGCTGCATGCCGCCGGAGAGCTGGGCCGGGTAGTGCCCGCCGAAGTCCTCGAGCCCGACGAGCGCCAGCATCTGTTCGGCCCGCGTGCGGCGTGCAGCCTTGGTCATGCCGCGCAGCTCGAGCGGAAGCTCCACGTTGCGCAGCACGGTCCGCCACTCGAAAAGCCCGGCCTGCTGGAAGGCGATGCCGTACGCCTGCTCCTTGCGGGCCGTCCCGGCCCCCTTGCCGGCCACCGTGACCGTGCCGGTCGAGGGCGGGATCAGGTCGGCGATCAGCCGCAGCAGCGTGCTCTTGCCGCAGCCGGACGGCCCGATCAGCGACACGAACTCGCCGTCGCCCACGGTGAGGTCGACATCGGACAGGGCGACCACTTCGTCCGTACGTCCCTGGTTGAAGGTCTTCGTGACGGAGGAAACGACGACCGCGCTCATAAAGTGACCACCTCCACGTGCCGGCGGTGCCGCATCAGGGGCAGCTCCAGCAGGCTGACGAGACCGGCGACGACGAGGCCGAGCAGGGCGGCGCCGAGCATCGCGGTGTAGACCTTCGCGGGGTCCGAGGTGGCCTCGCGCGAGTATTCGATGATCAGGCGGCCGATGCCGCCGCGGGTGCCGGTGGAGATCTCGCCGACCACCGCCCCGACCACCGCCGCCGCCCCGGCCAGGCGCAGGGCCGGGAAGAGGTACGGCAGCGAGGCCGGGAACCGGAGCTTGACCAGCGTGCGCCACCAGCCGGCGGCGTAGCTGCGCATCAGCTCGACCCCGCTGGCCGACGGCGACTGCAGGCCGCGCAGCATGCCCACCGCCACCGGGAAGAACGCCAGGTAGGCGGCGATCACCGACACCGTGGCCCAGGCCGGCATGATCGTGCCGCCCCAGCCGGCCACCAACGGCGCCAGCGCCACCAGGGGGACGGTCTGACTGAGGATGACGTACGGCAGCAGGCCGCGCTCGACGATCCGGAAGCGCTCCATCGCCACCGCCAGCAGCAACCCGACGAGCGCCCCGATCACGAACCCGGCCGCGGTGATGCCGAGCGTGAACAGACACGCCTGCACCACCACGATCCAGACCGGCCGGCCGCCCGTGAGCTCCGGGCGGCCGAGGCGGTCCAGCACTGTCCACACGTGCGGCATGGACAGGTCGTCGGCGCGGGGCAGGACCCGCACGCCGAAGAGCACGGTCCCGTCCGGGCTCCCGACCACCTTGTAGCCCTCCCAGAGCGCCACGGCGACCGCGAGCCCGATGACGGCGTACAGCACCTTTCTCACGAGAGCGCCGGGATGATGTGATCGCCGTACGCCCGGAGGGTCTCCTCTTTGGCGTCGTGCTGCAGATAGACCGCGAACTGGTCGACCCCGAGCGCGCGCAGCTCCTCGAGCCGCTTGAGGTGCTGCTCGACCGGGCCCAGGATGCAGAACCGGTCGACGATCTCGTCCGGCACGAACGTGGTGTGCGTGTTGCCGGCCCGCCCGTGCTCGGCGTAGTCGTAGCCCTCGCGGCCCTTGATGTAGTCGGTGAGCACCGGCGGCACCGTGCCGTCCGAGCCGTAGCGGGCCACGATGTCGGCCACGTGGTTGCCGACCATCCCGCCGAACCAGCGGGTCTGTTCCCGCTGATGGTCGAGATCGTCACCGACGTACGCCGGCGCGGCCACGCAGAACTTGATCGCCATCGGATCCCGTCCCGCGGCCTCGGCCGCTCGCCGGACGGCCCCGATCATCCAGGCCGCGATGTCCGGGTCGGCGAGCTGCAGGATGTAGCCGTCACCCACTTCGCCGGTCAAGGCCAGGGCTTTGGGGCCGTACGCGGCGACCCAGACCTCCAGCCGGCTGTCCGCCGCCCACGCGAGCTGCTGCTCCTTGCCCCTGAGCAGCACCTTCCCGCCATTGGCCAGACCACGGATGACCTGTACGGACTCGCGCAGCTGGGCCAGGCTCTGCGGCTGGGCGCCGAGCACCCGCAGCGCCGAGTCACCCCGGCCGATGCCGCAGACCGTGCGGTTGCCGTACATCTCGTTGAGGGTCGCGAAGAGCGAGGCCAGGACCGTCCAGTCCCGGGTGCCCGGGTTGGTGACCATCGGGCCGACGATCACCCGTTCGGTCTCGTCGAGGATCTTCGAGTAGACGACGAACGGCTCCTGCCACAGCACGTGCGAGTCGAACGTCCACACGTGGCTGAACCCGGCCGCCTCGGCCTGTTTGGCGTATTCGACGACCTGCATGGCCGGTGGGTTGTTCTGGAGTACCACTCCAATGTCCATGGGCGGTCCCCTCAGACCAGGTAGTCGGAGAGCGAGCGGGGGACGTACTTGCCGCGGCCGGCCCGGCCTGTGTACTCGCCACCGCGCGAGATGACCTCGCCGCGGGACAGGACGGTGTCGACCTTGCCGTCGATCTCCCAGCCCTCCCAGGCCGAGTAGTCCATGTTCATGTGGTGCGTCTCGACGCTGATCCGGGTCCGCCCGTTCGGGTCGTAGAGCACGATGTCGGCGTCCGAGCCGGGCGCGATGATGCCCTTCTTGGGGTACATGCCGAACATCCGGGCCGGCGTGGTGGCGATCGTCTCGACCCAGCGGGCCAGCGACAGCTTGCCGTCCACGACGCCCTGGTAGAGCAGGTCGACCCGGTGCTCGACGCTGCCGATCCCGTTCGGGATCTTGGAGAAGTCGCCGAGGCCCATCTCCTTCTGATCCTTCATGCAGAACGGGCAGTGGTCGGTCGAGACCACTGACAGGTCGTTGGTGCGCAGGCCCTGCCACAGGTCGGCCCGGTGGCTCTCGTGCTTGCTGCGCAGGGGAGTGGAGCAGACCCACTTGGCGCCCTCGAACCCGGGCGCGCCGAGCTGGTCCTCCAGGGTCAGGTAGAGGTACTGCGGGCAGGTCTCGGCGAAGACGTTGCGGCCCAGGTCGCGGGCGGCCTTGACCTGCTCGAGGGCCTTGGAGGCGCTCAGGTGCACGATGTAGAGCGGGCAGTCGGCGGCCACACTGGCCAGCCAGATGGCCCGGCTGGTGGCCTCCGCCTCGAGCTCCTGCGGGCGGGTGATGCCGTGGTAGACCGGGTCGGTCTCGCCGCGCTCCAGCGCCTGCTTGACCAGCACGTCGATGGCCGGGCCGTTCTCCGCGTGCATCATGATCAGGGCGCCGTTGTCGCGCGCCTTCTGCATGGCCCGCAGGATCTGCCCGTCGTCGGAGTAGAAGACGCCCGGGTAGGCCATGAACAGCTTGAAACTCGTGATGCCCTCGCTGGCCACGAGCTGGTCCATGGCCTTGAGCGAGTCGTCGTCGACCCCGCCGACGATCATGTGGAAGCCGTAGTCGATGTGGCACGTGTCCGCGGTCTTGGCGTGCCACGCGGCCAGGCCGTCCTGCACGACCTCGCCGTACCGCTGAATGGCGAAGTCGATGATCGTGGTGGTCCCGCCGATGGCGGCGGCCTTCGTGCCGGTGTCGAAGGTGTCGCTGGCCTCGGTGCCGCCGAACGGCATCTGCATGTGGGTGTGGGCGTCGATCGCGCCCGGGATGACGTACTTGCCGGTGGCGTCGATGACCTCCGGGCCCTCGGGCGCCCGCCCCGGTGCGAAGACGGCCGCGATCGTCTCGCCGTCGATGAGCACGTCGGCCGCGTACGGCCCGGTCGGCCCGATGACCGTCCCGCCCTTGATCAGGGTGCTCACAGCTCCACCGTCCGGGTGTAGCTCTCGGGCCGGCGGTCGCGGTAGAACTGCCAGCGCTCGCGGACCGTCTTGATCAGGCCGAGGTCGAGGTCGCGGACGATCAGCTCCGGCTGATGGGTGTCGCCGACCTCGCCGACGAACTTGCCCTCGGGGTCGACGAAGTAGCTCTGGCCGTAGAAGTCGTCGTCGCCCAGCTCCTCGATGCCGACCCGGTTGATGGCGCCGATGAAGTACTCGTTGGCGACCGCGCTGGCCGGCTGTTCCAGCTGCCAGAGGTACGAGCTCAGGCCGCGGCTGGTGGCCGACGGGTTGAAGACGATCTGCGCGCCGCCCAGGCCCAGCTCACGCCAGCCCTCCGGGAAGTGCCGGTCGTAGCAGATGTAGACGCCGACCTTGCCGACCGCGGTGTCGAAGACCGGGTAGCCCAGGTTGCCGGGGCGGAAGTAGAACTTCTCCCAGAAGCCGTTCACCTGCGGGATGTGGTGCTTGCGGTACTTGCCGAGATAGGAGCCGTCGGCGTCGACGACGGCCGCGGTGTTGTAGAGGACGCCCTCCTGCTCCTTCTCGTACATCGGCAGCACCATGACCATCCCGAGCTCGGCGGCCAGGGCCTGGAAGCGCTCGGTGGTGGGGCCGGGGATCGACTCGGCGTACTCGTAGTAGGCGGCGTCCTGGACCTGGCAGAAGTACGGGCCGTAGAAGAGTTCCTGGAAGCAGATCGCCTTCGCGCCCTGGGCGGCGGCGTCGCGGGCATAGTCCTCGTGGGCCTTGATCATCGATTCTTTGTCACCCGTCCACGTGGTCTGGACGAGGGCGGCGCGAACGACGTCGGACATGACTGCTGCCCCTCTCAATTGATCTTTATGAGCGTTCACACGGCCGAAACAGGCCTGTGATCGTGTGTCTACTCCCCGTCATAGGCCCTGCGCTAGGGCTTGCTTGTCGCGCTCTGATGCCGTAGGACACTAACGACACAGATTCATGCGAACAATTGCCCGTACGTAACGGAATGTTTCTGAGAGGTAATTTGATCGGGCCGATAGTGGACGCTGTGGACGATCGCAGCGCCCGGGGAATCGCTGCGGCCATCAGCCGTCTGATCACGGCCGGAACGCTGCCGGCCGGGGCCCGGCTGCCGACGGTCCGCGACGTCGCGCGGTCCTTGGGTGTCAGCCCGACGACGGTCAGCGAGGCGTGGCGCAGCCTGACCCGGGTCGGGGTCCTGCAGACGCGCGGGCGCTCGGGCACGTTCGTGGCGGCTGTCCCCTCGCGCCGGCGCCTGCGCTTCACGCAGATGGGCGCCGTGGGCGCGCTCGAGCAGGACCTCTCCACCGGGATCCCCGACCATGATCTGCTGCCGGACCTGACGGACGCGCTGAAACGCATCGGGGACGGGCGGCTGACGTCCAGCTATCTCGACGCACCGGTGCTGCCCGGGCTGGAGGAGGCGTTGCGGGCGCGGTGGCCCTTCGCCCCGGAGTCCCTGACCGTGGTGGACGGCGCCTTGGACGCGCTCGACCGGGTGATCGGGGTGTCCGTGCGCTTCGGCGATCACGTGATCGTCGAAAATCCGGCCTTCCCGCCGCTGCTCGACCTGCTGCAAGCGGTCGGCGCTTCCGTGATCGGCGTCCCGCTGGACGACTCGGGCATGGTCCCGGACCGGCTGGAAGCGACGCTGTCGTCGACCCCCGTGGTCGCCGTCTTCCTGCAGCCCCGGGCCCACAATCCGACCGGCGTGAGCATGACCGCGGCCCGGGCGGCGTCCCTGGCGACGATCATCGCCGGGTCTCCCGAGGTGCTGGTGATCGAGGACGATCACGCGGGCGACATCGCCTCGGCGCCACCGGTCAGCCTGGGGTCGCCGCAGACCGTCCACATCGCCGGCTTCTCCAAGTCGCACGGACCCGATCTGCGGCTGGCCGCGATCGGCGGCCCGGCCCGGGTGATCTCGGCGGTGGCGGACCGCCGGCTGCTCGGCCCCGGCTGGTCCTCGCGCCTGCTCCAGGCCGTCCTGCTCGACCTGCTCACCGACCCCGCGGCCGCCGCCCAGATCGCCGACGCGCGCGACGCCTACGCGACACGGCGCGCCGCGTTGCTGACGGCCCTGCACGCGCGCGGCGTGACGGCATCCGCCGACGACGGCATCAACCTGTGGATGGCCGTCGACGACCAGCAGATGGCCATGGTCTCGCTGGCCGCCCACGGCATCGCGGTCGCCCCCGGCGCCCCCTTCTGCGTGACCCCCCTGCCCACCGACCACGTCCGCGTCACTGCCGGCCTGGTCGCCACCGACGTCGGCCCCTTGGCCGACGCCCTGGCCACCGCCGCCCACCTGACCAGCCGCGGCAGCGGCCCCCGAACCCGCCCCCACCCCCGCGGCTGGCGATGAGTACACCGTCGCCCAACCCCGCGCCCGCGCCGCCCGCACTTACCCCCGCGCCGCCCGCGGCCACCCCTGCGCCGCCCGCGGCCACCCCTGCGCCGCCCGCGGCCACCCCTGCGCCGCCCGCGGCCACCCCCACGCCCAATTCGGATTTGTCCGTTTTAATGGTTAGGAGCCCCTCATGAGCGACGATCTGCTGGCCCGCCACCGCGCTGTGCTGCCGAGCTGGATGCCGACCTACTACGGCGACGACGCCCTGGAGATCGTCAAAGGTGACGGCCGCCGCGTCACCGGGAGCGACGGTCGTTCCTATCTGGACTTCTTCGGTGGGGTGCTCACCACGATGGTCGGCTACGACATCCCCGAGATCAACGAGGCTGTCCAGCGCCAGCTCGCCACCGGCGTCGTGCACACCTCGACCCTCTACCTGATCAAGCAGCAGGTCGAGCTGGCCGAGAAGATCGCGCGGCTGTCCGGCATCCCCGACGCGCGGGTCTTCTTCACCAACTCGGGGACCGAGGCCAACGAGACCGCGCTGCTGATGGCGACGAACCTGCGCCGCTCCAACCAGATCCTGGCCATCAAGAACAGCTACCACGGCCGGACCTTCGCCACCATGGCCGTCACCGGGCACCGCAGCTGGTCGTCGAGCGCGCTCACCCCGCTCAACGTCTCGTGGCTGGCCTCGGGCGACCGGCTGCGGGGGCGGATGGCCGGCCTGACCGCCGACCAGATCCTCGACGCCGCCGTGGACGATCTGCGCGAGGTGCTCACCACCGTCACCGCGGGGGATGTGGCGGCGCTGATCGCCGAGCCGGTGCAGGGCGTCGGCGGGTTCGTGGCCGGCCCGGACGGTCTGCTCGGGGCGTACCACAAGGTGCTGACCGAAAGCGGCATCCTGCTGATCGCCGACGAGGTGCAGACCGGCTGGGGGCGTACGGGCGAGCACTTCTGGGGTTATCAGGCCCACGGCGTCACGCCCGACCTGATCACCTTCGCCAAGGGGATCGGCAACGGCTTCGCGCTCGGCGGCGTGGTGGGCCGGGCCGAGGTGATGAACGCGGTGCCGGCGATCAGCTTCTCCACGTTCGGCGGCAACCCGCTCTCGGCGGCGGCCGGCAACGCGGTGCTCGACTACGTGCTCGACCACGACCTGCAGGGCAACGCGGCGCGGGTCGGCGCGATCCTGCTCGACGGGCTGCGCGCGCTCGATCTGCCCATCGTGGGGGAGGTGCGCGGCAAGGGACTGATGATCGGGGTCGAAATCGTCCATCCTGGAACGACCGAGCCCGATCCGGCGGCCACGCTCCGGGTCTTCGACGAGTGCCGGGCCGGTGGCCTGCTCGTGGGCAAGGGCGGACTCTACAGCAATGTGCTGCGGATGGGGCCGGCATTAACGCTCACCGAGGCCGAAGCCAGGGAGGGTCTGTCCATCCTGTCCGGTGCTCTGGCCCAGGTGGACGCGGAAAGCCGCATCTAAACGATGTTTTGTCCGGACAGCGAGAACTTTTGCTTGATCTGAAGAAACTTAGCTTCACTTTCGACGAAACAGATCGGTAACCTCATCGAACGACGTCGTTCGATAGGGGAGATCGCAATGCCGCAGTCACTGAACCGTCGTCAACTCCTCGGCGCCGCTGCGGCGGCCGGCGCCGCGGCGACCATCGCCGTACCAGGAGCCGCTCAGGCGGGCGGCTCCCACGGGGGCCACCTCAGCCGCGTCCCGCGTGACCAGATCAGCGTGCAGCTCTACACCTTGCGCAACCAGCTCGCGATCGACCTCGACGCGAGCCTCGCCGAGCTCGCCGAGATCGGCTACAAGCGGGTCGAGCACGCCGGCTTCGTCAACCGCACCGCCGCGCAGTTCCGGGCGGCCCTCGACAAGGCCGGCATCCGGGCCACCTCGGGCCACGTCGGCATCCCGCAGCCGTGGAACGCCGACACCTGGAAGCGGGCCCTCGAGGACGCCGCCATCGTCGGCAACAAGTTCATCGTCCACCCGTTCTTCGGGCAGGGCGCCAACGGCCCGATCCGCGACGCCGCCGTGTACAAGGCGTTCGCGGCCGACCTCAACAAGGCGGGCGCGCTGGCCCGCAAGGCCGGGCTGCAGTTCGGCTACCACAACCACCACGCCGAGTTCTTCCGCCAGAACGGGACCAGCCGGACCGGCATGGACATCCTGTTCGGCGAGACCGACCCGCGCCTGGTGCACTTCGAGGTCGACCTGTACTGGGCCTTCCGGGGCGCCCACGACCCGGTCGACATCATCAAGGAGAACCGCGGCCGCATCAAGCAGGTGCACGTCAAGGACCTCGACGTGAACGCGAGCTTCGCCGACCCCGGCGACGGGCTCATCGACTTCGGCCGCATCTTCGACCACTCGAAGGAAGCAGGACTCATCGAATACATCGTGGAGCGCGACGACGCCGGTTCCCCGCCGCGTACGCCCGAGCAGGCCCTCGTGACCGCGGAGCGCGGTTACGACTACCTCGCCGGATTGAGGTTCTGATGATTCGCAGACTGTCCATCCTGGGCGTAGTGGGCGTAGCCGCCCTGCTGACGCCCTCCGTGGCCGTGGCCGGCGGTGGATCGAGCGCGCCGCTGCCGCCGTCCTCCGACTTCCAGAAGGTCACCCTCAACGACTTCCCGGGCGAGCCGATCGCCCTCGCCGTCCTGCCCGACAAGCGCGTGCTGCACACGGCCCGCGGGGGACAGGTACGCATCCACGAGCCGGCCACCGGCCGTAACGTGCTCGCCGCGACCATCCCGGTCTACCTCCACGACGAGGAGGGCGTGCAGGGCATCGCCATCGACCCCGACTTCCAGCACAACAAGTGGGTCTACGTCTACTACTCGCCGGTGCTGAACACGCCGTCCGACGACCCGACGACGCCTCAGGTCAACGAGGGCGACGCCCCGACCGAGGGCACCGCGGCCGACTTCGCGCCGTTCAAGGGCCACCTGCAGCTGTCCCGCTTCAAGCTGGCCGGCAGCACGCTGCGCCTGAACACCGAGCAGAAGATCATCCAGGTGCCGGTCGACCGCGGCCAGTGCTGCCACGTCGGCGGCAAGATCGACTTCGACAGCAAGGGCAACCTGTACCTGTCGACCGGTGACGACTCCAACCCGTTCTCCTCCGACGGCTACGCGCCGCTGGACGAGCGGGCCAACCGCAACCCGGTCTTCGACGCCCAGCGCAGCGCGGCCAACACCAACGACCTGCGCGGCAAGGTGCTCCGGATCACGGTCGGCAAGAACGGCGGCTACACGGTCCCCAAGGGCAACCTCTTCAAGAAGGGGACCCCGAAGACCAGGCCGGAGATCTACGCGATGGGCCTGCGGAACCCGTTCCGCTTCACCATCGACCCGGACACCGACGTGATCTACCTGGGCGACTACTCGCCGGACGCGCAGAACGCGAACCCGGCCCGGGGCCCGGCCGGACAGGGTCGCTGGCTGGCCATCGACAAGCCGGCCAACTACGGCTGGCCCTACTGTGCCGACGCCGACAAGCCGTACGTGGACTACGACTTCGCCACCGGCACGTCGGGCGCCCCGTTCAACTGCGCGGCGCCGGTCAACGAGTCGCCCAACAACACGGGCCTGCGCAACCTGCCGCCGGTCGAGAAGGCGGAGATCGCGTACTCGTACGGCCTCAGCCCCCAGTTCCCGGAGCTCGGCACGGGTGGCATCGGCCCGATGGGCGGCCCGGCCTACGACTACGACCGGCGGCTGAACTCGCGGGTCAAGTGGCCGGAGGCGTTCGACGGCAAGCCGCTGCTGGGTGAGTGGACCCGCGACTGGGTCAAGGCGCTCACGCTCGACCGCCGCAACCAGGTCACGAAGATCGAGTCGGTGCTGCCGGAGCTCGTCTTCGACAACCCGATGGACCTCGAGTTCGGCCCCGACGGCGCGCTCTACGTCCTCGAGTACGGCGACGGCTACTTCGCCGAGAACCCCGACGCCCAGCTGGCCCGGTTCGACTACGTCCGCGGCAACCGCACCCCGATCGCCAAGGCCACCGCGACGCCCACCTCCGGTCAGGCGCCGCTGACGGTGCAGTTCTCCAGCGCCGGCACGACCGACCCGGACGGCGACACGCTGCGCTACGAGTGGTACTTCGACAACGACAACCGGGTCGACTCCCGGTCGCCGAACCCGACGTACACCTTCCGGCAGAACGGCAACTACCGCCCGACCCTGAAGGTCACCGACAGCACCGGCCGGTCCTCGTCGGCCGAGGTGATCCTGCCGGTCGGCACGGCGGCCCCGGTCGTCACGTTCACCTCGCCCCAGGCGGGCCAGCCGTTCCAGTTCGGTGACACGGTGAACTTCCAGGTCCAGGTGACCGACGACCAGCCGGTCGACTGCGCCCGGGTCACCGTGACCTACATCCTCGGCCACGACCAGCACGGGCACCCGCTCTCCACGGCGTCCGGCTGCAGTGGCTCGATCACCACGTTCCTCGACCCCGGTCACGCCGGGGCGGGCAACCTGACCGCGGTCTTCGTGGCGTCGTACACCGACACCGGAACCCCGGCCCAGACCGGCACGGCGACCGTCGTGCTGCAGCCCACAGCCTAGTTTGATGGCGTTTCGCCCGGCCGCGTTGTATAGCGCGGCCGGGCGATCCGTTTGCGGACGCGAAACTCCAGGTGTACGCCGGGTTAACGACGACGCAACATTTAGATGCTGATCACTTGAACCTTCCATGAGCTGATCCCCGGGGTGACGCTGGCTTCGTGACAGAGTCAACGGTCATCCTGGCCCTGGTGGTGGTGACGGCCCTCGGGTTCGATTTCACCAACGGGTTCCATGACACGGCGAACGCGATGGCCACGTCCATCGCCACCAAAGCGCTGCGGCCCAAGGTCGCTGTTGCCCTCTCGGGCATCCTCAACCTGATCGGTGCGTTCCTCTCCGTCGAGGTCGCGCTCACGGTCAGCAACGCTGTCGTCAAGATCCAGAACTCTGACGGTACGCCCAAGGACTCGCTCACCGCCGACGGCGGCTCGGCGCTCCTGCTCATCATCCTGGCCGGCCTCATCGGCGGCATCATCTGGAACTTGCTGACCTGGCTGCTGGGCCTGCCCTCGAGCTCGTCGCACGCGCTGTTCGGCGGCCTCATCGGCGCCACCATCGCCGGTCTGGGCTGGGCCGGCGTCAACTGGAACGGCGACGGCTCCAAGCTCGACGGCGTCGTCGGCAAGGTGCTTTTGCCGGCCGTGCTGTCCCCGGTCATCGCGGGCGTGGTGGCCGCCGTCGGCACCTGGCTCATCTACCGGATCACCGTCGGCGTCGCCAAGCGCTTCACCGACAACGGCTTCCGCTGGGGCCAGATCGGCAGCGCCTCGCTCGTCTCGCTCGCCCACGGCACCAACGACGCGCAGAAGACGATGGGCATCATCACCCTCGCCCTGATCGCCACCGGCGACTGGACCGACACCAAGAACATCCCGTTCTGGGTGAAGGCGTCCTGCGCCCTGGCCATCGCACTGGGCACCTATCTCGGCGGATGGCGCATCATCCGTACCCTCGGCAAGGGCCTCGTCGAGATCGCCCCGCCGCAGGGCCTCGCGGCCGAGTCCTCCTCGGCCGCGGTCATCCTGGCCTCCAGCCACCTCGGCTTCGCGCTGTCCACCACGCACGTGGCCACCGGCTCGATCCTCGGCTCCGGGGTCGGCAAGCCCGGCGCCCAGGTCCGCTGGCGGGTGGCCGGCCGCATGGTCGCGGCCTGGCTGATCACCCTGCCCTCGGCCGCCATCGTCGGCGCGCTGATGTGGTACCTGGCCGACCTGGTCGGCGGTCTGGGCGGCGCCATCGTGGTCTTCGTGGTCCTGCTGGCCGCGGCGGCCTTCATGTACCTGCGGTCGCGGCGCAAGCCGATCGACCACAACAACGTCAACGACGAGTGGGACGCGCCCGCGGCCGACGCGCCGCGCGAGCCGGCCGGAACGGCGGTCTGACATGAGCAACCTCGGATTCGCCCTCGAAGGCGCCTGGAAGGTCCTGGCCGCCGGCCTGGTCCTCGGGGCCGGCCTGCCCGCCCTGTTCGCGCTCGGCATCCGCTCCCTGGCCTGGGGCGCGGGTGGCGACGCGGAGGTCTCGCACGCCCGGCCCAACCCGGCCGGCAAGGTCATCGGCTATCTGCTCTTCGCGATCGTCATTTTCGGCGTGCTGCTGGGTATCACGTTCATCGTGGCCAGTGGCTTCGGCAAGACGATCAGCTTCGAGCACATCTTCCCGACGATCGTGGACAAGTGATGACCGACTCCCGCTCGAACTTCCTCACCCGCACCGTCGGCTGGCTCCGCGCGGGCTACCCGGCCGGCGTCCCCCGGCAGGACTACGTGGCCCTGCTCGGCCTGCTGCGCCGCAAACTGACCGAGGACGAGGTCCGCCAGATCGCCGCCGACCTGGCCACCCAGTCCGAGACCCAGGGCGGCGACGTGATCACCGCCGCCGACATCGAGGCCATGATCAACGACTCGGTCCTCCAGGAAGCCACCCCCGAGGACATCGTCCGCGTCTCGGCCCACCTGGCCGCCGGCGGCTGGCCCCTGGCCGACCCACCCCAGGACTGACCTGTCCTGACCCACGGCGCCGCCGGCCCCAGGCCGGCGGCGCCGTCATCCATCGGGGTCGTATACGCGGGAAAAGTCGTAGTTGGTAGCCCTTTTCGGTACCGTCCGTCTTCGTGGACGATCCGGACGACGACTCCTCGTGGCCCTTCGAGGGCACCGACACCCCGCAGGAGAGCCGTCTCGCCATCTGGCGCTGGATCCTCGGCATCCTGGTCATCGTCCTGCTCCTCTGCGGCGGCGCCTTCCTGGCCCTGAACGCCTGGCTCGGCCACCAGCTGGACAGATCCCGCGCCCGCGCCTCGCTGCCGGACTGCGCGCAATCCTGCTCCCGATGATCCGCGCGAAGGCTAGGACGGCGGGAAGAGCTTCCACTCACCCTCGGAGACGACCTCGACCTTGCCGTCGATCACCTTGAGGGCGGTGTCGTCGTCGATCGCATACGTCGCGGCGGGGATGTGCGAAGCCCACTTCTCGGCGTTGACGCGGGACGCGTCGGGGTGGTTCGGATTCTCGAAGTGGGGGATGACCGCGAAGTCGACTAGGCCGGCGCCCTCGGCGGTGACCATGAGGCGGTGAACGTCGCCGAAGACAGCGGGCTCGACCTTGACCGGGTTGTCGGTGCCGGCCGGCGGCTCGGTGTAGGTCTCGACGAACGTGGTCGCGGCGGCGATGGCGCCGGCGCTGACTCCCACGTAGACGACCTCAGGAAGCAGGGCGGTCAGGCCCGATCGGCGCATCTCGTTGGCCAGGAACAGCGGATCGCCGCCGCCGAACAGCAGGGCGTCGGCCTCGCGGACCGTGGGCGCCCAGGTGTCGAAGTCGATGCTCGGCAGCGCGGTCAGCTCCAGCAGGCCCAGCGCCTTCCACCCCAGGTCGCACAGCGGCGTCGGCCCCTGGCCCAGGAACGTGCGGGCCGCCATGTACGGACCCCCGGGGAACGGATAGAGGGCGGTGGGCACGAAGAGCGCGCTCGCCTCCTCGATCGGTTTGCCCAGCAGCTCGACCAGGGCCTCGCGGATGGTGTCGTTCTTGATGCCGGCGGAGGTGAGGAGCGCTTTCATGGCCGGAGGATACGCTCAGCGCAGCTGCTCCAGGGGGTAGTGAACTCCGGTCAGGTCTTCGGAGAGCTGCCACAAGCGGCGGCCGGTCTCGAGGTCGGTGGCGGCGGGCGCCGGGGCGAGCGCCTTGGGGGCGCCGCGCAGCTCGCCGGGGCCGCCGGGCCCGATCAGCTGTCCACTCCGGGCGGCCGGATCGGTCGCCGCGTGCAGGATCGGGCGGGCGCCCTTCTCGGCCGAAACGGCCAGCAGCGGGTTGCCGATTTTAGTGAGGAACAGGCGGTTGAGGCTGGGCCGCATGCCCGCCTGGAGGCCGGTGACGGCGTAGCCGGGATGGGCCAGGAGGCTCTGTACGGGTGACCCGGCGGCGGCCAGGCGGCGGTGCAGCTCCAGGCCGAAGACGGCGTTGGCCAGCTTGGACTGGTTGTAGAGGGCGGACGGGCTACCCGCGCCGAGGTCGGCGAAGTTGAGGCGGCCCTTCTTGGCCAGCACCGAGGTGACGGTGACGACCCGGCCGGTGATCCGGTCGAGCAGGAGGCCGGTCAGCGCGAAGTGGGCCAGGTGGTTGACGGCGAACTGGAGGTCGGCGCGGGGCGGGGCCATCACACCGGCGTTGTTGATGAGGACGTCGACTCGGCCGACGGTGGCGGCGAAGGCGCGGACGGAGCCGAGGTCGGCCAGGTCGGCGTGGCGGATGTCCACGGCGGCGGGCAGCACGGCGCGGGCCTTGCGTTCGTCCCGGACGGCGGCGATGACGTGCTCGCCGCGGTCGGTGAGGGCGCGCGCGGTGGCCAGGCCCAGGCCGCTGGAGGCGCCGGTGATAACAACGGTCATGTGACTCACGCTGCCACCGGTGGCACTGAGTGTCAAGCGGGGCATGGCATATCCTGCGCGCATGGTGGACGAGCGCGGGCTGACGATGGCGCAGCGCAAGCGGCAGGTCGTGAGCGACGAGCTGAAGGTGGCGGCGCTGCAGCTGATGGCGGCCCGGGGCTTCGACACGGTCACGGTGGACGAGATCGTGGCGGCGGCGGGAGTATCGCGGCGCACGTTCTTCCGGTACTACGCGTCCAAGGAGGACGTGGTCGTCGAGATGCTCGAGACCCTCGGCGACCAGATGCGGGCCGAGCTGGCGAGCCGGCCGGCCGGTGAGCCGACGGCGGTGGCGCTGCGGCACGCGGTGGAGGTCGCGGTGCTCGACTGCGCGGGCAACACCGGCAAGGCGCTGCCGGTGGTCCAGCTCGTCCTGCGGACGCCGGCGCTCTACGCGCGCTCGCTGGAAAGGCAAACGGCCTGGCGGTACGCGATGACGGCCGTCCTCGCCGCGCGACTGGGACGCGACACCGCGACCGACATGTACCCGGGACTCGCGGTGGGCGTCGCGCTGACCGCGCTGGAGGACGTGCTGCGGCGCTGGGCGGAGAGCGACGGGAAGTCGGATCCGCTGGAGTTGACCGCACGCGCCTTCGACGTCATCACGCCCGCGCTGAGCGAATAGGCGGAGCCCCCGCGACTGTCGCGGGGGCTCCGGAGAACCGTCAGTCGAAGGCGAGCGTGCGGGAAAGCACGCCGATGTCGGGCTGGTCGGTGAAGAGACCGTCGATGCCGGTCTTCAGGTAGGTGATCTGCTCGTCGATGGCGCGGCCATAAGCGTTGGGGTCGGCACCCACGCGGTAATCGGCCGGCAGGAACTGGTTCTCGGCGCGGAACGTGTAGGGGATGACCTTGAGGCCGGCCGCGTGGGCGTCCCTCACCAGCGACGTCGGGGTGGCCAGGTTGCCCTCGGCGGTGCGCGGAATGACCTGGCTCTTGTCGGGCCCGATGCCATCGACGTAGGTCGACAGCTCCTTGAGGCCCGCGGGCGTCAGATACTGCGCGTACGTCTTGGTGTCGTTGAACGGCGAACCGGTGGCCGAGGTCAGGAAGACCAGGTTGACCTGTACGCGGTACTTGTCGTTGAGGTCCTTGAGGTTGGCCGCCTCGAACGACTGGATCCACACCTTGGCCCCGCGCTTGTTGAGCCGGGCCCGGTCGAGGGCGCGTACCAGCGGCGTCTCGAGCTCGAGGCCGAGGCGGCGGAAGTACGTGGGGTGCTTGGTCTCCGGGATGACACCGATGTCGCGGCCGAGATCCTTGGACAGCCGGGCCCGCAGCTCCAGCACCTCGGTGAAGGTCGGCACCTCGAACAGCTTGTCGTAGAGCGTGTTCTCCTGGCGCACGGCGGGCAGGCGCTCGACCGCCCGCAGCGTCTTCAGCTCGGCCAGGGTGAAGTCGTCGGTCCACCAGCCGGTGACGCTGACGCCGTCGAGGAGCACGGTCCGCTTACGGCCGGCGAACTCGGGACGTGACGCCACATCGGTCGTGCCGCTGATCTCCGGCTCGTGCCGGCAGACCAGCACGTGGTCCTTGGTCGAGACCAGGTCGGGCTCGATGTAGTCGGCGCCCATCCGGGCCGCGAGCTCGTACGACGCGAGCGTGTGCTCCGGGCGGTAACCGGAGGCGCCGCGGTGGCCGAAGATCTCCTTCTTGACCCGCGGGTGCGCTTCGGCCGGGGCGGCAACGGCCGTACCCAGCGCGGGCGCGGCGGCGGCGACGGCGCTCATGCGCAGCACCTGACGTCGGTCGGGCACGAGGTCCTCCACGGGACTCGGTGCCGGCGACCGTCGCCGGTAGGTCCCGCGCAGAGTCGATGCCACGCGATCAACGCTGCGGGAACAGTGACGTAGCGATCACGGAAACTGCGCGAAAAGGGCGAACCGTTCACTTCGCGTTTACTCCCGGGTCGCGCCGGTAGGTACGCTCGGGTGATGTTCTCGCCCCGGGGTCCGTCGCTGCGCGAACTGGTCGTCCAGGCGATGTCCTCGGTCGAGCACGGCTACGACCTGCTGGCACCCAAATTCGATCAGACCCCGTTCCGTACGCCTTCTCGCGTGCTCGAAGCAACGACAGCGGCATTGCCCGGACCGTTCGCGAACGGCCTGGACGTCTGCTGCGGCACCGGGGCGGGATTGTCGGTCCTGTCCTCGGTGTGCACGTCGGTCACCGGGGTCGATTTCAGCGCGGGGATGCTGGCCGAGGCCCATCGCGCGCATCCCGCGGCCACATTGGTGCGAGCCGATGCCCGGTCGCTGCCCTTCGCCGCTTCGTTCGACCTCGCGGTGACGTTCGGGGCGCTCGGGCATTTCCTTCCCACCGAGCGCCCGGCCGTTTTCGAGGGCGTCCACCGGGCGCTGAAACCGGGCGGAACCTTCGCTTTCCCGATCGGCGAGACGCCGCCCGTGGCCTCGGTCGCGGGCCTGGCCACGCTCGGTTTCGACGTCGCCATGCGGGTGCGGAACGCGGTGTGGCGCCCCCCGTTCGTGATGTATTACCGCACCACACCGCTGCCCGCGCTCCGCGCCGACCTGACCGCGGCCGGCTTCACCGTCGTCTCGGCCGACGTGATCACGCCGGGCTGCCGCCTGCTGCTCGCGCGTAAGTGATGTGGGTGACCAGCGAGGCCGCCCGCACCCGGACCGGCTTGAGATGAAGCGGCGGCACGCCGTCGAAGAGGCGCTCGCCGTCTCCCGCGCGGGCGAGAGCTTCCTTGATGCCGCCGGTGACGAAGTGGAAGGTCGTCCCGCCCTGCATCCACCGGGTCAGCTCGCCGACCGGGCCGTCGCCGAACGGCTTCTCCAGCCTCTGGTTGACTCCAGCGGTGAAGCCGTCGGCGGAGACCGCGAGGTCACAGGTGATGTAGGCCGTGACTCAGCACGGTAGGCCAGACCGGTTGTAAACTGCAAGCGGTACGGCGAAAGGGAGAACCACATGGCCGGCGATCACCGTTCCGGGTGTCCCATCAACCTGTCGCTGGAGGTCTTCGGTGACAAATGGTCGCTGATCATCATCCGCGACATGATGTTCGGCAACCGCCGCCACTTCCGCGCCCTGCTGACCGAGTCGGAGGAGGGCATCGCCTCCAACATCCTGGCCGACCGCCTGGCCCGCCTCACCGAGCTCGGCATGATCACCTCGGCCCCGGACCCGTCCCACAAGCAGCGCATCCGGCTCAGCCTGACCGAGCCCGCCATCCAGCTCGTCCCGGTCCTGGCCCACCTCGGCGCCTGGGGCCGCCGCCACCTCCCGGTCAGCCGCGAGCTGTCCATCCGCGCCGAGCTCCTGGAGCGCGGCGGCCAGCCGCTGTGGGACGACTTCATGGACGAGCTGCGCGAACTGCACCTGGGCATCCCGCGCCCACCCGGCACCCCGTCCGTCCTGGGCGGCCTGACCGAGGCCTACCTGGCCGAACTGGCGGCCGGCAAATAGGCACTAAGGTGAGCGCGTGACCGACACGACCGCGGCCGAGGTGATGGCCGAGCTGGCAACGCTCGAGGACCCGGCCTTGCGCGCCGCGAACGAGAAGCGCGGCGACGACCACGGCGTCAACCTCACCCGGCTGCGCGCGGTCGCGAAGCGGCTGAAGACGCAGCAGGAGCTGGCCCGGGAGCTCTGGGCGACCGGCGACACCGCGGCCCGGCTGCTGGCCCTGCTGATCTGCCGGCCGAAGCTGTTCGACCGCGCCGAGCTCGACCGGATGCTGCGCGAGGCCCGCGCCCCGAAGGTGCACGACTGGCTCGTCAACTACGTGGTCAAGAAGAGCCCGTGGGCGGAGGAGCTGCGCCTCGCGTGGCTGGCCGACCCCGATCCGGCCGTCGCCAGTGCCGGCTGGGCCTTGACCACCGAGCGGGTCGCCAAGAGGCCCGCCGGCCTCGACCTCGCCGCCCTGCTCGACGTCATCGAGGCGGAGATGAAAGGCGCGCCCGACCGTCTGCAGTGGGCGATGAACCACTGCCTGGCCCAGATCGGCATCTCCCACCCGGGATCGCGCGACCGGGCGATCGGCATCGGCGAGCGCCTGGAGGTGCTCAAGGACTACCCCACACCGCCCAACTGCACCTCGCCGTACGCCCCGATCTGGATCACCGAGATGGTGCGGCGCCAATAGACGTCGAAGCGTACCGAGCCGCCTTCAGCTACCGAGACATCCCGGCTGAGGTCGACCTCGTCTGTACGTGGTTCGCCCGTCACCACGGCGGCCCGCCCCACCGCGTGCTGGAGCTGGCCGCCGGCCCCGCCGACCACGCCCGCGAGTTCGCCCGCCGTGGCATCCCGGCCACCGCCCTGGACCTCTCCGCCGCCATGTGCGCCAGCGCCCGCACCCGCGCCACCGGCCTCCCGCTCCAGGTGGTCCAGGCCGACATGACCGACTTCGACCTGCCCCACCGCTTCGACCTCGCCCTGCTCATGCTCGACTCGGCCGCGCTGCTGCTGACCGACGAGGCGATGACCGGCTTCCTCACCCGTACGGCCGAGCACCTGGCCCCTGCCGGCCTGCTCATCGTGGACCTCGCCGCCCCCGCCGGCGCCGATCCGGACTGGACGATCGGCGACGTGCGGACCCGGTGGGGCTCCCCCCAGGACGTCCACGACCAGGTCACAGGCATAAGGCAGGTGCGCGTACGCATCTCCGTAGCCCACGAGACAGTCGTCGACACCATCATCCCGGCCCGCCCCTGGACCGCCGCCGAACTGACCCGGCTCACCTCTTTGGAGCCGATCGCCCGCTACGGCTCCATGACCGCCGACCTCCCGGCCACCGACCCGCGCGCCCACCGCGAAATCCTCATCCTCCGCCGACCCGCCTGATCATCGTTCGAGGTCTTCGTCACGCAGCTTCCGGAGTTGCCTCGCGGTGGCGTAGCCGGCCCAGTCCTGCCCGCTGTCGGTGTTCCAGGCGCCGCGGTGAGTGGAGTTGACCGGAACGCCGACGTCGCCGAGGTGGATCGCCATCCATGACCCCCATGGCCTCCGCCGCGCGCACCGGAGCAGCAGCCGCCGAGTCCTGGAGATATGCGGTGAGCTTGGTGATGCCTCCTCGGCGATGACTCCGGACAGCCACCGCAGGTCAGGCTCGACGAACGGCCGCCGTCGCCCGCGGGGCGGGCTCCCAGATCAACCCGCGAAGGCGGAGCCCCTCGGACAGGGCAGCCGGCGTGGTCCACCGCAACGAGGCGGAGGCGGTCAGTGGCCGTGCGCCGGCCGGCTCCTCCGGTGAATGTTCGGGGGTCGTCATCCCCTGATGATTCACCACGAGCACGGCCCGCAGCCGGACAGCGAGGCCGACTGCCGACGGTCACTCCGCCTCGAAGCCGCCGTGGTCGCGGGCGACCGCCAGCCACGCCAGCCAGGCCGCCCACCTCGGGTCGATCTCGAGACGTACCCGCAGGGCCGTCGGTGCTTGCGCGTACGCCGCGAGGGCCTCGTCGATTTCCTGCGCCGTCACGAGCCACGGACCGTTGGACAGCAGCTTGAACGACGGGATGCCGCCCATCCCGGTCAGTTCCATCTTCTCGACGATGTCGTGGAAGCGGCGGTAGCGGAACTCCGTGGGAAATTCCTCCCCGGGCCGAGCGGCCGCGGCCTCGGCCACGAGCCGGTCGTGGTGCGCCGTGCAGTTGGGTCGGTGCTCGCAGGGCCGCCCGGACTGCCGGCAGGCGTACATCTGGGAGAACGCGACCACGACATCGGCCAGCTCCAGATCGATACCCACTACTCAGGCCTCCTGGCGGCGGGCGCGCAATCCTCGCGCGGCGTCACCGATCAGGCCGAGGCCGATCAGGCTCAGGACCAGGCCGAGAGTCGTGTCGGCCTCCACGAAGGTCTGGAGGGTGATCCCCGTGAGGAACGCCGCGCCCCCGCCCACTCCGCGCCAGAGCAGCCGCCTTCGCGAGGTCGGCGGTTCCTGCGGCCGCAGCGGCTGATCCAGGAGCGCGGCCAGCTCCCGATAACCGGCTCGGGTGCCGATCGCGGCCCGCTCGGCCGGGTTCGCGGCGTAGTGCCGTATCGCCCCAGCGACGAACGCCGACGACGCGGCCTCGAACGGGACCCGATGCGGCCGCACGACGAGCCCCTTCCGGACCACCTGCTCGGGATGGGCGACCCGGAGATCGACGTGGTGGTCGTCCCGCGCGGGCCGCTCGGCCGACAGCGCCGTCCACGGGATGAAGACCGACCCGCCCGACTGGTCGCCGCGGATCCCGTCGCCGGTCAACTCGGCGCCCGCCCCGCGCCACGCCGCCGGTCCCGCCGCCACGACCCCCGCGCCCAGCAGCACCATCACGAAGACCCAGCCGCCGTCCCGGTCGCCGTGCGCCCACGCCCAGCCGCCCGCCCCGCCGATCGCCGCCGCCGCGGCCAGCAGGAACAACCCCGTAAAGACAGGGGCGGCACTGCGTGGCGTACGGAACGAGCGCCGCTCCTCGTCGACCTCGAACCCGGCCTCGTCCGCCCGCCGCCGAAAGCCCACCGCCACCATCGCCCCGGCCAGCAGCGCCGCCCCCGCGACGGTCAGCATGTCTACCAGCTCCCCGGTCGGCTCGGCCGCCTGCCGCACCGCCCCCGCCACAGCCAGCCCCGCGAACAACAGCGCCGTGACCAGCAGCCGCCCCCGATACCGCACCACCACCCCGGAAAACCGCAAGATCACGCCACGACTGTACGGCCACCGCGCGACCGGAAGTTCGCCCGAACCGCCCCGACCCCCAGCCCGCCAGCCCCACCCACCAGAGAACGTCGGCCACCTGCACCACCACCACCGACCCGAAAACCCCGGCCACCCCCCAAACGAACAGCACCTCAAACGGCCCGCCGGGCAAACTCAGCGGCGCACACGAGAACCACAGCACGACGTGAACCCAGTACGAATCCACCGCAACCTGGGCGAGCCGCAGCCCGAGCGCCACCCCGACGTAGCCGAACGTCACCACGAGCCCCGACCCGCTCAGCCCAACCCGCCGCACCCAAACTTGAACGGGACTGTGCCACGAGAGGTGTTTCCGGCCCGACATGCCAGGCTGAAGACCTGGCGGGATGGGCACCGTGAGTGATGACATCGAACGTTATGAGTCCACGGAAGAAGACCGAGGGTGACGGGCGGCAGCTG